>JAEKNU010000029.1 GCA_016838895.1 Chloroflexota bacterium
TGATCAGGCGGTTCAAGGCATCGTAGGTGTAATCGATGCTTACTTCCTGTTCACCGGTGCCGCCAGGCAGTGTTACGGCATCTTCTTCGCAGCCCGGTATCGTGCAACTGTTTTCATTATTGCTCCAGAACTGCACACCGTCGTAGTCGGCGCGGAAGTGATAATCGCCTTGCGGTAAGGTGAACACAACCTGTCCACCTGCATCCGTTACAGCGCTATATCCAGCGTAGGTTTCGCCATCAAAGGCATAGACAGTCACTTCGACGTATGGGTTTCCTTCTTCACCGGCCACGGTCACGGTTACCGGTTTGGTTACGGTTACACTGTCGGTGATGCAACCCGGTAATGCACAACTGTTTTCTTCTGCACTCCAGAACTGTGTACCATTCAAGTCGGCACGGAATCGGTAGTCACCCACAGGTAAATTGAATACTGCTACACCGTTTTCATCGGTTACCTTGCTGTAATTGCTGTAGGTTTCATCATCAAAGGCATATACCGATATGCCTTCCTGTACCGTGCCATCCGTATCCACGACGCTTATCGTCACCGGTAAGGTCACAGAGATGATCACGCTTTCGCAGCCCGGTATGGTGCACGCGTTTTCTTCGCTGCTCCAGTATTGTGTACCGCCGCTATCGGCACGGAAGCGATAATCGCCCATCGGTAGATAGAAGCTGGCTGCACCGTTCTCATCAGTTACTTTGCTGTAGACGCTGTAAGTTGTCCCATCGAAGGCATATACGCTCAAGCCCACCTGCGGTGTGCCGTCACTATCCACTACGGTTACACTGACCGGTTTACTAGTGGAAACTGTAACAGTTGTGCAACCCGGCAGGGTGCAGTCATTGCTCTCACTGGACCAGTAATGCGTGCCGCCGGCATCGGCGCGGAAGCGGTAGTCGCCTTCCGGCATGGTAAACACGGCCTGACCGACCTCATTGGTGGTCTTGCTGAAATTCATGTACGTGTCGCCATTGAAGGCGTACACGGCGATGCCTGTTTGTGCAATGCCAGCACTATCCACAACGCTGACAGTCAGCGGAACGGTGACGCTTACATCCAAGGCTTCACAGCCCGGCAGGGTACAATCATTGGCTGCACTGGACCAGAACTGCGTGCCATTCAAGTCAGCACGGAAGCGGTAATCGCCTTCCGGCAAGGTGAACACGGCTTCGCCGCTTTCATTGGTGACCTTGCTGAAGTTTTTGTAGGTTGTGCCGTCGAAGGCGTATACATTCAAACCGCTTTGTACGGTACCGTCGCTGTTGCGTACAGTCACGGTTAATGGTTTGCTGACCGTCACACTGCTTGCTTCACAACCAGGTAAAGCACAGTTATTCTCTGCTGCACTCCAGAACTGTGTGCCGTTCAAATCAGCGCGGAAGCGGTACTCGCCTTGCGGTAAGGTAAACACAGCTTCGCCGCTCTCGCTGGTAACCTTGCTGTATCCGGCATAGGTCGTGCCGTTGAAGGCGTACACGTTCAGGCCGCTTTGTGCGCTGCTGTCGCTATCCAGTACAGTTACGGTAATCGGTTTGGTGACGGTAATATCGTCACTGGTGCAGGCCGGGGTGCTGCAAGTATTCTCAGTACCACTCCAGAACTGCGTGCCATTTAAATCCGCGCGGAAGCGATAATTGCCTTGCGCCAGGGTGAAGGCGGCCAGGCCGCTTTCATTGGTCACGGCACTCTGTCCGCTGTAGATTGTGCCGTCAAAGGCGTATACGGTGAGGCCGCTCTGCGCGGTGCCGTCTGTATCCAGCACTGTGACGGAGACGCCCGTATCATCGGCCAGCGGTGCCAGGCGCAGCTTGGCCAGGAAACGGCCGAAGTGTATATACATGCCCACTTCCGTATTTTCAACGGTCGGGGTGGCTGTATGCTCCGGCTCTGGCGTATTGGTATCCAGCGGCTCAGGTGTGTTGGTATCCGCAGGCAGCGGGGTATTGGTGTCTTCAGGCACCACTGTGGTTTCGATGATGGCTGTTGGTGTATTCGTATCAGCCACAAGCGGGGTAGGTGTATATGTTTCAGTCGGCGTTGTCAGCGGGGTGGGTGTGTTGGTAAAGGTCTGCGTTGGCGCTGCCGTCGCGGTTGGCGTCGGTTCAATACCAACCGCTATGCTGACCAGCTCACAACCCGGGACTTCGCAGTGATTACCTTCATCACTGAAGATTTGTTCTCCATCAACATCAGCACGGAAGCGATAGTCGCCTTGTGGTAGTGTGAATGTAGCCAATCCATCTGCATCCGTGGTTTTACTGATGCCGCTGTAGGTTGTACCAGTGAAGGCATACACATTGACAGCTTCAATGCCATCACCCAGACCATCATGTACCACTACTTGCAGCGGGATGGTCACGGTCACCTGACTGGCGCTGCATTCCGGTAAGGAGCAATCGTTGGATGCACTGCTCCAGAACTGGATGCCGTTCAGGTCGGCACGGAAGCGATAATCGGCTTGCGGCAAGGTGAAGACTGCTTCACCATCACTATTGGTTTGTTTACTGTAACTGGTATAGGTACTGCCAGTGTAGGCGTACACGTTCAGGTTTTCCTGCGGTAAGCCGTTGGTATCCAGCACGGTGACGGTCACCGGTTGGGTAACCGTGACAGCGTCCGTGGTACAGCCCGGAATCGCACACGTATTCTCCGTGCCGCTCCAGAATTGGGTGGAATTGTAGTCAGCCCGGAAGCGATAGTCGCCGCCCGGTAAAGTGAAGACCACTTCACCATTGGCATCCGACTTCTTGCTGAAATTCTGATAAGTCGTGCCGTCAAAGGCATACACATTTACATCAGATATCAGGTTCCCGGCCGTGTCCAATACGGTCACAGTCACCGGCAGGGAAACCGTGATGGCTGCCTCGCTGCAGCCCGGGATGGCGCAGTGATTTTCAGCCGCGCTCCAGAATTCAACGTTGTTATAGTTTGCACGGAAGTGATATTCGCCTTCCGGCAGGGTCAGTTCAACCTGCCCGTTCTCATCGCTTACTGCGCTGATGTTTGAATAGGTTTCTCCGTCGTAGGCGTAAACCGTCAGATCCGCCATGGGGTCACCCAGATCATTCTGCACGGTGACCACTAATGGCACGGTCACCAAAATTTCAGCCACAGTACAGCCTGGCACAGTACACATTTCGCCATCAATCTCTGCACTCCAGAAACGAGTGCCATTGAGATCGGTGCGGAAGCGGTAATCCCCTTGCGGCAGACGCAAAGCAACCTGCCCCAATTCGTCGGTTACACCTTGATAGGAACTGTACGTCTCGCCTTCGTAGGCGTATACGGTTTGGCCTTCCAACACATTACTATTGGAATCCGTTACCGTGACCAATACGGCTTGCGGAATGGTCATGGTCACCTGACCACAATTACCGATCTGGCAGTGATCCGTCTCACCGCTCCAGAATTCGGTGCCGTCTACGTCCACGCGGAAGCGATACACGCCTTCCGGCAAGGTAATGGAGACCTGCCCGAGTTCATCGGTCACTTTACTGTAGTTGCTGTAGGTTTCGCCGTTGTAGGCATACACGGTCTTCTCAGCCAGAGCTTCACCGGTGGTGTCCATCACCATAATCAGCACGGTCGGCCCTGAGGCGCCGCCGCCCATGACATTTTCCTCGGCATGGATGATATTGCCCACTGCGTCATAGGTATAGGTGTAATTTGCCAAACTGGTCAGATCATTACTATGATCCAGCTCGGTCAGGCGCCCCAAATCATCATACACGAAGCTGGATTCCACGCCGTTCGGGCGCAGCATGCTGGTGAGTTGGCCCAATGCGTCATAGTCGTATTCCGTGTCCTGGCTATCCCATGAGGCAACTTCGGCCAGATGATTGTCATTATCGTAAGTATAGGCAACCTGCTTGCCGTCTGCATATTCCAGTCCGGTACGCTGGCCGTCTTCATTATAGGTATAGGTTAGTTCACTGCCATAGGCATCATTGACCGATACCAGGCGGCTTCGTTCATCATAGGTCCAGGTGGTGGTGCCGATACCGTCTGTCATCGTCACGCGTTGTCCAGCGTTGTTATAGGTAAAGCTCACATCGGCTTCGCCATCCGGGTAATCGATGGTCAGCAAATTGCCGCCATCATCATAGACAAAGCCGGTCACAACGCCATTGCCGTCCGTTTTGCTGGTCAGATTACCGGCCAGATCATAAACATAGTCCCAGGTGTTGCCGATCGGGTCGATCTTGCGCGTGACCTGATTATTGGCATCATACTGGAATTCAGTGACATGTCCATTGGCATCATTGACATAAATGCGATTGCCCACGGCATTATAGGTGTAATCCACGCGCACATTAGTGTCCGCGTTGGCCTCTTCGCCCGGCATGTAATTCTGGATAATAGCCACATTACGCTGCAGTGAATCATAGATATAATGCGTCACTATGCCTTTGGCGTTGATGGTATCGCTGACATTGCCTAGATCGTCATAAACCGTTTGGGTGGTGTTGCCCAAAGGATCTGTAACAGCAATCTGACGATTGAGGACATCGTAATCATAGCTGGTAATATCATCATTCAGTTTACTGGAGATCACATTTCCAACCTGATCATAGTAGTTGGTGGTGATATTGCCCTGGTAATCGGTGGTGGTTTTCACCCGACCCAGATCATCATAAGTCGTCGTAGTCGTGTGTCCATAGACATCCGTCCGAGAAACCGTTCTACCCAAAGCATCATAGGTAGTTGTACTGGTTCCAATCGTTCCGGTCATGCTGATCACACGATCTAATACATCATAGGTATAGGTGCTGGTACGCCCGGCACCATCGGTCATGCTGGCCTTGCGGTCCCACTCATCGTAGGTATAAGAGGTGGTACGGCCCATGGCATCCGTGGTAGAGGTTAGTTTTCCGTCCTCATCATAAACGCTGCTGGTGGTATGGCCCAATGCGTCCGTCGTGGCAATCACTCTGCCCATATCATCATAGGTATAAGTTGTTTCATTACCCAATGCATCAATGGTTGCAGAACGATAACCGTCCTCATCGTAGACGGTTTGCGTGGTTGCGCCGCTGGCGTCCGTGGTAAGCACCAGGCGATTCAGCTCATCATATGTATAGGTGGTGGTACGGCCTAACTCATCCGTCTTGGTTTCCACATTGCCGTTTGCATTGTAGGTGGTGGTGGTTTCATGGCCCATCGGGTCCACAATACGTACAACCTGATTCAGTTCATTGTAATAATAGGTTGCGGCGTTGCCTGCGGAATCGCTGGCCGTGGAGGCGTTGTTGGTCAGGTCAAACGTCGTTGTCCCGGATGAAATACCCAACGCATTGACAGTAGAAAGCCGACGTCCAGCTGCATCGTACACATACGTAGTGCTATGTCCAAGCGCATCCGTGGAGGTGATCAACTGACCATTAGCATCATAGGTATTGGTGGTTTCGTTGTCCAAAGCATCAATCGTGCTGACCAATCGTCCATTGCTATCATAATCATAGGTTGTCACATGGCCGAGGGGATCGGTCACGGTCTCCTGGTTGCCATATACGTCATAGGTATAGGTCGTGGTCAGGTTATACATGTTTTCGTCATTCTGTGGGCGCGCCGCATCATAATTACGGATGGAACGCAGCAGTTGACCGGCAACATTGTACTCATTGCGGTTAACACGTCCCTGC
Organism: Chloroflexota bacterium; assembly: GCA_016838895.1. Classification (GTDB taxonomy): domain Bacteria; phylum Chloroflexota; class Anaerolineae; order Anaerolineales; family Anaerolineaceae; genus UBA5203. The sequence goes on from JAEKNU010000029.1 coordinate 5,649, forward strand.
GCATCAACACTCTCAATCTGACGACCCAATTCGTCGTATACATTGGATGTCGTTTCACCCAGCCAATCCGTGGTGGTCAACCGTTGACCATGTTCATCATAGGTATAGGTCGTGGTTCTGTCGTAGGCATCGGTTTGGCTTTCCAGCCAGCCTTCTGCCGTATAGGTATAGGTCGTGGTCTTGCCTTCGATGTCCGTGGTGCTGGTCAGTAATTCACCATCATAGATGTAGCTCTTTGTATTCCCGGATGGATCGGTTGTGGAAGTCAGATTTCCATTCTCGTCGTAAGTATATTCCGTGCGATTACCAGCCGGATCAATTTCAGCCAATAATTGTTTACCATCCTCGCTCCACTCCATCGTCAGCTCACTGCCAATTTCATTGGTGATGGTGGTTGGACGGAAGTTGGCATCGTAGTTGGTATTGGTATCGCGGGCTACCTGATCGGTCTCATCTATCATGATGCCGCGGCTATCATAACTGTGGGTTTCTGAATTTCCGTCAGCATCCACTATTGTAATGGAACCATCATTATGGTAGATGATCTTGGCCAACAACTTACCATCTGCATCATATTGTTTGAAGGCGCGTCCCAACATGTCATATTCGGTCCGCACGGTTTCCAAACCGGTTGGATCATTCAAAGCCGTCATCCGATGATTTTCATCATACTCATAGGTCCATTCCTGGTCCAATAGATCGGTAGATCGTATCAGGTTGCCATCTTCATCATATTCAAAGCTTACTTCCCGTCCGGTGTAATCTGTAACTGCTTCAATACGGATATCTTCATTGTAGGTAAAGTCAATGTAACGAGTACCATTATCCGCACTGACACGCTGCAGAACACCTTCTTCATCATAGGTATAAATAAAGGCATTGCCCTGACTATCAGCGAGAGAGGTGATCATACCGCTGCTATTAAAGGTGAATACATGTCCATCAGATGCAGTAACCGTATATCCATCGGTCACAGCTTCCAGCGTTGCCAATACACCTGGTCCCGGAGTGAATGTCCCATCTTCTTCTATTTTGAACAAATGCTGGTTACCAAGATGATCCCTGAAGATCATGTAATCTTCCATACCGTACATACTATCCGGGAAGATAATCCTTTCGGAATGATTATGGATCCAGCCATAACCGACTTCGGAATATTGCTCTACAGCGCCAGTGGAATAAGCTCTCTGGAAGGCTAATGTTCCCGCACTGGTGGGGAAGGAAATATCGGGAGTAGCAAAGGAGAACACACCCGTACGCGAATCAATCGGATCAGCACAGAACCCTTGTGTACAAATAGAAACACTTGCAGGAATATTGGGTGCCTCATTAATTGATTTGATTAAGGACTTTATCTCGCCAAGTGCCCAAACAGATTTTTCATACACATCTTTTTCAGGATCGAAAGTTGCTGTTCCACTACAAGGATACATAGACTCAATAGCCTGTTCAGCTTCTACCTCACTGGCTGCACAAGCAAAAGTCTTCGCATTATTCACATCAACATTGACCTGATATCCTGTAGTTACAACGTAATGCCCAGCATTAGGATGATGTGATACCAGCGAGAGATTCTGGGTTACGATCCCTGCCATTGATTCATTCCATAACTCAGTCGGGACGTCAAATGAATATGTGCCCTCGGGTGACAAATTTTCGAATTCGATAACTTGCGTACCATTGAAGTAAATCACACCATCATGATCTTTTGCCCCATGTTGAGGTGAAAAAGTCATATCCACCGAAACCCCCGAAACAACTTCCTTCTTCAAAAATGCAGGAACATTGAATGGCGTAGATATTCTAGTTCGATTTGTACAATACCAATCACTTGTTGCAAAACCTAATTCACATTCTGTAATGGTGACAGTATAGATATCCCGCCCTTCACCACAAGTCGCCACACCAGATATGATTGTATTAACACCTGCTCCCTTAACATGCAATTCAAAAGGAATATCACTAACAGAATCAGAACTCGCTTTCGCCATATGCAATGTTGGCGCATAAGCAATATGGTTCGCAGCATCTTCTTCATTAAATATCGGGTATGCAACTACTCGAATGGATTCTCCAGTTTTCAACATTGCATGATCCAGACTTGGGGTCAGATAAATCGATGCTGGCAATCCAGTATTGGGATCTATTGCTTCCAATGCAAGATCCGTAATCGTCTGTCCATGATTGGTTATTTCGTACGTTCTTGCTAAAGTTAATGGATCAAATTCGCTAACTACTTCCTCAATAGTGTAATCCCCTTCAAACAATACATCCACATTCAAATTTGCATTATCAATGATGGGCGTCGTGTCTTCATCCGCGATCAAATTGGCAGTTAGTGTATATTCATGCAATACAGCATCCTGGGCATGAACTGCCAGGGTTAAGTTCACCGTTTCACCTGGTTCCAGCGTGATGGTTTGATCGACACTTCCGCTATCTACGAAATTGACAATCAAATCTTCGTATGGATTGATGACGCTGCTGGTTAACGTATGCGCAATCGAATCCGTGTTTTGAACGACTACATTGATCCGCTGATCATAATCGCGATTAATCGCAATATCCTGATTGTGATTGCTGAACACAATACCATTGCCGATATTCAGTACACGTTCAACACTGGTATTGCTGCCACAGGCGGAAACTACATCTACCTGCCAGGTATAACTGGTGTTGCGCGTCAAGTTTTCCACCTGAATAGCATGATTCATTCCAGATTCACTGGTGTATGTTTGCACTGCAGCCGGATCATCTGTGGGGTATATCGTTAACGTACCGGTTGTCTCCGGATCCGTCCGCCAGCTAAACAACACAGATTGTGAGCCACTGATGGCGTTATTTTCAGGAGCATCCAGAATGATCTGCGGAGAACTGTCCAATGTCACCGTTGCTGGTATCTCCTGTACAATACCGCTTTCACTTGAAGTAACCAATACAGTGAAGTTTACCAACGGATCACTGATACACGAATCGGTGCCTACCTTCAAAGTTGCTTTTTTACTTGCACCTGAAGTCACAGCCAGTTCAGTGGTACTTAATTCAGTATCGAAGGTGTCCAATCCAGTTACCGAAATGGTGTATAAATCCGGTAGAATATCCGTGTTTTTCACCTGGATCGTATATAAAACTTCACCACCAATGTATAGCGATGTATCATCGGGCGTAATAGAAGAATCGAATGAATATCCCAAAACAACGTTGACTGTTTTTGTTGCTGTGTTATTTGTTGGATTAATCTCCGTCACCGCAGAATCACTGACTAAGGATAGCTCCATCGTATCGCCATCTATTGCACTCGCAGATACCGAACACTGCACCGTAAACGAAATGTCTTCATTTGCAGCCATCTCCGCGATGGTCCATGAGTATACTTGACCATTAATTACCGGAGTAACACTTGATGTATCACTGCTATAGGTCAGTAAATCTGGGAGCGTTAGTTCTACCAATACATCTTCCACTGCGTAGGATTCCAGATTATCAATATTAATCCCAATACTAATATCCTCTCCAGGAGTAACTCGGGTTGGCACATTAAGATTCGAAACAAAGTCCGTTCCATAGAAATTCACAACTGTTGAATTCAAGAACGGGATTCCCCATGCATCCGCAGATACTGTCACATTTTCAATGGTAGCGTCAGCAACATACCCAACTGTTTGCCCATACTCATCTGTAGGATCAGTAGGTTGAGTCAAGATAGCATCGCCATCTGCTGATAAGTTGATATCGACATCTATAATTGGCAGATTGTCAATATTGTTTGCTGTAGCCGTAATCGCAGCTGTAGAAACACCATCTGCAGGAACATTCTGAGGTTCACTAACAAGTGTTGAATTAGCTGGTTCGAAATCTCCGGCGGTGAAATCAATCACCACATGGTTGGTCAGTTCACCACCATCAACGGATACAACAAATTCGCGCATACCGTATGTGGTTGCTGAAACATCAAAATGGAGTTCTCCACTCAGATCAGTTTCAGATAAGGTCACCGTTTGGTTTAGCAAAATGGGGTCTCCATTAAGGAAGGCCGTTGAACCACTTACCAGAGTTACTTCAATATCTTTATATGGAAGTACATGGCCGTTTGTTGCATATAATGTCACCAACACATCAGAGGCTGCCACACCACCAATCGCAACCTCGGGTGGATCAGCAATAATACTTGAGTTTGTAAAATCAATCGGACCAAAATATGCCGTACCGTGCTCGGATTCATTAACACCAGCCCCGCCAATCACATTCACCGCAATATCCGGATCTATAACATCTGTGATAATGGAAACCCGTCCACCACCACCACCGGAGCTCGCAGAACTCACTCCACCAGCTGCAAGTAATGAACCATTTCCATCAACTTCAGCAGCTTCAACCCAAATGCTGCCACCGGCACCTCCACCTGCATTTTCGGATGCATTAATACCATTTGCACTAATAACACCATCCAGATCAAGCAAGTTGGAAATAGAAAGGTGCAAAGCACCACCGCCATTTCCGCCAGTATACGAATAACCTTGTCCACCTGCACTACCATAATAAACGGGAGCCAATTCATCTCCATAAGGTTCAGCCGATGCTGTCCCAGTTGGGCTATCTGCTGCCCGACCGCCATGTGAACCACCAACACCATAGATACCGGATTCAGAGGATCCCCAACCACCACCGGGTCCATTGCCGATGGAGGAAGTAGAAATATATCCCATTCCATCTAATACGATGATGCCTGTTTCTGCAATGGATACATTTGTACTTATTATTTCAAATGGAAAATCATTCTCATAATTTCCATCTTCATCATCCGTAATATTCAGATTAAGTGTCGCATTCGCCGCAATTTCAAGATTGTTGAATGTATAAGCGCCTTCATAGACAGGTGTATTTCTATATAAATCAACCGTTTCTCCACCTGAAATCACAAAATCTGTTACGCCGGTAAGTTTCCCTTGAACGTCTAATGAATACCCTGAAACCGTAAGTGGACCATTAGCGATCAATTCTCCCTCACTAACAAGATTAACACTTCCATCACCCGTGAGTTTGCCTCCACTCATATCAAAGGTGGAATCTTCTCCATAAATTGTTAAGTTACCATTATTTATCAACTCAATAGCATCAAAATTATAATCACCCGAAATGAGACCTGTTGTATATACTCCAGATCCTAATCCATTGTTATCAATAATCAATTCGTTGGTTTCAACCCAATATACTGTGCCTGCTGCCCCGGAATAACCTTGACCGGAATATGCATTTACAGATCCTCCAAATCCATCATTAATCACTTCAATCGCTATTCGACCACCGCCCCCTGCGAACCCGTTATATGAACCTACTAGCCATCCAGGTCCTGAATCACCACCTAAAGCATGAATAATTCCTATTCCTGTAATATTTGTGGCAGATATCCATATACTACCGCCACTACCTCCTGCTGCAGAATATCCATTATTATTGTAGGATCCTTGTCCACCAATTGAAGATAATATTCCATCATTATTGATTGTTTGTGCATTTATTCGAACAATACCACCGCCATTTCCGCCAGCGCGAACAAATCCACTTGATGTAAATTTTCCACCGCCACTACCCAATAATAATGGTGCGAACGCATCTCCATATATTTTTCCGGTTGTTGCCGGATAAATATTTGAAGCCCCTTCTCCACCATATCCACCAGCCGCATAAGATAGCCCTGCTCCTGGCCCTTCTTCAGCTTCATATCCTTTGGCATCAGCATGGATTTGTCCACCATCATTAATGGTAATATTATTCAAATCAAGATATAAAGCTCCGCCTGTATTTCCATCCCAATCATTCACAGTTAGGACACCACCAGATTGAACGGTAATATTTTCAATTCTAGGAATAAGAAGTACTTGAGTAACACCTGATGATGTCAAATATGAGAATGTGGTTGATGTAGCTAATTCAATTTGATTACCAGTCACACTTACAACAGTGAATAGCTCATTTTCGCCGGCATCATCCCCTGTCATTTTCAGTAATAAAATACGATGTCCGGGATACAACCCAGTGGCATCTGCTACAGTAATGGTGTTTTGTCCCGAAGAAACATCACTTGTTAAATAGGTGCGAACTTCATCCATGTAATATGTTTCACCATCTGCAATAGTCAGCGAATTAATTGCTGTAGTAGTTTCGTTTCCTGTAATCGAACTAAGGTCGCCTTCACCTGACACAGTAATGGATTGTTCACCAATTGCAGACCAAATGATATACGCCTCACCAATACCGTTAGAAATATTTATACTCTGTGGATATTGAGCACCACTATCATCAAGCGTAATGGCTGCTGTACCATTGACAGTATCTTGTAGAACAAATTCTCCATCGACCACTCTAAAATTAATATGAGTTGGATCACCTGTGTAAATTGGCTTTATATCACCCGTTTTTCCATTCGCTTCATCTGGATCAGCTGTTTCACCATCCAGCAAGATTTGAATATAGGTTACTTCAACACAATCAACTGTATATACAGTTTCAAACAATCTGTTGCCAACTTTGAATTGGATATTTTTTGTACCCAGCACAGTGGAAGCCAATTCAGTGATGTAGGTTCCGGTCGTTGCAGATTCGGTAATATTGACCCAAGTATTATCATCAACAGCAACTCCATCTATCAGATTACCATCACCAGAAACACGAATATAGACATCCTCTCTTGATAATGGATTCCCCTCTAAATCAGTAAGATCAAAATTAATTGTTGTGGAATCCACTCCATTTCTCATTATTTCTGGTTTTGCTATATCAACACTATAATCAAAATCTGCATAACCGATCCAATTGATAATCACGTTGTTTACTTCGAAGCTCTCTGGATCATTTAAACTCCCCTCCACTGTAAGAATTGGCGTTGTTGTACCAGTTCCATAAACACCATCATTTATCGTTAATTGAGTTCCTTCTCCAGCAAAAACAACTTCAACTGCATTTCCAATATCAATCCGATTAAAAGTGTAGGTGCCTTCTGGAAAAGAATAAGTACCGCTATTGTCATTATTATCAACTGTCAAATTATTATTTATCTGATCAAAAATAATTCCTGGATTTCCAGCATACTCCCCATATTCACCCCCATACGCTTGCACTTGACCCGAGAAATAATAAGTACTTTCAATGGCTAATTCAATCGTTCCTCCATTTCCAGGATTCTCGCCTGAATCCCCATTAGCCTGAATCATACCACTGCCATACAAATAATCGGTGAGTAATACAAGGTTTCCTCCGTCATTCCCAGTAGTTCCATTTACAGACAAAGTACCATCAATATTAAATTCATTGTCGAATATTTCAACAGTAATCTGCCCACCATTGTTGGGGATATTCAGACTTCCACCTTCATCAATATTCAAACCATCAGGGTCCATCGTGAAATCTTGCTCAGGATCAAGAAGATAAGAAAGATTTCCGTCTTGAGAAATATCAATATAACCTATAGAATAAGTCCCTCCATCCGATGGAACCTTAATCGTTACATTTCCCTGTACATTAAATTCATTTATAGAGACTGTATCACTATTAATAGTTACGTCTGCATTCCTACCCCAATAAATATAATTATCATCCGTCTCAATATCACAATTGAGATAAAATTCTCCAGTTTTGTCCCCATCAAACAATTCGGACCATGGTTCGCAAGTGACTTCCTCACCAAGATGGTTGGTATGTGAAATCTGAATCTTTCCCCTTTCATAAGTGGATATCCGATCGATTTCGTTAAATACATCTGGTTCAATTGTAGTGAATTTCCCATTTTGGTTATTGTTCCTTACATAAAGGAATTTATCCCCATCATCACTGGAAATCTGATCAAAGAGTACGGTACCAGATGCACCGGATTGATTGGAGACATTCCCAATTCCACCAATACTATGAATATTGCTTTCTAAACTAGAATAGACTGAGTCAGTAAGAATTAATATCCGTCCACCTGATCCACCACCACCACATATCTTGTCAGAACAATCTTCTGCAGCGTCCCCACCATTAGCGGACATTAAACCATCTAATTCCATATCTACTGCGTAAATATAAATTGATCCACCAGAGCCGCCGCCTGAATAGAAATTGCTACTATAATTGCTGCCATTTTTTCCATCGGCACTAATTTCACCATCATTGTATAAATAATTTGCCACAATACTAATGATTCCACCGCCGGCTCCACCATATGGGCCACCACCGCCGCTACCGGCGTATAATTCACTGTCTCCAGGATCAATCATGTTGCCATAATATGGATCACCGCCAGCCATATCGCCATCGCCACCATATCCACCATATCCACCTCCACCAGGGGTGTTTTCATCATCACCATCTTGTGGGGCTCCTGGCCCATCACCAGAGATATAACCCAAACCATCTGCTGAAACATGTCCTGTTTCAGCAACTACAAAGTAATCGGCATTAATTTCAACATAGTTTGATGAATATTGCTCTGTAGCTTCATCATAAGTATTATCTGATTCAAGATAAAGAGTCCCGGCTATATTAACATAATCAAAATCGTAAATACCAGGAATTAATTTACATGAAGTATCCTCCTCTACTATTAATTGAACAGATTCTGCTTCACCATCAATAATAGTTGAGATCACACAGTCTGGATATACTATTTCCTCTTCCATGAATCGAACTGGATATTCATCGTCAAGTAAAAGATCGCGAATCTTAAATCTGATATATTTAATTCCTGCTGTTGTGGATGTAAGCTCTCCATCATATTGTCCCGTTGTGCCATTTTCGGTAAGAGAAACCCATTCTTCATCTTCCAGAAGCACACCATTAATAGAATTGTCTTCACCGGATATCTGGACAAGCACATCCTCACCGGATAATGGTAAATCAATATAATTTGTTAATTGGACTGAAATTTGTGTTGAATCAACGCCATCGTTAATCACTTCTGTTTCTGAGACATCAATTTCATAATTGTAAATATCAAACCATGGCATGAATAGATTGTTTCTTCTAATCACTTCTTGGGTAAGCGAAGGGGATTCCCATTTAAGGGCTGCTACTGCGCCACCACCATTTTCATAATACTCAACAATGATTTCATACTCTTCCCCTGCTATCATATCAATATCATCTGAGTACTCGGTGGGCCCTTGATCAAACCATCCATTAATTAATAAAGTGCCATCAATCCATAATCGCATACCATCATCGCTATACGTAGTAAAGGTATAAGTTTCTGTATAATCAGGAATTACATATCCGGTCCATCGCACGGAAAAGGCATCTGCCGGCATGCCATCCATGGGAGCAGAATTTCCCCAGTCATAATCAATTACCTGATTATTTAACGTCGTATACGATGGATCTTCCAATGTCATATTGTTAAAGTATTCTCCCAGCAAACCCGAATTTATATCGGCAATTGAAAATTCATAATAATAAATTTCTTCTAACGGGAAATTACCTACTCTAACCTGAATACTTTTTTCTTCAGGTTCCCATGAGCTGAGGTCAAATTCATATAACCCATCCGTGTTACTTTCATCAATTAGGATCCAATTTGTCTCGTCAACCTCTGCACCATCAACAAATACATCCGTACCTATCACATTGATATATACGTTATCACTTATCGGTTGATTACTCTCGTCCAATAATTCGATTCCAATCGTTACGGAATCAGATCCATCAGCTAAAGCACCTGTTTTTGAATTTGTAAATTGTGTCTGAATTCCAGAGAGATCTACCTGAATAAAATCTGATTCATCAACATATCTTTGAGCAATGGTATCAGATACCATATCCAATTGTATATGAGCATCACCGCCATCCTCAAAATATTCCAATACAAAATCATAGGGTACACCTGGTTCAATGGTATATGTACCAGAATAGATGCCCTGCCAATCAGGTGGCCAGGAGTTAATAATTGTTGTGCCATTAATCTGCAGACGCACACCATCATCTGAATTGGCTGTAAACGTAAACTCCTCTGCATCTGTTATTTCTGTATTTATAAATTGTCCATACCAGCGAATTGAAAATTTATCTGCAGGTAAACCATCCGGAGAACCTCCAAACCAATCATAATTAATTGCTTCTCCTGAATGATGTGAAAATGCTGGAGGAGTTAAATACATGTTGTCAAAATAAACCATCGTAAATCCAGGTATCTCATCATATAGATACTTTCCAAATTTTCCATCTTCAACCGGTTTGATCTCTTCAATACTGTCCTTCGAAGAAATTTCCTGTGTTATGGTATGATCCTGATTTATATAAGATTCTGATATTTCATTAAACTCAATCCGTTGGAATTGTGCGTTCCCATTTAAAACATCAGTGCCTGTAACTAAGGTGTTTGCGTGATTACTAACATCTGGTTTACCTAAATCTACCTGATCTTCCTCAGAAGGCGAAAATTGCTCCTCAACCTTTTCCACCCTTTCCACCGTTTTTTCCCAGTCTGGTTGACTGATACCTTCATCCTGTGAGACTGCCTTGCCGCTATTCGCGAACACCTGTGTTGTTTGAATTGCCATATTCGATAAAACGATCGACAGAATCATACAAATACGTATGAAAATATTCCCAAAACGATAGAATTTAGTTGTGGTGGATGATTTTGAATGCATAAATGCCTCTCCAATGATTATGGCTACTGCCATAGAAGTCATGGTTTATATTATTTTATTTTCAATCAATATGAGGTGATTCTAGGCACAAATAATGGGAAAAGAACTTGTTAAAAATACCGCCCTACATTTAAAAAAGTAAAAGGTAAACTAATTACTACTAATAAAAAACATCAATTAATTTATAACCGTGTCAAAAAAGTTATATGTAACGAAACTGGGGGATTCAAAAGGAAAGTTGTGAGTTTTGTAACATAAAAATACCAGCTAGCCCCCAGTGGGTAATATATATTATAAGATAAATTTAACTTCTGTAAATGGAATAGATGTTCTGAATATAAACATTTAGCAAAAATTCTCAGATAATTCTTCCCAATGCGGTTCCATTGCTGAAAATTCTTCCACATACCGATAAACCGAGTCAAAAAAAACATCCCCATTCTTCAAATCCTTGGCAATCTTGGAAATCGCCACCACCCGGCGCACTTCATTTCGTATGCCAATCTGGACCAATAAATCAACCGCATCCGAGATCATCTGATTGGCCTCATGGGGTCGCACGCCGGCATCGGCGCCCATCACGGTAGCCAGCCACACTTCCCCAACCAACAGACTATCCGTGGACATATGCATGGCATCGTCTACCCGATCCGCTAGGAATGTAGAAATCAATGTCGCCAATTACCAGCACCGATAACCCGGGTAAAAACAACCAGCCATCCACCATCCCGCACACGCCGGCAGCTATGGGTAGAAAACGAAACTTGACAGGTTTGATGTTCAACCCAGATGCCAACTGTTTGTCCTCTGGTGATTTCGCCAGTGTAGACAACGTTTGGGCTGAATCTACCGCATGAACTGCAGCTAACCTGCCGGTTTTGATTTGCACGGATACCAAAGTAAAAGGAATAACATGGTCATACATCCTCCGGGGTGTTTAAATAGAAAAGCCGGACATTTGTGCTGATCCAGAAGGTGGTATTAGGTTAACAATGGGAAGAACGGGTAATTCAGTCAAATTGAGTATAACCAGGAGAGATTATCTGTCCCAGAAAGGACTACAAACCATGAAAAGTCAATTACTATAATTTGTAAGTTCAACCAATGATTGGATTACATCTTGAAAGTCAATCCCATTAGCATAGTAATTATCTTTACAATATCTATCCCAACGTTGATTCATGGTTGCATCTGACAAAATAGACAAAAAGATTTTTTCCTTGTTCTGTATTGCCATACTCGAGTTTCTTTTTTCTGATGTAGCAAGCAATGCATTCACGAATGTTTTCTTATGGATGGTATTTTGCTGCGTTTTCATCACAATGTACACATCATAAAAATCTCTTGGTCGCGTATTGAGCACACTTCTTCGCAAAATAGTCTCAACTTTTTCTGCTAGGATTGTTTCAATGTTATATGCCCAAATTTCGATTTTCTTCTCTTCAAAATTTGATTGAAAAGCATATCGGATTGCATTTGGGGTAATAATATCACCAGTAGTAATATCAATTTTCAACGGAGTGTTGATTGATTCATATTTAGCGATAAGTGCAACCCGATAACCTCCATACTCGTCATCTTCTCGGATGCGTACAATGTGATCAAAAACCAGTGTCACAGTATCATCCAGTTGAATTGCACAAATATCCGACATTGCTTTTCGGATCGCATCCTCCGTGAGGGGGTATCCTCGCAAAGTCGTATCCATGTCCATGGTTGTTCTGCTATTAATGCCAACAATGGAAGCGATGAGCATCCCCCCTTTGAGAATAACCATATCTTTATACATGGATAGTGAGATTCGTTCCAATAACCTCTCAAGCATGAAGTTTTGCAAAACAGCTTGCGCGGGGATATGATTTTTCAGAGCCAGATTTTTTATTCTGGCTTTTAGCTGCATGGCTTTACTCATAAAAGGACCTCGATATATTCGCGGACTACTTTTTGTATTCGGAATTGCTTAGCGTAATCAAATAGTAAATCAAGGTTTTTTTCTTTATTGCCCACATATCTTTTCATGGCGTCGTTGATCAATTGACCATCAATTTGATTCCTGCTCCGCAATATATCACAAATCGTCCTTTCAAGATTCGTTGCCTTGATAGTATTTCCATGTGGAGATTTCATTAAAATGATCCCTACATTAAATAGCTTGCGATTCACATAGAATATTTTGTGCCCACTATTATTCAATGATATTGAATGATACCCAACAGGTACAGAAATCGAAAAGAACATAGGTGACCGGTCTGTCAAATCATGAAAAAAAAGGGCAGTCTCATGTGAATAAACAGATGCCTTGTACTTGGATTGAAAACTGAGTAGTTCATCTTCAATTGCAGCAACTTCTTTATAAACGCCTCTCGAAACTTGCTCTATTTCGCCTTTTTTTTCCAAGATAGAAAGATAAGTCCGTGGAATGTTTTCCCTAGCCAAATCAGAGGTTACAAGCGTTCCCCCCTGGTTTTTCAAGATTTTTCGTATTTTTCCTATTGGAGATAATTTATTTTTTACAATCATACTCATATTGTATACAATGTGAGTATGATTGTAAAGTTTTTTTCATAACTTATGGATATCAAAAAGTAGTAGAGCTATACAGCTGATTTTTCCCACTGAGGTTCTATAGCTGACAATTTCTCCACATACTGATAAACCGTCTCAAAAAAAACATCTCCATTCTTCAAATCCTTGGCAATCTTGGAAATCGCCACCACCCGCCGCACTTCATTTCGTATGCCAATCTGGACCAATAAATCCAGCGCATCCGAGATCATCTGATTGGCCTCATGCGGTCGCACACTGGCGTCCGCACCCATCACGGTTGCCAGCCGGCGAACAGCCTCCCGTGGACTATCCGCATGGAAAGTACATGCCCCACTATGGCCCGTCATTAAGGCTCGGAATAAACTCATCGCTGCGATGCCATCCCGTACCTCACCAATCACCAGGTAATCCGGGGACATACGCATGGCATCATCCACCCCATCTGCCAGGGTATAGGGTTTCACATCCGTACCCACTGCCTGTGGACGCGCTTCCACGGTCTGTACCGTCGGGCGGTCTACCCAGATTTCCTCCGGATCTTCGATTTTCACTATCCGCCAGGTTTGAGGCAAGAAGTTACATAAGGCACTTAGCAAAGTGGTCTTGCCGGTACGCGTTCCACCGGAGATGAGGATACGCTGCCCATCTTGCATAGCCTGACGTAGATAGTCCATCATCTCGGTATTCAGCAAACCACGTTCCAAAAGCCACTCCGCCGTTACCGGTTTTTGCTCATACAAACGAATATTAATGGATGGATTGCGCCCTGGCGGAACAATCACCGGATGCAGCGCCTTAATGCGTCCTCCCCCAGGGTTGTGAGGTGTGGCCGGCAGCTTGGCGTTGATACTGGGGTTGGTTTCATTTAATGTCTTATTCTGCGGTCCAATCAGGCGATCCAGAACCCGCCAGATTTCGCCGGCTTCCGGATGGAGATCAATGGTCTCCCAACGCACAGAACCTTTTTTCATGATCTGTACCAATCCACTGGAATAAATGGTGATCTCCGAGATATCCGTACGCGCCGGCGGAAGCAGAGTATCCAAAAAGCCCAATCCCAAAATACGCCGGGTGAGATCTTCGGAAAGAATGGCTTCTTGTTGCGCGCCAGGCCTGCAGTTGTGTTTACGCAATGCTGTAGCAATATGTGTCTCCACCCGCTCCCGTATGCGCCGGCGCTGCTCCTCCGTTGGACTCTGCAACACAGCCGGTTGGAATTCCTGGTTTACCTGGTCGATGACTTCATTAAACACTGCCGTGCGGGTGTCCAAGTCTAAAGCCATGTCGTTTGTCGGTGTGTCATACAGTCCTAGCATGCCTGGCATCTTGGGTCTCCTGTTAATTTATGTGAAACGTATTTTTGGCAAACGCAAAATACCTTTATGCGTTTTCGGTTGGTCAATACTCTGCCCAACGGATGGGAACAAAGTATTCACAATCGCGCGGATGCTCTTGGCGAACTCATCCCCACGCGTCACCGGGGGAATGCCGTCGTCCTGGGCCTGAGGTACACCTGCATCATAGGGGATGATCGCAGCCAATGGCGGCGCCCAACCCAAGGTCTTGGAAAGCTCTTCCTGGAAACTACGCGGGGTGAAGCTGCAGCGATCCGAGTACTGATTAAGCACCAGATAAATGGATTCCTTTGCCAGGCGCTTCTCACTTTTCAGCCCGGAGAGCAATAAGGTCAAGGTATGCCGCACCGCCGCCAAATCCGCCAGGGTGGGCCGTGCGACAATCAGGGCCGTGTTGGCGAAGATGCTGGCATGTGCCATCCACAAATCTTCCGTGGAAGGCACATCCATGACAATCGAGGCGTAGCGTCCGTCTTCGGAATCGGTTAGCATACCGTAGATACTGCCTTCCCCGGTGCCCTGATTGGAATTCTCCAGAATACGCATATAATCCAGAGAAGACTCCGGCGCCAGCAATACTTCCAGATTCTCGCGGCGTTGGATGGCGGCTTGGAAAGTGGCTTTGCCCGGGCGATCAAAATACTCGCTCAGATTGGGCACATAGCGCAAGCGTAAATGCGGCGCGGCAGCCGGGGGTAATCCCATGGAAATCAGGAGGGTCTTTACACTCAGGCGTACGGATAATTCATAGGCCAGATTTTCGGCAATGGTCGAACAGCCGGCCCCGCCGGCATGTGACAATACCGCAATTCGTTTGGTACCGGTGATGTAGGCGGATGCACGCTCTGCAGAATACCCGGACACACTTTGCTGCATGGGGGCGGTCTGGTTGAGTTTAGCCTGGGCTGTCACTGCTGCACCGTAGGCTGCCTGTACAATCTCTGTCCAATTGATCGGGGCCACAAAAACCCCACGCACCGTGTCCACCTTACTGAAGACTCCCTGGAAATCCTTATGTGCCAGGGGTAAGACTACTATTGCTATTCCATGCCAGGCAGAAATCTTTTGCAAGGCTCGGATCAGAGAGTCCGGATCGGGGGCAATATCGCTTTGCACCAGCACCAGGTCGGGGCGCAGGTTATTCAGATTGGTCTCAAACATGGACCACTGCGCAGCATGCCCAGCAATCATGAAACGCTGGTCGGCCAATAAGGGTGGCTGCATCTGGTAATAGACCACCTCATGCCCGGCGCCGGCCAGCATCACGGTGACCTTGTTGGTTTGATAGACTTGTTCACTCATTTTTTTCTACTTCCGGCCTTCATTCATTTCGTTATACAGATCCCCTAAATTGAGGGTGAGCACATCCGATACATCCAAGCTTAATCCAGTGGTGGGTTCCAGTGCCAGATGAATCAGACCATACTGATCCAGAGCCGAGAGCAGCGTGGCCGGATCAGTTTTGAATCCGGGCGTGACTTCCATCAAAGTGGTTGGGACATCCAGGACAATCACACTGCCTTCCTGGGCGGACATGCTGGTTCGCGCCGAGGCGTATAACTGATCCTCGCTGGCGCCGGCAGGTACTTCTTCATAACGAAAGGATTGCGGCACCATCAGCACGCGCAAGCCCGTAATGGCCAGACGCGCCAATGGAGAAGCCGGCGGCGTAGGTGTGGGCGTCACGGTTGGGGTAACTGTCCCTTCAGGAGTAAGAGAAAGCAGCGGTGAGCTGAACTCCGTAATCGGGGCAACAAACACACCCGTGCTGCTGGATTGGATAACATCCGGGGAGAGCATGCCGATCACGGTCACAGTTTGTCCGGGGCGTAATAAGCCAGCCACCCCGCTGGCCATGTCCACATGGATCGCCAGGGCAACATGACCTTCGGGCAACTCGGCCGGGATTCCTGCCCCGGCTATTTCTCCCAACACTGAGGTAACAATAAAATCACCTGGCGTACGACCCACGGCCAGCATCTTGCCAACCACATCCTCCAACTTCGTGGCCGCATCACTTGGTTTGGCCCCCGTCGGGATGGTACGGTAGGACACTAATTCTTCGGTCAGGATCGTACCGGGTGCAATGGCGACCTTGGCCACCACGACCTGCGTCGGGCGAACGACGCCGTTCAAGAGGGCAATCACCAACAGACCGATGATCACGGCGAGCACGATGGCGGCCAGGGGGGAACGTTTTTTCGTTTGCATAGTTTCTTTTTTCTCCTTGAAATGATTTGATAAATTCTAGATGATCCAACTTATTTCCATTCAGCTTCAGAGAAACAGATCAGACGCCAGAATGTCGTTGGCCGTGCGTTCCAGGGACACGGCACCCAGGCTCTGTACGATCTCCTGGTCTGCCGGTTCGCTGCAGCGCAGCATCAGCGGACGCACCAGGACAGGTTCCAGCCAGAGCACATCGTCGCTGTAGCCCAGCTTGGTAATGGCATAGGTGCGCGGGATACGCGCCAGATAACGTTTGTATTCGGTGTTGACCATGCCTTTTTCAGAGCGACCCAGATGTGGCAGGATCAGATCACGATCTTTGGGATCCTTGGTCTGAAAGACAAATACATTGGCACAAGAAGACAGAATCCCTGAAGGCAGTTCACTTACCGTTTGGGCCATCAGGTGCAGGAAGATGCTGTACTTGCGCCCATCCCGCCACATGGTCTGAAACAAATGACTGACCGCGCTCCCGGATTCGCCGCCCCCCTGGTCAGACGCCGCCCCACCCGAGACACCGGTCAGGACTTTATTGGCTTCTTCAAAGAAGATTTGCATGGGGGGGAAGTGTTTACCTTCCAGCATTTCCCGCCGGCGGGCAACCGCATCCGAATACAGAATACTGGCCAGTAAAGCCAGCAAAGCGGCTTTGGAGTATTCGTCCATTTCCGCTCCCCCTTCAATAACGGTGATACCCCAGGGATACGCCGCATTGCCTAAAAGTCCCAGGTCTTCAATGCCGCGTGCGGCATCCCCGGCACTGGCAGAGGGTCCGTATTGGCGGGCCATGTGCCCTTCGGAAAACTGCTCCAGACGCAGCAGCACCCCTTCCAGACTGGTACGGCTGACCTGATCGCGCTGCAGTTTCTCCTGATAAGTTTTCAAGCGCTCCACCCATTGGGAGACATCCACCGTCTTACTGCGGTAAACCGCCAAGGCCTGCAAATCCGCTGGGGCTAGAGACGCCAATAGCGTACCGGGATGCAGGCTGTCTTTTCCATCTGGCAGCGTGGGGCGGATATTACGAATCAGCTGTACTTCCTGCTCGTCCTGCAAATGTCCCATGGGACCATTTTGCAGCTTGGGATCTCCGGTCAGGACACCGGCTTCAACATACAACTCAGTCAATGCCCGGCGCATGAAACCCAACTGTCTGGCACCCATGCGGCCGGCATTGGCAAACAGTTCCGCCACCATGCTGCGGTAGCGACCGGGTTCAATACGCTTGGGCACTTGCAGAATATTCCAGCGTAGGGGACGCGGAGAACCGGGAAAGAGCTGGCGGATATCCACATGCCCCTGCCCATCCTCAGAATCGTTTTCTCTCATCCCGGGCCAGTTCAATGCTTTACGCCAACCCTGGCCAAAGTCCAAGACAATCGTGCGGTACTGCCAGAAACGGGTGGTTTCATAAGCCAGGCGTTCGGCCGCAATGGACTTGCCAAAGCCGGTGTCGCCCACGAAGGCAGTATGGAAATGGCGATCGGGGGCTAATTTCAGGAAAGTGTCGGTCAGTTGACCGGTCTCAGTAGACCATTGTCTTCCCAGGGTGACGGCACCCGGCATATCCGCATAGAAGGCAAAGGCAGGCGTTTCCTCCTGGGTGGTCAGGGCCGCGCCCTGTTCAAACATGCCTGGTGCCGTGTAGGCTGCCACCTGCAGCATGGTCAGCAGGGTTGAATCAGCATAGCCGCTCATCGCCTCCGGAATGCTTTCGATGCGCGTGGAGGGCGTAAATGCACGGGCATGTAAACCAATGTAGGCCTGTTCCTGGGGGTTAAGTGTGCGGGTTTGCACGCCAGCCACCACATCCTCAGTGCCATGGAAAGCTTCCGGGATCAGTCCCATCAAGGCCTGTAACCCTTGTTCAGTACCTGCCAGGGCATAGAAATCCGTATAAAAAGCGCCTTCCCGACTGGCGATATCCAACAGCTTGCGCTGCGTACGCATGATATCGGTCAAAAGAATATAGGGATCGTCCTGCCATTGGTAGGCATTAGAGAGCGAAAAAGAAGGCGCCACACCCACACTCATCCCGGCGCTGATGCCACGGCCAATATTTTGTCCCAGGGAAACACCGTCCGCCTCAGAACGGGCCGTGCTTTTGGTGTCCGCGTGACTCTTGGTACTGGACGTGCTGTTGGTATCCGCCACCGAATCGGTTTCCGCTCCAGAGGTGGTCCAGGCTTCCGATTTTGTGGTCGAATGACTTTGCGAATCAGTATTGGACTGACTCTGGGTGTTACTTTGTGAAACGGTGTCAGACTGACTGCTCGTTTCAGAGTGCATGCTGGAGCTGGAGGAACCGCTGCTCGCGGTCACCCCATCGCTGCTTCCCCAATTGCCACTGCCACCTAGATTGGCAGATAACCCCACACCCGCCGGAGCGATACTGCCCCCTAAACCGCCATTGACCCCATAAGAGGAATTATCCGCATGAGATATAGCCACACTGGAAGATTGGGAATGTGAACTGCCATTGGTAACGGCTGTCCCATCGGTGTGAGCCGTACCCTGCGTGTTGGCACTACCGACCGTGGCGGCCAAACCCGTAGTGTCGGTTTCTGACACACCAACCGTATACGCCCAACCACGCGTACTGGCATGCCCTTCAGTATGTGCTTGTCCCTGGGAATCTGCCACCCCATCCATAGCGGCTACGCCCTCAGTGACCCCACTGGAATGATTATTACCATAGGCTTGAGAGGCGTTTTGCGCCAGACCACCGGTCAGGATGGCCGGCAGACTGATACCGAAGGAAGCCGCGCGTGTACCCAGTTGGTGCGAGGCGTACACGGAGGTGTCTTCGAGCAGTCCGGATAACATCAGGGTAATGTCCTCCAGGCGCACATGACTGGCCAGCAGCATCAGCAGAAACTCTTCTTCCAGGCTGCTCATGCCCCGAAAAAGGAGTTCATTTTGTTGTTGGGAGTACTGCTGCGCCCCTTGATTTCCGGCAGTCAGCGGATCACGCATGGCGGTATCGCCACCACGGGCATTTTCCCGTGGATCCGGGTGTCCAACAGCCACAATGGCATAAGGCATCTTTTCCAATGCCCGCGCCAACCATTGTGCCATATCCGTGGACAGCGGTTCCAATCGAATCTGGCGGTATACACCTACCAGGCCAGCCTTCAAGGCAGATAAATCCCGCAACGAACGTTGGATAGCTTCTGCCTTATTCTTCGAAAATACCGAGACCCCATAACATTGCACGATACCAATCTTGGGAGTCTCAAATACCCCTGCAGCCAGATAAACCAAATCCACCTGGGCGCCATACAAACCGCGCATAACCGTTCGCATTTTTTGCAGCAGGCCTGCATCCCGACGTGCTTCCAGAGAAATATAGCGCAATTGCAATAATCGTACGGCACGATAACCGGTATATTCCTTCATTCCTTCCCGTTCAATTACCTGGAAAACAAGCGCATCCAGCTCGTTCTCTTCATTAAATAGGAGTTCAGTCCCATATACCTCCAGATCATTGGGAATGTTCATGAGTTGTTTGCCCTGTAACCAGGGTATTTTGTCTGTGATATGTTCGCGTATCGTTGCCATTTCTTTCCTCAAAATTGTCTCGTCAAATCACAAACCCATGGGTTCATGAGCCGACGAGGCAAGGGAGATTTTTCCTCATGCTCATCTCCTCAAGCCTTTGATTTATGCTTTCATCACCGGCAAGCTACCAGCCCATGTCCAGGCTATCAACCCCATTGTGCTCATAAACCACCATCTGTCCCCTTCGGGATGTTCCGATGGTGAGCGCTGGGATTCAGCGTTGGCTACATTCTGTGGTTGCCAGTTGACAGGTTCTTGCCCTGCTGGCGTTTGCCAGGCAACCCTCTTGTCCGTTTCACCACCATCCACAGCACCTACCCGCTGAGAAGTGTGCCTGGTGGTTGACTTGAACAAGAGTCCCATCTGCGCCATCAGGGCTGCAAACGCGCTGATGATCAGAACACCTGCCAGGAACATGATCATCATGATCACGCCCAAGACAGGGCCACGCAATAAATCCATCCATTGTGCCATTTTTACCTCCTATCGTTGTAATATCTTCTGACGTTTCATAAACCAACCAACGTTCATAAACCCCTGACCTATAAAGGCAAGAGAAACAAATCAAACAAGCGTAATGATCCTTGCGCCGGTTTCATTTACTTCCTTAGCGCCGCGTGCGGTAACGTTCAATCAGTTCACTGGCCCCAGCCAATGGGTTGACCAAGGACATGGGATTGATTAAGACCTGTTGCAGCAGCATGGCAAAATATCCTAAGGGGATCACCAGCCATAAGGCCCACAGGATGATGCTGGTCACATTGCCCCGTGTATTGGCAATCACAGTGGCCGCACTTTCGGAGGTACCGATCAGGGTTGCCCATTGCGTTGCCGACAACTGGGCTGTGTAGGCCAGATACAAGCGGCTGCCAATCACCGCCAAGGCATAGATGGCAATGCCTGATTTAACGTTCCACAACAGGGTAGTACCTTGCATGTGCACCATAAGAACAAGAATCGTTCCGGTTATCCACATGGCAGCCCCAATCCAGGGCACCGGTGCGCCCATGCCCCATTGACTGATCAGCCACAATCCAGCCACGATCCCGGTGGTGATCTGGGCGGTATAAAGATCTGCTGAGGTAGATTCCCGTCCACTGCGTCCAGGTCGAAAGGCTGCACGAGATTGCACTTGCCGATCCACAAAACGCATGATCAGTCCTGCACAAATCAGGCTGACCCAGGCAGCACCCGCATCGCCCAACCAATACAGGGTTGCCAGAAACCCATTGAGCATATAGGTAGGCAGCGCAATGAGCAAATCACCAAAGACCACAAAATAATCTGTCATGGGTAAGGACTCCTACCTTCTTGGGGATTAACGTTTGCAACCCAAAATCCAATCACGAGCAACAAATAGAAACCTGCCAGAATAGCGAGAAAGATGGTGATTACAATGCCAGCTAGAATCATCAGGTTTTGCATACCCACCTTCCTATTGCACCAGCGCCGGCAGGGTCACATACACCTGCAGGGTGCCATTTGCGCGTAATACTCTGGGCTGTGTGATGGGTACACCTCGAAATTGTGTACCTGTTGTCATTCCATTTAATTGAAGGTTGAACGTGCCAGGATCAGCAAACGGAATGCCTAATGCTTGCCCTGTGGCTGTGCAGGTGCCATTGCCATCGCAGCCGCCCCACCAATTGCCTAGTCCTGGGATCAGGGAGAAATTGGCCTGATGAACATAAGCGCCGTAATGGGTCTGCCCCAATTTGCCTGTGATCCAGGCTTGACTGGCACCATCTAAAATAGCCGTGGCCTGCAAGGAGGCTACGGCATCCGGTAGATGCTCCACATGCGTGCGACATCCTTTGAAGACGGTTTCCGTTCGACAAATAGGCAGTTCACCAACCAGGAGCGGTGGATCACAGACCTCATGATCCTCATATATTGCCTCATGCCAGGTAAAAATCACTGGCGGGATGGTAATGCTTGTCTGCACATCCGCACCCCGTCGATTTTGCGTATCTTGCCCAATCACCAGCACATAGTTTGGTGCTGTCTTTTGAATCGTAATCGTGGGCTGATTGATTTCTACCTGTGGATCGGCACATCGTTGGGTTTGCGTCGGCAAAGGATTAACCAACCCGGCGCATCCGCCAGGTAACGCGGCACATTCTTGAGACTCCTTCAGAAAAAGTAAATACGTTGTATAAAAATTACTATCTTCAAATGATTTGTTCAACAGATTGGTGATGAAACTCCATCCGGAGAAATAGGTCCAAATATCCTGCTTCCCAGTAACAACATCACCCCAGAATTGATCCGGACTGCTATATTCAGGATGATCTGCCAGCACTTTATCCCAATTCAAATGGTCTCCCACCATTAAACCCAAAGTATTGATCATACTGCCATAGCCATTACTATTCATACCAAATGAATCTGCCAAACCGCTCTCTTGGGGACTCATGGCCATGAAGAATAAGGTAGAAGCAGATGGCATCACCACAACATTTCCACTTGCAGTTTCGTAACGATGATAGGTAGCATCCAATGTCAGGGATTGACCAAAAGGAAGATCGATTGACATCCAATCCACTTGCTCTGTGGTCTCGCCGAGATCGATAAGATCGGAACGTAAATTTCCATTTTCATCAAAAACTTCTCCCCATGGATTTTCTTCCTGTGCAAACACGGGTGAAGTATTAGATAAAAGCAATAGAAATAGACTCAAAATGATGCAATGTTTCTTCATAGAAATACTCTCCTGATGCGATTAATACCAGGCTTGTTCAGTCGCCAGGGAATCTGCCACTGTACGATAGGAAAGAATGGAATCAATCTCAGGTTTGAGCAGGAAGCGATCAAACTTCCATATGCCCTCTTTTTTCGTCATGACCACATAAGCCATATCTTCTGTTTTATTACTTCCCGGCAATGGAGCACTGAGAAGAATACTCATTTGCCAAACTTGTTCACGCTCGGTCTCGGAAATTTTTTTGACGGGAGAAACAAGTGCGGAGATATGTATATTCTCTTCCTGATAGTGAGCCCACATTGCATCGGCGCCGGCAGAGAGTAGCTCGCAGCCACTTTCAGTACTGATTGTACAAATTCGATCAAGCCAGACTTCTTTACCCTCTTTTGCATCAATATTGAAAAAAGATTCCATGGCCATCACAGCAGCTTCGGATGCCATTTGATCATCCTGCCCTGAGACGGCATCTTTCTGCTGACGATCTAGAGGTATCATGCGGATTGCAATAATTCCTATTGCCAGAACGATGGCCAAAGTCAAGGCAATCCATAAATTCCTACGGGTAAAGATTGGGTTTGATTCAATAGGGTTCTGATTCACTTTCAAACAATTCTCCTTGGCAATTGAAATTTAATGTATCAATCAAAAGACATCAACGCTCACAGAACAAAATATCACGCAAAGGGGTTTTACTCTGCCTTTCACTCGATCAGATTGCTTCAGTTATTCCTGGTACAATGGGGTAAATTGATCTTAGCAAAACGATTCACTCTATCCCAGGGGGGAAATGGAACATAATTCCTATTTACCCTTGACATTTGTTTACTAGAGTATTACAGTATTTATACACAACCGGAAAAGGAATCTCACATGCCAAAAATAAATACTGTTGGTAAACCAGTTCGTTCTTTTCGCCTGAGTCAGGAATGTAGCGGTCAATTGCAGTTGATGGCTCACACTATGGGACGAAGTGAAAGTACTATCATTGAAGTGGCACTGGATCGGATGTTCCGCGAAGAACTTCGTTTCAATCGCTCAATAAAGGAAAGAGCTGGACTTGAGGATCAATATCGAGTTGATCATGGAGATTCAGAAAATGAAAATGGGATTCAAAATCATCGGTAAGCTGATTATAGGATTAATCAGAACAGGAATAATTCTTAGCATTTGTGTCGGTATATTATTTGTTTCGAATAAGTGGAATCAGACCATGGGAGTACCCGGTGCCCCTGAAGGATTAACTTACTTTCAATATATGGGGGACAAAATAGAAGCAGCAAAAAGTGTAGAACCTTCAAGCTGTGGTTGGGGTATGATTTTGTCATTGGCAGCACTGGGTCCAATTTATTCAGTGGTATACACCGAAGCAGGAATTCATCCAGACTGGGTAATTGCAAAAGGTATTGCTTCTGATCCTGATATTCCTAAAGATGTCGCAGATGCGTCATGGTATGAAGTGCCAGGAATTTGGTGGAATACCCTTGAGCGGTTATCCTGGACAATGCTGGGAGAGCCGGCAAGATTTGGTTGTGAGTATTAGGGAACAGATTTACACTTACAAACATATTCGGTTTTGGTGTCTCATGTAGGTAAATGTGATTAAATACTTTGTGAAAGTCTTACCTCTAACATCTTGTGGATGCAGAAAGCCTTATTACTGGTTTTGTTCTGCATCGTTAAGCTTGCAATATGTGGCAGAAAAATGACTTTTAACCACTGGATGGAATTGAAAAGAGACTGATATTACCTATCAGTCTCTTTGAGTTTGTCGAATTGTAAAACGGAAATTTAACGGCAATTTATCGGCATAGATGGTGTATAATTAAAATATGAAATATGAATATCATTTCTCTCCAGAGATAGTCCGTTATATCCAAATAATAGAACGCGTAAATGAGACAGTTCATTATACCGTTATTCCTCCTGTGCAAGCTGAAATTCTGAGAATGCAAGCACAAATTCGTTCAACACATTATTCTACACGGATTGAAGGTAATCGGCTGACGCTAAAAGAAACTGAGCAGGTTGTACGACAAGGAAAGAAGTTCCCAGGTAGAGAACGAGATGTAAAGGAAGTAGAGCAGTATTATCAGGCTATCGATGTTATGGAAAGTTTGGTTGCTGCTAAAGAACCTATTTCGGAAGACCATATTCGAAAAATACATTCCATTTTATATTTTGGAAAAAAGGCAAAGGCGACTCCTTATCGAGATGGACAAAACATAATTCGAGAACTTGGCGGTGGCATTGTATACCTCCCCCCGGAAGCAAAAGATGTACCACAATTAATGAAAGAACTTGTATCATGGATTAAACTTTCAGGAAAAGACCTGCCAATTCCAGTGATTGCGGGTATTGCGCATTATGCCTTTGAGACAATCCACCCTTTTTATGATGGTAATGGTAGAACTGGGCGTATGCTTGCCACATGGATATTGTATAAAGGCGGATATGATCTGGGTCGGTTTTATAGTCTGGAAGAATTCTATGCAAATGATCTTGATGGATATTATTCAGCATTAAAAACGCATCCTCATGAAAACTACTATTTTGGAAGACATGAAGCAGATATGACTCCCTGGTTGACATATTTTCTCAACGGTATGTCCATTGTCTTTGAATCAGTTGCAGAAAGGGTCAGGGAAGATATTTCTGAGAATGGTACCGAAAATGAATCCATTGTATTACTACGGAAACTGGATCATAGGGCCAGACGTGTACTTGCATTATTCCACACACAGGAATATATTCAATCTTCTGAAGTAGCAAGTATTCTTGGAATATCAATGCGACAGGCAAGAAATTTATTGTCCGATTGGATTTCTCAAGAGTGGTTAGAAATTGAAGACAATTCAAAGCGGGGTAGAAAATATCGGCTTGCGAAAGAATACAATAAGCTGATTCGGTGATCGACAAATTCGTTTAATCCTTTGAAAAAAGACTGTCACTGTCGTCAGTCTTTTTTGATATTAAACCAATTTGAAAATTCGTTCTGTCATTTTTGCAAAAGCGACCTGCAATCTGTTCAGAATAACAAATATAAGAGTAATACTAACGTTGTGGAAGATTTATTTATGAAAAAGAGTGTTTTTTGAACAAAGCATTGTTCAAAAAATTATCTTGTAAAGGAACGCTTGTGGAACGTAGAGGAACAAAGATGGAGTGCTAACGAGCAGTCCTTTTTGTTATAAATGAATAAAAGTTCCATTTATATTCAGACAATTTCGGAGGATAAAATTATGGTATCAAATGTTAAACTGATCAAAACCAAATATGTGTCTAAGGTAGAAGCAGTAGGTGCCGAAACAAAAGTTGCTGTAAAAAAGGCAGGGGCGGCAATAAAAAAAATATCTTTTCTAAAGTAAACTAATAGTAACAGTACCCACCACGCCTCTGCTTTGCATGCGCACAGAGTTGGGTCATTTTTGTAACATAAATAGAACATACCTAAGGTTTTTCCTTCCTTTTCCTACTTTTTTTTCCATCATAGGAAATTATTACAAGATGTTCTTTTCTTTATCTTCTACAGAATATCCTGGCAGGATGTTTTATTTTGCCCATCTCTCAGAAAGCCATATGCTGCCATTTTTAATAGATCGTTTTCCATTACGAAGACTATGTAGATTTGTAAGGAAAGAATCAAATTTCATTTCACCTAAAGCAAGATTAATCTCCCCCTGAATCGCACGCTGACAACTTAAATTATCGCAAAATACATATAGTTTTCCGTTAGATGCCTCATATTGTTTCATCCACTTTTTCTTTCTAGCAAATTTATCTTTGTACGCATCTCGTTCAACCTCAATGAAAAGGATCTCTCCTGTGTTTGTATCAACAACCGTTATATCTGGAATATAGGTGCCCCCATCTGACAATTGGATTTTTTGCACTTGTGTATGAACACAGTAGCCAGCTTCTATAAGAAACTCCACCGCCTGGATATTCAATATGGTGTGCTCCGGTGAAGAATGATGGCGAATCAGAAAATCGAATTCATTCTTTTTTGCTACACGGCCACTGATCAAGTTGTAAGTATATTCACCATCCGCGGTCAATCGCAGAATGTCCGGAATATTTCCCCCTGCACTGGAGCCCTTCTCTTGAATCGCATCAATTTTCTCAACTAATGCAAAGGGCAATTGCTCATTTTTCGCCATGATTCTGTTGATGGCTTCGTCCAAACTATGATTATCGGTTGATAAAGAAAGTCGTTTGGCTATTTCTTTTTTAATAGAGGGTCGCAAAGCAAGACCAGTATCTCCCATGACCAGAATGGCAAGCGAACTTCTTCCATAACCTTTGGAAGCTTGCCAGGTTGTCAGCCAAGAGGGTGTTGATACCTCGCTTCCAATTCCAACAGTCTTCGTTACGTTTGCATTATTCACCGGCTTGTCATTTTCCAAGGTATCTTTCTGTGCCTGTCGCAGTGCCGAGAGATGAGAAGTTAAGCTTTCATTCTCATCTTGCAGAGTCTGATTATGTTCTTCCAACACAGCATTTTCGTCTTCAAGAAGAGCATATTTCTGGGTCAGCTCACTAATCTCTTGACGCACTCTCTCAGCAGCATCAGGCAGCTCCTTCCTTTTAATAATCTCTTGCATTGTCCGAATGCGTGTGTTAATTAAATAAGCTAGATCTTCATCGCTGAGTTTTTCCAAAGGATGATTGGATTTTTCACAAGCCTCATCGTAGTCCTTATCCAGCAAACGAAATAACACTACCAGATGCTGATGCGCAGCCTGCCATTGCTTTTGCCAGTTCGCTTGCTGTTGTCGCTCTTGCATCTCGCTCTGCCCGATGATTTCCTTGGAAATCCGTTCTGATTGATTCCGCTGAAATTCCGCTAACGAGTTGTCAGCCACTGGTTTGTCTCCAACTCCGATTTCATCATCTGCGCTTCCCCTAGCACTTCAACTGCTAAATTAAGATTTTCCTGATCTGGTGTACTCACCCACCGCAAAGCACAACGGGCTGCCTCAAGATAGCAAACAACTGTTGATAGCACCTGTTCATGCAGTCCCATGCCAATTGGAGGGATTTTTGTGCGATCCACTTTTTGCGCAAGATCAACTGCATGCTGCAAAGTCTCTTGGGCTGCTCTAGATAACAAAAAAAAATCACCTTGCTGTTCAGAGGCAATAAGTTGTGAAATCTCACCATCCAAAACAGTCATTTCATTTATCCAGCCTTGAGCAGATCGTCGATAATCTTCTACTGCTTTTACATCAGGCAATAAAAGTACAGGCTTTCCCTGATCATCTATAGGTGAGACAAACCCGCCGACAATCGTCAAGAGTACCGCAATCCCCAAAAGCATCCAACCTAGCTTTTGCACCATCGTTTCGGAAATCTGGATTCGGAGAGCATCGGGATTATGCTGTGTCATCATCAAATGCTCCATTATCCAACATCTGGATTACCGTCTCTAAATCGCCAGCCCCTGATCCATTTCGTCTCCCACGTTGTTTCAATTCAGCAGTCATTTGTTTGCCACGTTCATAATCGATATTACGAATGAATTCTATCTTTTCCGCGACCACTTCAAAAACAGGAGTGGTTGTATTCGGACGGTAACGCAGTTGAATGTGCCCTTCCACACCAATCCGGCTGCCTTTTTGAACATGACCATAAACCAGCTCTGCCAGTGTGCCATAAACCAGGATGCGTAATCCCTTCACCGGTTTGGCATCTGGACTGCCATCAACCATTAAATACAAACGTAAATATGGAATTGGTTCCTGACGCTGTGGACGCAAATAGTCAAAATAGATATCGCCGGTGATGTCGCCACGTTGCCATGTGAAATTTCCTTGTGCCATAATTCGTTCACTCCTTATATATCAAATATATGTCAAAATGCTTCCGCATTTTTTTGAGTTCTAGTTACCAATGCTATATCCCATCGTCAAAATTCAATCTCAAACCAAGTGAATCTGCCAATAGACGAATCCGTTCGTGTTTTACCTGTGCAAATGCCATTCGCCAATCCGGATTGGATGGCGTTTGGAAATTTAGTTCGTCTTCAATCCATTGGATTAATTGTCCGAACGGAACTGCCGCCAAACGATCACTGACTCCACCAGCACTCACCCCTGGACTCTGCTTTAGTTTGGCGATCGCCAAGCTGTATGGGTTCTGGATATTAGCCTGAGATGACCCATGGATCACCCAAGATACAAAAGCATGAGCACTTTTTTCTTGAGCCAAAAAAAGCTTTTGATTATTCTTATCGGCTCTAGCTAATAACTTTTCCAGAGACCACTCCCCTTTTGCATCTTTTACCGCCACCAATGATTTGTTTATGGTATTTACATTTGAATCGCAGGTACCTTGGTTGGTGGAAGGTTGTAATTTTTTTTGGGTATCTTTAAGGCTTATAAGTATCTTTAAAAGAGTCTCAAAACAATCATTGGCTTCCATGTCGAGCGTCTCAAGACAATCCTTGAGGATGCCCTTGAGCGTCTCAGAACAATCATTAGCTAAATCCGAGCGTCTCAAAACAACCTTTGGACCATTTTTGACAGTCTCATAACAACCATTGCTTAATTCTCCAATCCGAGCATTTAGCTCCTTCAGAACACCTTGATCTTCAGACTGCACCAAAAGTGAAGTCACTGCTTGATGTATCGCTTGATGTTGAGGAATAAGCGGATCAACCCGCTGCACCTTGAATTTCCATCCATAACTACCAGATGAATTAATACGGTGATCAATACGTTCAACAAACAACCCTAATAATTCTTGCAACTGTTGACGACGTGAAAATTCTTTCGTTGTACGTTCACTCAATTTGTCTGTTCGTTTTCCACGTTCTATCCTGGCGGGCAACCAGTTCGCCACCACTCGCGGGTTGTTTATCCCTAACCGCTTAGCAATGGCTTCATAGCCACCATCCATCCAAACTTCATCTCGAATTTCTCCGGTCTTGTCGTTGAAGTAACATAGATTGCGTAAGACCAAAATAAACATGGCGGCATCTGCACCTAATACAGGTAGCCAGTTCTTGAGGAAATACCAACTCACCGGAATGAAATCTCCCTCGCTTAGCAAACGAGCCGTAAGCTGGTCAGTCAGATCACTCTGTTCAAGGGTCAGACGGTATCCGAGTAATTCCTTGACCACACCCTTGACGGATAAATGATGTGAAAATTTTTTATCGAAGTCATCTGGGGGTTCCCGTATTGGATATTGCAAAATTTCTTTTGGATTGGCACTAATCGCCAATTGCAAGGCAGCTTCAGGTGACTCCTTAATACCATGATCCAGTAAATAAGTCTTGAGGTCTTCGGCATCACCAGGGGTAAGTGGAGAATCAAACAATTCGTATTTATTGGAGGATTTTTTTGTCCGCCCGGAATACCGATCCAATTCATGATCCGTCTCAATTTTTCTGACGAAACTATGCAACCCACTACCAGATTGCAACAATCGGAAAAACTGCGCCCGGCTAATGCCTGCCCATTGACAAATATTCTCCGCTCTAGCAGAAACCTTATGTCGTCCTTTGATTGTTTTGCCACTACTTGCCAGATAATATTCCTGCCATAAAGCCATCACGACAAAGACAATTTGCGAGCCGACATAAGGCAGCCAGCGCAGCATATAAACCGGCAATCGAACCACACGCCCAGGTTCCAGTAAAGCATTCCGGATGGATGCATAATGAACATCCAAATCTAGTAAATCATCATCCGTAACATTCATTATTGGCTTATCATCTGAGACTTGAGTTTTCTCCCTGATTTCTTGAGAAGGAACAATAAACCGGACAAGTATTTCTCTTTCCATCAGATTGGAAAGAGATTGCTGAAGCGTAGTAACAATATGGGATTCTAACCATTCCCTTCCATACTCATTGGTGCAGCCAATCACGAAGGTATTCTCACGGCTTGATATAAGCTGCGTCGGTTTCACCCAAGTATTGAAATCTGCCTTTGACAGATCCCTTTCAAGTTTATCAAGTGCTGCCTGCCAGGTTTTTTCAGGTGAAAATTCATTGGCTACTTTCATGAAACGATTCCTTATCATTACAAGGTAGATTTTCTACAGTTCAAAAAAACGACTAATTTAGGCTCTTTTTTGTGAAGATGATTGTTATCCCATCTTCTCCAGAGAGACTTGTTCTATGGGCTTTCTATTCAACCAACGTCTGCGGCAACGTCCTGAGTAACGTCTGCGTCGTGTCAGCAAGATGTCTGCGGCACGTCAGCTTGGACGCAGACGTTGGTTTTTGCTGAAAAAAATAAAATCGCAATTTTCCGGGAACGTAAATGGTCCATCAACATCACTCCTGAAATAAAGTCTTCCCAATCATTTTTGGAGATGGTTGTAGGAGCAGGCGACCATCATGAAACGCCTTCGATCCATGAAGGATGAAGAACGATACAATTTCACCAACTGGCACAGTATGTTCACGCGCAATTGTTCGTACTTCTTCCTTTAATAAAGATGGTATTCGAAAGGTCACACGCATCTCCCATTGGGGTTTGGCTTGCTGATTGTTTTTATGCTTTTTGCGCTTCGATATTGAGTTCTTTTTTCCCGGGATCGGAAAGGCATCCTTAAGCCAAAGATTATTATCTATTTTTTCACGAACAATAATTTGGGCAGTTTGACCATGATCCGGAAACAACGTCATGCGCTGTGCTTTAGGATATGCATAAATTTTGAGTTGTTCCGCACGATATTGGCTGATCCCATACTCGAGAAAAACACGTACGACCTCATCCCTGGGAACAGATAGACTTTGAGAAATTTCCATGATTAATTCCAGCACCGGCTGCGGAATTCCTCGATAAGTGGCTGTTTCATTTCGATGCGCTCGCTCCCAGTTTCGGGATCGTTTCTTCCTAACTCCTGCTGTTGGAATTAAATCCAAAGGTTGCCTATTTTCATTCATCACATTTTTTGAAGCATTCTTATCCAACTCAGATGTATCCTGTGTAGTGCGTAAATCTGTAAATGCGTCACGTCTAGGCATAATAACCTCTGCTAATATTTGAAAACGATTTCACTTAATTGTTGATATTCCTGCGCTGCCCGTGAGTTAGGTGCATATTCGAAAATTGTCTTTCCCTCTGACCAGCATTCCCTAAGGACAGTTGCCCTGTGAATTGGAGAAAGCACGAGATCACCGAAAGTGGTCTGCAAGTCTTGCAGTGAATCCCGAGACTCACGGGTGGTATCAAAGAATGTTGGTAAGACACCCATTAGGCCGCCTTTCCAATTCTTGTTGTCCCGTAATGCTTGAATCGTGGTTACCGTTTTGGAGAGGGAATCCAAAGATGCAAATTCAGTGGCAGTTGGAATAATCACTAAATCTGCTGCCCAGATCGCGCGTTCCTGAAGTCCACCTACGGATGGGGAAGTGTCAAAGATGATGTAATCCAGATGATCTTTGGCAAATGTCTTAAGCAGTTCCCTGATATATGAAATCGATTGTTCCTGAACTCCTAACATCATTTGAGCTGCGGAGGTCATTGAATTTCCTGGAATGAGTTGCAGGAAATCTCGTCCGGTACCCCGAATCCACTGTCGGATAAAGGTAATCTCATTTGTTGAAGCTGGTAAGGTCGTCAGAAAATAATAAGCACCCATTTGACTATCCATGCCTAATTGGGTTGCACATTGTCCCTGGGGATCAAGATCAATTAACAACACCTTCTGATTCCTTCTCAAGGTAAGAGCATGGGCCAGATTGACTGCCGTGGTTGTTTTCCCAACCCCACCTTTCTGATTACTGATCGTAATAATTTTGGTTGTCATTGTGCTTCTCCTTCTAGATGTTTCATGGTTCGATCCTCACCATCAATAAATTGCAGTTCTGTTCCGCCCTCGTGTCCGTGTACATCCATCACATCTTTAAGAGATTGATACACGCCCATGGCATACGGTTCTCTTAACCAGTGGATAACTGACAGTCCATCAGTAAAGACGGCGCCTTCCGCCACCACACCTGTTCCTGAGACACCAGTGACATCTTGCTCACGGACCAGGATAAACCGACGCATTTGGCTCATGGGAATGTGATGTCTTGATCTTTTCTTCATTGCTTTACCTCTCTTCATTCGTATTCTTGGTTTGCGAACAAGCCAGAGATTATTTGTCAGGTCAAAAAGCTTTCCTTCCTTATAAGTGAATTGTTGGCCTGTCAGTGTATGTTCAAATACAATTCCATCCGGCCAGGTTGAAATTTCATCCCGATCCAAGCGCAAATCAATCATGCGAAATAAACCGCCATAAAATAGTCCAGGGTCATCTCCCAATCGGGTTGGGTCAACAATGACTTTCAGGTTGTAGCCATTGATATCGCGTTTGGTCCTAATTTCTCCACGACAGAATCGGCCAATCATGCTAACCGCCTATCATGCTCAAAGAAAACATCCAATTTCATACATTGTTCCAATTTGCCTCCTACAAGACATTTCGAATTTCTAAACAAACAGGTGCGTAAATAGATTGGCTTAGAATTAGTATTTATTCTTGCCTTCTCTTAAAACAATATGTAAATTAATATATTATGAGTACCGTAGTACCATTGGGCTCGCTTTTTCTGCTTTTAACAGATCATTTGGGGTATTGGTTTTAAAGACAAAATTCTCTTTGGAAATGCTGAAAACCGAGAAAACTGCACTTGACTTTTGCCTAAAAAACCGTTAATATTCGTATGTCGATCAACAACCGTAGTTTGCTTTACTCGACGAAACCGGAGTTTCATTAACTCGCAAATTTGGATGGTTTTGAGGTCAATAGTCCCGAAACCAGGTTCCTCGCTCATAACCCGGAGGTCAATGGTAAGTGCCCATAAGGGTATCGAATCCGCTCCCCGCTACTAAACCACCATTTTTGGTGGTTTTTTTTGTTAATTTGGCACGAATTTAGGAGGTAGGCTCATAACCCCGGGATCAGTGGTTCGAGGGGTAATCTAGGATAAACCGGAAGAGTTTATCCGCTTGACGGAACGATGGGGTAACTGTTTCAACCTGGATGTAATGACGGCCAGGATCAGTTTCTCGAACACCGCAATACACCTCTGGCAAAGTTCTAAGTAGAAAGGTGATGAGCGGAATCATCAGCGATAATTATCGCTCAGCTTGATCTACCTCGATTTAGTAAAACGGAAGTACTTTCGTTTCGAGATTATTTGACTCAGGATCATTGGATTTTTTTGATCCTGAAGACACCCTCTTGAGTAAACGTCTGATTAGCAACCCTCAGAGCATAAATATCCCTGCAATCTCTCCATCCAGAAAAAGACTAATACATCAAATCTGGTCAATTCGACTAGGAAAAACTTAATTTTCTTTCTAGAAACCATGGATTGAGTTTTTACATCCTACAGATTGTGCTCAGGCCATCCACAATGGTGAGTTGCTGGCCAATTTCATTGTAAGTAAGCATACATTGGTATCTGGATCATGATGTGTTTAATAAATGTCTGATATGGCATTTATTCATAAATATACAGGACTTATATTTATTTTAATCGGGAAGATGAAAAGTTCCAGAATATTCGGTTTTGAGAAATTTTTGGCAAATTTTTATGCGGAATGACAAGTATATTGGTAAACTTAAATATGTATAATCACCATTATCACCCGGTTTGAGAAAAAACAATTGCAAAAATTATTTAATGTGAAATCTCGAAATATTATTAATGGTCTTGAAACAAAAACAATTTATGGTTTTCTTTTACTATAGATTCATTATTAGGAGCATTGAAATGTCCCGAAAACGAATATGCTTACTTGGTTCTCCACTTGATGATTTCTATAGTATAGAATTCTATAATGGGGCTGCCGATGAAGCTTTGTCTTTAGGCATTGATTTTTTCTATATCGCAGGCGGGTTAGAACAAATTTATTATGATGGTTTTTCGGAAAAGTGTTCAAGAACGGAATCAAGAAGCACTTTGCTCTATCAAATGGTCGATCCTTCGATGTTTGATGGAATATTAATTTGGGGAGCCCAATGGGGTCAGCAAGCCGATACAAAAATTATCGAAAATACCATAAAAAAATATTCACCTTTGCCGGTTGTAAGTGTTGGTTGGTCTGGTCAGGGTGTATATACAGTTCAACTCGATAATTATTTGAGCATGCGTCCGTTGGTGAACCATTTAATTAAAGAACATGGACACACAAAAATAGCATATTTAAAATCTCAATCTTCATATGTTCAACCGGAAGCGGAACAGCGATTCAAAGCCTATTGTGATGAACTTGAAGAAAATGGAATTGAGGTGAATCCGCGATTGATTGTTTATGGAAAAGAAATCGAAAAAATATTCAAGCAAAATATTCAACAAAGAACAAAAATTGTTCCTTGGGGAAAATTAGCAATAGAAGAATTAATTGATCTAAGAGGTCTTATTCCAGGAAAAGATTTTACAGCACTGGTGGCACGTGATGATAATACAGCCTTAATCGTTATTCAAGAACTTCAACGAAGAGGAATATCTGTTCCAAAAGATGTGGCTGTTTGTGGGTTTGATAATATTCAGGAAGGACAATGTTCTCAACCGACACTCTCTACTGTGCCCCAGTCCTTTTCAGAACAGGGTGCAGCAGGTGTACGTTTATTAAATTCAATTTTGGAAACTGAAATAGTACCTATTTTTACCAATATGGATGTCCATAAGCCAATTATTAGGGAGTCATGTGGATGCCTCAATTTACACCTTCGACACGCTTTTCAAGATTTAAAATTTGAGGAAAGTTTGGTATCCAAAGCACATTTAATTAATAAAAGTATCTTTACTTCTATTAAAGGGTTGCAAAATGAAAAAGATGGAATATCGAAATGGCTTGAAATAATTGATGAACGAATAAATAAATTGTATTTTTCTGGTGATGACCCGTTTGATATAGCGGAATTTATTTCGCGTATCTCTCCAATCAGTTCTGATGAAAAACTACAAAAATTAATTCGAGCCACTTTGATCTACATTGGTGATTTAGCTCAACGTTATCAGTTACAAGAACTTATCCAATTTCAAGATCAGCAGAATGAGATTAACGTTATTAATCGGGACGTATTCAGAACTTATGATATAGATCAGGTTCTGAATTCAGTTGAAGCCGAGCTATCTGTGATTGGGGCTAATGGATGCTCGATTTTAATCTTTTCTGACCCTAAAAAACCTTTAGAAAAGTCTCGTTTACTTTTTTCTTCAACTGCAGGTAATCGAAACAAAAATATTGGAATAAAGTCATCGGAATTACCAACTTCTTATTTCCTTTCCAATGAGTTCTGGCCCGAAAAAGAAACCCCACGATCAGTATATTTGGAATCATTATTTTTTTCAGATCATCGCATTGGATGTTTAATTATGGAACGGGGTGATTCAAATGGCCGTGCGTATAACAGTGTAGCGTTACGTCTTGCAAGTGTTCTTGAGGGTGCATTCATCGTTAAAAACCTAAATGAGAAACAAACTGAATTAGAAAAGGCGTATTCGGAAATTGTAATCCTTTCAGAGCGTGATCCATTGACTGGACTCTTCAACCGCCGGGCTTTTCAACGGGAAACATTTAATGAAAAAATGAGAATGGATCGATACTCATCACGCAAACAGCCTATTTTTTCAATATTGTTTATAGATTTAGATAATTTTAAATATTACAACGATACTTATGGTCACATAGTGGGAGATGCTGCTTTAATTGTCTTTGCGAAACTTTTATCCAAATTAGTGCGTAATAATGATCTAACTTCAAGGTATGGTGGAGATGAATTTTTAATTTTACTTCCCGAAACAGGATTGGATGGTGCGATAAGTTTGGCAGATAGAATTCTTTTTGAATTGCATGATATCGAAGGTTTTCACAATTATATTGAGAAAATAGTTGGACATTCTATCTTTATAGATTCTTCAAAATATCTTACTTGTTCGATAGGTATTTCTGTTTACCAACCAGGCGATATGCCTGATACATTAATTCAACGTGCTGACAAAGCTTTATATACTGCCAAAACAACCGGACGTAACCGTTATTGTTTTGGTGAGGAATAAATGAGTAATGATTATTTATGGTGATGGGACGGTGTCATTTATCAAATCTATCCGTGGTCGTTTGCTGATAGCAACAACAATGACATCGGCAACCTGCCGGAGATCACCGGCAAAATGGATTATCTGGCCGGCCTAGGTGTGGACACTATCTAGCTGTCGCAGATCAATCCTTCCCCAGATTATGATTTTGGCTATAAGGTAAAATAAAACTTGATTTCGTATTGTCTTATAATAATATAACGCGAAGGGTGTAAAAACTCCATCTACAGGATTTTCGTGAAATAATTTCAGATACGAACATTTATTAAATGAAAGGAAGTTAGTTTTTCTGGGTAAATATTTCAATAATAGGAACTACTTGACACTCACCCTGCATTTCTCGTATTAATCATTTGGCATTGGAATTATTTCATCTGATAGCTTACCATCAGCAACATTTGCTATTTCTGAAAACTCAGATAAATTAAGATAATTATTATCAATCACTACAGATATCGTAAATATCAAATTTTTATGTTGTTGTAACAAAATACAATGCTCTAAGTCTCGACTTGAAGAATATATTGGAACACAAGAGATATTTATTTTATCTTCAAAGTTGTTCGGTTGGTAATCAATCTCACTATTAACTTTCCATTCATCAAAAAACAATTCATTCTCCAAAACATAAAATGACTGTGTTGCTTTTTGCTCATCTGTGTATATATATATTTGATGAATGATGGATGTTCCTAACTCACCGGTGTCCCGTTTAAAATACACTTCTATAGATTTTCCACCGTCAATCTCTGGAAAGTCACTATCACTATAAACATATCCATCGGGTAAATCGGCAGCATTCAACAACAATTCGTATGGATAGTCTTTTTTTTGATATGATATGAGTTGGCAACCAAGTGTTATACACATGGTAAATAATAATAATAATCTAGCAATAAATTTCATTCAAATTTCTCCAAATTCCATCCTCTCATTTCATTATTCCAACGTCTCCAGAGATAATCTTCATTCATACTTTCTGCCCATAAATACGTTAAATTATATCCTGTCTCCTTCAGAAAGAATTCTCCAAATTTTACATATCCACCATTTAGGTAAATATCTCTTTCCTTTACCATTACCCAATGTGATAGATATACAGTATTTGCTATCCCAGTTTCACCTGCTGCAGTATAAAAACCTATCTCAGGATATCCAACTTTTACTCCAAACGGCATTTCTAATTCTTCTATTTCAGCATACAATCCTTTATTATCCCCAAGATCAATTCCAATTTCCGCGGCCTTGATATTTATACTAACTCGTAAATCAGTATTCTCTACCATATATAATGGACCACAATCATCTGATCTCCATGCAATACTATGTCCAGCACTCACAGCAATTGGAAGAGGAATACCAAAATATATTGCATGAATGTCTACATCAACATGCCAAGGTATTATAGGAGATGTTATTGCATATAGTACCGATTCAGGAGCTTTTCCATAATATACAATTTGCCATTTTGACATAAGATGTAAATAGTTTTCTTTTATAAGCGCATTGTCAGGTATATAGTCAACCCAATTATACATTGTCGCATTCTCTGGAATTTCGTATCCTAATAAACTCATTGCATCAACAAAATCAGGGCATGGTCCAGGGTTCGAATTAGTAAAATCAAATGAAGGCCCACCAGTTTGAAAATTTGGATACCAACAATTTCCTGACGCATCACAGCGATTAATTGGATTTGCATCGGTATAATTCCATCGATTATAAGACATCGGATTATTTGGATTCCCAGCCCACGTATCTCTATTAATAAACCGCCCCGACCCCGGCGCATAGTAGCGGGCACGCAGGTACAGCAGACCGGTTTGAGTGTCGTATTTCTGGCCGGCGTATCCGAAGTTGGCTTCGGCTTCTCCATATTTCTCTAATTCTTCGCCAAATGGGGTGAAGCTTTGGGCAAGTTGCAGGTTCGCTTCATCATCAACCATTTGCCGTACAGAGCCGAGCACATCCGGTAGGTAGTAACCGGTTTGCGTTTCGGAGATTTGAGCCACAACAGTATTACCATAAAGATATGTTTGTTCGCCATCGGCCAATACCTGGACCAGTCCGGCCGCCAGGTCGAGCTGGTAAGTGGTGCTCGTGCCGTTGACAATCTGCTGATAGCGATCACCCAGGCCGTTGTAGACAAAGCTGCTTACGTCCGTACCGCTGACGCTCGTCAGGCGGTTGGCTGTGTTGTAGGTAAACGTTTTGGTTGCCGCTGCCGTTCCCTGTGTCAGGCGGTAAAGACCATCATAGCTATAGTTGATCTGATGCTCTATGATCTTTGATTCACATCTAGTTAGACAAAAAATAAACTTATTATCTTATTGATATAACTAAAGTTTTATAAATACATTTTTAGAATTATTTTAACACTACTAATATTATGACTGTACTTCATAAAGGTAGAAATGATTATTTTGTATCCAGAAGTGGAAATTTTTTAATAAAAATCCACAAATGTATTACTTGTTTCCAATCAAAACGCTAGTAACAATTGGTAAAGCGGGAAAAGAAATTTGAGATTTTTTACACAGAGAATTTTGCAGCAGCCTCATATTAGGTTAATTTAATCTTGCCAAAATCCATACCCAAATTACATTTCTCCCGAATTAACTTTGTTTTTATTATTTCTGATAAATATATTGAATGTCTAGTTTTACCTACAATATTTATTTTAAAGAAATTGCTATTCTCAACATTATCGGAATAAAAAACCGGTTTTATAATACTTAGATATGCTAATGAATCTTTTTTTGAATCGGGTTTTTTCGACCATATTGTATTTTCCCAATCAAGAGGTTCAATATAATTTAATACATGGATAACCCAATACCTATATTGAATATCCGATTTAAGCACTAATTTGACCGTTATTGGTAGAAACTCTACTTCATCTTTGGCAAATTCTTCAATTATATCTTTTGCTTTTGAGGATAATACTTCAATGTAATTTGAACAAGTCAAATAATCAACTGGTATATGTCCATTAACCCATATAGTCGCATCATCAACCCAATCTTTATTTAACCTCCTTTGTTCAGAAAGCAATTTGCTTGGCTCAAATGTATTTGAGATCTGAATATTATTAGCCGTTATCAATTCAGGTTTATTATCGTATAGATTCACATCATTTAAAAGACTATATATATTATTTTTTTTCATTTCATTTCCAAAATAACTTTCGAAGCATTGATGGATTTTCTAAAACAGGTTGAATTATTCTTTCTTCAAACAATTTCATAAATTCATCTGCCATTTCAGGTGATCCTCCCAATTCAATATCAATGACTTTCATAGTTTGATATATCCAATCATGATAATCATTCGGGTGCCTTCCTAAGTGTTTCATTAATCGTATATTCCATGCATCATCTAATGATAAACCATATTTATTCGCAATTGTTTCCATTATTGGAGTAAACACTGAGTTCTTATTTGTTGCAAAATGATGCCATTGCTCAGGTAGGTATTTTAATACAAAAAATGCAACTTTACACTCTCCAACAATACCAATGAGAGATTCAAAACCTGCACCTATTCGCTCTTCTCCAGTCAATTCATCACCTTTTACATCAATTCCCGATACAAATTGACCAAATGCATATGGATTGC
This sequence comes from Chloroflexota bacterium, assembly GCA_016838895.1. GTDB lineage: Bacteria > Chloroflexota > Anaerolineae > Anaerolineales > Anaerolineaceae > UBA5203. The sequence goes on from JAEKNU010000029.1 coordinate 46,341, forward strand.
CAGGAATTAAACTAAGACCAGTGGTTCCAAAATCATAGAAAAATTCTGCCCCTGGTTCATACCTTTCCATAAATTCAGTGGTCACCCAACCAGCAACATTTATTTCATTTACGCCATCGTACATATATACCGATGAATCAATTCCACTAGCTTGATAGTAACCACCATAAAAATATACAATCCAATCATAGATTTCACAATTGTCAAAGTTAGCTGCATTTGCATATAGAACTCCAGGACAAGGAAACATTCCAGAACAATCCGTATTATATACCGGGTTCCCATACCCATACAACCAGGCGTTATACGACATTGGATTATTCGAGTCCCCGCTCCAGGTGTCATGACTCACAAACCGCCCCGACCCCGGCGCATAGTAGCGTGCGCGCAGGTACAGCAGACCGGTTTGAGTGTCGTATTTCTGGCCGGTATAGCCAAAGTTGGCTTCGGACTCTCCGAATTTCTCCAGCTCTTCACCAAATGGAGTGAAGCTTTGGGTGAGCAGTAAGGCGGAATCCGTTTGCTCGTCGCCTGTTGCGCCAGGCAGTGTTCTGACCATCTGCCGCACGGAACCAAGCACATCTGGCAGGTAGTAGCCGGTTTGGGTTTCGGAGATTTGGGCTACGACCGTATTCCCCCTTCCACTGCGCTACGGGGGTGCTGCGCGGTTTCATTGAAATAAACAGGTGAAACCGCTTGCGACCATACAAGTAGGTGTTCTCGCCGTTAGCAAGGACGTTTACCAATCCGGTATTAATTGGTATTACTTTAAGGATTTAGTATCTTTAACCCTATAATTTGATTATTATCTCCAAAGGAAATAGCTAATATATTGTTTGTAGAATCGCCAGAAATATAATAATTCTCATCAACGTTTTCTAAAGCAAAACTTGGTAAAATTTTGACTCTAGAAACTTCAACTCCTGTAAATTTATCTATAACTACCAGTTCTGATTCATTATTCAGAAAATATAGTTTCCCATCTGTAATATATAAATTACTCAGTAGTTTATGCGATGCTTTCCAATTAATATGTCCAGATAGTAAATCAATAGAGAAAATATGTCCTTCATTAGATATTGTAGCAAAATATAAGGAAGCTTCATCGTTTACAGGATTTGTATATAGTGATTCAATTTCAAAAAACCAAAGCATCTCCTTAGTAGAATACTTTTCCGCTCTAATACCATCAACAGTTGAAAGATATAGTACATTATTTTTTAGCAAGTATAATAAAAAATCTTCTTTGAAATGTTCAAGTATATTACCTGATTTATCTAAAGTAAAACATTCAGAATCCGATGTATGTACTAACAATTGATCATCAGCAAAAGAAATAATATCAACACTCTTTGCTGACGGCAGCTTTGTACTCCATGAGAGTTCTCCATTATCTAAATTAAATGCCCTGATATATGCTTTTCCTATCGTCCCCTGATATAAAACATTATCACCAATCACCATTTTTGTTCCACGGGAATTTGTGTTACTCCATAAAATATTGCCAGTAACACTATCAATGGTAAGCATTTGATAAATATCAAGTCCATCTCCATATCCATGAATCACTATCTTTCCAGGCGATCCCAGAATTTGAAAATCATTTTTATTTTGAAATTCCCAAATTTCCTTATATTCATGATTTGATCCGAGTACATGAACTTGAGTATCCTGATTAATAACTGTTTCACTCACAAAACAAGAAGTACTAATTAATAAGAATAAAACATATATTATTATATTAGTATGAATATATTTTCGGTTTTTCATCATGAAATTCCTCATAAATCAATGCA
>JAEKNU010000149.1 GCA_016838895.1 Chloroflexota bacterium
ATGTAGTCTTTTTCTAAAAACAAAAAACGTTTTTCTAATGATGGATATACATTCTTTATACCAATAAAACTAGCAATTGATAAAATCGCTGAAACAATCGGATTTATAATGGTTGGCAAGTTTTCTCTAAATAATTCTAGTTTAAAAAATGATACAAAAACAAGAAAAATACCGATAATCATTATAATGATCAAAATGGCTGTGATGAAAAAATACCAAAAACGAGCCCTAGATAAATCGCGTTTCTTATCTATTACTAAATCCTGGATGAGTTCAAAAAGTCTTAGAAATGCATCATCTTGTGAGATAGAGGTAATCGTTTCATCGGAATTAGAATTTATAGCTATGGAAGAATGAGGCCCAACAATAAAATCAGAATTAAGTACAGATCGTGCCGCAGAGGCTAATGATTCAATCCTGGCAATTTCTTCAAGTGAATACTGACGTTGTCCCACTTTAGTCACAGGTCTGGCTTCGGTAAGGCCAATCGTTGAATTAAGATATTCCCTGGCAGACTCAATTTGACTGACTAATGGCTCATCTACCCAGTCAACTCTAAAGAATTTATTGTCAGATCTTTCAAAAAAAGTAGCATAGCCAATAGAAATGGAATGTATCTTGTTGTTTTCAGGGGATATACCGGCAATAGGAAGACCTAATTTAGTAATAGCTTCGTGTAAATATTCGAGCGTAAATTTGGGGTTAGACATCTTTTCTCCTTTTTATATACACCAGCTAGTTACAAATTTTTTTATTATGATGAAACATCACAAAAAACGTTATGAATAAATAAACCGATTAAATACAATCTAAGCAAAGAATTTTTTTTCAAATGATTATTATAGTAATATCAATTTCTGTTAAGATAAGTTTAGTTATCGAAACCTAGCGCCAGATTTAACTGTTTTTAGAGATACGTTTTCTAACGGTTTGCGTTACCAGCGTGGCGGATTAGCAAGACTACTTTGTTATTATGGCATGAAAATTAGAAAGGTGTGCCAATTTTTTCGACGCATTAGCCACGTCTGGTGCACGCTTTGTTGGGCTGCATTTTGGTAAGTTATTTTCTTGTAGTTTTTTTTAATCCGATTGCAATATGATAGATAATTCATGAAAACGGCTACCTTCAGATGGCACGCTGGTACCGTACATGGTACCGTTTTTGATTTCAACTTGAACGTGTATCTCAATATCTTGCAAGGTTGCACTTTCGTGTTCCTCGATGTTGCACTCCTCAGAATATGAGGTAACTTCGTGCCACTCCCCCTCAAAGATAATCTTCCCTTTATTTTCAAGGAGCTTCCCGGAGGCTTCACCATCATAAGACCGGTCATTCAATACAGTACAAGTAATTCCATGAGATGTGTCAGACATTAGAATAGTTCCATTCACAATATATTTAAGAGAACCTGTTACAGTGCCATCTTCTGTAATAAAGATAATAACTTCATTTTCAGCAACTGTTCCTAATACCTCTGGTGGCGATCCAAACCAATCTCTCTGCTTCCATTCGGTATCGATTATTGTGCCTACATAAGACCCCGCCGGTATTGAGTTGGTTTCTTCACTTTCGGTTAATTCGTCATCTTCTGTGTTGTTACCATCAATCATTCGGACGGACGACACTTCCATGTCAATAAAGCAGACCTCGTAGACAGCGCTCTCTGGATACTTAGGTGTTTCAGGTGTCTGCCCCAACTGGGTTGCTGAGATTTCATATACATCTCGGCTCACAATTGAACAATCTTCAACAGCTGACTCAACAATTGTTTTGACTGCATCCGGAAATCTGCAGGCGATTAATGCGAAAATTATGGAAAGCATAAAGACAGTCTTTTGAATTTTACGGACTGGGAATTTATTCATAGTTTCCTCCAATTTTGGACAAACATTTTTCCGAGAGGCGCTTTTCGCTAAAGGTGTTGTGGGCCGCCCAACTAGTGGATATACAGCAAATATGCCGTATATCAAGACGATTGGAAAGTTATACAGATTTACAAGAATTTATTTATAAAATAGTCAAGATAACTCCAGTTATCATAATCATCACTACTATATCATTTTTCTGATTTACCCATCCAGTATTTGCCCTATCATAATCAACAAAAAACCCCGGCGACTTGCCGGGATTCATGCCCATATGGTTCTCCGTAAATCAAGTCGGCAGCAACTTTGCAAACGCCTGCGTTTCCAATTCGGCAATCTTTTCCAGTATACTACCTGCCTGATCAAAGGCAGACACATCGCCTTGCAGGGTCTGCACGGTGATATCGGTCAGGGTTTCAATGTGCTGACCGCTTTGCTGGAAAAGCTGGGCAGCTTCGGTCCAGCGCGGTTGCTGGTACTGCTCGGCGAAGCGCAGCAGATCAGCGGCGAAACGCTCGCGTACGGCCTGGTGTTTGTCGGTGTAGCCCAACGGGTAGGGCAGCATGGCTTGCGGCATATTGGGCACCACGCTGCAGGTGAACATGGCCAGGAATTCAAGCGAGGCTTTGAACTGCTCAGCCGTCAGATCCTTGCGCCAGTTGTTCACGTCCCGGCTGGCTTTGCGCATGGCCTGCAGGCCAAAACGGCTGTTCTGATCGTGCAGGAAAACCTGCGCGCGTTTCGCCAGTCCTTTGCTGACGATCTGCTCTAGCCCGGCTACCTGATCATTAAACTGAATATGGTAGTAGGTATAGGGTTTGCCTTGCCCGGGGCTGTTCACGTTCCAGGCCAACTGCAAATCACGCAGCGGCACTTCCTGTATTTCCGCCAGACTGGTATCCTGCACCAACGCCATCTCGCGGGTTTCGTCATAACCCACCAGCAGCACAAAGTGCTGGGGAATGTGCACGCGACGATAAAACTTCTTGAAATAGGGCAGATGATACATATCCAGCAGCCCGATGATGGCCGGATTACCCTGCTGCAGTTCTGCTAGGACGGCTTTCCAGGCGTTCTTGAATGAGCCGCCCGCGTGGGTTGTCCACTGATAGCCGATCACATCCGCCAAAAACTCATATTGGGCTTTGCCCATGCCGTTTCCCCAATTGATCATACGCGGGGCTGGCGCCAGGCTGTGACGGATATACATAAAGCCGATGTTGCTCAAATCCATCAGCGTATATCCCGGCAGACGCTGTCCCGTTTTCCGTTCGTACAAATCTTCCAGCCCATTGATCGGGCAGGCATAGTCCAGCACTTTATGGGGTAGTGAAAGGGTGAGCATTTTTTCCTCCTGACAAAGCAGTTTTGTTTCTCTGAAGCATACAACCTCCAGCAAGGGGAGAGTCAAGGGTTGCTCGCTATGAAAAGAATTGAAGGAGGTTCCGGCTTGAATTGCCAGGTTGTTAATGATAGGATATCAATTGTTCCATAAAGCAATTTATTACACTCAACGAGTTGAACATGCTTGAATCCAACCCCAATACACTGACTGCCAACGAAAAAATGGTGGTTGAACTGATCTCCCGACAGGGCGCCCCCTCTGTGACTATAATAGTGAGACAACTCCAGCCAATAATTTAGAGTGCAAGGCGGTGGAGAAAAAAGCATGTCA
>JAEKNU010000150.1 GCA_016838895.1 Chloroflexota bacterium
ATTTAATATGTGTAAATATACGTGTAAATCATTTTTCATCAGACACTACAAATAAAAGAATACTCACGGAATGATAACAAACTTGCCAAAATGCTTTTTCTTTTTAAAATCGCGTTGCGCTTGTATAAGCTCATCCAGCGCGTAACTGCCGGCCAGCAGCGGCTTTATTTTGCCAGCCGCAACATAAGCCACGATTTGTTTTGCATCTGCCTGGGTACCCATGGTTGCACCTAATACCGTAAGATGTTTCAAATATAACTTTCGCCAATCCAGCGTCACCATCGGCCCGGCGATAGCACCGGCGGTTACGTATCTGCCGCCCACACACAAAAGGTCAAACAATTTCTCAACCTGCTCACCCGCCACAATATCAGCGACAACTTCCACACAAGATATACCAATCTGTTTCCGAATGACACTGCTAATCTCTTGTTCACCACGAAAAACAACCCCCTCAATATCAAATTGCTTTAATGCAGCTTCTTTACCTTTGCTGATCACTGCAATAACCCTAGCACCACGTAGACTTGCCAGTTGTATCAAGGCTGATCCAACGCCGCCTGAAGCACCCGTGATCAGAATCGTTTCATTGGCAGATAATTCGGCACGATTTAACATATGCTCGGCAGTCATGTATGATGTCATAAATGTAGCCAATTCTGCATCCGAATAAGAAGAGTTGATTTCAAGTGCATTTTGACTGGGTACAGTCGTGTATTCGGCGAATCCGCCGTCTCTTTCGCTGCCAATATAGGCCGCCCCATATATACCATCATCAGCATAGATGGATGGGTTAACCATCACCCTTGTTCCAATTCGGGCCGGGGATACCTGTTTGCCAACCGCAGTTATCCTTCCAACAATATCAAACCCCTGAATACGAGGAAATTGAAAAGCATTTTCACCCTGCCAACCCGATTCAACACCCTCACCATAGGCACCTTCACGAGTCCAGATATCGGTATTATTAACGCCACAGGCAGCAACCTTAATCAGCACTTCATCATCATCCGGTGTTGGTACAGGTAGGTCGGTACAGTATTTCAGGTTTTCGGTGCCACCAAATCCAATTAAACACATTGCGCGCATTGTTTCAGTTTTCATAAATATCAGTCTCTGCTCCAATATATTTACTGATGAATATCGTTATTATATACTGCGACTGCTGCCGCCATCCATAATCATATTTATGCCATTGATATAGCTGGCGCGTTGTGAACATAGAAAGGTTACCGCATCGGCAAATTCCTGAGGAGTTCCAAATCTTTTCAATGGAATATTGTCTATCGCAGCAGTTTTCTCCTCATTGGAAAACCAGCGCTCATTTTGCGGTGATTCAATTAATCCCGGAGATACACAATTGACTAATATATTGTCCTGAGCCACTTCTCTGGATAATGATTTGGAATAATTAATCAATGCTGCTTTGATCGTATTGGAAGCCATTTGTGCATCAGCCGGTTCTTTGCCAGATAAAGCAGATATATTGATAATGCGTCCCCATTGTTGTTGGCGCATATAAGGGATCACATGTTGGCTGCACTGTACACTGCTAAACAAATTTACTTCAATTGTTTTCTGCCAATCCGCTTGTGATAATTGGTTATGGGTACCGCGGGTGGCCTGCCCAACATTGTTTACCAAGATATGCACTGTACCCCATTGTTTTTCTACCAGTGAGATAAACGCCTGAATATCATCAGATTGGCTCATATCACCGGCAAAGGTTAATACGTGAGCCTGTGTTCTCTGACGAATTTCGGCTGCCGTCTTTTCAAGCGCATCTTTACGACGGCCGGATATGGCAATCTTTGCACCTTCTTGCGCCAGGCTAAATGCAATGGCTTTGCCCAATCCGGCACTTGCACCGGTAATGATCACCACTTTTTCGGTTAATTCCAAATTCATTTATTTACCTTATCACCAGTTGCGTTTAATGTTTTCTATTTGTTCAATCGTGGCTGTGAGCCCGTCTTCCTGTTGTAGCATTTCACCGATTTTAGCAGCTTTATCTCGAATCGTTTGGCTGGTTGTAACTTCCCGAATGGCATCCGCCAGTTTATCGGCGGTTAATTTCTTTTGGGGTATGGGTTTGCTGCCGGCACCTAATTGATAAACACATTCACCCCAAAATGGTTGATCCACCAGGAATGGGCATATCACAGTGGGCCGCCCAGCGCGCAACCCTGCCGCGGTTGTGCCTGCGCCACCGTGATGAACCACTGCGGATACACGGGGAAATAACCAGCTATGCGGCGCTTGTTCAATTTTGAAAATACTGTCAGGTAAATTTGCTGCATCCAATCCACCCCAGCCGGTGGCAATGATACCGCGCATGTTAGCTTTCATCAGCGCGTCAACAACCGTGTTTGCCATTTTCTGTGGATTGCGTCCGGCCATGCTGCCGAAGCCCACATAAACAGGAGGTTCGCCGGCTTCAAGGAAATTGACAAAATTTTCAGGCGGTTGCCATTGCTCATCTTCCTCTAAAAACCAGTAGCCGCATACCTGTGCTGTTTCAGGCCAATCATACGGACGTGGGGAAACATGTTTGCTGTAGCCGTGTAGAACGGGTATGGGTCTTCCATCAGCCATTTGTATGGGTGTTATTGATTTTGAAATTTTACCCAGGCCTAGTGTTTCCTGGCGGAATTCATTGACCACATCATCATAGGAATGATAGCCGCTGTGCAGTACTTTGTAAGAGAGTTTGTTATACCAACCGCCCCATTTCAGGTTCGGAAATCCAGTAGCAACATAGTCAGCCGTAGGCACAATAACCGGTACAGGCACCGCCATTACAGCCGGAACAGCCAATTTTTCCGCAATGTGTACTCCTGCCAGTGCTTTTGGATGAAAAATAATCATATCAGGCTGGGCAGCCTGAGCAGCTTGCCAGGCATCTTTTAACATGCTGCGGTTTAATGATTTGGCCTCTTTCATTAACGTAATCATGGTTTTGACCAATCCAAAGATATTACCGCCGCTTTCCATGGCTTCGCGGCCGGCTTCTGAATCAACCAATTTCATTAAATCATCGCTCATATATCCGTAATTTATGCCATTATCAGTAATAAAGGATTCAAAGCTTGAACAAGTACTAAGCGTGACTGAATGTCCTGCTTTCAGTAAACCTTTCCCTAAGGCGACATAGGGCTGAACATCACCACGTGATCCTGCGGTAACAATAAATATATTCATTGTTGATTCCTCATTTTTTTAACCTTTCCTCAAAAAAAAGCCTGCTATTTTATGCGACTCTGAATCGTTTAATCAAAATTTCTATACATGATGATCTTCTTATCTTATATTATTGCATAAACAAATGCAGTGTGGGCTGTAATAATGATGAGTTTTTATTACACTGAATTTTTAGGATCAAATTTGCTTGACCGGATATCTTTAATAAAATAGAATAGTATCATCTCAATAAAGCGGGGCAAACGAAAAAGAACTGAAGCCTATTAATTTTTATCATAGGCTGTTAAAAT
>JAEKNU010000030.1 GCA_016838895.1 Chloroflexota bacterium
AATACGTTATGTCCGCCTGCTGCAGCGATTTCCAATGCCCTTTTAACCTGTTCCTGACCTTTGATATCTCGAAAATTTGTTGTAGTGATGTTTTGTTTCGGAGCAAACGCTGGTGTAGGGTAGGGTAGTATTTCCCGGCGATGAATATAGAACTGGTAAATATCCATCAGAGAAGCAACAGGCATTACCTCAATGCCCGGAATAAGCGCCGCTTCTCCTGCATCTTCTTCGGGAACAAAAATCCGTTTATAGCCATTGTTTTTGGCAGCTACAGTGATTGGTAAAATACCGCGAATATGACGAACTGAACCATCCAAGGACAATTCACCGACGAAGATGCTCCCTTGTACTGCATCAACGGGAATTTGACCTGACGCTGCTAAAATACCCACTGCAATCGGTAAATCGTATGCTGGACCCTCTTTCCTCAAGGATGCAGGCGCCAGATTGACAGTAACTTTTTTGCGGGGATAATCAAGGGTTGAATTCTTAACAGCAGAGTGAACCCGTTCACGGCTTTCCTGTACTGCCGCATCGGGTAATCCCACAATGGTCATATTCGGCAGCCCTTGTGATGTGTCCACTTCAACATCTACGATGACACCGTCTAAACCCCATATTCCACAGGCTAATACTTTTGCGAGCATAATTCCCCTTGGATCAGTTATTCGTTGCTAATTTAGCACATATGCAGGATTTTATTCAAATTGATATGTTTCTGGTGGAAAATCTATCATTGGCAATTGTATTTTGAGATCTTTCAGAAATTTTACGATATGATGCGCAACAATGTAGTTACGTATCCATTTCCGATTTGCGGGGATAATTGTCCATGGAGCCCAGGCTGTACTGGTTTTTTGAATCATATCCTGATACGCAGCCATATAATCATTCCAACGACTTCTTTCTTTGATATCATCAGGATTGAATTTCCAATGTTTTTCTTCATCATCCAAACGTTCCATTAGCCTGATTTTTTGCTCTTCTTTAGAAATGTGCAAGAAAAACTTTAAAATCGTTACGCCTTCATCAACCAGCATCTTTTCAAAATTATTAATATGATCAAAGCGGTTTTGCCATACTGATTCAGGAACCAATTGTTTCACCCGAGCGATGAGAACGTCTTCATAGTGGCTGCGATTAAAGATAACAATTTGTCCGACTGCGGGTACGTTATGATGGATTCTCCAGAGGTAATCATGCGCTAATTCAAGTTTTGACGGGCTTTTAAAGCTGACAACATCAACGCCCTGAGGATTGACGCCTTCAAAAACATGCCGAACAGTGCCATCTTTCCCGCTTGCATCCATACCCTGTAAAATGATCAGGATTTTGTGTTTGCTCTCAGCATAGAGTTTCTCCTGAAGGATCTCTAATTCATCATTCAAGGATTTCATCAAATCCTTGATGTTTGACTTCTGTGATTTTTCCACTGATCTTTCATCAGGGTCGAAATCAGCAATTTTGAATGATGCAGGGTGTGATATTTTATATCGTTCCAAATCTAGGTTCATAGATCACCGCTATTTTAATTCCCTTGAGAATTTATACACTTCAACTCGGAATGAGGAACCACTACTATCCACATATTTTGAAGTTTGACTTTCTTTTTTCCAACCCAAATCTTTCATTAAAGAAGTGACATAATTTTTCGAGACTATCATACCAATTTTGATACGTAATCCATCTGTTGTTCCGGAAATAACCATACAATTTCCGGGATCATTTTCTGTTTCACTATAGTTTTCGCAATTTAAATAAATGTCAGCATGTTGATACGCAACATTTTTATCTTTTGCTGCACATCCACTGAGCAGCAGAATGAGGATAAGAAGAATCGTGATTAAGAGCGTTTTTTTTGGTAATTGTGTATGTCGATCCATTATATTAACCCTTTTTAGGAATAGATACTGTTACTTTTGTTCCAATATTTACTTTACTCTGGATATCAATCGAAGCATTAAGATTTTCCAATATTTTTTTACAAATTGCCAATCCCAAACCTGTCCCTTGAATGGTTTGGTGTACATCGTTTGATCGATAATACTTTTTAAATAATTCGGATAAATCTTTTTCAGCGATCCCAACACCAGTATCTTCAACCACCAGTTCAATCATATGGCCTGCATCGAACAAGGAAATATTTATCCTGCCATTCTCTTTATTATATTTTATACTATTACTCAGTAGATTTAGTAATACTTGTTTTAGTTTATTTCTATCCGCACTCGCTATGACAGATTCTGGGCTTTTATGTTCAATGGATATGTCTATATGTTTATCCTGAGCTTTAGGGGCAACAAGAAGAATGCATTCTTTGGAGAGGGTAAATAAATCAACCGGTTCCCAAACAAATTGTTCTCGCCCAGATTCCAAACGAGAAAAATCCAAAAAATTGGTTACTAATTCACTTAGCCGTTCTGTTTCTTCCTGAATGGTAGAAACAAAGGTCTGTTTTTGATCCTGGGTCAATTCAGGCCTGAGAAGTAAGTATGTAATCGTATTTATTGCACCTAATGGGGTTCGCAACTCGTGAACTAAATCAGCTATCGTGTCCGATTGATGGAAAAGGCGAGAATTTTCAATAGCAATGGCCGCTTGAATGCCCAGTGCTAATAAAATCTCTTGGTCAACTGCGCTGAATTGACCGCTTTTTTTATTTAACACTTCAAGTACGCCAATTAATTTATCCTTCACAATCATTGGTACGACGCACATACTTTGCGTGTGGTAATTGATACTTTTTTCCACAAAATCTGAGAATCGTGTATCAGTGTGTACATCATCGATAATAATGGCTTCATGGTGTTCTGCCACCCAGCCTGCCAGGCTTTCTTTTGGAACAAGAATCTTGGATAGATCTTCATGATAGCGCATATTAGTGGCTGAGCGGAAAAAAAGTCGTTCTTTTGATGGATCATATAACAGGATAGAAGCTTCATTTGCATTTAGTAATTCAACTGCACTTTCAGTAATATGATTCAGAATCGTATCTATATCCAGCGTGGAGGCAAGATTATTTGATATTTCTAATATCGCTTTATATTTTTCAATCGTTATGTCATTTTCAGCTTTCATTGTATTCCCAGGCTTTTTCCAATTTCTGATAAGGTAGTTTCAACATCCTCATGGATAACAACATCTGCGTATGTATCGATCGGCGTATCAGAGAGCGTAATAATGATTAATTTTGCCCGATTTTGTAATGCAAGATAAGGTAATTCATTTGCGGGACCAACAACCAGTGATGATCCAATTACGATCATTAATTGACACTGTTTTGCTGCATTTACTGCCTCTTCCCAGGCTTGCTTGGGTAGTGCTTCTTCAAACAAGACAATTGCTGGTTTCAACATTCGTGAACATTTTGGGCATATTGGAGGTTTGCCAGATTCACAATAATTGGAAAATATAGTCTTATTTTTTTCAATAGGGTGTCCGGATAGACACTCCCAGTACTTTACATTGCCGTGTAATTCGATCACTTCAATAGAGCCGGCAGTCGCATGTAAATCATCAATATTTTGAGTGATGATATGGGTGATTTGTTTTTCTGCCTTTAGTTTGGCAAGCATCTGATGTGCTGCATTTGGATTGGCTTGCTGTATTTTTTTTGCAAAGGGGTGCAGCCATGAGAAAAATGATACTGGATTTTGTAAAAAAGTAGTCAAGGAGATGATATCCATTGGATCAGCGATCTCCCATAAGCCACTTCCTGCGGAACGAAAATCGGGAATGCCGGAAGGAGTTGAAATTCCGGCACCGGTTAATACAATTGTGTTATTGGATGATTTAATGAGATTTACAGCAGTATTTATCTTGGATTCAAAACTATCAATGCTCATGCTGCGATATGTTTAGCAATTACATCAGCAACTCGACTAATTTGGTGTGCGACCAAACTTTCTGGCTGAACTTTAATCATTGGCGTATTTCGTACAGCAGATTGATAAGCAATTTCCGGTGCAGGTGGGATAACTTCCAAAACACTTTGACCAAAAACTTCCTGCATTTGGGTGACTGAAATTTGCATATCAGCTCTTACCCGATTGACTGACAAAATATTAATTGGTTTGGATTTCCCAAAACCATATTGCGCATATTCTTTCATCATGCGTGTTACCATTTCAACGCTGGCAGGATAGGGTTCGGTAATAATCAGTAATTCATTACAATATGTTAAAAGTTTTGCCAGGTTTGGCAAATATCCAGCCCCAAAATCAATGACACTAAATTTAGCCAAGGAAGGTAAATGTTGCAGAATGGTTTCCAACTGCTGTTCAGCTTTCAGGTATTTCAGATCAGCGATTTGATTTGAGGCCATTAATAGCCTTACACCATATGTAGAGTAGTATAGCTGCTTCTCAATACTTTCTTCTTTAATTTCTGATGGAGGTATTGCTAAAATGTTTTGTAAACCGGCTTGTTTTTCCTGGCCAAGTTCCGCAGCCCAACAACCTCTACCAGAATGCATTTCAACTGCAACGGATTCAATTTTGTAACGATCATAAAGGCTGATGCATAGGTTCAACACCACTGATGAAACCCCTAAGCCGCCTTTTGGAGCGATGACACCCATAATATAACCCTTGCTCGAAGTTGACGCACGAGATTTATTTCTGGCGATGAGCGCTTTAACATGAGCACCGAGTTCTGCTGGATGTATGGGTTTTGAAACAAAATCATCAACCCCAGCTTCATAGCCAGCCACTTTATCGTCCACCTGAGTTTTTGCAGTAAACATTAAAATTGGAATGTATTGTGTTTCAGGATTACTACGTATCTGTTTGGTAACTTGATACCCATCTATATCCGGCATCATGACGTCCAGAATAATAAGATCAGGCTTTTCCTTACTTACTTGGTTCAGTGCCTGTGAACCATTATTAGCTGCTACAATATCATACCCCTGACGCTGTAACATTAATCCTACAAGGCGTAGTGTTTCAAGATCATCATCAACAATAAGGATTTTTTCGGACATGTTCACACCAATTAATGCGGACTTTGATTCAGTCTAGCATAAATAGATTAGTAGTTGCAAGGGCAGTAAATTTCTTTACGGAAAATTTAATTCATTTTTAGGAAAAACAAACATGGACGAATTGTCAACAAGTTTGTCTTTTTATACCCATTGCAATTTGATTTATAATGAATTATAAAGGGCAATTATGAAAAAAGTTAACAAATCAACAGATATTAATAATACTTTAACCCAAATCACGCAAATTTGCGACTTAAAAGAGGAAAAAATTATTGTTGCGGGTGTATCTGGTGGTGCTGATAGCCTTTGCCTTTTACATTGTTTACAAGATTTGGGGTATAAGATAACAGCAGTTTATGTTGACCATGGATTGCGCAAAGCGTCTGTTGATGATGGCGAGCATGTAAGAGCAATATGTTCATCGTGGGGTATACCGTTCGTGCTCAGTCAGGTGGATGTAAATTCATTTAGTACAGCAAATAAATTTACAGTAGAAGAAGCCAGCCGGGTTTTACGGTATCGGGAATTGTTTCGAATCGCTGATGATCTGAAAGCTCAGGCTGTAGCTGTTGCACACCATGCGGATGACCAAATTGAAACAGTATTAATGCATCTCCTGCGTGGATCAGGTATGAGTGGTTTACGAGGAATGCAGCCGGTTTCAACACAGCATGGTTGGCACAAAACGATACCTCTGATTAGACCCTTGATATCAACATGGAAGATCGATATCGAGAATTATTGCGATAAATATGAAATAAAGCCCATTCTGGATGAGACGAACCTTGACACTACTTTTTTTCGGAACCGATTACGACATGAGTTGATTCCTCAATTGTTGACCTATAATTCCGCTTTTAAGCAGGGATTGTTAAGGACAACGAAGATTTTGCAAAATGATTATGTATTCCTGGTTGAATTACTGGAAGATGAGTGCAACAGAATAAACATGACCGAGTTGCTGGGGCAGGTGACCTTTCAGATGGGCGCATTTTCACAGGCTCCACTTAATTTGCAGCGCATGATTCTTCGCAGGGTTGTTTCTTTATTAAGACCAGATTTGAGAGATGTGGGGTTTGATGCGATTGAGAGAGCGATTCATTTTATCAAAGCTGCTGATACAAGCAAGCAAATTGATATAGTAAACAATTTGATTCTTTTTATTGATTCAGATCTTGTTGTTTTGGGGGAAAAGGGGAAAGTATATTTACGAGCTGATCTACCACTTTTGTATGAGCATAAAACTGTCAATCTGGTACCTGGAAAATCATTCCGGATCAATGATTTTTGGTTTGTTTCAATTGAGCATATCAAAGATATTTCGGAAGCAGGCAATTTTCGGGATAACGCCCAGGCATATACAGCTTATATTGATGCAGATAAATGTGGATTACCGATTAAGTTGAAAACCATTCAACCTGGGGATCGGTTTCCGGCCTACGGATTAAATGGACATACTCAGAAATTATCAGACATCATGATCAATCAGAAAATATCTCGTTGGGTGCGTCCATTTTATCCAATCATATGGAATCAGGATGGTATTGTTTGGGTTCCTGGTTACCGCATTGCAGAAAATATGCAAATTGAGTCAACAAGTAAACGGTTCTTGCGGTTGTCATTTTTTCAAAAGCAAACAGAATAAGCCTATTCCTGGTTTTTTTCGTCAAATAACAGTGTGCGGGGATATAACTGATCTAATTTGGCTAATTTTTGACTGATTTCTCGCCATTGAATTTTTGAAATCCCCAGTTTTTGACGAATTAGATCACGATCTACGCCATCCTGCCAATCACTCAGTACGGCCGTCCAACGACACATATCGAATGATAAATGTTTATCCAGACCGGCCAAATTTCCAATTTCTTCAAGGATATATTCCAATCGGCGAGGGGACCAGGGGAATAATTGATCCATGGGTTGATATTGCTTGAGATACTCGTGGTATGATTCCACCCATTCAGATGAGAGATCAATTTTACGTTCTTTGTAACGATTTTGGGTGCCGCTGTAACGGATGTAAACATAAGGTCCATTTGGATCATCTAACTCGATATGATTTAAACTGATACCCAAGCATTCACCCTTTTTAATGCCTGTTGATATTAATAGAAATAGTAAAGTAAATGGTCTGGCATCACGTTTCTTTGCTGTGCGCATTTCTTTAGCAATCAATAATGCTTTGGCTATATCCTGCTCAGTTAATATCGTTGGCAAAGGACTGATAACTGATTTCTGAACAATTTTTTCTGCCGGGTCCGTGGTGATAATGGCATTATTAAATAACCAACGGAAAAAAGATTTGAGGGATGTAATACGACGCGCATATGATTTTGGACTGCAAGGGACACCTCGTCCATTCTGAAGCCAATTTAAAAAATGATTCAAATCATTTGTGGTGATTTTACCCAGCGTTACATCGGCAGGAAGATAAGAAGCCAATAGATTTAAATCGCCAATAAAGGCTTTTACCGTATAAATGGATTTTCCCTGATCTTGTAAGTAAAGTTCCCAGCCTTTGATCGTGGGGAGTAAGGTTGTTTCAGAAGTTAGATGGGCAGTCGCCATAGGTATATCCCTCCGATTACACATTTCGTGTAGATGTTGAAAGTTTACTGGATTTAATGTGAACTGTCAATTTAAAATTGCAGGTGAGAATTTTTCCATATCATAAAAGCAGCCCACAAATTTTTGTGGGCTAAGCGAATATTATATTTTGCATTCAGGAAAATTATGGCGTATATAGTGCTTCCTTGAGCATGGGGTATATCTTGTCATAATTTGGTAGTAAAACTGCACCGCCGGATGGCGTCCTGTATGCGGTTGTCTGATCAACACTGATAGCAAAACTACGCGTGTTTTCTGATTTAGCTAAAGTGGGTGCCAATGGAGCTAAACTAAGTACAGTTGCAAGATCAATGTTGGTTTCCACATTCGCACTGTAGATATTATACAGACTTGGAATCTTACTGATCACATCAAAGCGAAGCAATCGATTGAGAATTGCCAGAATAATTTCTTGTGCTCGGCGCGTACGATCAAAATCGCTGGTGCTGTAACGAGAGCGTGCGTACCAAAGTGCTGTTCTCCCATCCATATGGACAGTTCCCGGTCCAACACTGCAATATCCATTGACAGCAAAGGGCAAATCACATTTATCGGATAAATTGGCGGTTGCGTTTACATCTATGCCGCCTAAATTATCGATAATATTTACAAACCCTGTGAAGTTCGTTATGACAAAATAATCGACCTGGAATCCGAAATTCTCTTGCATGGTGGCGTTGAATAATTCGATACCACCATATGAGAAAGCAGTATTGATTCTTTGTTCGCCCCGTCCTGGAACAGTAACGTATAGATCACGCGGGAAGGAGACAACAGTGGCAGTTTTTTCTTCAGGGTTGATTGAGACAATCATGATTACATCTGTACGAAAACCGCTGCTGGGGCGGTAGTCTGAACCAAATATGGCAAAACGAACCTGACCTTCAGGAGATTCCAATCCGTAGTTCCATGGTAATGGTGTAGGGGTAAGCCGGGTTGGAGTGAGGGTTGGTGTATTTGTGACTAGGGGAGTTCTGGTTGCCAGGGGAGTCACCGTTGAGGCGACTGGTAAAAAAGGAGTCAATGTGGCCGTTGCATCCTTGGGCACTTCATTAATAACACCATTCGATTGGCTGATGTTAGCAGAAGATATTTCAGAACAAGCGGATAGAAGAAATACTGCCACAAGTACAAGCGGGATACTGCGCAAAAACAGTTTCTTTATTTTTTTCATAGGATTCATGCCCTGTGTTTTCTTAGCTAATTGGTAAACGAATATGCAGGTTAGTTTGTTCCAATGTATTTTGAGTTGATTCAATCATACCTTGCATATTTTCGACAAGATCTTTTGCTAAAATCAAGCCGAAATGGGAATCTAAAACATCATCAGACATATCCTGTTTATTTAAAATGGCAAGGATCATATTTTGCAATTCTTCTGAACAGCCCAACGAGATATGAATGATCAGATTCGTATATTGTTTCTCAATTTTAATACTTAGCCAATTATCTTGCTGTAGTGATTGTACCAAATCCTGAAGTAATGTTTTCAGGAAATGTGAAATTTTATCATCATGAATCGGAATATCATTCATGCCATCAGGAATGTCAACGCGCAAAGTTAAATCCTGCCGCATGACAATCTCGTTCAGATTCTCAAAGATTTCATCTAATAATTGAGGAAATGTAATTCGTGTTTCATCAATTGCAATATTGGATAACATCTCTTGTGCACTATCCGTTTGTGATTTCCATTGCTCAATCTGATTACGTAATTTTGAGTCATCGGTTATGTTTTCCCACGTATTTACTTGATCAAGCATTTGAGATAATTTTTCACTAAGGGTTTTAATTTTCTGTTGACTTTGTTCATATTTGATGCGTTGAATATTTTGCAGCCATTCAAATTTCTTTTCCCCAAAACGGCTCAGGATATTTGGCGTGGGGATGATTTCCGGAGATTGCTCTGACGATAGTTGCTCAAGTTCACTTTGGAGCTCGGTATTTTCTTGATGCAAGCGCGATATTACTTCTTGTGATTCCAATTGGATTGCAAGCATTGATTCAACTTCATTGGAACCATTAAATTCCGGAATTTGATCATGTTCACCTTTTTGTTCAACATCAAAAAAGGCACTTTTCATTTCTTCTAATTGTAATTTTAATTCCTCATTATTGTTTTGTAAATGATCTAATTCCCCTTGTCTTTGTTGGTGAAGAGTCGAAATTTTTTCATATTGCGATTTTTCAACCATATTTTGTAATTTTTCTTCATAGTTTCGAATTTCCAGGCGAAGATTTTCACTTACCTGATTTTCACTAAGATACTCTTGATGTTTATCATCAAATTGACGTTGCCAATCCTGATTTGCGATTTCCAGTTCTGTGATTTGCTCCGCATATTGCTCATTTTGAAATTCTATTTGGGTGCGTTTTGATAAATGTTCAAAAAGTCCATTAATATGCTGATTAATCGGTTTCACTTTGTTTTGTTCTTCTTTTGACCATATCCGTTTTGAGTAGGGTGACAAAAGTAAAACAGCATTATTTGTATTAGAGAATGTCCCCATTGGCAATAAGAGAAGATTTGTCTCGGAATCCAAACTAAGCAGGCTGCGGAGGGCGCGTATATCCCCAGTTTCTTCTTCTTCGATCGTTAATTGGAGATTTTCTGCATTTTCCAGTGCTTTTGAGATTTTGGGTAATTGGTTTTTTTTGATTGATCCGCCTGTTTTTTCAACTTCGCGGATCAGATCATAGCCGCCTTGTAACAACAATTCTTTTTGTTGTGGATCACCAGAGATGATGTAACAAAGATCTGCTTTAAGCGTATGAGCCAATGCCCTGCAAACCGCCCCCAATATTTTTTCCGGTTTTTCTTCAGTGAGAATACTGGTCCATAGGGTAAGGATTTGATAATCCATCACTGGAATGATTTTAGGTTCAATTTGATGCTGTTCCACTGTTTCAATCGCTGGAATGAGGGGTAAGGAAAACGAAAGGAGCTCATCATCCTTTGATTGTGACGGCAGCTTGAAAAACACCGCAGGAATGAATGGATAGGTGATTATTTGCGCAAGACGCACAATCGCTGAATAATTGCCGATCGGATTGGTTAATGTAATATGCAGAATGAAAGCTGCCAGATGAAATCCACAGATCAGAAAGATAAGCCGCCAATGTTTCGGACGTAGTATGGAAAAAATCAGGATGCCACAAATTGAAACTAATGTTGAGTAAACTTGCCATCCAAAATCAAACCAGCTGGCGTTATAGCTTATTAATCCTGAATTCTGGTTTTGAGAGAATAGCGTAAAAATGAAAAAAACAAAAGTAAATAATAAAAGGACGCCGAAGAGAATATCTCCAAGGCGTTGTTTTCTTTTTGGCATCCACAACCAGAACAAAACGATTAATATGACAATGGTTGTCGCTCTTTCCATAATTGCGGGGAACAATTGCGCCTGTGGGTTTACTGGTAAGAAAAGAATCGTAATGATTAAAATGACAAGCTGAACACCGATGAGAATACTCAAACCGATGCCCAACCTTTTTTGTTCTGCATTGGAATATGAATGACGTGTAAGCCATAAATACTGCGCGGTTACGAGGAGAGGTACAAACAGTAAAACATGAATCAGTATTGATCCATTTTCTCCCGTAAGCAAATTGGCTAATATCGATAATGGTTCATTCATGTACTCTTCCTAAATTATCGTTTATTTTAAATTGTGCCATTCTATATTAGATTTTACTATCTCTTTGTAAAAGAAGTGCAAGGAATGTTCCAAAACCTAGCAATTTTGCAAAACAATCTATGAAATTTTCTTGAAAATTGTGCCGCAATTGGAAAGGATTGACAAACTACGGTTTAACGGTAAAATTCTAGCAGTCAGAGCCGAAGTGGCGGAATTGGCAGACGCGCTACGTTCAGGGCGTAGTGGGCAATAGCCCATGAGGGTTCAAGTCCCTCCTTCGGCACTCGAAAATCCCTTTTCAGAAGGGATTTTTTTTATCTTGAATTGCTTATCTGCATGAGGTAAGATAAAAGTATGGAATCCCGTGAGAGCAGAAAACGTCCATCTGTAAAAAAGTTATTGACAATTGTTTTGCTGGTGCTTGTTGCCTTGTTAATGTTGGATCTGAATAATCGTCTGATTGAATTATTTAATTTGCGCGATCAACATGGCAAACTCGAAGCGCAAGTAACGGAAATGGTGGCTACCAGAGAATATCTGATTACAAAGCAGGCTTATGCCACATCTGTGAATGCAGTCGAAGAATGGGCCAGGCAGGAGGGACATATGATTCAAGCCGGGGATCATCCAATTGTTCCTATTGAACCCAATAATAGTGAAATTATTGTTGAGCCTTTCGAATTTGTCACCCCAACACCTGTTCGCAATATTGATATATGGTATGAATTATTCTTTGGGAATTAATTCAGTAGCATATCCTCCGCTTTTCTTAATCCATCATCTGTAAATGCACTGATTACAAAATCAGCTTCGTGTAATTCATCGGCTGCTCGAGAGTTACTAATTGCCAGACAGTTCATTTTTGCATTGACAGCGCCCTGCACTCCCGGAGGGGCATCTTCAATAACCAAACAGTGTTTAACAGATACCCCTACTTGCTTTGCAACAGAAAGAAAAAGTGCAGGGTCTGGTTTCGCGGGCATATTGGCACCTGATGCACAATAATCAAAGAATGGTCGAATGTTTGTCGTTTCCAGAAGAACATCAATGTTCATCATTGGTGCAGAAGATGCGATACATTGTTTATATCCCTTAGATTGAAAATATTGCAGCCACTGTAAAACACCCGGATAGAGTCGGGCGTTGTTTTTCGCAATTCCACAAAATTCACTTTCTTTTTCATCGGAGAGAGCCTTGATGAAGGCTTCATCCGCATCCGGAAAAAAATGGAGTATAAAGGCATGATTATTTTTACCGAAAAATTTCAAAAATGTGGAATACGGTAGTTCGAGTTGATATTTCTTAAAAACATTTATCCATGAAGCAAAGTGCATTTCCGTAGTATCAATAAGGGTGCCATCCATATCCCAAAGGATGGCGTATTGCGATGGATTCATTTTTTTGTCTCTCTCCAATTAATTTGATGTTGTATCGCTAAGAGTGTAATATCATCCGACGGCGGTAGATCGCCGTGAAACGCTGTTAATTCATCTGTGATTGTATTGATGAAATCAGTGAGTGTACCTGCACTATATTTTTTGATCAATTTCGTGAAACGATCTTCCCCAAAATCTTCACCAGATGGTGAGAAGTTTTCGGTGATGCCGTCCGTATACATGAAGAGTGCATCGCCTATCTCAGCAGAGAATTGATGATCTTCGTATTGAATATCTTCCATGACGCCTAATGCCAGGTTCCCTTTGGGGAGTTTTTCCACTTTTGCTTTTGCAGGTTGGTATAGCAATGGAAAATTGTGGCCAGCATTTGCATAGATAAATTCGCCGGTTTTTATATTGAGAATGATGTATGCAGCAGTGACGAACATACCGTTTTGAGTATCTAATAATAATTGCTGATTGACTTTATTAAGAACCGTACCCGGAGATAAGGTATTATGTGCATTTGCTCGGATCAAAGTGCGGGTTACGGTCATATATAACGCGGCGCCCATGCCCTTATCAGATACATCTGCAATAACCAATCCAATATGATCCTCATCAATCTGGAATACATCATAAAAATCACCACCAATATCCAGAGCAGGTTTCCATATCGCTTCGATCATCCAATCTTTCATTTCAGGAAAATGATCCGGCAAAAATGTCTGTTGAATTTTTTTGGCTAGCTTGAATTCTTGCTCAATATGTTCCCGCCGAATCATTTCTAATTGTAGCTTTTCATTCTGCATAGCAATTGCGATCTGTTGACTGACGCCAGTGATAATTTCAAGTCGTTTTTCTCGATACTGGGGAGCCTGACCAGCATCGAAGGCTGTCAACATGCCGTAGAGTTCACCTTTTACAATGAGTGGCACTGCAATCAATAATGTTTTGTTAAACGTAGTTTTATGTTGATGTATCTCTGATACGGGAAAACCATGTTCACTATGCAAAGAAACAAATAAATTTGCGGGGTCTGAAACTTCCAGCCAAAATGGTTCTTCAGAAATCATAGCTTGTGAAAATATCTGTAATGAGCCGTTAGGATAGGATCTGAGAAGGAATTGCTGATGTTCCGGATCAGAATCGGGTATTTTTTCCAGGATGGGGAAAAAGCACATCTCTTCCTGATCCCATGTGAAAATTTGGCATTGATTAATGCCAGCCAGGAGGTTTACCAGATATGTGATATTTGTGAGAATTTCAAGTAAATCATAATTTGATGATATGGTCTGAGCGACTTGCAGCAGCACAGCGGTAACATAAGATTCTTGTTGTCGACTTTCGACATGAATTAAATTATCAAGGGCAGTGGCTGTATGACGGGCTATTCCCTGACTGATTCGCAATATTTGATCATTTTCCATCTGAGATTTTGGTTGCTCTTTTGATTGGGTTAATAATAGCGCACCATGAAGCTCCTGACGCGTAGACAGAGGGATTAAATAAGCGGTTTCATTCTCTTTACAAAGGGAATCAGTTAACCATGAAAACGCACGATTTGAATCATTAATATTGATAATCATTTGCTGATCAATCAAGTCATAAAATATGGGTGCTTCTGCGATGGTGATTAATTGATCATATGGCGCAGCAGGTAAACCATATCCAGCTTTGTATATCATTCCCTGCAGGTGTTTATCATACAAAAAGGCAGCAGCTTTATTTACACCAACTAACATGGGTGTAATGCGGACCAGCATTTCCAGTAAATCATCAATGTTCTCTGCATTCTGACAAGCTTCAGCAACTTGAAGCAGGATTGTGGCAATCCAGGCATTGGTCTGTGCTTCTGCATAGTGCATCGCATTTTGGATAGCAATTGAAGCATATGAGGCAAAGGTACTTGTGATGGCGCGGGCTTCATTACCATAACGACCAGGTTCATTATGAACGATAGTTAACAATCCTAAGGGTTTCTGATTGGCGTATAGAGGAGTAGCAATGGATGAGTAGTCATCCGGAAGGGACAGGGCTTCACCAAGCGGGCCAAATGGATCATCAGGTTTTCTGATGGTTGTTTGTTGGGTATGGATAGAGTGGTGCATCCAGTCTCGGACGGATTCAGATTCCTGGTGGATGAGGACCACTTGATTTGGATCCACGCACTGAGCGGCAGCCAATTGAAGTTGATTCTGATCATTTTGATCCAAAAGCCAGATCGCGGAAGCTGATGTAGGCAGAATGGTTTCAATGTGTTTTAGAATCTCCTCCAGGACAACTTGAGGATCATTTGCTTTTGGTAAAAGGGTGGCAACATCTTGAAAGGTATCGGCAACCATACGGCGCCATTGTTCAGAGCGGAACAATCTTGAATTGCGCATAGCCACAGAAATACTGGCGGCTAAAGTTTGTAAAAATTCTAAATCATGTTTGGTGCTGAATGCATCCGCCTTATCGCTTTGGATATCAAGCACCCCGAGCACTTCTTCACCAAAAACAAGTGGAATTGCCAACTCTGAAACAGTGCCAAGATAATCTATACCGCGGTCGATATATAGGGGTTCCTCTGATATATTATTGACCAGCTTAATCTTGCCTTCTCTGGCGACCCAGGGGATAATACCGGCTTGATCGTCCAAATCGTAAGTAAGATTGTTGCGCAGATCAGGGGACTTGAAGGGAATATTGCCTTTCTGATAAATTAATTTTTGATTGCTGATTGATTTGATATAAATCTGTACATAAGGAAAATGGAAACGCTCATGGATTAATTTGATAATCTCATCCAATAATTGATCGTAATCTAAAATTGAATTAAGGGCCTGGCTGACCTCAAAAACAACATTCATCTGGTCAGCATTTCGTTTGATCTCTTTATATTGAAGGCTGCCTTCAATTGCTAATGCAATCTGGTCTGCCAATGCATTTAAGGCAATTAAATCAATTTCGTGGAAGTCGTTCTTTTTTGTGCTTTGAATATCCAGAACACCTAATAATCGATCTTCAATAACTAATGGCAAAACGAGTTCTGAACAGGTATCGGCTAAATCATCAAAAAAATGATATCTCTTCTCTTTTGTTACGTCGCTTGCAAGTAAATGTTTCGCGGTTTTTCCAACATAACCAATCATGCCTTTATGAATGGATTTGGCAATAATGGGTTCTGCGAACAATCTTTGATTTTCCGGAAAAGATGAACGAAAACGCAGAAAATCATCTTTTTCTTCTTGCGTAAAGATGGCAACATGGTAATAATTAAAGGTTTGTTGAATTAGTCGTGTTATTTGTGAACTTAACTGATCCAAATTTTGGATAGATGAAATCTGAGCACTGACTGTACGAACCAAAGTTAATTGCTGATAACGCCAGTTTTTCAAAATGATCTGGCGATTAATTTGTAAACCAAGCGCACTATTTGCCGCAATTTGTTGTAAAAATTGTTTTACAGGTTTTTTCAATCTCGTAGACTGGGCAACCTGTAAATGAATGATTCCAAGCAAAGTCTCCTGCGTACGCAATGCAATTGCGATATCCGATTTTATTTTTAATACGTATTCTGCTTTGGGTTTTTCCGGATTGAATCGATTGAATGCTTGCTTAATAAACTTAGGAGCTTGTTTGTCAAAAATGAGTAGAGAATCGTCTTCTCCGGGAAGAGGGTATAAATCCGGGGATAGCCATATCTTGCAAGGAATTTGCAATTTTGATTCGATTGTATCCATGATGAATTTGCATCCATCACCTGTTGAGGAATGATTTAAAACATCTTCACCAAAATGGAGATAGAAATCCCATTCCAATGTTGAGAGGTCAATCGTTTCTAAATCGACGCCCAGTTTTTTGCGCAAAACCAATAAATTGCCATTTCCGTCATTGGGGGAATATATTACATCGTCCATGATTTTCTGGATAAAAAAATATCCTAAACCATGTCCTTTACGTTGTTTTAGTGGTGCATGAATATTTGGTTTTGGCACATCATCTGGTGAAAATGGTTGTCCATCATCTCGTAGTGTGATCGTTAGCACAGATGATACAAAGCTACAGCTACATTCAATGTTCCCCCTATCTTCAGCTCCGTAAGCATGTTCAATGATATTTGAACATGCTTCATCTACAGCCAAAGAAATTTGATAAAGATCATTCTCGGAAAAACCAGCTTCTTCTGCAAAAGCATTTACAAATTCACAAATAAGACGAAGTTGATTATATTTTCCTGGAAAAGTTTGTTCAGAACTTACCTTGGTCAAACTAAAAATGTCCTACCGCTTCAGTTGTTTCATCAAAGATATTTATTATTGAAGTAAAACCTGCTAAATCCAATGCGCTAAAGATGTTTTTGGGCACACTGGCTAGCACGATTTCACCACGGTTATATTTTTTACATAATTTCTGAACATTAACCAGAACACGTAGTCCAGCGCTGGACATAAAATCAACTTTTTCGAGATCAAGTACAAATTTGAAATGATCATTCTCAGTTAATTTTCCCAATTCTTTTTCTAACTTTGGAGAAGATTCGCTGTCAATTCTGCCGGACAAGGTGATAAGATCGCAACGTTTAAAATTCTTAATTTCTACGTTCATAATTAGCTGATGCCTCCAAGTAGTTGTAAAAACCTTCACCCCTATTATGGTCGCTTCTTAAAATAAAATCAACCTATTTCAATAGAATATTATCAATTAAACGCGTTTTTCCAATATAAACCGCCATGGAAAGCAGAGCCCCTGATGTAATTTTATCTACTTCCTGAAGGGAAAGCGGATCCGCACAGGAGACATACTGTAAATTTGCCAGCGGCTCGGATTGGACAATTTGTGAAATGCTTTCCTTGAGCACGGTTGCATTTCTCTCCCCTTCTTCATATAACCTATGTGCAGCAAACAATGACTTGGATAAAATGGTTGCTGCCTTGCGTTGCGCGTCAGATAGATATGCGTTTCGGCTGGACATAGCCAGATTATCCGCTTCCCTAATAATTGGACAAACAACCATATTGATCGGAAAATCCAGATCAATAATCATCCTTTGAATCACTGCAGCCTGTTGAGCGTCTTTTTGACCAAAGTAGGCGCATTGCGGTTGCACAACATTGAACAATTTTGCTACGATAGTTGTTACCCCACGGAAATGTTCTGGACGAAACTGACCTTCCAGGGGTTGGGTAAGCTGGTCGACGGTGATCCATGTCTGATAGCCATGCGGGTACATTATCTGATCGGTTGGGGTCCAGACTAAGTCAGTGCCTGCTTCTTCAAGGTATTTGAAATCTTGCTGTAGATCACGGGGATAGGATGAAAGATCTTCTGATGGAGCAAATTGAGTCGGATTAACGAATATGGAAACAATCACATAGTCACATTCACTGCGGGCTTTTTCTACTAATGAAATATGACCAGGATGTAAATATCCCATGGTCGGAACCAGACCAACGATTCCTTTGATTTGATTTCGTTCATTTCGTAATTCTTCAATAGTAGTTGCTGTGTTCATTTTATTCCTGTATGTCAATAATGGTACTCATTTTGGCTGCAAGTCCTGCAGTTACCAGTTGATAAATGGTTTGGTTTACTGGCATTGTGAGATTATATTTTTTTGCTTCTTGCAGTATTGCGCCAGTGATATTTTCAATTTCTGTTGGCACATTTCTTTTCCAATCCTGCGCCATGGAGGATAAATTTTGAGCAGTTTTATTAATCGCGTATCGGACCTGTGAATGGGCATCCGGATAAGGAAGTGTAATTCCTTTTGCATTGATCAGCAACATGATTTCATCGATCATAGCATCTATTAATGCAAGACTTTCTTCTGATTCAATCAGCACACCGTTTCGTGACTGAAAAATGACTGTTAATGGATTTACAACAGCATTAATGATCAGTTTTCCCCATAGTACACTTTCCAAATCTGAATTACTGCTTATTTCAAATCCACTTTGTTGAAATAGAGGGATGATCCACTGATTTGCCGGATGTTCACTGATTTGCATGCCGCCAAGAAATGTGATTCGAACGATTGCTGGCTTAAGCAATTCTGCACCGACCATTGTTGTGCCGGCAATAACGCGCTCATCGCTAAAATTTTTTTGCAATATTTGTAGATTTCCTAAACCATTTTGCAGTGTAAGGCATACACCATTGGATTTTAATTTATCTTGAATTTGGGAAACCAGATTTCCGGTTTGCCAGGATTTCACCAGAACAAGGATTAAATCCACAGGTTGAATTTGATCAGGATCAGTTGTTGCCTTTAACGGTTTGGTTTTTAGCTCAGTATCGTTGTGAAAGCACGTTATTCCTTTTTGTTGGATTGCTTGAATACCAGCATGCCATTCACAATACATTTGAAGTTGACAATCCGGATTGTAGGATAATTTTGTTGCATAAACAGTCGCCAATGCACCACTGCCAACAATGAGAATTGATTTCATTATTCTTCCATGTGCTGTGCTTCATGTAGGAACATCTGCCATTCGGATTCTTCCATATCACGGCAATGTTGTTCGGCAGGGAAAGTGCGCTCTTTTACTTCATTTTGATACGTTTGCAGTGCTTCTGTAATCCTTCCGTGCAAATCATCATAGGCTTTTGCAAAGGATGGGCGGAAATTGTTCAGTAACCCTAATACATCATGCCAAACCAAAACCTGACCATCACATTGATTTCCAGCTCCGATACCAATGGTCGGAATTTGCAATTGTTTGCTGACATAGGCAGCTAAATTCGATGGAATGGATTCCAGTACGATGCTAAAGCATCCGGCTTCCTGTAAGGAAAAGGCATCATCCAGGAGCTTCAAGGCCTGATCCGCCAGGCGGGCCTGCATTTTAAATCCGCCGAGTTGTAACACGGATTGCGGGGTTAAACCCAGATGTCCCATGACCGGTATGCCAGCGCGTAAGATTGCATTGATAACAGGTAAAAAGTCCATGCCGCCTTCAAGTTTGACTGCATCCACACCACCATCAGAGACAAGTTTACCGGCATTGCGTACGGCATCTTCAACAGATACTTGATAGGATAAGAAAGGCATATCAGAAATAACAAATGCTTTGGTTGCAGCCTGCGAGACACATTTACTATGGTATATCATCATATCCATGTTAACTTGTAACGTGTTTGGATGTCCCAACATAACCATACCCAATGAATCACCAACCAGTATGGTATCCATCCCGGCAGCATCTGCTATGGCTGCGCTGGTGTAATCATAGGCTGTCACCATGGTGATGGGGATTTGTTGTTCTTTTTTTGTCTGGAAAATTGAAATTGAATTGGGGGTTGAATTTGAGGACATGATTTTACCCTCGCTAAAAAAATCTTGCGTGTGTCGATTTGACACACGCAAGATTGAAAGTTTACTTTTCAGTGTCGCCGTTTGTTCCTCTACCGACATCATAATATGTGAAACCCATATCGCGCATGACTTCTGGTTTCCAGATATTACGGCCATCTACGATAATCTTCTGATTCATAAGATCATAAATTTTCTTAAGGTCAATTTGCTTGAATTCATTCCATGAGGTTGCCAGAATCAAGGCATCGGCACCTTCAGCCACTTGATACGGATTTTCACAGTATTTTACACGCTTTAGTTCTTTCTTGGCATTTTCCATGGCTTGCGGGTCATATGCCTGGATAATTGCACCTTCGTTTTGGAGCAGGTGAATTACTTCCAGCGTTGGTGAATCACGTATATCATCCGTATTCGGTTTGAAGGAAATACCCAAAATGCCGATCACTTTATCATCCAATCCGCCTAGGGCTTTACGGAGTTTCAAAACAACCCGGCGTCGTTGATTGCGGTTAATTTCAATCACTGCCTGTAATAACTGGGGGTGTGTACCATGCAAAACAGCCATATGGGCCAGGGCTTTTACATCTTTGGGGAAACAGGAACCACCCCAACCAATACCGGCATCCAAAAATTGTGTTCCGATCCGGTGATCATATCCCATACCGCGGGATACTTCACTGACATTAGCACCCATTTCCTCGCACATGTTGGCGATTTCATTAATGAAGGAAATCTTGGTTGCCAGGAAAGCATTGGATGCATACTTAATCATTTCTGCTGTACGAATATCCGTTATCATCACCGGACAACGCAGGGGTGCATAAAGTTCAGCAACTGATTTGGCAGCATCCGAATTTATTGATCCAAGAACAACACGGTCCGGGAACATAAAATCATTGATGGCGGAGCCTTCACGCAGGAATTCAGGATTAGAAACAACAGTGAAATCAAGCGGTTTACCAGCTCGGCGTTTATTTATAATCTCTGTTACCCAATCACCTGTGCCAACTGGAACGGTCGATTTGTTTACCACAATAATTGGATCATTGACCAGGTCCGCAATGGATTCTGCTGCAGACCGCACATATTGCAGATCAGCCTCACCATCATCACCGGAAGGAGTGCCAACAGCGATGAATGCAAAATCAGCACCTTTTAATGCTTCCTCAAAATTTGTTGTAAAAGTTAATCTGCCAGATTCTGTATTCTGGGTAACAATTTCCTCCAGTCCTGGTTCATAAATCGGCATGATTCCATTTATTAAATTTTCAATACGCGTTTCATTCACATCCAGGCATGTTACATCGTTGCCAAGGTCAGCAAAACAGGTTCCGGTTACTAAACCTACATAACCTGTTCCAATAACACATAGTTTACTCATCAATAGTCTCCTCAAAGAGTTGAGATTTGATTTTATCTTGATAATTCTATCCTGTTTTATTGATTTTTGCAGGGATGAGTGTATCAATATTATGTGACATTTGTTTTATCAGAAAATGAAAATCGAAGGATTGGATTTTCCTAAGTATAATAGGGATAGACAATAAATCTGTTACGAGGGAACGGATATAAAATAGAAGGAGCAGTTAATGACGGCAAGAATAATTGACGGGAAAATGATCGCCGCGCGAATACGAGCACAAATCAGGGTCGAAAATGAAAAAAGGCTTCAGATGGGGAAACAACAACCCGGTTTGGCAACTGTATTGGTCGGAGATGCGGCAGCCTCACAATCCTATGTACGAATGAAACATCGCGCCTGTGAAGAAGTTGGATTTCAATCATATGGGCACCAATTGGATGAAAATGCTACCCAAACTGAAGTGGAAACAATAGTTCGCACATTGAATGACGACCCAAAAGTACATGGGATATTGGTGCAACTGCCATTACCACAGCACCTGGATGAAAACGCTATTCTGGATTTGATCAGTGTTGAAAAAGATGTGGATGGTATCCATCCACTGAATATTGGACGCTTAGCACAAAAAGGACGTGAACCTCGTTTTGTGGCATGTACACCGGCTGGTGTGATGGTTTTGATTCATAGTGTAGTTGAGAATCTAAGCGGGTTGAACGCTGTTGTTTTGGGACGCTCAAATATTGTTGGTATGCCGGTTGCTCTACTTTTAATCGCTGAGGATGCAACGGTGACTGTATGTCATTCGCGCACAAAAGATTTGGCAGCCACATGTGCATCAGCTGATATTCTAGTGGCGGCTGTTGGTAGGCGAGAAATTGTGAAGGCCGATTGGATTAAACCGGGCGCTGTAGTAATTGATGTTGGCACAAATCGGGTAGATGATCCTGGCAGCAAACGTGGATATCGTCTAACTGGGGATGTAGCATTTGAAGAGGTCAAAGAAATTGCAGGAGCAATATCACCTTCCCCGGGGGGTGTAGGCCCGATGACAATTGCAATGTTACTAAAAAATACATTACATTCGGCACAACTTTTGGATTAAACCTTAAAATTGTCTGACAAATATTGTCAGACAATTGACTTTTTGATTTCTACCTGTTAAACTAGAATTAACCTTCATAATCATCCGTTTCACTATAAGTTGATGAAAAATATGGGTACACTTCTAGTAAAAAATGCAAGTATCGTTGTTACATTCGATTCAGTAGATCGGGAAATTCCGAATGCTGGATTGTTTATTCGAGACGGCATTATCGAAGAAGTAGGACCTACCCAAGATATAACTCAAACAGCTGATCGCGTAATTGATTTACGCGGTCACGTTGTTTTACCGGGGATGGTCAATACACATCATCATTTTTATCAAACCTTAACCAGAGTTGTTCCAGCAGCACAAGATTGTAATTTGTTCAACTGGTTGAAAACCTTGTATCCCATTTGGGGCAGGATGACCCCGGAAGATATTTATATCTCAACAAAAACAGCACTGGCAGAGTTAGCTTTATCGGGTTGTACAACTGCTTCGGATCATCTGTACCTTTTCCCGAACGGCAGCCGCCTGGATGATGAAATTGCAGCAGCTAAAGAAATAGGTTTGCGTTTACATGCCAGCCGAGGGTCTATGAGTTTAGGGGAGAGTAAAGGCGGTTTGCCCCCGGATCATGTCGTGGATACCGAAGAACATATTCTTAAAGATAGTGTGCGATTAATTGAAACATATCATGATCCTAAACCGGGTTCCATGCTGCAGATTGTACTGGCGCCTTGTTCACCTTTTAGCGTGACAACTGCATTAATGCGCGAAAGTGCTGCCTTAGCCAGACAATATGGCGTTCATTTACATACCCATTTGGCTGAAACAAAAGATGAAGAAGAATTCTGTATAGAGCGATTTGGTTTACGACCGGCAGCTTATATGCAATCCGTGGATTGGATTGGTAATGATGTCTGGTTCGCCCATTCGGTATACATCAATCAGGATGAGATTGAACTATATGCGCATCACGGTTGTGGTGTTGCCCATTGCCCTTCATCCAATATGCGTCTGGCATCAGGTATTGCACCTGTTGCAGAATATCTGGAAGCTGGGGTAAAAATCGGATTGGGTGTAGATGGTTCAGCATCGAATGATAGCTCCAACATGATTAGTGAAGCTCGCATGGGCATGCTGTTGGGACGTGTACGAGCTGGCCTGGAAGGGGCTTCGCTTTCCGGCAGTGATGGGCCAAAGATATTAACTGCCAGAGAGTACTTGAAAATTGCCACAAAAGGTGGTGCATCAGTATTAGGGCGGAATGATATCGGTAGTTTGGAAGTGGGAAAATGTGCCGATTTTATTGCAATCAATATGAATAAACTTGATTTTGCTGGAGCCTTACATGATCCTGTTTCAGCATTATTGTTTTGCCATACAAACAGGGTGGATTGGAATGTTGTGCACGGGAATATCATTGTTGAAAATGGACAATTAATGACAGCTAGTGAAGAATCAATTGTCGATCAACACAATAAAGCTGCATCGCGATTATTATCTGAATAAATCATTACTTTTTCTAACGGTATTAACAACTGAATGAATTCTGAAGGAGTCGTACATTGGAAACACCAATTCGAAATACTTTTTATCAGCTTCAAAATGAGTTA
Source organism: Chloroflexota bacterium (assembly GCA_016838895.1). Classification (GTDB taxonomy): domain Bacteria; phylum Chloroflexota; class Anaerolineae; order Anaerolineales; family Anaerolineaceae; genus UBA5203. The sequence goes on from JAEKNU010000030.1 coordinate 23,975, forward strand.
GGGATTTTGCTTGCAAGTTTGACACCCGGAGATCGCTTACCTTCGGAACCGGAGTTAGCAAAAAAAATGGGTGTTTCCCGGGCTACATTGAGAGAAGCCATGCGTAAGTTTGAAGGGCAAGGATTAATACGGCGCCGCCAGGGTGTAGGCACATTTTTGGTAGGAAATCCTCAGGTGATGGAAACTGGTCTTGAAGTATTGCAAAGTATTGAAAATATTGCAGGAAAAAGTGATTTGGATGTTTCCATGGGGGCATTAAATATCACTCGAAAGCAAGCCGATACTGAATTTGCTGAAAGCTTAAAAATCATAGTCGGTAGTGAGGTTGTTCAGGTTGAACGTGTAATACATGTAAAAAGCCGCCCCGTCGCTTATTTGATTGATGTGCTGCCTGCCGATGTGCTTTCCGAGACAGATTTGAATGAAGGATTTACCGGCTCCGTGCTGGATTTCCTATTAAAGCGTGGTGTGCCTGCTCTATCCAATTCCTATACGGAAATTGGTTCTGTGCCTGCACCTACCAATGTAGCCAAATGCCTGGAAATTCAACGAGGGGATGTCCTTACGTTCTTCAAGGCACTTCTCTATGATGATGTAGGCAATATTGTAGATTATTCGATGAGTTATTTTATACCCGGGTATTTTCGATTCCACGTGGTTCGCCGTGTGGAAGCGTTACTGTAATCGAGGCATTTATACCAACATTACAAATAGATTCTAATTTTCAAAGGAGATTTTCCATATGCGTAGCTTTGCAGGTCGTGATATTTTATCGCTGAAGGATTTTGAACGAGAAGAGTTTTTCCATGTATTTGAAGTTGCCAATGAAATGGAACCCATTGCCCGTAGTCGGAAGAATACAGATATACTGGCACAAAAAACACTGGTAACAGCTTTCTATCAACCAAGTACCCGAACACGTTTAGCTCATGAGGCTGCAATGCATCGTTTGGGCGGGCATGTTACTGGTTTTGCTGATGCAAAAATGACCCGTGCGGGAGATTTTTATCAGGAATCTATCAAAGATACTGTCAAGATGCTTGAGTTTTATGGTGATGTTTTGGTCATGCGTCATTTTCAACAAGGTGCTCCTCATGAGGCAGCGAAATGGGCAAGTATTCCAGTGATCAATGCCGGTGATGGTTGGGGAGAGCACCCCACACAAGTATTGACAGACCTTTATACAGTCTTACAGGAAAAAGGAACCCTTGATGGATTAACATTCCTGTGTATTGGTGATATGCGTATGCGTACCATGCATTCCATGGCGTATGCATTGACCCAATTTGATTGTGAGATGATTTCCATCGCTCCTCCTGAAATGTCCCTGACTGAAGATTTCAAGAAAGAGATCGCTGAATATAATCTCAATATCCGTGTTGAAGAACATGTAGCCGATTGTATCCATGAAGCGGATGTCATTTATATGGAACCCGTTGTACAACCAGACTATACCAAAGCACGTCAAGAGAAAACGGATCAAAAAGGCTTGACACCTGATAACTACAAAGTAACCCGACAGTTATTGAATGAAAAAGCCCGTTCAGATTCGATCATTCTGCATTCTTTACCCCGCCAGGATGAACTTCCCGCAGACGTAGATATCACCAAACATTCACGCTATTGGGAAGAAGCTTTCAATGGTGTCGTAATGAGGATGGCTTTGTTAGGTTTGGTATTAGGCGAGATGGAGTAATATTGGATCATTAAATCCAAGGGCGGGAAAATGATTGCCCGCCCTTAAATTACATACAGGAATAAATGATGCTTCGAAAACTTACAAAGTCAAAATGGTTTGCTCCTGCCTTTCTGTTTTTCTTTACATTGATTAGTTATGGCATATATTTACCACGTCTTGGATTATTCGGGGATGATTGGATTTATTTATACAGTTATCATGTTGCGGGGTCAGCTGGATATCCAGCCTTTGTGGCGTATGATAGACCCTATTCTGCCTGGATTTATCAACTCACCTCCACTCTTTTTGCTGAAAGAGTGTGGATGTACCATACATTTTTATTGATCTTGCGCTGGCTAAGCGGTTTATTATGTTGGTCGATTCTGACACAAATATGGCCAAAAGAACGCCGACAAACACTCGCCATCGCAACCATTTTTGCAATTTTCCCTGCGTTTTTGCAGCAAGCGATTCCACTCGAATTTATTTTACATTTTTCGATTTTCAATGCTTTTCTTTTTTCGATTTACTTGATGATATTGGCTGTCAAAGTACCTGAACGCCGACTTTGGTTCAGCATTCCTGCTGTGTTGTTGGTCAGTTGTCATTTTTCAATTGAATATTTTGTCGGCCTGGAATTCATTCGGCCGATTTTGTTATATGTCTTCATAAAAAGAACAAAAAATGAAAAACAAAAAAAACTATTCGTTCAAGTATTGAAGACATGGCTGCCATATCTGGCAATGTTGATTGCATTTGGTATTTGGCGTATTTTCATATTTAAATTCCCATCTTATGAACCGCATTTTTTGGAAAAATTTTCAATCCAACCTATCCCTGCGATATTGGAATTACTTTCCCGTATTTGGACTGATTTTACGATTGTTTTTTATCGTTCATGGGCACAAATATTTACTCTTCCATCAGAAAGGGTGTCCAGAGTGTTTTGGATACTACTTATTGTAACTTTTGCAGCATCATTTATGGCTTTTAGCCTTATCAGGCGCAAAGAAAAGAAAACCTCCCCGGTAAAGTTAAAATGGAATCGTTGGCCAGTTATATCATTACTTTCCGCAATATTGCTATTCCTTAGTGCTGGTGGACCTTTCTGGGTAACAGAAGTACCGTTGGAATTAACCTTCCCGTGGGATAGAACCATATTAGCCTTTATGTTAGCAGCATCATTTGGAATTGTGGGTCTGATAGATTTAGTAATTCGTCCAAAATTGCAACCGGTTCTATTAGCAATTTTCCTCACGTTTTCGGTGGCTTTTCATTACTTCAATACCAGAATATATGAAAAGGAGCATAAAGCAATTCAGCAGTATTTCTGGCAATTATCATGGCGCATACCAGAATTAAAGCCTGGCACGCTATTACTCACCCAAGATCTGCCCTTATATCGTGAATCAGACAATGATTTGGGTGGAACAATAAACTGGATGTTCGCACCTCAAAAGAAATCAACCGAAATCGATTATTTGATGTTTGATTTCACCAGTCGAGATAAATCAGTGCTGCCTGTGATTCAACCTGATTTGCCAGTCTCACATACCATTCGAAGCCTCTCCTATGAAAGTAATACATCAGAGATACTTTCCGCTTATTGGAATGGACATGATTGTGTGTGGTTATTATTCGTGGATGAAGCACAACCCTATGGCATTCCAGCTCCATTGCGAGAATATACAGTGTTGTCAGAACCGGATCAAATTATCACGAACCCAACCTCTGATCGCACTGTTGCAACGGTATTGGCAGATGAGCCGGCACATGAATGGTGCTATTTTTATCAGAAGGCCCAATTGGCGAAACAATTATCAGATTGGGAAGAAGTTATCCGGTTAGCTCAGCAAGCACAAGTAGGAGGTTATCAGGCCGTAAATGGGTTTGAATCCCTGCCATTTCTTGAAGCGTATTTGCATACTGGAGATTATGAGCAGGCGTTCACTTTATCTGAAGAGATTCAAAGAAAAGCCGGCTATGAAGATGTGATCTGCGATCTTTGGAGTGATATTTTCATCAATATGGAAAATGACAATTCTGGATCGTTTGAACAAAACGTACAAGAAACTTTTAGATGTAACCCTTAGAAACTCAAAATCTTATTGAGAAATTGTAGGGCCAACAAATTATTATTTATAAGGAGATAAAAATGCAGACTTATCTTCGCGGGCGTAACTTAATTGGTGATCTTGACTTTACCAGAGAAGAAGTCGAAACAGTTCTCGACGTTGCCTTCGATCTCAAACGGAAACGTGCTCTTAATGAATTAACACCCTATTTAAGAGACAAAGTATTAGCAATGCTGTTTTTCTTTAGCAGTACACGCACACGTGGCTCATTTGAAGCCGGTATGGCCCATTTAGGGGGTCATGCGGCCTTTATTGAGAGCAAATCAACCCAGATCTCACATGGTGATACCGACAAGGAAATTGGCGAGATTTTTGGCCGATATTTTGACGGATTGGCAATTCGCCAGGTGGATTGGGGCGGAGGTAACAAATACATCAATTCCGTAGCTGAAGCTTCCCGTGTGCCAGTATTGAATATGCAATGCGATATTTATCATCCATTCCAGATTCTGGCTGATTTAATGACCATTATTGAGAAGAAAGGCCGTGATTTGAAGCGCAAGAAAATGGTTGTGTCATGGGCATATGCTTCCTCTTATCAGAAACCAATGTCGGTGCCGCAGAGTTTGATTTTACAAATGCCGCGCTTTGGTCTGGATGTTGTATTGGCACATCCCCCGGAATTCAAATTGATGCCGGAAATTATGGCGATGGCAAAAGATGAAGCACAAAAATATGGCGCAGGTTTTGACGTAACCGATGATATGGAAGCAGCCTTTAAAGATGCTGATATTGTATATGCCAAATCATGGGGTGCTATGGTTCACACACCTGATCCTGAAGAGGGCGCAAAAATTATCAAAAAGTATGCACATTGGATTACTGATGAACGAAAGATGGCTTTAGCGAAACCGGATGCAATTTATATGCACCCGCTTCCTGCTGATCGTAACGTTGAGGTTACAGACGCTGTGATTGATGGCCCGCAATCCGTTGTCTTTGATGAAGCAGAAAACCGAATGCATGTTCAAGAAGCTGTTATGGCTTTAACCATGTGCTAATTCAAACATTTATATAAATGGAGAGTTGTATGGCTAAGAAAGTAGCGGTCGTTGCAATTGGTGGTAATTCACTCATTAAGGATAAACAACATCAAACAATTGAAGACCAGTATCTGGCAGCAAAAGAGACAACCTATCATATTGCAGATATGATTGAATCCGGTTGGGATGTCGTGATTGGTCATGGAAATGGCCCGCAGGTTGGTTTTATACTGCAACGATCTGAGATTGCGCATCGTGTTGAGGGGATGCATGAAATTGCTCTGGATGTATGTGGTTCTGATACTCAGGGAGCGATTGGGTATGCATTACAACAAACTTTGCAAAATGAGTTGAAACGCCGTGGAATTAATAAGAATGTTGCCACGATAATTACCCAGGTAGAAGTAGATAAGGAAGACCCTGCCTTTAAGAATCCAACAAAACCCATTGGCGGTTTTATGGATGAAGCTGAAGCAAAAAAACGCGAGCAGGAACAGGATTGGAATATTGTAGAAGATGCTGGACGGGGCTGGCGTCGTGTTGTTGCTTCACCTTTACCGAAACGGGTTGTTGAATTTGAAGCAGTAAAGACACTGGTTGATGCGGGTGTTATTGTCATCTCTGTTGGTGGAGGTGGTATTCCTGTTGTGGATCGCGGGAATGGCAAATTGAGAGGCACTGCTGCAGTTATTGACAAAGACTATGCCAGTAGCTTGTTAGCTCAAAACTTGCGTGCCGATATGTTATTAATCTCGACTGCCGTTGAAAAGGTGGCGTTGAACTTTGGAAAACCTGAGCAAACGTGGCTTGATAAAATGACCCTGGCTGAAGCCAAGCAATATATAGCTGAGGGCACTCATTTTGCAAAAGGCTCCATGGCGCCAAAGATTCAAGCCATTATCTGGTTCCTGGAAAATGGTGGCACCGAAGCATTAATAACGAATCCGGAAAATATCGGAAAAGCACTTAAGGGTGAGACAGGTACCCGTATTGTTTTAGAATAGTCAAAATAAGCGCAGCCGGAACCAACCGGCTGCATCTTTTGATTATATATGACCCATATAGATCATTAAAGCTTCGCAGTAATGCTGATAAAATAGTTGAAGATACAGTACTATAGTAAATAACTAAATACCATTCATAAATCGAGCATTTAGATTGAGAAAAGAACACGGATTCGAAGGTAAAATTCTTAGGAGGTGAAACAAATATTTCATTTTTCTCGTCGTTTTATGAGGTTTATTAAACAATTCAACTTATATTGAAACTGGAGGAGTACAATGAATCTTAAAACACTTTGGCGTTTGACCACTGTTCTGTTATTAGTAGCTCTTGTATTAAGTGCCTGTGGTCCAACTGAAGTTGGTGGCATGGAAATTCCCGATATTGAAAAAGGGAAAACAAATGTAGCTATGGTTTTGATCGGACCACATGATGATGGTGGTTGGTCACAGGCTCATTATGAAGGGTTATTGTATGTTGAGGAAAATGTCTCGAATGTACATGTTGCCTACATTGAAAACGTACCAGAAGGTGCTGACGCCGAGCAGATTTTCCGCGCACTATCCCGGAAGGGTTTTGACCTGATCCTGGGCACCTCCTTTGGCTATATGGATGCCATGGAAGTTTTGGCAGAAGAATACCCTGATATTTATTATGTTCACCTGACTGGCTACAAATCCAATATGTCCAATTTTGGTAACTTGATGGGTGCAATGGAAGAGATGAAATATCTGTCCGGTATGTTGGCTGGTGCACGTGCCAAACTTGATGGCAACCCCAAAATTGGTTATATGGCTACCTTCCCCATTCCTGAAGAGCTGCGTTTAGGTAATGCACTTGCTTTGGGTATGAAACAGACCTGCCCGGAATGTACAATGGATGTTCGTTGGATTAATACCTGGCATGATCCTGTAATCGAAAAAGAAGCTGCCGCATCTTTGTTTGACGCTGGTGCTCAGGTTGTGATTACCGGTGCCGATACACCTGCTCCCGCAGATGTTGCTACCCAACGTGGCGATGTTTGGGGTATCACCTATGACTGGGAAGGCTCCTGTACAGCAGAACGCTGTCTGACTGCTCCTTACTGGCTCTGGGGTCCTATCTATGGGCAGATTGTTGAGGATATCCAGGCTGGTACTTATGTAGCTGGCTTCCAGTATTTTGAAGGCAATGAAGCCGGTATGGGTCTGTATGGTTTCATGGATGGTCAAACAATGACCGAAGGTGCCGCAGAATTACCACAAGAAGCTTTGGATATGGTTAATGCCAAGCTTGATGATATTATGGCTGGCAATTTCACCCGCTTTGATTTATTCTCTGGCCCCATCTACGATAATCAGGGCAACCTGATCATTGAAGAAGGAAAACAATTCCAGTATGCAGATATTGATCAATTCCCTCCAGGAGCTCCTGGCTTGGAATGTGAATATTGTATGTACTGGTGGGCAGATGGTGTAACCGCCGAATTGCCTGATCTCTAAAAATTTGTGATTTTTTTGGGGTCAGGTATTGTGCCTGACCCCATTTCTCTATATATATTCAAGCGATCAAATCATTTTATCGAGGATTTATGGAGCGAGAACTTTCCACTGAAAACGTGATTGAAATGAAGGGGATTGTAAAACGATTTCCTGGTGTACTCGCCAATGACCAGGTCGATTTTACATTAAGGAAAGGCGAGATTCACGCTTTGCTTGGCGAGAACGGCGCTGGCAAAAGTACATTAATGAATATCCTGGCAGGCATGTATCGCCAGGAAGAGGGCAATATCTGGTTTCATGGAAAACCAGTCGATTTCCATTCGCCGAAAGACGCAATTAATGCCGGTATTGGTATGGTTCATCAGCATTTTATGCTTGTTCCATCCCAGAGTGTAACGGAAAATATTTTATTGGGTCTGGATTTCCCACGCTTTAGAATGAACTTAACAAAATATGATAAAGCGATTGCTAAAATGAGCGATCAATTTGGGTTACATGTAGACCCAACCGCAAAAATATGGCAATTATCCGTTGGTGAACAGCAACGGGTTGAAATTCTTAAGATGTTATATCGCGGGGTTGAAGTATTGATTATGGACGAACCCACAGCGGTGCTTGCCCCAACCGAAATTAAGGAACTATTTATTACTTTACGAAAAATGACCAAAGATGGAAAGTCGATCATTTTTATCAGCCATAAATTACAAGAAGTGATGGAAATCTCAGATCGGGTTACTGTTTTAAGAAAAGGGAAAGTGACTTCGACTGGTATAGAGGTTAAAAATTCGTCAAGACAGGAATTAGCCAAATTAATGGTTGGACGTGAAGTTTTATTCAAAATTGAAAAGCACGAAAGAATTCCTGGTGATGTTGTATTGGATGTGCAGAAAATTATTGCTGATAATGATAAAGGATTTAGAGCATTAAATGGAATTAATTTAAATGTGCGCCAGGGTGAAATTGTTGGTGTTGCAGGTGTAGCGGGGAATGGACAGGCAGAATTGGCTGAAGTGATTACTGGCTTGAGAAAAGTAATTCAAGGCAAAATAGTGGTAAATCAGCAGGATATGACCAATCAGTCTGTTTTGAAGGGCATCAAACAAGGTATTTCGCATGTGCCGGCTGATCGCACACATGTAGGATCAGCGCCCAACTTGAGTATTACAGACAATATTATTATGAAAAACTATCGTCAACCTCCGATTGGAAAGGGCATGATGATCAATATGAGTGCGGCCAACAAATATGCAGGGAACCTGAAAGATGTATACGATATTTCAGTACCAACATTGGAAACATCAGTACGTCTGCTTTCGGGTGGCAATTTGCAGCGGGTGATTCTAGCTCGTGAAATTTCCAGTGAGCCGCAATTGATGATTGCCGTGCAACCGACACGTGGTTTGGATGTTGGTGCGATTGAAGGCGTTCATCGGTTATTGCTGGAACAGCGGGAAGCGGGCGCAGCGATTTTACTAATTTCAGAGGAATTGGAAGAATTGTTCTCATTGAGTGATCGCATTTATGTCATATATGAAGGTGAGCTGATGGGGGAACAGACAGAATTCAACCTTGATGAAATCGGATTAATGATGACCGGCACCCGAGCGGAGGATATTGGCGTCCAAGGAGAAGTGCAACATGGCTGACGAAACAGATGTGGTAACTAAAAAACGCCGCCCATTGATTCCATATCAAATAAAATTGGAACCACGACTCCAGCAAGTTTCTAAACGGGATTCCCTGTTGTTATCTATTGGGGCTGTGGTGGTAGCTTTATTGTTGGGTGCCATCGTGTTGCGTATTGTGGGAGGTAATCCGATTCAGGCATATGCACACATTGCCGGAGCATCCTTTGGCAGCGTTGGCGTATTTTCCGATACATTGGTTAAGGCGATTCCATTAATATTAGTTGGTGTGGCCTGTGCCTTGGCATTCCAGATGAAATTATGGAATATTGGTGCCGAAGGCCAATTTTATATGGGCGCATTTGGTGCCAGCTTGATTGTGCTTCTGCCGGTTTTACCAGAAACAGCTCCTAAATGGCTGTTTGTAATTGTTATGGCTTTTTCCGGTATATTATTTGGCTCATTATGGGGATTTATCCCAGGTTATTTAAAAGCAAAATTTAATGTCAATGAAATTATTTCCACCTTAATGTTGAACTATATTGCAATTGCCTGGAATAATTATTTTATTTTTTCAGTATGGTCCGAGGGTGGTTTTCAGATGAGCCCGATGTTCCCACGCAATGCCTGGCTGCCACGCTTGTCCGATTTTGCAGAACAAGCCCCCTTCTTCCGAGGATTGACCACCCACTTTGGGTTGGTGTTGGCAGTGATTGTGGCAGTGATTGCCTGGTTCATTCTATTCCGTAGTCAGTGGGGGTACGAGATTCGCTTGATTGGTGATAATCCGAAGGCAGCACAGTATGCTGGTATCAAGATTGCCAGAAATACCATTCTGGTAATGATGCTTTCCGGAGCGATTGCGGGTTTGGCGGGGATGTCTGAAATCAGTGGTGTCGTACACCGTTTACAAGGCTCAATTTCTCCCGGATATGGATTTACCGGCATTATTGTGGCCTGGTTGGCAAAGCTAAATCCACTATTAATTGTTCCAGTTTCCATATTATTTGGCGCATTATTACTGGCAGGTCGTGAAATTCAACCATCAGGAATTCCGAAGATGATTCAGGGCATTATTCTGGTTTGTCTTATTACAAGTGATTTTTTCCTCCGGTACCGCGTATATATGGTTCGCCGAGGGGAGGAGTAAGCCATGGATTTCATTATTATTATCTTGCAAGCTGGTGTAACAACAGGCACTGTATTACTTTTTGCTACGCTGGGCGAGATCTTCACTGAACGAGCAGGCATCTTAAATCTGGGTGTGGAAGGAATGATGCTGATAGGTGCAATGAGTGCTTTCAGTATTGCTTCCAAAACAGGAAGTCCCTGGTTGGGTGTTCTTGTAGCCATGCTGGCTGCCGGATTAATCAGTCAGATTCATGGGTTTATTTCAATTCATTTACAGGCTGATCAGGTTGTCAGTGGATTATCCCTGACATTTTTGGGTGTTGGTTTAAGTCTGGTTTTAGGTGAAGGTTTGAGTTCTGCTGGTACCGTAGCCTTGTTACCTACCTTCAGCATTCCAATTTTGAAGTCAATCCCGATTTTGGGCGATATTTTCTTCAATAATCATCATGTGATGGTGTACATCGGATATCTTCTTTTCCCATTGTGTTGGTATTATATTAATCGCACACGCCCTGGTTTACATTTACGCGCAGTTGGTGAATATCCTGCTGCGGCAGATGCCCTGGGTATCAATGTATATCGGGTACGTTATTTTTATGTTTTTGTGGGTGGTATGTTATGTGGTCTGGCTGGAGCAACCATTAGTCTGGCGACATCACCTGGCTGGTTTAGTGAGTTAACCACTGGTGGGCAGGGTTGGATTGCAGTCGGTTTGGTTATTTTTGCGCAATGGAATCCTGTGCGAGCGGCATTCGGTGCTTACATATTTGGTGCACTACGCCGATTGATCCTGGATATACAAGGACCATTGTTGATTTTTGGTCTCGCAAACCCGTTTTATTACAACCCATACTACGGTTTTTTCCTGCAAATGCTGCCCTACGCTTTTACGATTTTTGTCCTGGTGGTAGGATCACGTGAGGCAATGCGAAAGCGCATTGGTTCACCTGCAGCATTAGGTTTACCTTATATTCGTGGTCAACGAGGATTATGACAATGCTTGAGGAGCTTCTTTGTGAGTGAAAAAAACTTTTCTTATCAATGTTCAATTTGTGGCAATCATTATGGAACCACATCAGTCAAGTATACTTGTCCGCAAGATGGCGGAAATTTAAATGTAATACTGGACTATGACGCGATCAAAGAAGAATTTACCATTCAGGATATTCTTGCTCAACGCGACAGCTCATTATGGCGTTATTTGCCATTACTGCCGGTGAACGATCCAGGTGGTGAGGGTACCCCGTTGCGTATGGCTGGTGGCACGCCGGTTTATCAACCGGGCGGTATTGCTGAAATGTTAGGATTGAAATATTTTTGGGTAAAGGACGAAGGACGAAATCCAACTGCATCTTTCAAAGATCGAGCCAGTGCCGTTGTTGTAGCCCGTGCCCGTGAGATTGGTGCCGAAGTTGTGGTTACCGCTTCTACTGGGAATGCCGGCGCAGCACTGGCAGGTATGTCTGCTGCGGTGGGCCAAAAATCAGTGATCTTTGCACCGAAAACAGCACCACAGGCAAAAGTTGCCCAATTATTGGTCTTTGGTGCCCAGGTGATTCTGGTTGATGGCAGCTATGATGAAGCCTTTGATCTGACGGTTCAGGCAGCGGATGAATTTGGCTGGTATTGTCGCAATACTGGTTATAATCCTTTTACTGTTGAGGGAAAGAAAACAGCAGCTTTTGAGATTTGGGAACAGGTGATTATGGATATTACCCCCAAGTGTCAGCCCCTTTCGATATTTGTTTCAGTAGGGGATGGAAACATTATTTCCGGATTGCATAAAGGATTTAAGGATCTGGTTGAACTGGGATGGTTGGAACATATGCCACGCCTTTATGGTGTACAGGCCTCAGGCTCTGCGGCAGTGGCTAATGCTTTCTTTGCAAACACAGAAGTAATTACTCCGGTTTCAGCTAATACAATTGCTGACAGTATATCCGTTGACCTACCACGGGATGGCGTTCGTGCGGTAAGGGCAGCAAACGAAACACGCGGCAGTTATGTTGTTGTTGAGGATCAGGAAATTATCAAAGCGATAGCGGCATTAGGGAAAGTTGGTATTTTTGCTGAACCGGCTGGCGCTACTGCCTACGCAGGCATGTTAAAAGCTTTAGAGGAAAAATTAGTACAACCTGATCAACCAATCCTTGTATTGAATACAGGGAATGGATTAAAAGATGTAAAAGCTGCAATGCAAGCGGTTCAGGCGGCACCCATTATTGAACCCAGCTTTACAGCATTAAAGAAACATTTGAAAAAATAATTTTCACAGGACGATATATGAACCCAAGATACAGTATCGTTGCACCAATTTTTAATGAAATTGACAACCTGGATGAATTAATTCGCCGTATTCGTGAGGTGATGGATTCGACAGGTGAAAAGTGGGAGATCGTGCTAGTGGATGATGGTTCCACTGACGGTTCCTCTGAGCGCATACGGGAAATAGCCAAAGAATTTGATTTTGTTTCACCCGTCATTCTCGCCAGAAACTTTGGGCATCAAATTGCGGTCACCGCTGGTTTGGATTATGCAAAAGGGGAGGCAGTGATTATCATTGATGCTGATTTACAGGATCCACCGGAAGTGATTCTGGATTTAATTGAAAAATGGAAAGAGGATTATCAGGTCGTATATGCTGTTCGCACAGAACGCGTAGGTGAATCCTGGTTTAAGAAAACAACAGCCTCCTTGTTTTACCGGATTATTTTCAAAATAACGGATGTTGATATTCCATTGGACACGGGCGATTTCCGTTTACTGGATCGCAGGATTGTCGATGTCATGGGAACCATGCGTGAGAGGCATCGATTTTTACGCGGCATGGCCTCCTGGGTTGGATTTCGCCAGATTGGAGTGCCTTATAAGCGGGCTGCCCGATATGCTGGTGAAACTAAATATCCACTGAAGAAAATGATACGCCTGGCATTGACAGCGATTACCAGTTTCTCATATTTCCCGTTGCAAATGGCTACATGGGTTGGTTTTATTTGTGCTGGGGTAAGTATTTTAGCAATTCCGGTTGTAATTATTCTTAGAGCCGTATCCGAACAGGTATTTTTAGGGCAGGCATCAACATTGATTGCCGTGCTCTTTTTAGGGGGAGTACAGCTGATTTCATTGGGCGTTTTGGGCGAATACATAGGCAGAATTTATGATGAAGCCAAAGGCCGCCCATTATATATTATTAATGAAGAAGATCTTCAAAAAAGGAAAGGATCGTAAACCATGGCAAAAATAGATTTAACTGTATACGAGGATCGTTTAAAAAGCGCAGTAAAGCGAGCAAAAGAACGAAATATTATTATTCCTACATTTGCCCAGCAAAAGAATCCTGATTTAATTCCAGATAAAATTAAAAACGAATTAGCTTCAATTGGATTATGGGATATTACTGCCAGAAACTTATTCCGCATTACCTGGAAAAATGAACCCGTGGCAAAAGGCGGCAAGTATGGCGACGTCAACTATATGGTTTTACCCAAGAGCCTTACAGGTGTTGATGCAAAAATTGTTGTTTTGGTTGGTAAATGGTTCCCAACAGGTGCACACAAAGTAGGGGCAGCTTATGGCTGTTTGGTCCCTCGTTTGGTAACAGGACAATTTGATCCTGAAACACAAAAAGCGGTTTGGCCGTCCACTGGAAATTATTGCCGTGGCGGTGCTTTTGATTCCAATTTACTGGCATGCGAATCAGTTGCAATTTTACCTGAAGGTATGAGCAAGGAACGATTTACTTGGCTGGCAAAAGTGGCTGGTGAAGTTATTGCAACCCCTGGCACTGAATCCAATGTAAAGGAAATCTTTGACAAATGCTGGGAGTTACGTGGCACAGGTGAGGATTTGATGATTTTCAATCAGTTTGAGGAATTTGGAAATTATCTGTGGCATTATGAAGTGACTGGACATGCTTTAGCAGAAGCATTGGAAAAAGTGATGGGTCCGCGGGATAATTATTTCGGGGCAGCATTTACGACCGGTTCTGCTGGTACGATTGGCTGCGGTGATTATTTGAAGCAATTATTCCCCACCAGCAAAATTGCCGCCAGTGAAGCCCTACAATGCCCGACCCTGTTGGAAAATGGCTTTGGCGCTCATCGTATTGAAGGTATTGGTGACAAACACGTTCCCTGGATTCATAATGTTAAGAATACGGATATGGTAATGGCCATCGATGATAATGCAGTTGTCAATATCGCCCGGTTGTTCAATGAACAAGCTGGACATGAATATTTGGCAAAGCAAGGTGTGCCGCAAGAAATGATTGGCAACCTTGAATTGTTTGGATTCTCTGGTATTGCCAATATGCTTTCCGCCATTAAAATGGCGAAATACTATGAATTAGGTGAGAATGACGTTTTACTAACGGTTCTTACTGATTCCATGGAACTCTATGAAAGCCGAAAACATGAAATGCGTGAAGAATTTGGCGAATACACTGCTTTGAATGCTGCCGCAGATGAAGCCCGTTACTTAAAGGGTACTACCACGGATTATTTACAGGAATTAACCTATGCGGATCGTCGTCGGGTGCATAATTTGAAATACTACACCTGGGTTGAACAGCAAGGGAAAACCTACGAAGAAATTCAGGATCAATGGTATGATGACGATTATTGGACCGGATTCCAGAGCCAGGCAGATGAAATAGATGCATTAATCGATGAGTTTAATGCGCGTGTTGGTTTATTGTAGAAATTAGATATTGCAACACCGACCGCCTCGATGATGATTCATCTGAGGCGGTTTTTCTTTCCAGCTTTTTGTGGAATAATTAGGGTAGTCTTGGTCATAAGGGAGAAGGGTAAAAGATGGAAATGCAAACCTATCCTGAACGAACGTCTATCATATTGGTGGCGATTATTCCAAATAAAAAGGATTTGGAAATTGCACGGGTATTGGGCTGGTATCGTATTCCAATTCGTTCAGCGCCAAAGATTATTCAGGTGGATTATCTGTGTTTTTACCAACCAGCTTCTTTTGGCGCAGCATCAAAATGGAAGGTAGAGACTTTCGCAAGAATGCGAGGTTCGGAATTGGTTCAACGGAAAGATTTATTCAAAAATGAACAAGATCATCCACGAGCGAAGGATGAATATTATAAAATTCAATTAGGTCAGTTAATGCAGTTGCCTATGGCAATTGATGCAGGGAATTGGCGTAGATTCACTTTTTTATACACAACAGGTGAGAAAATTCAACGGGCCGGAGAATTGAAGGACCTGGTTGTACGAGATGAGGAAAGGAATATCCTTTGGCGAACACTACGCGAGCGAGCAAAATCGCAAAATCAATATCATGTGGAAATACCAGATGATTTCAATTTGGATCCGGCATTTCTTCGTTTATTTACCGGTAGTAGCACGGTACAATAAGTTTGTTGATCTCTTCATAAATGGAGGCGAACATGAAGCAATTAATTAAATACGGTACTGTTGTAACAGCATCCGATACAGTTCAAGTTGATATTCTACTTGATGGTGAAAAAATTGCATTATTAGGTGAAAATATAGTACCAACAGGTGATATGCAGGTCGTTGATGCTAAAGGAAAATATGTCTTACCTGGTGGTGTGGATGTACATACTCATTTTGATTTACCCATGTTTGGCACTGTATCCTCAGACAATCATTACACAGGACATAAAGCGGCAGCTTTTGGCGGAACAACAACGGTCATTGATTTTGTGCCTATGGACGATCTTTCCTTAAAGAAAATGATTGATCAGTGGCATACCAAGGCAGAAAAAGCAGCCATTGATTATGGTTTCCATATGAACATTACCAAATTTGGTGCTGATGTTTTAAAACAAATACCTGGCTTACTTGATGAAGGTATAAGCAGTGTGAAAGTGTTTACTGCCTACAACAATAATATGCGTCTGATGGATGATCAGATATTTGAAGTCATGCGAGTGGCTGCCAAACACCAGATGCTGACGATGGCACATGTTGAAAATGGCGATGTGATTGATTTATTGGTAAACGAAGCCCTTGCTGAAGGGCATACTGCGCCAATTTACCATGCAGAAACCAGGCCGTCCTGGGGGGCTGTGGAGGCTTCTTTGCGTGCAGTGGCGCTCTCCGCAATGGCAGAAGCTCCCTTGTACCTGGTGCACATGAATGCTGGCGGAGAAGTGGATCAGTTGGCCTACGCTAAAGATCACGGATTAGCGGTTTACGGTGAAACCTGTCCGCAATATTTATTCTTCTCAACAGATGATTTGCGAAAACCTGATGGCGCAAAATGGGTTTGTTCACCTCCAATGCGTACGAAAAATGATGCTGACCGTTTATGGGATGGCATATCAGATGGAACCATCGATGTAATGGGCACAGATCATTGTGCATTCTATTTTGATGGCAGGCAATCCATTAATTATGAAGGTGTTCCAATTGCTATTCCAGGAAAAGAACTAGGAATTGATGATTTTACAAAGATCCCTAATGGTTTACCTGGTGTCGGGGATCGAATGCCGGTGCTGTGGACAAAAGCGGTTAACACTGGCATACTCTCTTTTAATCAATTCGTGGCAATCAATTGCACAAATCCAGCTAAATTATTTGGTCTCTATCCTAAGAAAGGTTGTATATTACCAGGTGCAGATGCTGATATTGTGATATGGGATCCTGATAAGCAGGTAAAATATGGAGTTGAAGTCGCACAGCATCGTACGGACTATAATTTGTATCAGGATTGGTTGTTAACTGGCTTCCCTGAAACTGTGTTTTTGCGAGGAAGGAAAATTGTAGATGATGGAAATTGGCTGGGAGAACGAGGATATGGTGAATTTCAGTATAGAAAAACATTCTCAAAACAGATGTAAATGCTGCTATTAATCGTACCAGTCTTTCTTATCTTATCCGGTTGGACTATTTACGGTTTACATAAATTAAATCGGAAAAGCGGCATGATCTGGTTGGTTGCCGTGATCATTGGCGTCATCAGTCTGATCGGTTGGGGGGGGATTAGTGCATTCCGAGATACACAATGGATGTTTGATTTTTCTGGAGGTGCTTTTGGACTTCCGGATCAGCTTTCATTTCAGATGAATTCCTTTGCCCGTGGAGCAGGTGTTTTTAGTCTGGCGTATTTGATGTTTGTGATCAATGCCTGGATGGTAAAACTGGAAGAAACACATTTATTCGTACGCATTAAGAACTTTTTTGTTACCCTGGCATTTGCGTTGATTCTGTATTGTGCAGAGAATCTTTTTACCTGGCTTGTAATTCTGATCATTATGGATATGGTCGAATTATTAAATCTATTTGCACAAATCAGAAATGTAGAACAAGTAAAGAAATCTTATGCTTCTATACTGGTTCGATTTGCAGGATCACTAATATTTATGGTTGGCTGGTTGCTGTCGATTAACCTGACTGCAGCGACGGTCATTAGTAGAGAAGTATTAGTTTTCGCAATGCTTTTACGTTTGTTTGCAGGAATGCTGCGGATTCACCCAGGTGCCAATTTAATCGAACGTTCGTTGGGTGATTTTGAGGAAGTGCCCATTTTCCTTGCTATACATTTTGTATTTTTCATGCGTTTCCCAATTGGCACGCCATTTCCGATATGGATTAAGAATTTAGTCCTGATTGGCAGCATACTTATGATATATCATTTAATACAGTGGCTAATTGTACGATCTCGGGTCGTATCTATGAAACATTACCTGTACTTTATGATCTTCTTTATTTTACTTTACAGCCACTATGCTACAGCAGCGGGAAACCTCATTCTCCTGTTTATATTTTTGCTAAGTATGGCAATGCTCTATTTACGCCCAATTAAACATAAATATGATATTTGGTTTACCTTGCCTTTATATGCGCTACTGTTAAGTTTGCCATATTTACCAACTGCTGCTGTATGGAATTTGCAATCGGTCCAATTTAATTCACTGTTCATTCCATTTGCAGGTTTTTTAGTTGGCTTCCTTTCCAGATTTGATCAGCAAAAGCCAATGCGCAGTACGTATGAGCGCTGGATGCTGGTAGTCTATCCAGCCGGATATTTACCGATTTTGGCTGGTATTGTATATCTTGTGTTTATGAAAGATATTCCCGTCCAGGCCGGTAATATTCTTTTTAGCCTGATTATCGTTGTGATCAGTATTTTGCTTGTCCTGTACAGCATCCTTCGTAAACGGGAAATTATTAAACCAAATAAATCTTTTCAATGGGTGTCGCCATTATTTGATGCAATCTGGAAACGTGTGTCAGTGATATTTAATAGCAGGTGGATCGTCTGGTTGTTGGATTTGTTTTGGCGAATAACACAACGCATTATCTCGTTCTTTAACGATATTCTTGAGGGAGATGGTGGTTTGTTGTGGGCAATCGTATTGTTGATTTTGTTCCTATCGGTTGTGAGGTCCTTACAGGGATAAACCTATGGAAATATTGAACTTGGTTGCCGTAGTTGGCATTGTGATAACTTCATTGGCTTTGTTAGTATTAGAGAACTATCGTTTCTCATTGGCTGCTATGGTGCTGCAATATTTGTTTGTTTTCTTTCTGGTGAGCTCCATATGGCCAGTTGGATTAGCAGTCGTTAAACTGATTGTGGGCTGGATTGTGTGTTCATTAATTGGCTCTGCCTATTTGCAGAATCGCAATTTAGCCATAGATGAATCCAATACGGCGAAAATGTTTTTTTCATCATTAAGTGCTGTTGTCGTTTGGCTAATCGTTTTTACAATATCTGGATCTGCGCTAGCTGTTTTACCAATTACGCGACCATTAATGATAGCCGCCGGGATTCTTCTTGGGATGGGTTTATTGCAGTTGGGGAGTACAACAAATCTGCTCAGAATATTTCTTGGATTATTAACCGTTTTAAGCGGATTTGAGATTATTTATGCTGGATTGGAAGAGTCTGTATTGGTAACTGGTTTATTAGCGATTGTAAATATACTTTTTGGATTCATGGGGTGGTACATGATTCAGCATAATAGTCACCTGGAGTCCGCATGAACGCACCGATTATTTGGGTGTTTATTCCATTACTGGCAGGTATTCTGATCTGGTTTTTGCGGGAGTATCAGCTAATTGCCAAGATTACAAGTATATCTATCAGCAGCTTGTTGTTTGTGTTATCGCTTGTTTTATCAATCGATAGTGTTATTCAAGTGGGTACATTTACTTTTCAGATTGCTTCAGAGATGAATGTCCTCGGTCGAAGTCTGATTATCCTGCCTGTTGATTTACCATTATTGACACTGCTGTACGGTTTATCCATATTTTGGTTTTTTGGCATGTTATTTCAACGGATTAGTCCGCATTTCCCGGCAGTTTCTTTAATCATCATCGGATTAATGATTGCTGCTATTTCGGTAGAACCATTTCTATACGCGGCATTAATTATTGAAATGATAGTGCTGGTCACCATTCCATTATTCATTCGCGAGGGTGTTCCAGTCGGAAAAGGATTGATTCGCTTTCTACAATTCCAAACATTAGCAATGCCGTTTGTGTTGTATGCCGGTTGGACCATTTTGGGCGTGGAAGCAAACCGTGCTAATGTACAGATGATTCAACAAACGTTTATTGCACTTGGATTAGGCTTTGCCCTATGGCTGGCTGTTTTCCCTTTCTACTCTTGGATTCCATTGTTGACTGCCGAAGCTGAACCCTATGTTGCCGGGTATTTCTTATTGTTCTACCCCATCACTACCATTCATCTGGGGATGAAATTTTTAAATACCTATAGTTGGCTTCGTGAGAGCGCCATGTTGCTAGATGTTATTCGTGGCGCAGGAATCTTGCTGATTATTAGCAGTGGTATTTTGTCTGTTTATCAGAAAGATACCCGAAAACTGTTTGGTTATCTGGTTTTATTGGAAAATGGATTTTCCTTATTAGCAATATCATTAGACACACAATTAGGGTATCAAATTTATTTTGCTTCAATAATTCCTCGTGTGGTCATTTATGCGCTATGGACGTATGCAACAACGAAACTTTACTCGCTTGAATCCATGTCAGTGGAGCAGCATGGGAGAAGGGGTATTTACTTCCTGGTTCTATTCTTAACCATGTTAATATCGATTGGATTACCTATGTTTGCAAGTGCGCCATATCGTGTCCAGATAATTGATCATCTTCAAGCACAACCTGTACAGATAAATCTTATCGTACTTGGATTATTTGGGTATGGGGTTGGTGTATTCCGTTCATTGTATGGGTTTGCAACCTCCGAAATCGATGCTTTCCAGAAAATAAAACCCCGTGATATCTTGAGAGTAGAAACATTCGTATTGGCTGTCGGCTTGCTGGGTACTTTTGTGCTTGGATTTTTTCCACAGGTCTTTGAATCAGCAACGTTATTATTAATTCAAATCTATGATAAATTAATTGCATAAGAAATCCATCTGGTATAATCGGAACATTGCATGGATTTCCCATTTAAGCTAACAGAATAGAGGAACAATTTATGGATCTTGAAGAGATTCTGAAACGTATTGATTTTTTAGAAGATGAACGCCGAAAGGACAAAAAGACGATCAAGCAGCTAGAAGAACGGATTGTCAACCTGGAAAGTGTGGATCGAAAATATCTACAATCCATAAATCATATGGAAGGTGAAATTACCCGAATTGACACCTTATTGTCAAAGTTTGATCAGATCGAAACTGCCATGGCGTCGTTGCGTCAGGATATAACTAAGCAGATTGATAATTACAATAAAAACGCAAAAAGTCGTGAAAAAGACTTTGAGAAAAAATTCCAGGGTAATTTGGATGCGATGGATAGCGTAGCCCAAAAGATGCGCGTAGACATTGATCAAATTCAGGAAATTAAACGTATTCTTGATATTCGAAAAGAAGAAGAATTTAGAATTTCAAAAATAATTGATGATTTATCAAACAAATTCGACGAAGTATTGCATCACAAAGAAGAAAGTCAACGCTCAATTCGCGTGATTGAAGAAAGTCGTCGGCAGGATATGAAACGTATTACTGAAATGCAAGGCGAAATGTCCGCCTATAAGAAACGGTTGGAAGAAACTCGCGCAAAAAGCGATATGAATAGTGATTCTGTGCGAAAAACTGAACAAAAAGTAAAAGAGATTCAAGATGCAGAGCTTGATCGCAGACAGGCACAGACAAAATTCATTGAGACTCAAAATCGGCTATTGGTTGAACGGGAACGTATATGGAAAGAGTGGGAACAACGCTTCGAGACTATTGCCAGACAAACCACGAATCTGGATAGCCAGATTCAATCTATGGAAGCGACAAATCGTGCTGTCAAACGAGCTCAGGAGCAATTTGACGATGTGACCAAGCGCTTTGATCGTCGTGTAAATGAGATATCTGAAATGCAGCGATTGATTGAAGAGCGTTTCCGTCAGGAATGGTTAACCTTCCAGGCGGATGATCAAAAACGCTGGACGAATTATATGCTTTCACAAAGTGAAATCCAGAATGAAAACAATCGGCAGAATGAAAAAATAAATCAGCGTTTGATCAAGATGGAAGATCTATCACAGGAAATATCCGATATCCTGAATCAGACTTCCTCTGATACTGAAAAACGCCTTCTGAATATGATCGATTTTCTGCAGGAATGGAAAGAAACGCAGGATCAGATGCATATTCGGTAATGAGATGAGCTCACCATGCATGTAATTGGAACAGCCGGGCACGTTGACCATGGCAAGTCTACATTAATTGAGGCTCTGACAGGTATACACCCTGACCGCTTAAAAGAAGAAAAACAAAGAGAGATGACCATTGATTTAGGATTTGGTTGGTTGTCGCTCTTGGATGGCCGTGAAGTTGGCCTGGTAGATGTTCCTGGGCATATAGATTTTATTGGCAACCTGTTAAGCGGCATTGGGGGCATTGATGCTGTTCTTTTTGTCATTGCGGCAAATGAAGGAATTATGCCGCAAACCAGGGAGCACGAAGCCATTGTCCGTCTTTTACAGATTCCGGATGGGATTATTGTGCTAACCAAAACGGATCTTGTAGAGGATCAGGAATGGCTTCAATTAATAAAGGATGAAATAAGAGAACTGTTTACTGATTCCGCTTTGGCAGACGCACCAATCGTCGAAGTTTCTGCGGTTACCGGACAAGGCATTGAAGAATTGCGAATTGAGATTACACGATTGGTGGATACTTTGCTTGATAAACCAGACCTAAAGCGACCTCGTTTACCTATTGACCGCGTCTTTCAACTACCAGGCATCGGCACAGTTGTCACCGGTACTCTGCAGGACGGCTCATTTTCAGTGGGCGATTCGGTTTTAGTTTATCCTCAGGAAAAATCAGGTCGAATTCGCGAAATACAAACACATCAAAAGAAATTGGATAACATTGCTCCTGGCAATCGGGTAGCGCTAAATATAAGTGGTATATCCAAAGAAGATATTCAGCGAGGCGATATCGTTGCGCATACCGATTGCTATGAACCAACGCAACGCCTTGATGTATGGATCAAGATGGCGGATGGACTATCTAAACCGCTTTCTCACAATACAACAGCTCGTTTTTATATTGGGGCAAAAGAAGTAAAAGCGCGAATCAGAGTACTGGGCGCACAAAAATTACAACCCACTGATGAAGGGTTTATGCAGCTGGAATTGGCGGAACCCGTTGTGGCCATGAAGGATGATCGTTTCATCTTACGGCGATATTCGCCTGGAGAAACGATAGGCGGTGGTATTGTACTTAATGCACACCCGATAGGCAGACATAAACGTTTTGCTGAAGATGTGCTGGAAAAGTTACAACACTTACAGGAACGTGATCCTGAAAATTTGATCACTTCACTGTTATTAGAAAATGGCCCATTGTTACCTGCACAACTATGCGGTATGGCGAATTACTCCGATGCGAAAATGTTGGAAATCCTTATAGCATTGCATGAAAAGGGTGACTTGATAGCGCTGACAGATGCAGTAGATAACCTTAATGAAAATTCATTGGTAGTACACCAACTATTTTGGCAACAA
>JAEKNU010000151.1 GCA_016838895.1 Chloroflexota bacterium
CAAAAACAGAAGCATCAACCAGCGTACTTTTACAACACATTGATATCCTTTCTCGATCATATATATGAATGGAATTGCAAATGCTATTGGCATAATCCAAAAAATACCATTTGAAAAACGAGGATCGGGTGCTGTAAAAAACCAGGCAATTACCGCTAAAAAAGCCGGGGCCGGAATAAAGAAAATCGCCGATTTCAATGAAATGTTCCTATTTCCTGAAGTAAAAATGATCAATCCAGATATGGCAAGTAGAATGGAAATAACAGTGGGATAAATTACATCAAACATATGATTCATTTCTATAACATCAAACCATGGAGTCAACCAAGCCCATGAACCCAACACGTTTTGAAATGGCTGATCTGGCCAACGTCCCTAGGCTAAAATAAGGTTTCTCATCAAAATAATATCCTCGGTGGGAATCGCCCATGATACATCAAAGCAACCCACTGAGATTGGATATGCCACACATCCGCTTAAAATAATGCCCCGTATACACCATATTAGTAAAAGAACGCCAGGTAAAATCAATAATTTTCCTAGTAATTTCCCTAAGCTCTTTTTTTGCCTGATAAATGAAAACACTTTTCGTACAAGTAATATCATTATTACTGAGCCAGAAAATGCCCAACTACTTAATTTAATAGTAATTAACAAAACAGAGAAAAGTATAAGAAAGAATGTTCTGCTATCGGACTGAATGGTATTTTGATTATTGAATAACTCACGCACAAAATATTGAAATAGTACAATTTGTAGAATTGTCAAGGCAATGTCGGGACTAGCTGACGATAAATTAAATCGCTGCATCATATAAAATATTGGGATTATAAACAAAACCGGTAATAGTTTTTGTATGTTTATTACTGATTCTTTTCTCGCTTTTATTACATTTCTGATTTGCAAAAGACAGTCTGCTATTAACACAGTCAACAACAAACTGTTTGCTAAATAATGACCATACTTAAACACAGGAAAAAAATTCAATGCTGATACAAAAAGAAAATAGGATTGATTGAAGGCAAAACGACCATGCAAATTACCCAGACCCGGTACAATGGCATACTCATTTTGCCATCTGATCGTGGCAAAATGATATAAATTTCCATCCCACAATATAGGTGGAAAAAGGGCCAGATAACAAATATAAACCACAATTAGGCTTAATATACCAAAATAAATGTATTGAACCTTCGATATTTGCAAATTCAATATCTTTGGGAAGGAATAATATAGAAACAAGAGTATACCCACACCAAAAAGAAATAAACTGGTGTAGATTGTAAGCGGAACGAAAAATTGAATGATTTGAAGACACAATATGACGATAGAAAATCCTATCCAAAACCATATGAATGGTCTTTCATCATTTACAAATTGTAGTCTAAATATCTTGCTGATACTCATTCCAAAACCCATCAATGAGCATATCAAAACAATGATAGCTATCAAAAGGACTACCAAATGCAAAAAAAACATAATCATATAATAAATTCCCTTTATCTTCTTAATTTTGAATACTTATAAATAACACCAAACCTGTTTTCAGTTTGGTTTGTAATACTCAAAAATTCTACCACTATAATAAATCAAAGTCGCAATAGAAACAGAATGATTCTCATGTCCCCTCATTAATATCCTTAACCACCCCTTCACGCATGGCATAAATCACCGCCTGCGTCCGGCTGGACACATTCAATTTAGCCAATACATGGCTGACATGCGAATGTACCGTCGCTGCACTGATCACCATCAACTTGGCAATTTCCTGATTTGAATATCCCTTGGCCATATATTGCAGAACATCCAGTTCACGCTCGGTCAGTTTTTCAATCAGGCCGGGTTCCTCTTCAGGCGTCTGGATCTGCTTCAAAACGCAGTTCATCACCGCCGGGTGCAGCCAGGCTTCCCCTTTTGCCACCTGCTGAATCGCCTGAATCAACTCCGTTTCGCTGGCATCCTTCATCGTGTAACCAATAGCTCCCGCATTCAGCGCGGGGGTCACCTGGTCAATATTCCCAGTCCCGGTAAACATGAGCACATTGATTTCTTTGGCTTTCTTCTTGATCTGCCGCGTGGCTTCAATACCGTCCATCTCCGGCATGATCACATTCATCAACACCACATCCGGGCGCATGGATACTGCCAAATCAACCGCTTTTTTGCCGTTGTTGGCCACACCAACCACTTCAATATGCTCATGATTCTTCAACATAGTAACCAGACCCGCCAGCACCACAGGGTAATTATCAACGATCAGTATGCGTATCTTTTCATCCATAAGAAATTTATCTCAACCATGTAATTGACACTGCAATTAGGACATATCTTATCTATATAAAAATTGTACCGCATCTTTCCAGATTTCGGTATTCAAACATATAAGCAGATTATAAATAGCGTTACAATTAATAAAATGATAGTTAAACGAGGGACCCGATGAATCTTACACCTTACATAGATCGTTTACAAGCCAATGCAAATACCATCCAGGCTTTTCTGCAAAATATCTCCCCCGAACAAGCCGGCTGGAAAGCAGACCCTAAACAATGGTCTCTTCTGGAAGTGATCAACCACCTCTATGATGAAGAAATCCTGGATTTCCGTGCCCATCTCCAGCAAGCCCTGCAAAGCCAGCCCTGGACCCCCATTGACCCTGAAAGCTGGGTAGCAGAACATGCCTATGCGCAAACAGATTTCTCTGAAACGGTACAGTTTTTTCTCAACGAACGCCAGAGATCCATTCAATGGCTAAACGGCCTCACTGATCCTGCTTTTGATCAGGTCATCACAACCAATTGGGGAGAAATATCCGCAGGCAATCTCTTCCACGCCTGGATCGCCCACGATTTCCTGCATATCCGCCAGATCAATGAATTGCATTATCAATACACTGCCCATCTGGCGAAACCATATGAAGTTTATTACGCCGGGGATTGGTGAAACTGTTAACTCAAAAGCCGCTATGGGTTTTAAAAACCCATAGCGGCAAAATTTACAATCTGATTATTTCTTTGAGCAATCTAATAAAATTATGGCGTCGCCAGCGGATTACTCACCGGCTGACCGGCATTGCCACCCTGATAATACGGGAAGGATTCCGGTAGTTCAAAACCAAAGTACTCGGAAACACGAGCCACAACTTCACCCGTGATCTGTGATCTGCGCGTATTATACGTCTTCACGGCATCATTCCAGTCGGTACCGGCTAACTGCACAGTGTTCATGGCTTCATCTACCGTATCGCCCAATGCCAGCGTCACTTCGGAATCCGGAACGGGAGGTGGGGCTTGCACAACGGCATTCACATACAGGGAAAATCCCTGACCCAATCCATCCGGCA
>JAEKNU010000152.1 GCA_016838895.1 Chloroflexota bacterium
AAGTGTGTTCAGCCACAACCATCACCCTTCTGGGGTGAATTTGTTGGCAAAATATATTAGACGTGGAATCCGGGTATGAGGCAGGAAATTTCTTGCTGTCAATCCTATTTTCAACGGAACAAGTTGCTCTGGCATGGGAAAATCCATCCTTTTATAAATTTTGGGATGTTCCACTATATGAACTAAATCAAAACAATCGGTTGATTAGAACATTTGAGAGTTACAAAAAAGAGACAGAATCATGGAGATTATATGGAAATGAATTAATTTGGCGTTTGATAGAACAATGAATTATATGATTATTTTCTGGATTCATTTCGACTACTGGAAAATATTGATATAAAAGAGTAGAGATATTCGGGATCAATGCCAATATGCGAATGTCCCGTTTTTCTTCAAACATTGGGGGGGACAAACAAAAAGAAGGCTGGTCGTGAGTTGGATGGAAGAATATGGAATGAGCAACCAGACAATATTGTTTTTCATCAATTAACAAGTGTTTGAAAAAAATATTTCATATCAGAATCAACTATTTGATGAATAAATCAGGGCGACTTTGCAGTTGCCCTGTACAAAAATAATCATGAATTCTAACTCATCGAAATTTAATCGCAAATCGACTCGATTGCCTGATTATGATTACAGTCAGGCGGGCGCATATTTTATTACCATTTGCACGTATAAATTTCAGCATCTTTTTGGAAAAATCGATAATGAGGAAATGGGTCTGAATAAATATGGCGAAATTGCGCAGAGTGAATGGCTGAAAACACCCAAAATACGTCAAAATATTGAATTAGGTGAATTTGTAATCATGCCAAATCATCTTCATGGAATCATAATTATTAAAGATCAAAGTCGTACTGGCACGGTGCACCGTGCCCATACGCATGCTATAGAGAAGTTCGGTCAGCCAATATCAGGCTCTATACCGACGATTATCAGATCATATAAGGCTACTGTAACCAAGCAAATAAATATTTTACGCAATACTTTTGAGACTTCTGTCTGGCATCGAAATTTTTATGAGCATGTGATCTGTAATGAAAAAGAATATGAGAAAATTGCTACCTATATTATTAATATTCCCCTGAAATGGTATTTAGATCGATTTTATAGTTCAAGCATCTAACCTATGCCCCCACTTCACACTCAAACCACAGCCACTTGCGCCTGAATTCATATGCCTCCTGACTGCACACCACAAATCCCGCTTGTGTTATATATTCACGCATCTCTTCCAGCGCATATCTTGCAAGAAAGCGCCGATTTCCTAATAGAGAATGTCTTTCTATTTTCTCCCCGCTGCCTTGCTGTATACTGACACAAAATCGCCCGCCGGGCAGCAGTACGCGTCGGATCTCCGCCAGCGTGGTTGGTATATCCCCTTTGGGAATATGGATCAGGGCAGCGTTGCACCACACCCCGCTAAAGCTATGATCCGCGAAAGGGAGATGGCGCATTTCCATCTGGCATAAATTGCTGATGCCGGCCTGTTGGGCTTCCTTTAGCATGCCGTATGATAAATCAGCGCCAATGGCGTCAATGCCTTGCTGGGTAAACCAGCTCAAATCGCGCCCTGGACCGCAGCCCAGATCCAGCAGGGTTGTTTGGGGAGGCAACTGCTGGATGAAGTGCTTTGCGCGAGCGATAAAATCCGCATCCATCCAGGCGGTGGTTCTGGCAAAATGACTCGCGATGTGGTCATAGGTGTTTCGATTGATTTGGATGGGATTATGCTTCATGGTTATTGACTCAACTGAACAATTTCATTTTCCAGTCCCAGCCAGATGCTGCCATCCGGGGCGGTAGCGACGGAATAAATGCTTTCCCCTTTGAGATAATTAATGCAAACATAACCGTTGTATCGGCATAATCCGTTCGGTTTGGCAATCCAGGCAATACCCTGATCATCAGCCGATAAATCATACACAGAATCAATGCCTATACCCGGACGATTCAAATGGCTTGGACTGGCCAAATGCCATTGGTCATTTTCGTAATAACCTGCTGTATTAATTCCAGATTTTACACCCATACTATATAACCAAATTTGATTCAAAGCATTTGCGCTGATCCTGGTTATGAATCCAATCCCTTCAGTTGGATCTGTTTTCCTAACTTGATCATTCTCAATATTAAAAAGGATAAAATCTGCCGAACAGCCACCAGCCCATAAACTCCCATCCGGGGCGCTGGCAACGGCACATATGTTGGTGTTTTTGTCTGGATCGGTTATGTCAAAAGTACTTGGCTGCCATATTTTTCCATCAAATTCAACCAGTCCATTAGAAGTGGCTCCCCAAACTGTACCATCCGGAGTAATGGCAATATCATTCAATACAGTTGTTCCGGGCATTCTCTCCCAGGATTGTCCATCAAAGCGCAACACATCATTTTTTTCTGTTATTACCCACACCTGACCATCAGGTGCGACTTCTATATCGCGGATGTGATGAAGAATGCGGCTGGCATAGGTTTCCCAGGTTTGTCCGCTAATGTGTACCACCCCATTATCATTGCCTGCCCAAAGATCACCGTTTTCCGCAACGGTCATACAGCGGAATTTGGCATTACTTGTACTGATGTCAACGGGGACATTTTCCCAATCAATTTGCCAGCGCGTTTCTAGATAGAGAAGAGGTACGACACTTGATATAGCAGACAATATCAACACAATCGCTACGAAAAGCAAAAGGTTTTTTTTCATACCGTTCACTCCTTTGGTATGTATTCAAGAAGGATGAAGGTGAGTCAATTTGATTTGAAAGAAAAGCTGTACCAACCCTGTTATGTTAGCCAATATACCATAGAAATATACCTTTCGGAATGAAAACGAAGGCCGTTTGTTGGATGTGAAAAAAGCTGGTCCAATATCACCGGGTGAAATCGAGGGGACATAGCCGACTGTAAGACGGATTGAGCAGAAAATTCTAGTTAATAAAGAATTTGCTTGCGAAATCCGTCGAATGAATTCCAACATCGTCGGATTTCTGCTTTCACAGATTCCTAATATTTACCTTTGTAGGCATCACCTCAATCCGATCTACGCATGCATAATGCAAAGTGACAATCAGTCGGGGTGGGAGGGATCTCGACTCCGCTCGGTCGGCAGAAAATTCGATGGGTAAACCGCCGACCTATAAATAAAAAAAAAGCACCTGGATTTCTCCAAGTGATAAATCAGTCGGGGTGGGCGGACTTCATTGTCCCTCGATGGGAGAACCGCCGATAAATAAAAGACCATCCGATAAGGATAG
>JAEKNU010000031.1 GCA_016838895.1 Chloroflexota bacterium
GCGCTTCTCAAATTAATTTGGGTTGGTCTTTTCCTAAATCTTAGCTCTACCCCGTTTTATTGAGATGATACGATTTTGGTTTGTAAATGCGCAAACGGATTTTTACTCCATTATTCTGCCGAGTGAAAATGAAATTATTGATATCAATATTATCAGGTACTTTCGGCATGGACATTAATCTCATTGCCATTCGTATAAGCCAGATATTTCTCTTGCTGAATGTAATAGATGGCGTCTTTTTTGCACCCTGTAGTAATTGCGGATGTATCTTTGAATATTTATTACCCATGGCGGAAAATGCTCCTGCTTGCACAATGCTGATTTATAAAGCGATTCAATGTTCTGAATCACCTTCAATTTTTGCTGATCAATAATTTAATTATACCTTTCCCAACATTAAGTTACATAAAAGACGCCCAAAATTGAGCGTCTTCTCGTTTTAAAAATGAATTGGCACAAATCTAAAAATTGAAATTGTCCGGATCCGGCCCAACACGTTTGCCTTGATCCAGTGCATCCAACACCTGCATATCTGCCTGTGAAAGCTCAAAATCGAAAATCTGGGCATTCTCGGTGATGCGCTGTTCGTGGGCTGATTTTGGAATGGTAACCACTTCATGCTGTAAATCCCAGCGCAGTGTAATCTGGGCAGGCGTCTTTTGATATTTTTCAGCCAATTTCTGAACAACGGGTTCGCTGACAATTTTCCCTTGCATTAAGGGGCTCCAGGCTTCCATCTGAATCTTGTGTTTTTTACAAAATGCCAAAAGATCAGGCTGCACAAGGAAAGGATGAAACTCCATCTGGTTTACAGCGGGCACAACCTGGCTTTCAGGCAGAATATCTTCAAGGTGATGCACCAAAAAATTGCTCACGCCGATTGCTTTGGCACGGCCGCTTTGATAAATCTTTTCCATCTCTTTCCATGTCTCTTGATAACAGCCTTTCACCGGCCAATGCACCAGATACAGATCTACATAATCGGTTTCCAAACGTTTCAGGCTATCTTCAAAGGCTGCCAATATGCGCTTTTCGCGTTGGTCAGCATTCCACACTTTGGTGGTCAGGAAAATATCTTCGCGCGGGATACCGCTCTCGCGGATGGCTTTGCCGACACCACTTTCATTCCCGTATACGCTCGCTGTATCGATACTGCGATAGCCGGTTTCCAGGGCATATTTAATCGCATTTTCCACTTCCTGCCCGTCTTTCATTTGAAAAACACCAAACCCCAACCAGGGCATTTTAAGTCCATTATTTAGCACTGCGCAATCTTTTATACTACTGATCATCTGGTCAATCTCCTTTCACATTAAAATACCTGATAACTAGTTGATTAAATTTTCCGATCTATTCATTATTGCCTGAACAATGAATCGGAAAATTCATAATTTATCTTTACTATACCCGAATTTTTAATTTAATCAATTGCAGCGATTTGGGAAAGTGAAGTTTCAGCAGTTCAATCATTCGCATTATTCACTACCATGTGGCGTTGAATGGGATAGGCGCATGGTGGATTATAAATTTGAACAATCTCAGAGGGTCTCTTTCGAGATGTTGAACAGCAAGCTGGGTGGTTGCCCAGGCACATCGTCAATTTCGCCAATCTGTTGTAACCCCAGGCGTTTCAGAACGGCGCATGAGGGTAGATTATCCGGACGAACAAGCGCATGTACTTCGGCAAAATCGAGCACATGGAATGCGCTATGAATGGCGGCTTGCCCCAATTCTGTGGCGTAGCCTTTTCCCCAGGCTGCTGGAGAGAATCGGAAATATAGATTGAGCACTTCAGATGCTGCAATTTTCTTGAGCACAATGCCACCGAAACCAATGATCAGGTCCGGTTGCTGAAGTGTGGCAACGGACCAATATCCAAAGCCGTGATCATGCCAGTGAGCAAGCCAGGTAGAAAAAAGGGTTTTGCACACTTCTGCGGTGGGAGGACCAGAGGGGTTGAAGCGGTTGGTTTCAGGATCAATGTGGACAGCCACGACGGCGGGCAGGTGCGCATCAATCGGTCGCTGAAGCAGCAGCCGATTGGTTTGGCAAGATTGGAGATCGGAAGGTTTTTTCGCATTGATCATGACTACAACCTGATGAGATAAAGATTTATGTTACGTAAAGATATGGGAGTTTAACCCTCGGTAATTATATACGAAAATTACAGTACAGATATATGAAGGAGGGTTTTTTTCTGCGAGCCAGGCAGTCAAATGAATATATTTACGAATTTCATTATAAAGAAAACAGAAAACCAGATGATCATTCACCATGCCGACCGCCTGCTATATGCGTACATAATAGTCGACCCGACAAACGACATTCCGCGTTTTTTGAGGTTCTTGGAAAGGGCATTGCTCTTGGTGGTTGTTACGGGTAGTTCCTGCATGAACTAGCGTTTTTCGTCAATAGATTTGCCTGTTTTGGTCGGGCTTCTGAGAAACAAAAAAGATGCCCTGAAATAGAACGTCTTTTCATCTCCATCTATGTTTTGCAAAACTTGGAACCGATTAAACTACAAATCTTACAAACCGCAATCCATCTCGTGCAATCTTGCGTGCTTCTATTTCAGTTCCATCCCATTCGTAACCTATCATCGAAAATAATTGCCCGGTGAGCTTGCCATAGCGCTCCATATAACGAGCAATAATATCTTCACCATCTTCTGGTTTAATTAAGTCAATAGATACCGGATATTTTTGATTTCCGATCTGGATCATTGTGTTTTTCTGCTTCCCTAGATTTTTATACCATTGGGATTTTTCGCCATATCCAGCTACGACGATTACGTTTTCCGTTCCTTCTTCACGCTCCACTATTTCCACGACTACTTGATGTGGTTTGCCTGTATTTCTGCCTACATGGTTAATTAATGCAAATCTTTTTCCAAGCAACCAACCAAGTCTGAGTTTATATAAATATACTGGGATGCGAAAAAATAAACGCAGTAAAGCCTTAGGTGGATATTTGCTTGTTTTCTGATCGGACATTATTTATCTCCTTTTTCTATATCAATGGATAATTTACCAATAAAAACGATTGATGTTCTTGTGGACCAGTACCGGGGATGAGAGTAGATTGTCCGACCAAACGAACACACCCACATCGGCGTAGCCGATCAGATGGAATGCGCTGTGAGCTGCAGGTTGCTAGGTAAGGTACAAACAAGCGCGCCTAGGTACGAACTTCATCATGACGAAAACAGGAAACCAAATGATCATTGACCAGGCCAACTGCCTGCATGTAGGCATACATAATCGTTGGACCAACAAACGACATGCCCCGCTTTTTGAGATCTTTGGATAGAGCATCACTGATTGTTGTTGTAGCCGGCATATCTTGTAGGGCGGTAAAGTTGCCTATGATTGGTTTGCCGCCTACGAATTGCCAGAGGTAGGCATCAAAGCTACCGAATTCTTTCTGAATCGAAAGAAACACAATTGCGTTTTTTCTCGCGGAGTAAACTTTCAAACGATTGCGAATAATACCCGGATTTTGCAATTGCGCTTCGAGTTCATCATCGGTCATATTGGCTACGGCTTGAGAATCAAAATCCTTGAAAGCCAGACGGTAGGCATCCCGCTTTTTCAAAACCGTATCCCAACTCAGGCCGGCCTGGGCGCCTTCCAGGATGAGCATTTCAAAGAGCTTGCGGTCATCATGGACAGGAACCCCCCATTCTTGATCATGATATTTCATTTGCAGTGAATTTGAGTTCGCCCAATCACAGCGCTGCATAAGCATCATTCTCCTTTTGATATTCTGCGTGGGGGCACGGTTGCTTCATGGTAGTAAACCACCTTCCATTTATCAGCGATTTTACGAAACACAAAAGTAGCTCCTGCCCTGTCCACCATATCAATGTCCCCTGATTTAAGGGTGGCTTTGGCCTGATACGCCCAGGAGTAGATGGCCGTATTTTCATCCAGTACTCTGGTTTCACCGTTGAACGTTTTGAGGTCAAAGGCGGAACAGTCACTCAGGTAATTGATATTGTTGTTCACGTAGGTATCATGATCAACCTGAGAGCCGTCCGTTCCCATCATGATGAATTCGGGGATATTTGCGAACATGCCAAAGGCCATGTCCATATCCAGGGTTTCACAGCCTTTGATCAGGGTTACGATGATCTCATTAATTTCTTTTTCCATTTTTTCTTTTTGAACTGGAGTTAATGGGCTCATACTATTTATCCTCTTTCACGGAACTTTTTCGAAGTTGCATATTAAAATAAAGCTGTTGAAAATACAATTGTAACTAATTTATCCTAACTTTGTTCGTGGGGTAGAGGGGTAAAAAATGTGTATTTTACTCACATCAATTATTGAAAATCATTTTCTATAATGCCATACGCATAGCAATCATGCCAGAGCGGATTGCCAAGTGCGTCCTTGCGGAAGAATGCTTTTTCTTTAAAATGCCCTTCTCTATTGAGTCCGCATTTTTCCAGCACGCGCCAGGAGGCTTCATTTAACGGATTGCAAAATGCGGTAACCTTGTGTGCATTCAAAACGGTAAACGCATATTCGATAATTTTATTAACTGCTTCTGTGCAATACCCTTTGCCCTGATATTTCGGATTGAAAATATACCCCAATTCCCAGGTCATGAATTCCAGCGGCTGGGATTGTTGAAAGTACAAGTGCCCGATCATTTTGTGCTCCGTAATTAATTCAACGGCAAAAAAGTTGTTACCGGAGGCTCTTTCTCTGCACATGGCTTGTGCTTGTTCCATGTCAACCGGTTCCCCTGGTTCAAAGAGGTAGGTTTCTGGCAGAGACAAATATTCAAACAAGTCCGCTGCATCACTCAGAGAAAATTTCCTGATGCGTAATCGATTAGTTTCCAATAAAAATTTCTTCATTTTTTACCCAGCCATCTACGAACCGAAGCGGTGTAAGCCTTATATTCCTCACCAAATTTTTTTGCCAGATATTTTTCTTCTGGAAGAATCAGGAAATAATGGCAAAGAATCACCGATAATACCATCATGAGCATTGGCCAAAGCAAATTTAGAGTCAATGAAATACCGGCCAAAATCAGTATTCCACCCATGTATAACGGATTTCTGGAGATGGAAAAAATACCTGAGGTCATGATTTTGCAGGTCGGCTGACCGGGATCCGTAGGTTGGTTGAATGCGGCAAATTGCCGGCGGGTTAAAACAAGAAAACCAAAACCAATGACTATCAGTAGGATGCCTGCAATCAAAGAGATCAATATAAACTTTTCTTGCGTTATGGTTGCCGGGTAAAAAATTTGGATGGTGATGCCGATCAGATAGGGAATGCCCAGAAAGAATTCTCCTGTTTCCCAGCCATGTTTATGTGCTGAATCATTGTTCATTATCGTTCAACTCCAATCCAAACCATTTTCGCCATGCTAATGCATTCTCACAATTCGGGTCGATTATTCCTTCAGAGGCAAATGGTGTCCACAGCCATTCTTCATATCCCGGACAGCCAATTTTTGAATGTCTTTCTATAAAATCTTCAAAGGTATTTCCCATAATATATCCATGACCAATACCATCGTCGTGACTTAAATAAACAACAGCATCTTTTGGTGAATTAAGTTCAATAGCAATCTTGTCCCCATTTCTAATATCAATAATGGGAAACTTGTTATACCAAATTGCATCATATGAATCTTGGGGATTACTAAAACAATGAGTTAGCCACCCTTGGTAGTCCGCCATGATTTGTGGTAAATCTTGTAAATTCCATCGACACTCACCCCAACACACTTGATTTAATGGAGGTAGTGCTTCATCATCTTCGTTAAGGAACCACTGGATATTAACAGTAGAGGAAAAATTGAGTAATACCTTTCTGAAATTTTCCGGGATAGGACACCCAAGTTCTTTTTCAATACAAATTACATTTTCTTCAGTTGCCGGTGCTTCAATTTGAAAAACGTTTTTTGGATTTTTCCATATGCTTGTTGCATCGTGTTTTCTGCAGGCAATAAATAGTGCTTTCCAATATCCAATCCAATGATTATACTTGCTGGAAGTTTCTTTCATTGATTGTTCTAAATTATCCAATCGAGAAAAAATGGTATCCATTTCCTGATCAGTAATTGGTTGGGTTTTTACCTTGATAATTGTTTTATTATTCCTGTTGGATAATTTTATTTTCTCAACTATGAGCATAATAATACCCATAAGGAAAATTAATAAACTAATTAAAAAAACAATAATAAAAAATATTTTTTCAATATTTTCATTCACTACAGTATCCTCCCTTTCTTGATTTGAATTATTCAATTATATACTAATTTAGCGTATCAATTATTCGCTGTCAATCCACAACGAAAGCCCAGTCCGTCATGTTGCAGAATGGGCAGGTGCAGCACTTCGCGTTTGGATGAGCGCAGGGTGCTGGGAATACTGAAATAACCGCCGCCGCGTAACACATTTCCAGGGCCATTGGTTGCATCATACACATAATTGGATGTCCATTCCCAGACATTGCCGGCCATATCCAATACGCCGTAGGGACTGACGCCTGCGGGTATGCTGCCTACTGGCATGGCGGAATTGCCGTTCCCGCAGCTGTTGCCGCTGCCGGAGAGGTCATCCATGATGGCGTAATCGCAGGTGGCTTCCTCATCGCCCCAGGGATAAATGCGTCCGTCCGTACCCCGGGCAGCTTTTTCCCATTCCTCTTCGGTCAGCAATCGTCGACCGGCCCATTCGCAATAGGCATTGGCATTTTCCCAAGTAATACAGACAACCGGGTAATCTTCGCCATCATTTGAGCATGTGGGTTCTTCGCAACCTTCGGCGGTGCATTTGGCGTACATGCCCTGGGTCACTTCAGTCTGATCGATCCAAAAAGCATCCAGCAGTATGGTATGTGCCGGCGCTTCATCATAATCACCATCATCGCTGCCCATGATAAATTCGCCTGCCGGCACGTAGACCATCAACATACGGTCCTTGCGGGATAGTTTGGTACGGATCGCGCCATCTATGGGTGGATTGGATGTGCAATTGGAAATAATTGGCATAAGAATAATAACAACAAGTATGAGCAATCCGGTTTTGCCTTTCATTTTCCCTCCGATTTTGTTGTGTTGTGCAACTATATATTATTATAGTCAAATCGGGAAAGAGGAAGTTGTTGACGATGATTTCTTTAATTACTATATGGAGAGTTTTGATTTTTATTTAATCACCCTAAATCGCAGACTGGTGATCTCCCCCGATGTAACGGCTGCAATTCGTTCCAGCTTAATATCACTTGCATGGAGATGATCAAACAGACGGATACCTTCGCCGATCAGAATGGGTGCCAGGTGGACCATAATTTCATCTACCAACCCTGCATTGAGACATTGCTGGTCAATGCTGGCACCTAACAACATCACGTTCTTCTCTCTGGCGGCTTTCTTGGCCTGTTCAACTGCGCGTTCGATGCTGTTTAAATAAGTGAAGGTCAGTCCGCCGATTGTGATGGGATCGCGGGGATGATGTGTGACCACAAATTGCGGTACCTTAATCTGTCCGTCATAGGGCAGCGTATCTTCTGTGATGGTGCTGGAGTTGCCCATAATTACCGCACCGATCTCTGACATAATTTCCCGCACAGTTTCATCGGCGCTGAATTTGAACGCCCAATCAATATCATCATTGGGACGGGCCATGAAGCCATCCAGTGTTAAGGTGGTATGGATAATCACTTTTGCCATATGTTTCATCTTTTCTGAGCACGAATTGGTATATCACTGACCCACTACTATTGATTGGTACACAAGGGTGGTTTCACTCTCATAGAGCGGACACAGGTAAGCACTCCAATTCTAGACACTAATCATTCAATCCATTACCTGCGAAAATTTGTTGTATGTGTTTTTCAACCCTTGCTGTGCGGGTTTTAGATTGTTTGGGTGCAGAAAAATGAAGCAAGTATGCTCTTTGCCGACCCGGAGTCAGGGCATCAAAAGCAGTTTGCAAGTCAGGCATTTCATCCAATATCTCTTGAAATTCTTCCGGCATGTTAAATTCCGTGGTTTTTTTATATTCAACTTTCAAACCGGATTTTTCCGCTTCAATGGCTTCTAAAACATAGGCTTTCAGGACGGGTTCTATCTCAATAATTTGTTGGGTATTGGTGAAGCGAAGCTGACGAGCTGCCTGCACATTTTCAGTTTGTGTGATTAGAATGTGCTGAGGATCCTTTAACAGGGCGCCTTTGACAAACAGAAGCGCACAATATTCTTTAAATCCTTGTATGATAACGATGTTTTTTTCCTCAAACGCGTAACAAGGTTTACCCCACTTCAATTCTTCGGTTAACCCACAATCAAGAATGATGCTTCTCAATTTAATAAATTCATCCTGCCACTGTTTGGCATTACTGATAAATACATCAACCTTGGGATTCATATTATTCATTTCTTTGTCCTCTGAGATAACGTGAGTGGCTAAACAAATCCACCTTTGTTCGTTAGATAAACCTGACCAACACAATGGGATAAACATGTAGATAATACTCGTCGACAAGATCATTTTGCGTCAATATCGTTGTGCCAATATGGCTGAGTCCAGCCACCGTGCATGAAATCACCTTCGGTATCTTCATCCGCACCACTGGGTGCTTGGATCACGCCATTTAGCGTGATAAATTCAGCAATAATAAGCGCTCTCATGATATTCCTCTATTGATTTAACCATATATAATTATTACCAATAATGTCTTATTATATCAAATTTGTTTCTTGTTTTCGAGGAGGAATTTAGAAGACTTGTCTTAAATTTTTTCTGATTCAGATTGGATGTCAGACCAGGGTAGTGGGTCGCAGACCCAACGAAATTATTTAATGTGTAAAAATGGTGGGTTCACCCCTATAAAGTGGAGTAGGCAAGCGGCTCACCCAACTATGGATGAACGCGTGGTTGGGTGGATTTAACTGTACGGTTTATTCCAGTTTATTTGTATCCATCGATATTTCAGGGATTGTTGTAATCAAGAGTAATGCGATCGTCATCGTGATCGCACCCACCAGAAAAATCAGCTTCAAACCACTTTCGAGGTCTGAGGCACTATTTTGAGCCAATCCCAGAATTGCAGGTGCAACAGCAATACCTATCATTTGAAAGAAGAATATTGCGCCAATGGCCACGCCCATCAAGTGTTTTGGAACGGCATATTGTGCCACCAGCGTGTTAATAGTTGGTACAACACCCAGTCCCAATCCTGCTACTGAGGTGATGAGTACGTACAGCCATATGGGTGTATGAGCGGTAAACTGCCATATGGCGAACATAGCCAGAGTAACAATGCTATACCCGATGAGATACAACCATTTGTATTTTTTTGTTTTAGCCAGCAGGAAACCGGCCGGAATTCCTAACAGGGCGACCAATGTGGCGTATGGGGTGAGCATGGACCCGCTAATGGATGGATTAATGTTCATGACACTTTGGACAAAAATAGGGGAATAAGCCATGATGCCCAGCATGCCAAAAAAGGATAGAAAGGCAGCTGTAGCGGCTGTCATGAAGGTTCGATTTCTAAATATTTGCGGATCGAGAATAGGGGCATCGGCTTTATTCTCTATTGTAATAAATGCAATCCAGGCTGCTGATGAGATAGCAAGTAAGCCCAACCCAAACCAGAGCTTTTGCGGTTCCCCTAACCAGGAAAAGCCAATGATCAGGGTGGATGTTGCAAGGATCATTACCAATGTACCGGCAACATCAATTTTTGGTTTGATGACTTCGACGTTATTTGGGATGCCCTTAAATACCAGTAGGATGGCGATTAACATCAAT
Source organism: Chloroflexota bacterium (assembly GCA_016838895.1). Classification (GTDB taxonomy): domain Bacteria; phylum Chloroflexota; class Anaerolineae; order Anaerolineales; family Anaerolineaceae; genus UBA5203. The sequence goes on from JAEKNU010000031.1 coordinate 9,785, forward strand.
GGAATCGTGCCCCAATATAATCCACGCCAGCCAAGGGCGCTTTCGGTGATAATGCCTCCTAGCACAGGTCCGATTAATGCAGCAATACCGCTGGGCAAGTTCAGCAGGCCTGTCCATTTGGCCCGTTCAGCAGAAACAAATAGATCACCTATGACTGAGAAGCATAATGCCACGATTGGGAAATGTCCGATGCTCATAAAGATTGTCGCAACAATAATAAAAATCATATTGGTGGATGTGGATGTGATTCCCAGCCCGATCAGAAAGATTGAGATGGATAGCATCAACATGCTGCGGCGTCCGTAGATATCAGATAGTTTACCAAACAGCAAAGTGGATGCAGCACCGAAAAGCGCAGGCAGTGCGATCAACCAAGAGAATAGTGCTATACCGTCAAATTCAGCGATGATCTCTGGTTGTGCGATATTCCTTGCATTAATGAAGAGAAAACTAACAAACTGCGTAATAAAGACTGCTAACAAACCTTTTGCAACTTTTCGATTCGCTGGAAGGGCTTGTTGCATTTGGACAACCTCGATATGCGCCATGAATGGGACTCCTGTTTTGTTGGATCGTTCTGTCTGTCTACGATGAATAATTCAGGCTGTTGCGGCTATCACAGCGAAAAGATTTCACTGAAAGGTCTTTTGGATTAATTACAATTGCGATTTTTTTAATTGTAATGAAATCATGAAAGTTTACCACCTGGAGTCCACTCCAGGTCAAGGGTTTCTGGTGGGAATTAATCGGAAAATGAACCCAATAGATTTGTACGTGAAATATGCAGAAGAACTGCCTGTATTGCTTACTGATCAGCCGGCATTGCGCAGCGAAAGCCGAGGTTGCTGTCGCGCCAGGAGACACGGCTGAGTACGCGGGTGGTGGTGCGCACATCGTACCAGTAGTAGTCGAACATCCCGCCGCCGCGCACGGTGGCAAATTGCCCCGTTTCCGGACCGGTGGGGTTATTGGCCGGTGATTCTGCATAATAATCTGCGCCAAACCAATCTGCAACCCATTCCCAGGCGTTGCCGGCCATATCCAATGCACCGTACGGGCTGGCCCCATCGGGTTTGCTGCCCACAGTCCAAACCTTGTTGTCTTTGTCGCAAAAGCCCATGCCGGTACCATTGTTGATTACTGCCAGCTCACAGGTGGCGGGTTCATTGCCCCAGGAGTAAGTGCGGCCATCTGTTCCGCGAGCGGCTTTTTCCCATTGCGCCTCTGTGGGTAATTGACGCCCCGCCCATATGCAATAATCTGCCGCATCATCTCTGGATATACACGTGACCGGGTAATTATCGCCAGCATTGTTGGCGCAAAAGGGTTCCCGACAAATGCCTTCTGCCACACAGTGGGCGTACATCTCCTGGGTGACTTCGGTCTTGTCTATCCAAAAAGCATCCAACATCACCGTGTGCTGCGGATTTTCATTCTGGATAACGAAACGTCCGCGCTCGGTTTTGGATTCCTGCGGCTCGGTGGAATAGGGTCGTCCCATGATGAACTCCCCGGCAGGCACGTACAGCAAGGTCATGCCGTCTGTATCAGAAACCATTGGCAAACCGATTGCCGACCCTGACTCAGGAATTTGTTTAAATAGTGATATGTCCAATACAATTAATAACAAACCGGCGATGATGATGCCGATGATTATGAATCGCTGCTTGTTTTTCATGGGGCCTCCCGGGTGAAGGGTAATACCTGGCTGATATTAATTATATGGATATGGGAGTAGGGTGCAAATGGGAAAAGAGGGTAAATAGTCGAAGGTGGGATAGTGCATTTTTGAGCGCAGTCACTCACTCCAGAAAATTCATTCAAATTCCCAACAATCACGTACCTTTCATCTGCGACCCTTTTCCCCCATAGATTTTCATTCTCACCCAAATCCGGCAGCGAAATATTGCCAACCAAATCCGGCAGTATGTCCATAACTTTGTTGGAATGCAGGCCAATGCCGGTATCCCAGCACTCTTCCACCAGGACCAGCCGTCTGCCGGGTTTGAGAAGTTCCACCCAGTGCTTTAGGACCTAATCGGTTTCGGGCAATGTTTTTACTGGCGTGCCATTTCTTAGAATCCCGCAGGTTCAAAGCCTGCGGGATTTTTTTTAATCGATTCTAAGGTTTAATTTTTTTGATTTCTGTGATATGAGGAGCTCCTTTCAGAGGTTGGTAAATGTAAACCTTAGCTGGAAATTCAGGCGCATCGGGATAAACAACCTTTCCCTTACATAAAAAACAATAGTTACTCCCTGCGACAACTTGCGTTGCAAACGCTAACGGGGTATATCCTACTCCAACAAAACCTTTTAAAGCTTCTTCGAATACTTTTTTTGCTTCGGGTGTTAAATCAAAATGCCAATCACTCCAACCTCCAGGCATTTGTCCAGTCATTATATTTTCCTTGTTTTCGATCTAAATCAAAATCGCTTGTAAAATATCGCGCTACAAGCCCACGTGCTCCCGTTTCAGAGGAGTTGCGGCTGTTTGGAAGCCATTGTCTTTTAAACTACTCGAAATGCAACCTCTTTCTTATTTTTACACCTCCTTCCCTATAAGAAAATCGTGATAGATTTGCACCCAATGGTTTGCGACAAAGGCCCCTCTAAGGGAAAGTTCCCTTCAGGGGATGTTGGCTGGTGGGAGAGTTGAGATGAAATCAGATAGTGTAATCAATTTTGATGTAGGAAAATGCTCGTTTGCCGAATTGTACCCACCAATTTAGTGAGCGCTTCGTTAGGTGCAGTTGAACATGCAGACTCGCTTACTAAAAAAAAGACGCAACCACCAACCTGACGCGAACGACTTTTGGTGTGCGACTTAATCTTTACTTTTACCATGCAGGGCTTCCAGTGCTTCATCATCAAACTTACTGAAATTAAAGCCTGGTGTTTTTCATGTACTCCTATTGGAAAATTTTTTAGCAAAACCGTCCGTTGAGGAAGCGCGCGACATCGGTTTTTCGGGGTCGCCAAAAATTATCCATAAGCCAGATCCAGTTCCACCATTCATTCCTGGTTCAGATATTTTTACTGGAAGGAGACCAGCCTATTTATAATCACTTAATGTGACAGCCCATCCAGTTAAATAGTACTTTGATCTGAAATGTTTTTATGTCTATATGGGTATGCTTTCTTAACAGCGAGTAAAAAAAGAAAAAAATACAATAAAGTTTCCCACTATAACGTAGTATATATGCTTATTATACGTCTTTTGATTCAATATACAACAAAAAGAAGCCCTGATTGATCAGAGCCTCTTGCAAGTTCAAGTGAAAAAAATGTTGGCTGCATCACCAGTCGAGATTTGTATCCGTAAATAATCATACCCTTGTTGCCATCATCGGCAAGTAATTTACGTGTGACAATCTCAACAATTTTACGGGAGAGGATACCTGATAGTTATATGCAAGTCTATCATTCCTCAATATCTGCAACAATCACATACCTTTCACCCGCGACCCTTTTCTCCCATAAGTTTTCATTGTCACTCAAATCCTGAAGAGATACATTAACTACCGAATCCGGCAGCATTTTCATGATCTTATCGGCATGCAAGACTACGTTGCAACCCCAATAGCCTGCCACCAGGACCGGACGTGCGCGGGGGAGGAATTTTTTTCAGCGTAAGTGCGGCAAATGATGCTGTCAAATTGATTGGGGTCGAATTGCAGGAACGCGTTTCTACTTCATTGGTATTCCCTGAACAGTGTTAAACAGCACGAACCCTCCCACGATGATAAAGACGATGCCAATGAGCAAAGTTCCCCATGCGCCACCAACGGCCCCAGGTTCTAACACAGTCTGGGTAGGGTTCTCTGGGTTGTAGTACACGATGACCTGCTCCCCGCTCTGATAGCGTAACTTGCTTTCAGCCTTTGCTCGTGATGTATAGCGCCATTTGGAACCGAAAGCCACCTGATCGCTTGTGTATTCCCGTCCGAGAATGGCGTATGTGTAGATTACCAGAGGGGCATACTTCCTGGAAGATGATCCATCCTCGTCTCTATCAATACTCATGTCCACCATTGCCTGGGTAACTTGCCCTTCGATAGTCGGCCAATCCCGGCTGGCCTTGCTTGAACGAAACTGAAGCAAACCGCGAATTAACAGGAATAACCCGGTACCAGCAAATAGTAGACCAAAGACGGTTCCCATCTCAATACCTCCTTCCATTCATCCCTAATATGTGTGAACGATTCGTTGTGTGGATTCTTTATACATTGCAAAGATATTGGTTAGTCAACCACAGGAAATATGTTTATTGCTTTTGCTTGTAGATTATTTCAAATTTACGTGGCAGCCAAATCTTATAAATAGTATACAACTTAAGCTTTCGGAACCCCAAATCCATGAGTAATTAATGATAGCTAATTTGGTTAATTAGGTAGTCACTACTAGTGGTGCTGCACAAAACAAAATATAAACGCCTGAGAAATCACGGCCTATCATCTAAGCTATTTTCATTACCGTACGTAATTTATTCTCGCTTGTATCTCCCGGAGTATATAGGATGATCTGATCTTCACCGTCCGCCGGATTTGAGGTGCTTGACCTTACGCTGCCGGTAACGACAGATAATATCGTTAATTTACTCGGAATTAAATTGTGGAAAGGCGGCATACATGAGATAAAAATCATCTTGTGCGTAGTTCCGTGATCGGCATGCACTAGAGATTAGCGAATAAGAAAAGGTAGGATCGCATAATTCGTCCAAAAGATGGGAATCAGATTGAGCATGAAATGAGGTATGAAGGTCAGGATCATTTGATTGGATTTTCGCCATACCACCAGATGAAGAAAGCCAGATACAGTGGTTAACAAGATAAAGGCTAAACCAAAAATCTGTTTTGGATCGACCGTGTCCAGAAATTTTGCCCAGAACATGGTGTGGATTAAACCGACAAAAGCAGTGAAGAGGGTCAACCCAATCAGACGGAACGCGGGACGCGGTTTTGCAGGGTATAAATCCCACGATTCGAACAGATAGATCCAAAGGAGTTGTTCGGAGGCGGCGTTGAGCGGTGCCCAGATAAGCACCGTAATGAGTATGCCTATTGAATTGCTGTCTGAAAATTGATTTCTAGCCAGGTAGGCGAAAATGAGGCTGCAGAGGATCACACCTAGATTTACATAGAAGAAAGGGGTGATTTTTTTCGGAAAGGGATTGAAATATCCCGTTGATCCACGTCGCCACTTGACGATACCCCACGCCAGACCATAATAAAGGAGCATGGGCAAAAGAGCGCCGGTCAGTCCATAGAGCAGGCCGGCAACAAGTGGTAGTAGTAGAGCGATCAGCACAGCTAAAGCAAGATCAAGCTTTTTTGGGTGCCATTGTGCCATTACTAGGATATTCTGGTCTGATTCCATTTTGCTCCTACGTTTTACTGGTTGCGAATCGATGTTGGTGCCTTTGTAGCCATTGCGATTATCTGGAATACTATGAGATTTTTCCATGTAGATAAGCCGCCGTACAGGTTGGCTCTGATTGCTGCTCAACCAAAGTATGTTTGTCCGGTGGCCTGCCATCGGCTTGAGGGGTTCAGGCAGCTTTAACCTTTGTTAATGTTTTTCTGCCATACTGCCAGATAATATAGGCGACAACAAGGAAATAGAATCCAAACAAAATCAGGGCAGCAACATCTGATCCCAGGGTGGGAAATACATAATTAGACCAATTGAACATGGTGTGCCCCAGCATTGCAGCAAATATACTGCCTTTTGTATTTGCATAGAACCATGCCAGGATAATACCGACCAGTACGGTTGTGAGTAGGAGTCCCCATACAGGACGGTTATAGTAATACTCTTGTCGCGGGACAAAGAATAAGGGGAGATGCCAAAGGCCCCACATTAAGCCAGCTATGATCGCAGCCGTCAAGGCATCATATTTATTTCGCAGATTCTCAAAAGCATATCCACGCCAGCCGAATTCTTCCTGTAACGGGCCGCCAAAAAAGAAAATAACAACAAATGCAATAGGAAGCCCAATGGGTTGCGCGAGTGCAGGGAATTCAGGTGCCGGATCGCCAAACAAAATGGCTAAGGCCAGTGAACCACCAATTAACACAGGGAATAATAGTAGAATGATCCACCACCATTTCCCAAGGCGGGCCATGAGGCCGCGTTTGAGCAATGCTTTTACGCCTGCATCTCCCTGATAGATGAGGGTTACTAAAATGGCTCCTACCAATGGTCCCCAGGGTCCCAGGTTGAATGGCCCTGCCAGAAAAGTTTTGACCCCTTCAGGTGCATTCCAAATATGCTGTGCAATCAGTGCATCGGGGATCCAGAACAACCAGGAAAAAGCAAATGTGATCAGCACGAAGACCCAAACGTTACTTTTTGATTTCATAATTTATTTTCCTTTCTTAAACAATAAGAATACCTAATAAAATTCACGTCACCAAATAAGTGGACTATCTAGATATTATATATGATATATGAGAATAATGGCTTTTTCGATGGCAACTGTGGAGAGTCTCATTTTTTGATATCACTCGGCGAAGGGGTTATACACAGACTATCAAATAAAAAAGACCTAATGTGCAAAAAAACAGTAAGCGGCACTCAACTTGCGAGGTTCGGCGAATGCCTCTGATTGCTTAGTTGGCCATAAAGGTATGGGAAAAGAACTCCAGCGGACTCCTGATAATCTCGCAGCTGAACAGGCAATAATGGGGCAGCCATAGCACCAGCGCCAGGACGCAAATGATGATCGAAACGCCATAAAAAACCAGGCGATGATCCAGGTGCTCTGGCGTATCGGCTGCAACGGACTCTTCTTCGGTTTTCTTTTTATAATTTACGAACTCCCAGTTGGGCAAATTGATTGAGACAGCCAGCATAGAGAAATTAATACAAGCGACCGTGAACCAGCGGCCGTAATCGTAGGCATTGAAATATACGAGCAGGGAAACCAAGAACGGGAAGATAAAATACTTGACAAAAAATAAGCCCGAATAGCGCCGCGCCGCGCGTGGGGAGAAGGACTGCGCGAATCGGGAACGAAGAATGGCATACAACGCCTGACGGCCGAGATACCAAATGATGATTCCCAATGTCGGCAGAATTGCGACCCATGCTTTCCAGTTGGAGAAAATGATATACACTGTAATCTCAGTCGCTCTTAACCTTGTCCACTGCATGGGTGCGAAAGAGCCGGGCAGTGTCGTTCCGGTATTCCTGTCGGGAGGTAACACACAAGTGCCTTCTCGTATTGCGCCGACGCCCAACCATTTTTCACATATGCCAAGCAATACCTGGTAATCCGGTGTACCGGATAGATACACAGCTACGAAGGCAATCAGCGCAGGAAGATACAGCATTCCCGTCCATAGGGCGGATTGCAAGAATTTTGATTCGGTTTTCATCCTAAAGATTGACAGTGTGATCATCCCGTGTAGGGGGATAAACAAAAGGAAATTTCCCTCATGGACCAGAATGATGGCCGGGAGAAGAAGCAAGGTGATGGGGAGCAACCACTTCACATAACGCCGCAGATTTCCAACAGGCAGTGCAGAGCCGTCTCCAATTGGAAATGATTTTTCAATAACGAGCAAATGTAAAAGCACTGTGATATACCCGAGGATTTCCTTGCGGGCGATGGTATTGTGATCATGCAGGTAAAAAACGAACAGCGATGGAAGAAAGAGCAAACCAAACAAGGTTAGTGGATGCATGGTTTTGCAGGATCGCATCAACAATCGTACATAACCGAACACCACCGCCAGGATCAGTACCCAGGAGAAGACCGCGACAAAATGCAGCGGGGTGACGGATGGTGGTATCAGCCGCCACATGTCTCCTGACAACCCGCGCCGGATGAACCCCTGGGAGTAATCGATCAGCCAGTCGGTGTAGGCCCAATAATTCAGGCTGGTCTCGTACATATCCTTGGGGAGCCAGTAGAGAAAATCGCGGATCCAGAATGCGGAGAATCCGGTCAGCAATAGAAGATTAACAACAAGCCGTGGCTGGGAAAGCATTTTTTTTATACGCTGTGAAAGTCTCATTTTTTCCTTTTCCGGAACAGTTCCCGGATTTTGTGGGACAGGATTTAAACTGAAATGATCACCAAATGCGTTTTATCTTCTATGAAACTGCCTGGTTGTTAACGCCGGTTTTCTTTTGTGTGAATGGATCAGGAATTTGCCTCAATCTTGTGAAAGCGCAATTCGCAAACACCGTCACCTTTGGCGATGGTTTTGGGTAGATCAACTACGGCCCCGTAAATTTCGGCGATGCCGCGGTCACCGCACATGGCGATGTCACAGAGGGTGTCAATTTGCTTGTCGCTGCAGTCCTGTTTTTTCCAGGCATTCACCAGCGGACAGTAGTGAAAATCCACGCCGAGGGTGGTGTCGGTGCTTTCGACAATTTTCATTTCAAAGATTTGCCGACCGACATAGCCAAATAGGTTCTTTTTCAGGCTTTTCAAACTGTTGCGATCGCCCTTTTTGGCCAGCAACTCGCCCTGATAAACGCCGCAGCGTTTGATCGCTTTTCTGGCAATGGGTTCCAAATCAAGCCCTTCCTTGCCGGCTTCGTCATAGATCAGATACAGCCACAAGGCGCGGTGCTCGAAAAAATTGCGCAGGGCGCTGAGGACAGGATATTTTTTATTGGGGATGTTGGTAATGTTTGACATGATTATGCTCCTTGCAGTTTTCTTAAACTACTATAGCACAGCCAGGAAATGAGGGGGTGGAGAATAAGAGGATGGAGAACACAATTGCTCTAAGTTAGATTATTCAAATCGTGGTGACACTCCAACCTGATGTGAAGGGATAAAATTTGTTCAATCACCTTTATGATTATTTCAGCAATATTTCGAGCAAATGGATTCAGATTACGATATAGATATACCAATAATGAATACTATTAGACCAAGTAATACGGTGTTTACAGTATATGTTTTATTTTTGGCATTTTCTGGTTGAAAATAAAAAGGTAGCATGATTCCGGAAAACATGCACATGAAAAATACAAAAATGGGAAACGCTCCCATTCCTGTTACCATAAAAAAGAGAAGCAAAAATGGTATCCAAACTAACATTGGTACGAGAAATAATATTGCCCAAATGGGTTTAATGAATGATTTAAAAGCAACAATTTCTTTTTCGTTAAACAAAAATGCTGAAGAAAATAGAACTGCAATCAGTGGCCAAACAAATAAGTAGCTAACTCCAGATAAAGAAAAACTACAAATATAAATTATAAGTAACCAGAAAAAGAATATTCCTGTTATTAAATTTGGAAATGTTGTTTGCTTTAACATTGATTGATATATCAATCCTGTACTTCCAAATATCAGTATTAATAAGCTGATAAAAAATAACCAGTCATTTTGTGAATGACGTGGATCATATATCCATGCTGCAAAGGCAGCTGGTTTAATGAGGAATCCAATTAGCCACAACAATACAGCCAATAATATAACCGAGAATAGTGTTAATATAAAAATGGAAAACCCTTTTAGGATTTCACGATAATTCAAAATGTGCTTATGAATACCGAGCCCAACCCATACTGCAAATAAAAAAGTAGAAACTAACGCCAGCGGAATCGCCCAGGACTCAGGATAATGAATCATAATTGCCCCCCATAAATTAAAAAATATCCTATCCTGATCCTGCGTTTGACTCAAGTCCATATTTACTAAATTACGAATCAGCATTTCACCTTGAATGCCTGCATGTTTTATGCTGCTTGAATTTACGATTTCAATCGTATCTTGTGGTGTTTGAATTTCAGGGTAAAGATAGGAAGTACTAAAATTGTAGCCGGAAACACCAGATTCGATAAACGGAGATAAGTCGGTATCCAATGGTAGTAACCGTGATAGTGAATACAGCCAGGAATTAGCCATCGGCTGCGAAACTGCATCAATATATTGACGAACCAGCCAACCATTTTCAGGACTTGTCTGCCACATAAATGCCGGTCCAATGGTAATTGTGTCAAAGTTTATTGCGATTCGCACATCAGACATCCAGGGGTGCTCATTTACAAATGCTTTCGCACCTAACATCCCAAGCTCTTCTCCATCAGAGAATAATACGATAATGTCGTTTTTGATTGAATCTATTCTTGATAAACCATTAAGTATTTCCAGAACAATAGCAGTTCCAGATCCATTGTCACCTGCACCGGGGGTGCCTTTTTCTGTATCGTAATGGGCAATGATCAGAATTGCTTCATCTGAAGTGGACCCATTTATTCTGACCAGAATATTTTCCAGTATTTCATTGGATTCAGCAATATCACTTTTCTGAATTTCTGGTGAAAGACCAAGATTTGTTATTTCTTGCAGCAAATAGTCTCGTGCAATATTATGCTGTACTGAACCTGGATAACGAGGTGAGATAGATATTACTGCCAGATGATCCATTGCCCTCTCGCTGGAAAAATTTGTCATAGGTGTTTTTGATAAAGAACCATTAAAGAGGAAGAATTGCGCCAGAATAAGAATCGTGGCAAGCAGGAAATAGAAAATCTTAATCATTGTGTTTTTTCTGGAAACTGATTCAATAAACATTTGTTCTCACGATTGGAAAATAGAATATTTAACGATTATAGACAAAACTGCAAGAATGGTGTTAGCCTATCAAACCGTTAACATATTTTGATATCCTTGAATGATATACGCAACGAAATAATCGATTATGAAATATGCAGTAAGGCTTCATTCATCTGCAATTGGATTTCATCCTTGATCGAACCCAATTCCGCTTTTGGTAACGTGAAAATTTTTGTTCATCGTTCAATCATAAGCTCGGATATTTCATACCAACCATCTGTACGCAAGCCTTCAATGGCTAATTTCACATGTGCTGTAGTTTTATCTTCCGTGAGGATCGCAACGTCTAAAAAGTAGGTTCCCGCAGGAATTTCGCCAGGTAATATGACTGCATCTTGGACTTCATGGTACCCAGGCAGCCATTCCCGTAGGTCTGCATCACTGGTCCACTCTGCTACCACTTGATCGGACTGGTTACGCAGGCGGTAGGCCAAATGCCATGGGTGGTATATTGGCGCAACACCAATATTCTCCCACTGCGAATTCAGGACAAGTGTGCCGTTTGGCTCAATGATCGCCGTGTGACTGAGTTCTTTGAGTACGAACCGATAGCCGAGTTTTTTGTCAAACTCGTCGATATTCACTCGCCAGTCTTCTGGTACAGGTGATGACTTTGCGTTAAGAACAGACATATGCCATGCAAGACCCTTGCGGAGAATAAGATTAATATCGTATCCGCGCGTGTACCAATCCTGCATTACGCCACAAACTTCAAAATGTACCGGAGCTGTTTTCCAGGCCTCACCAAGAAGCGGATCAGCGGTTGCTGGCCCATAGGTATCGTCCATATGGTTCCAGTTAATATCAAACATACCATAGTCACCGAAACAATCTGCACGCCATCCTGTGCCGTTTGAAACAGCATATTCAACTGCACCGCCAATGGGAATTACCAGAGGTGTACCGGCAAAGGATTGCAGATACCAATCCACAATTGCCTGCTGGTTTTCCTCTGTCGGGTAGTACAACTCGCAGGTGGCAAGTGATTTTTCACAACAAGCCGTGTTCCATTCACCCCAGCAACCCACTGAACCGATATCGATGTGATCAATATCTGGTGATCCTGCGTAGCGAGCGCCGAATGCGCGTACGAGTCGCTCGTGGTGTTCAAGGAAAAGAGCATCATTATGATCAGGGAATACGCCGTCAGTTACCGCGACACGACTAACACCAAGATCGAGCAGCCATTGGGGGGAAGAATCATAAATGGGTGACTCTCTCCAATGTGGCAAGATGCGAAATGCAAGTGTTTGTCCTTTGGCCTTCGCAGCTAGGATTGCTTTGTCAACAACATCGAAATTGTATTGCCCCGGTGCTGGTTCGAGTTCCGCCCATGTCCAACGGTAATAGGCTACTGTTGAAGTGGGATGCTGATTAAGGGGAAGTTCAACGCCGTGAAATTCGGAGAACCCCCGACCTGGATTATCCAATATGCTGTCAATCTCGATCGGTTGAACCGTAATCATACTTGGGTTGGATTCGGATTCTGAACCGGATGAAAAACCATATTCGTTACCCAAATCAGTATTTATCCTTGTGGAACAGCCGCTACCAAGAAGAAACACAAATAGATACAAACCTATGATGTTTCTCATTGTTATCTTTTGTAGTTTTATCTCAGTTTCTTCCAGATAATTCATTTTTCTTTTATACCCATAAATCCAAAGCACACCATAAAGCCATTTTTACAGATTCGTTCTAACGCACGTTATATTTTCCATCGTTTATATTGCATCAATTTTGGCATCCAGATGAGGTTGACTGATTGTATATTGATTGTTCATGAATAGATTTTCTCAAGTTTTCTCACCCTACCCTGTGTTGCCTTTTTGGGGTGATCTTTAAATTGTTCGCAAAAACTCAAGACCATTTTTTTCTCTTCTTGTGTTAGATGTTTTCCAATCTTCATAAAGGCTTCCATGATCCAATCATGTTCATTGTTGATTATATTATTGGTTGAATCAAGCAAGATTGGAAATACTTCTTTTGTCGCCTCAGCAGATATTTCTCCATAATCTCCCAGATATAAATCAGCAGCGCCAGCCAGACATAATTGGCCATCAGTTTTCTCATAAATATATCTGCGAGCGAATGGTAATGCTTTCTTTGCAATTTCAGGATTTTCCCTGGCGCAAAATCCCATTGTACGAATGATCATCCATTTTGTTTGGGCTTCTGCTGCCTCTAATGCAGGCAAGAGATCTTCCAAATGTTCTGAAATCAAATTGGATTGTTTTTCTGCAACGATTTCGATGATTTTCGCAGCACCGGCACGAATGTTTCTTTTTGATTTATCCTCGAGCCGGAAACACACCAAAGCAAGTGCTTCATCTAATAGATCCGTTTTTCCATCCAGTACTTCCTTGGCGAGTTCCTTTCCAAGTGCGCTGGAAACGGTTCCTTTGTTATTTGCTAATTTTTCCAATAAATCCATACTTTTCTCCAATTAACTAAATATCATAGAATTAATATTCATTAATGTTTGTTTCCTATTTACCTGTTTGTTTTGGATAAATTATAGAGATTTTACCAATGGAGATACAACAGAAGTAGGGTGATAAATTGGGTAGAGATAGGATAGTCTCAGGGGGCAACGAGTTTACAAAATGGTGGGTCAGTGACCCAACCTGCTACTTTTTAAAAGCGAATATAAATTGTGATCATAGTATTTACCTTTGTAATAATGTTTCTCACGTACAACGCCTTCAAGAGAAAACCCCAATTTTTCCAGCAAGTGATTTGAAGCCGCATTATTGACAAATACAAAAGCATATATTCTGTTTAATCCAAGATTCCCAAAACCGTAAGATAGCATTTCTGTAAGAGCTTCGCTCATATAACCGTTGCTCCAATGATCTGGAAACAAGTCATATCCAATTTCTGCGGCGTTATTGGTGTTGTCGTAACGATGAAAACCACAAGTGCCAATCGGGTTCGAGCCATTAATCAAGGTGATACACCAGCGTACATGAGTTGGAGACGCTAAATCCATACACCAATCTAATATCTCCTTGGATGCATCAATATTTTCAGGAGGTTCATTATCATAGAGGAACGCTGTCACCTTACTATTTGAAAAGTGAGCATGAACGAAATCCAAATCACTGCTCTCAAAATTTCTAAGCAATAATCTATTTGTTTTCAATTCACTGATATTCATAAAAACTCCGCGGGAAGAAACCTGGTGAATGTAAATGGCGAACGATGTTTTATCCAGCTATCTGTAAAAAAACCCATAATTTGTTGAGGTAGACAACAGAAAAACTTTACGATAACTCCATTATATTGCAAACCTTGAATGATAGTGGTGGAACGATGGAGTGCAGATCTTCCATAGAAAAAACGCTCTGATCAATCAGAGCGTCTCATCAATTCAAATACATATTTACCCGTTTGCAACACTGGTCTAAAACTTACCCGCTAATGAGGGTTTTACCTATATACACGGTCTGTGTGTTCGTTATGAGCATGGTCGATCTAGCGGTTTGGTAGTGATAGGGTACACCCTTGGAAAATGTTCGGGATCAGTATATCTCAAAAGCCAGAACCAAATTCCATTAATCAAGACGCATACCCACGAGTCTGAGGTTACGCTTTGTTAGCTGGTGATTATATCCTTAAGGAGGATATCAATAATGAAATAGATTTGAAAAACCATCATTTCAATATTAATGGTCTTAGGGGAGGCTAACTGCCACCTCCTGTCCAGCTTTAACCGTGACTGTTGCTATATTTGCAACGCAATATTTTTCGGGGGTCAGGTTATCAAAGCGGAAGGATGCGTCGGGTTCAACGATAGCTTCAGCGATAATTTCATCAGACGGACAGGCACCAAAGCCGAGGGGCATAAACATGCCAATACCGGCAGGGTTCGTGCCAACGATTGAGCCTGTGCTGCCATCAGGGCCGGGAGGTGGTTCTTCAGGTGGAGGTTCATTTTCCGGCATAGGTTCACCTGGGGGCGGTTCTTCAGGTGGCGGTTCGTTTTCCGGCATAGGTTCACCTGGGGGCGGTTCTTCGAGTGGGTGCTCTTCATCATTAGGAGGAGCTCCCTGCATGGGTTCATTGGGTGAAGGTTGACCTGGTCCCTGTGGTAAATTACAGGAAGTCATCCCGACGAACAGAACCAGAATGACCAGGGTGTAACAAAAATATCGTATCCAATCTTTTTTTACCTGCATGAGATTTTCCTTTCGGTTTGAACCATTCCTTAAAAAACCAGCTAACAATAAATATACAGATAAAATCTATATATAGCCGTTTTGTTGATATATACAGAATCATCCTGCATAATCAAATCTGATATTAATTGTACAGTTCTTTGATCTCGCATACAAACTCTCGAGGAATAAAAAATAGATAAATCTGAGTTTCGCCACAGCCATCACTGATCTAAACTTACCCTCCACCGAGGGCTTTACCCGTATATACGACTCGGGTGCACGCTGTGTTGGGTGTATTATTTTTCCGCGGCATCGACTGGAACATCGTCATCATCACAGATCCGCTAGTAAATCCCCGGAAACAAGCGATAACGCACGCGTTGCGCGTATTCCTGATACCCCGGCAACTCTTCCTGCAGCGTTCGGTCTTCCAGTCTGGTTCTGATCAGCGCTGTGACCAGTGCCACAGCTGCCGGAATGAGTGTCCACAAAGAGCCTAAGCCCAGCACAATTCCTAGCAAAGGCAGAATACTTCCTGCGTAGCCTGGATGCCGAACAATTCGATACGGACCGCTGTCACACACCACATGCCCTCGATCCGTTTGAATACGCACCACGCTAGAAAAGAAACGGTTCTCCACAAATGCCCACGCAGATAAAGTGTATCCGAGCGCGATTAAGAAGAGGCCGAGCACGATGAGCCATAGCGGGAATACAGGTGACCAACCAAAACGATGATCCAGCCCCGCCACAATGACGAGTGGAAAAGTTACGCTCACCGCCATCAGCGGGGCAAGTACTTTATCCCAGGCTTTCGCTTCTTGCATATGCTCCACATTTTGTCGTTCTGACATCAATCCCGGATGCCGCCGTTCTCCCCAAATACGCCCTCCCAAACCAGCAGTAACAATGAGCAGGGCATAGACCCATGCCTGCCACCAACCGAAATCTCCTGCGCACACGAATAGAATCAGTGGTATGAGGAGATACACCACAATTAAATTAATCCACTGACGAGTGGAATTTGTTTGAGCCGCCTTTTGATCAACTAGCTTCGATTCCATATCACCCTCCGATCTACGTGAGAATCAGTCCATTATTTCATCATACTGCTTTTTGAAATCGCTGTAAACAATTCTGCCCTTGCCTACCACTAAGGCCATGATTTCTCAGAGTGTTTCTTATTTTTAAATCCAATATAATTTTATGCTGTTTGCATCACCGGCCGAAAATTACCCTCGGCAGAGGGCTTTATCCATACCCAACAATCCCCTTGCCCCCATCATCGGTGCGAAATTTGCGGGTGACTATTTCCATACCCTACGGACGCAGGCGCCCGTCCGCTGGAGCCAGTGTCAGGTATTTTACGGAACTAGTTGAGTTCGGTCAGTATTTCTTCAACGGTGCGTTTTGCCATCGTGACAAATTCCGGGTTTGTTTTGGGATAGTATGGGATTATCATCAATGCTTGATGTAATGCATAACCACGAGCTCGATTCCAGGTGTCATCATCCACTCCCAACGCCTGTCGGAAAACCTCACGCCCAATTTTAGTGAAGACGCTCCATGCGGGAACTACATCGTGAGCGGGATCACCGATACCAACGCCGCCAAAGTCAATGATAGCGCAGAGACGACCATTCTGAACAAGAAAATTTGACTTCAGTAAGTCTCCATGGATCCAAACAGGATTTCCATCCCATGGAGGTGCTTCAAGTGAACGCCCCCATGCCATTGATGCCATTTCGGTGTCAATGACACCACGAGAAGATTTAATTGCAGAACGTGTCGCTTTATCAAGTTCAACCAGGGGTTGCCGACCACCATGAGGTGCTCCTGGCTTATCTATATTTCGTAATTCCAAAATGAAGTTGACGAGATCTTGTGCAAGTTGACGTTCATTGCTTATGAGGCTGTCTTGATAGGGTGACCCTTCGATCCAATGACATATTGCCCAAGGGCATGGATACCAGTCCGTAGGCTTTCCTCGCGCAAATGGCTTTGGGATCTTGAGCGAAAGATGTGGAGCAAGTTTGGGCAACCAGGTCCATTCGTTATCAATACTTTCTGCCCATGTTTCTAATCGTGGCAGTCTTACGTAAAGTTCATCACCAAGACGATAAATTGCGTTTACGGTGCCCATCGAGCGAACTACGGTTATCGAGTTATTAGATAGATGCGGAAATTGATCATCTAGCAATCGCTTAACCAGTGCAATATCCAGGTCGATTTCACCTTCGTGCATTTTGATTTGGGCACCAGGTTTAGAATCCTGTCTTCGACCATTCTCTTTATTACTCAAATCGACTCCTGCTGAAACGCAAGTAGGTTATTCGTGTCAGCGCGCTATCGTAAATTTAGAGCGTTTTGTAAAAATACTAAGCGCCTAACGGATTACAGGGCCCGGCTAGACAATTATCGTGCAGTATGCCTTCGGGCGGACGCAGGCGCCCGTCCGCTGGAGCCGGTGTTAGACGACGTTGCCGTAAATCTCCTGGATGCGTTATTCTCTGCGCTCAAGTTCGTCGGGTGTTGGTTTCTGGAAGGACGCAATCCATGGCTTCATCATGTCTTCGGGAATGTGGAAACTTGCCTGCGAAAGCTGCGAATTCCTTTCTGCAAGTCGCCGCATCAGTTCATCTTCCGGCACATCCAGGAAGTGCACTTCACTACTGACCCCAAGCTGCCTGGCTCGCAATCGAAAATCTTCGCGTTCCTCTCGTGTCCAGAAGCCAAAATCGAGAATCACATTCGTTCCCAGCACAAGTGCCCTGCTGGCTATGTTCCAGAGCATGGCCTCGATTAAAGCATGCCTGGCGTTATGTTCTGGCTCTTCTGCATCCTGACCAAAGAGACGTACTTGCCATTCATCGGGTGTCAGTCGAAGCGCCGCTTTCTCACCTTCAAGCCTTTGAGCAAGCGTTGTTTTTCCTGAACATGGAAGTCCCACCATCAAATGAAGCGTTGCCACACTTAATACTCCTAAAGTTCACATACGAGCCGCCTAACAATATATACGAAAAAAATCTGCATGTATAGCCGTTTTGTTGATCTATACAGAATCAGACTGCATAATCAAATCTGATATTAATTGTACAATCCATTGATCTCTAGTACAAATTCTCGAGGAATAAAAATGTAGAAAACCGCCCTTAAAAACTCTTTGGCCAGATACGCGACGCCGTCCGAGTTAAGCATTACGCTTGTAAAACCAAACAAGTTTATATTAGATGAGTTACTTCCATAACATCATCCAGTGCAAATTTTATTCTTCAGCCTACGTTAATTCCTGCGAATGCTGTGCCGAAAATGCTTTGATAACTATATCTAAAGTGAATCCACAAATTCTTTAGCCTGTTTGAGTCCAGCACCAGTTTCTTCTCTATATTGTCTGATGGCTTCAATTTTTTTTCCTTGTCTCACCAGATTTATGATTTCAGAAGACACACCCATATTTGGTTCCTCCCGATAATTGAGACTGTTTTGCTGGAGAATCAATGCGATTTGTTTCTCCAATTTGGCTACTCTCTGTTTCAGTTCAAAGATTTCATTATCATAATTTGTCATTTCTAGTACTCCTTTTTTCCGGAAATCATCTCACAAGGATATTTTGATCATCTGTTTTACAAACACCTTTGGTAATCTCGACAGACAACCTAATGGTGTGCTTTACCGACGCTGGAGTAGGCGGGGATGATGTTTGGTGGAAGTGAAGAACTCGAAGCCAGAAAAATGCTTGATATTGCCGCAGAATCCCACACGTCAGGTGCACGCTTTGTTGGGCCGAAGATTGGGAAGTGCGTGCCAAAAGGTGTGTTGACGCTTCATCACTGTCTGCAATGTGGCATTTGTTTGTTCACTCGTCATTATCCAAGCCCCATAGAAGTGCATATAGATTGCGAGCGCGATGGAATGAGGCTCGATAGGAACAGCTAAACGTGGTCAAGAAACTGTCGGACCGCACGTTTGGAACGCAGCACGTGCAACCCCGCATGACTCCCATGCTGTGCCACGATCGCCAGCTCTCGCTCACGCTCAGACCTGCGCCCCAACCAGACGCGCCACACCAACCACCATTCGTCACGCAACCGTCGCCATCCCGTATCTTCGCAGCCGTCAGGTAACTGGGTACCCTGCGGACGACGTAACCCTCGCACGAACGCTCGCGCTGCGCAGAGCCACCATGGCGTGTCGAGGTACACGACTGTATCCGCACGCTCGAGTCGCAGATCCAGCGTTTCGTAATAGTTGCCATCGGCAATCCACTCCTCGCCAGCGAGCAACGTGGACTGGACATCACGCCACTCCGTATCCGACGGCGCCACCCAGCCCGGTTTCCAGAAGTGCACATCCAGATGAACCAGCGGAAGGTTGGTCTTCGCCGATAGCTGTTTTGCAAATGTACTCTTGCCCGCACCTGCCATTCCAGTAACGACAATGCGGCGTCCAATTCGGATCGCTGAACCGCTCTCGCTCACGTCCATAACTCCTTCTCTTCCATTACAGCCGCCCAACGATTAATGATCCTGACGCCTGATACGCTGCGAATTCACCGTATAACGAACTATTAAATATATATTATCCTGCAATCATGCCAGATTACAACTTGTCATCAGCGACAATCAGACCTTAAAAAATTATATGCCTTAGCCTTTTGAAACACAACAATGATGAGTGAGCAATCTACGCCATAATCCAAAACACTGCTTGACCAGCTTCGCAACATCACTTAACAAAAAAACGCCATGAAGAATCAGGGCGGTTCTTAATCTCAACAGAAAAACACTATATCATAGGGAGCAATAAACAGAACTTGTAATCAAAAGAAATAGGTCTTTAATTTGCAGCTAACTTGCATTTTTCCATTCTTCATTAGAATACCATATCAGGTTTAGTTGATTATTAGGAAAAACATCCCTGATAGCTGGTTTGGGGTATGGATCATTTAATGAGATTACCCAATTATCGGTTCCCATAGTGAAAAGAAAGAGAACATAATCCTGTTTCAGAAATAGTAATGAATACGAATAACAATCAACTTCTTCTAGCAAACCTTCTTCATCTGTATTGATTCTTCTTAATTCTCGTAAAGAGCCATTTGTAAAATGAAATATTGGCCAAAGACCTTTAAATTCTCCAAATCGTGCATATTGTCGGGAAGCTTGAAATTCATCCGATTTTGCTTGATTGGAATCATTTAAACACAGAAGTTCAAGACCAACTTTACATAGAAATCGACCCAACATATGTAAAACTTTAGGGGTCATTCCAAAACTAAACTTTGACTTGGCACCAAATTTTATATCATTTACAATTTTTAAATCATCAATATCTATGGAAACTGAACCATCCTCATGATAGGTATATCCAACATTGTCATGTTTTGGATGGGTTGTTGGAAACACTCCTTTTTGAATTTTCGGTTGGTTTAAATTTACTGAGGGATTTTTTCCTTTCTTTGTTTTTATTCCAAGAAATGTTCGCCAAAAAGCAATAGGTGTCTTATTCAATACAAATTGTTCAACTTCTTTTCCAAAGTATGCTTGGCAAGAATCGCAAACTTGTCCTCTTAGAAGAAGATCATCGTTTCCAAGTGATTCTGGAATGATATGTTCAATCGTATTGAATGGTCCCATGGACTGGCAAAATAGGCATTTTTCCATTATTCAGAATTCCTATGTCTTGCGATAAAGCAGCTAACGATTCAGTATCCTAACTATTAATTATACAGATTTCTGATTCATTAAAATATTTCTGTATAGCTATTCTCTGGAAGTGCGTTCTCTTACAATTATGGTGATTATATCTAACCCAATAGCCACACCCAAATTTGAATTACATTAGTTAAAAATGCAAGAGCAAATATCCTTGATAAATCAATTCGTATAAAAAAGATTACGAACAATTAGTTAATTTTTGTTTTAAAAACGCCCTGATTTCTCAGAGCGTTTTTTCATTAATTAATTCAAAAAAAAACAACATGGCACCTGCCATTACCGGCCGGAACTTACCCTCTGACGAGGGCTTTACCCATATACAATAATCCCTATATTGCCGTCGTCAGTGCGCAGTTTGCGCGTGACCATTTCAACGGGCATGCCGATGCGTACCTGATTGGCGCCAACGTCGGTGAGCTGGGCAGTAACCACAGTATTTACTAACTAAACTTCTATACCAAAACCTTTTCGAATCTTTTCCCATAGGCCAGTCCCAACCATTTCATCAGCAACTTGAAGTATCTGTTGGATTAGGCCCAAAATATCTTTATCCCCCGCCCAATGGCGCCTGACAATTTCGGGGTTGGTTTTATTAATAACGCCATTTAGGACTAAAGCAGCCATTACAACATCATCAATATAACCAATAGGACCGCTGACAGCTTCGGGAATTAAGTCAATAGGCGATATGAAATAGACAATTGCTCCTGCAAGTTTTGCTTTTTCGTTAACCGGAACATCTTTGTCAATAGCCAGTTTACAAAGCAAATGGAATAAATCAGGCGCAGTAAGGAGATAGTCAGCAAATTTGTAATTAACACCTTTGCCTTCGACCCATTTCCGAATATTATCTCGCATCTGCTGATAGAAATCAAGTTGATGATCAAATTGTAGATCTTGTTCAGACATCAAAAAGCTCCTTCCGATACTAATATTATGCATGTGTCGATGTTTTCTAGAGGTTTTATGTGTTGGTTGTATATGGTAGCAAAAGCTAATTATCACACTATTTCTATTAGTTAAGTGCTCTGCAAATTTTCCCGCAGTATTTACTTGATTATTATGTAATAACCCGCAAACCAATCTTTCTAAGAGTATACATTAAAAACTTTACTGTATTTTATACTTATGGCGACTTATTTTTGAAAGTCATATACTTAGTCAATAAAAAAACGCCCTGATTCCTCAGAGCGTCTCATCATTTCAATCTATCAACAGCTTACGCCGTTTGCATCACCGGCCTAAACTTATACCCGTAAACGATAATGCCCTTATTCCCATCATCAGTGCGCAACCTGCGCGTCACCATCTCGACCGGCATGCCGATGCGTACCTGATCGGCACCCACGTCGGTCAGTTGGGCGGTCACCACCGGGCCTTCTTCCAGTTTCACCAGCGCTACGGTGTAGGGCAGGCCGTTTTCGAAGCCGGTTGGGGCATCCTGCATGATGGTATAAGAAAAAACTTCCCCTTTACCGCTAAATGCAAATGGGGTCTTGGCTTCGCCGCCGCAATGCGGGCAGACGTCGCGCGGGGGGAAGATTTTGCCGTCACAATGCGGGCAAACTTCGCCGACCAGACCATATCGTTGCTTTTTTAATCGCCAATGGCGAGGAACTTCCATTTCTAAAAACCTCCACAAGATGGAACCATCTACCCTAACGGGCACTCGTCGATCTCAGTACCCTAACGGGCACGCGTCGGCGAAAAGCGCCTCCTGATACTCGATGATCGAATTTAACAAGGTTCGTGATTAGCCTAAATATAAGGGCTGTGAGCTATCAAAAACTATCAAATTAACGGATTTCACGCGTCGCAGCACTCCAAAACATGGGTGACGGCTGTGGCTGCTGCGCCGCCCAGGCTTTGTACCACGGCGCGCCGGGCATTGGGCACCTGGTTTTCTCCAGCGGTGCCGCGTAACTGCTGTACGGCTTCGATGAGCTGATACATGCCGTTAGCTGCCACGGGGTATCCGCGGGCTTTACCGCCGCCGAAGGTCAGCAGCGGGATTTTAGGGGTTTGCACCACGCCATCCTCTACCGGGACATACTGCCAGCCCTGACCGTTCTCGGCCAATCCGGCGGCTTCCAGGCTGAGTGCGGCGTAGATCGAGAAGACATCGTCTACTTCAAAGAGGTCCATGTCTGTGGGCAGCAAAGCCGCCTGACGGCAGGCGCGTTCGATGCTGTATTGCGCGGCGTGGAATTTGAGCAGATCCTTGCGGTCATGCAGGGAGAGGCTGTCGATCACCAGGCTGGAGCCCAACACACGGATTGAAGGTTGCGGCAGATCAGGGGGTAAGAGATCGGAACGGGTCAGCATCACAGCGGCAGCACCGTCGGCCACTGGCGCGGCATCAAACAGGCTGAGCGGCTCACTGAGCAGGGGGGCTTTGCGATAACTCTCTTCACGGATGGCTTTTTGGAACATGGCCTGCGGATTGCTGACCGCGTTGCGATGCGCCAGCATGGGAAAGCCTTTCAGGGCATCGGCGGGCAGATCGTATTCGTGTAAATAACGCTGCATGAGCAATCCGGCGGCACCTGCGCGGCTGAGTCCCTGCACTGCTTCATAGTCATAATCCAGGACCTGCGTCAGGGCGTTTTCCACACCATCGGTGACGTCGGTCACTTTTTCCACACCCAGTACCAGTACATTATCCACGTATCCTGACGCGACAGCCAGATAGCCCATACGGAAAGCTGCCGCACCTGAAGCTTCAGCCGCTTCGACGGTGTAGGATTCAATACCGTCCAGTCCGGCTTCTTCGGTTAACAAGGCGCCCAGATTGGATTGATGGGATAGGGTGGAGGCTAATAGATTGCCGATATATAGCGCTTGCGGACGCAGTCCGCCTGCATCCTGAATGGCATCCTGAATGGCTTTTGTACCCATCTCCCGCAGTGAGAGTTCCCAATGTTCGCCGACCGGTATATTGCCAACACCGCTGATAACAACTTCAGACATAGTGCCCCCTACTCCATTGTAATCTTGCCGCGCATACGGGCGTAAGTGGCGTAATCCACTTCCACTCGGCGGGCGATGTACTGGCGGGTGGTTAAGGCTTTGGCACGGCGTTCTTCAATGGCGGGTGTGACGCTGAAGACCATCGCGTCCGATCCGGCGCCGGAGCCGTAGGAGACCATTAGAATACGGTCACCTGGCTGGGCGATATCCAAAACGGCGCTCAAACCGATCAGGGCTGCACCGGCGTAGGTGTTGCCTATTTCTGGAGAGAGCAGGCCGATCTTAATCTGTTCGGGTGTGAAACCCAGTTGAGCCGCGACGGTGCGCGGGAATTTGGCATTGGGTTGATGGAAAATGACATGCGTGAAATCAGCCGCAGAAAGCTGCATCTCTTCCATAATATGCGTCGCAGCGGCACTGACATGTTTGAAATATGCCGGTTCACCGGTGAAGCGCTGCCCGTGGGAGGGATACTTCTGACCGGCACGCCGCCAGAAATCCGGGGTGTCGGTGACGAAGGAGAAGCTGCCGTCCAATGTGGCCAACGCCTGATCGGCGGGTCCCAGGATATAGGCCGCGCCGCCGCTGGCAGCAGTGTATTCGAGGGCATCCCCGGGGCGACCCTGAGCGGTATCCATACCGATGGCCAGGGCGTATTGTCCCATGCCGGCACCCACCATGGCGGTGGCAGCTACGAAGGCTTCCGTACCGGCCTTGCAGGCGAATTCCCAGTCCCCGGCCTGAATATGTGGACTAGCGCCGATGGCTTCGGCCACAATGGTGGAGGTGGGCTTTACCGCATATGGGTGCGACTCCGAGCCGACCCATACCGCGCGTAATCCTTTGGCATCGATGCCGGCGCGCGCCAGGGCGTTACGCGAGGCCTCAATGGACATGGTGGCTACATCTTCGTCTAAACCGGCCACGGCTTTCTCTTTTACCGGGGTAGCACCCTGGCCGCCTTTCCATACTTTGGATACTTCCGTACCGGGTAAGCGATACATGGGCACATAGGCGCCATAGCCAATGATCCCGACCGGATTTTGTGGGTGTAAAACAATGTGATCCTGATCCATGCAGGCTCTCCTATTCCTTGTTCTGCCAGTCCAGCAGGATTTGTTGCGCGCGCTGGAGGCTGATTTGTTTTTCTTTCACCATCTGGTCAGCTAATGGGTCAACCAGGTCAGAGGATGCGCCGGCTGCCACAGCGATCTGGCGGGCATGCAAGCTCATGTGTCCTCGCTGAATGCCTTCGGTTGCCAGGGCACGCAGGGCGGCTAAATTTTGCGCCAATCCTACCGAGACGATGATCCCGGCCAATTCGGCGGCAGTTTGTATGTTCATTAATTTGAGAATCACTTTGACGGTTGGATGTACACGGGTTGCCCCGCCGACAATACCGACTGCCATGGGCATCTCAAGGCTGCCGATCAGGTTGCCCTGCTCGTCTTTGCTCCAGGTGCTCAGGCTGGTGTAGCGTCCACTGCGCGCGGCGTAGGCATGCGCGCCGGCTTCAACAGCACGCCAGTCATTGCCGGTGGCGATCACCACGGCATCCACACCGTTCATGATGCCTTTGTTATGTGTGGCCGCCCGGTAGGGGTCAGTGGCGGCGAAACGGTAGGCATCGATGATACCATCACGCACTTCCTCGGGACTGAAGGATTCAAAGCCCAGTTTTTCCAGAGGAATGGTGCAGGTGGCACGCGCCAATCTGCGATCAGCTAAATTGGAGAGAATACGCAAGAGGGCTTTTCCCCCGCTGAGACTTTCCAGTAGCGGGGCGATGCGTTCCACAGCGGTATTGACCGCGTTGGCGCCCATCGCATCGCGTACGTCATAAATCAAATGCACTACCAGGAAACGGTCGCCCTCATCGGGGGACAGGATTCGTACTTCAATATCACGCGGACCACCGCCCAAACTGATCAGCATGGGGTCGGCTTGGGCTGCTTCCTTTAATAGGGTATCTTTCCCTGCTAAAATGCGTTCGCGTGCCTGCTCGGGATCAGGGACACCAATGAGCTGCACCTGTCCGATCATTTCGGGGGCATCAGTATGAGTGGTAAATCCACCGCCTGCCTGGGCCAGCTTGGCCATGAATGAGGCACCCGCCACAACGGAGGGTTCTTCGATGACCATCGGCACCAGTACGGCACGCCCATTAACCACGAAGTGCTGAGCGAAACCCAGCGGCATGGGGAATATCCCCACGGCGTTCTCGATCATATGGTCGGCGTTTTCAGCGGTGAGGGTGTTGATGCCCTGCAGTATTTGCTGTTCATCGGCGGTTAAACCGCCTTGTTCAGCCAACTGCGCAATGCGTTCGCTGATATTTAATTGGTAAAATTTTTGTCCTGAAGACGACATAAAAATATACTCCGGTAAGAAACCTTGCAGCTATGATAGCGGGGCTTTGCTTTCAAAACCTATCAATTTTACCGTGTTTTAGCTCGTCGAGTGAAATCGACGTGTGCCCATTGGGTAGGCGCGTGAGTGTAATCGAAGTGAACGAGTGAAATCGAGACGTGTGCCCTTTAGGTAGATGCACTGAGTGAAACCGAAGTGATCGGATATTAATCGGGATATTTAGAATAATTTCGTAGAGAAAATTCATACCCTGAAGAGCACATTGAATTGTCCCTTCGGATCTGAAGGGTTAATATTTATTATCCAGAAATTAGATCGTAAATGTTTCGCCCGGTTTGAGAATATGCACTTTGGAGTCTGTGTCTTTCTCAACCTGTTTTGCCCAGGCATTGGCATCCTGTTTGAGCAGGTCAAAAGTATTAAAATGAATTGGCTGCAGATGTTTGGCACGCAGAAATTTGGCTGCACGCAGAGCATCGGCTGGCCCCATGGTGTAATTATCACCAATCGGAATGGCAGCATAATCAAGGCCCTCATCACCAATCAATTGCATGTCACCAAACAAACCCGTATCCCCTGCGAAATAAAGTTTCTTGCCATGCAGTGTGGTAATTAAGAAACCAGCCGGATTGCCGCCATTACTGCCATCCGGCAGGGCGGAACCATGCAAGGCCTGGGTTAATTTCACATAACCAAACGGGTGAGTAAACCCGCCGCCAATGTGCTGAGCATGTGTTTTTACATCCTGCTTTTGCAGCCAACCACAGATTTCGGCATTGGAAATGACTGTGGCGCCGCTGCGTTTGGCAATATCGATCGTATCCCCGACATGATCTCCATGCCCATGGGTAACCAGAATATACTGCGGATTAAAAGAATCTGCCGAAACACTGGCAAGGGGATTATGGGCAAAAAATGGATCAATCAGCATAAAATATTCATCAATTTGTAGTCCGAAAGTGGCATGTCCATACCATGTAATGGTTGTTGTCATTTTTACCTCATTTATTAGAATAATGATCTCAGCTCGCCAGTGACAGGTACATCCTGTGGATTATCACTCCAGATGCCGGCGATGGCTGTTTTACAATGGGCACATTGCCCGTTCGCGTTAATTTTGTACTCCAGAATATGATATCCGCGCCGATTTATCACTCGTTTCTTGCATTGCGGACAAAATGTATCTTCCAGGCTGCCCACCCGACCGGGGCGGTTCCCTGCGTACACATAGTGCAATCCGGCATTCTGGCCGATCTCGGCGGCTTGCTGTAGTTGATGGGGTGTGGTTGGGGGTGCGCTGTGCTGCATGTAGGCAGGGTAATAGGCTGTCAGGTGCCAGGGGATGTCAGTGGATACGGACGCCAGGAAGTGCGCTGTCTCACGCAGTTCAGCAGGATTGTCATTGAATCCTGGAACCAGCAGTGTCACAACTTCTACCCAAAGACCGGCATCCACTGCTCGTTGAATGGTTTCCATGACCGGTTGTAAACGTCCCCCCAATATTTTATAAGCAGATTCAGTGAAGGCTTTCAAATCAATTTTGAAACCATCCAGCACGGGCTGTAAATAAGCCAGGCTTTCCGCCGTGGCAAAGCCATTGGATACGATGGCCGTTTTTAAACCGGCTGCTTTTGCCAGCGTGAAAATCTCATATGCCCACTCAACAGTGATGATGGGTTCATTATAGGAAGAGACCATCACCTGTGCATCACGACGTACAGCCAAATTGACCAGATCCTGGGCACTAATGGTTTGCATTGCTTCGACGGGAACGCGTGCAGCTTCGTCTTTGAGCATTTGCGAGCTGATCCAGTTCTGGCAAAAATCGCAGTGGAAATTACAACCCATCATGCCGAATGTCATGGCAATACTGCCGGGCATGAAATGGGCGAAGGGTTTCTTTTCAATGGGGTCAGCCTGGGCAGCGGTCACATAGCCATATTGAACGCGCAATTCGCCATTGCGATTGCATCGCATTCGGCAGATCCCCTTTTGTCCGGGTTTAATGATGCAGTTATGGGCGCAGGCAGTGCATTGAACCACCTGGTTGGGTAAACTGTAGTAACAGGTACCCTTCGTACTGAGTTTTTCCATTGTCTCAAGCAAAGTTGACATGGCAATACCCTCTATGCCTATTATAGCCAAGTTAGTCTGCAAAAGGGGGAAGGAATTCAGGGAAAAGGCGGTTCTTTGCATCAATTGAATTGTTTTATATTTCCTATATGAAAACTACGCCTCATTTTCAGGAGTCTGGTTTCTGTACATTCAATTGGATATACCAAAATTATTCTGTTGCGTATTAATATTGATAATCTATATATGCTATCATATCAAAGATAAGATCATTTTCAGGGTTACCAACAGATTGAAGATTACAATGCATATCAATCGAAATAATGCATTCGTTTTTGGAAAATACCAATGTATTTACCAATCCATTGTAGTTTTGCATGAGTCGAGAAAAAATGATGAATAAATATCTATTTACTACTTTACCTTCAGATGATTTGGGTTTACTTACACGTTCTTTGCCGATTGCGAATGCTTTACGAGAACGAGGACATCATATTAATTTTTGTAGTCCTGGAATATCACCAAGAAAACTGGTTTCTGAGGCTGGCTTTGAGAACGTGTATCCGGATCTGTTTTCGTATCACATTATGGCAGGGGGCTCAAAAGCAGATAGTATCCTGCGCATATTTCGTTCCAAGCATCCGATACGGGATGCCGGCATTCTAATATCACTTTTCAAGCATTTATCAACGCTGCAGACAACTGAGATCATAAACATTGATCACTTTATGTCTGTTTTTGGCATGTGGAACAAAGCCCTTGTACGAGCAAATGTTGAGGCATTGATACAACTTTTCAATACAAATAACCCAGATGTGATCGTGGATTTTTGGAATCCATTTGCATGTATTGCGGCCAGAGTTTGCAATATTCCACTGATCACCATCCTTCAGGCAGATATGCACCCCCAAAGTGAGGGGTTCATTTGGTGGAAGGATACGGAACAGATAAAATATATTTCACCGATTTTGGCAACAAACGCAGTTCTGACAGACTATCAATTGCCAACAATCCATAAAATAGGTCAGCTCTTTCTCGGAGATAAAACCCTGGTGATGGGAACGCCGGAAATGGATCCTCTACCTGAAACTGCCAAGGCGACATACATTGGACCAATTCTTTGGCAAAAGGATGATGGTAAATTGCCTGATTGGGTAAATCGCTTGAACAATGATCGGCCAGTGGTTTGGTTGTATCCTGGAAATATCGAGTATTTGAAGGGCTCCAAAACTGTTTTTGATTCTACAACTATTTTGCAGGCCTGCGTAGAAGCGCTGGGAAATGAAGAGCTGGAAGTTGTACTCACCACTGCATTTCATGCATTACCGGAGGAATTTTTGCCGTTACCGCAAAACTTCCATCATACGCCTTATCTGCCAGGGTTGGCTATGGCTGAAAAAAGCGATATGCTAATCCATCATGGTGGGTATGGATCCTGCCAGACTGGTTTATATACTGGAAAACCTGCCTTAATTCTTCCGACATTTTCTGAACGCGAAAGTAATGCTCGCCGGATCGCAGCTGTGGGGGCTGGGATATATATCTTGCCCAACGTAGATGAGATTGGCCGGAACAAGGAAATATTCGCAGAAGAAATTCGCAATGCTGTTCTGAATATCCTTTCGGATTCGTCTTATGCGGAGAATGCCAAAAGAATTGGGAAACAGATGAAGGGCTATGGGGGTGTTTCCGAAAGTATTCGACAGATTGAAAATTTTTCCCAAACAGAAAATTAATTCGTGGGTGGGAGATGTCCACATCCTGCATGCGGATGAGCAGATAGAATATTTCATTCTGATTCCCAGACTGGGGGGACGCGTGGAATAATAAGCCTGATATGCTTCATTTTATTCATTGATGACTATAATATGTATATCTTTTACACCATCAGGAGGGATGAATTATGTTTCATCAAATACCCGAGTCAATGCGGAAACGCATGCAGATGCTGGAAGACATAGACACCATTGACCGAAGCGATGGTACCCCCAGACTACAACGGCTACGACAGATCCCACCCGTCACGGGTCAGTTTATAGCACTATTAGCGGCTACTACGCCGGATGGTGAGATGGTAGAAATTGGAACCAGCGCGGGTTACTCCTCCATGTGGATTATTCAGGCCTGTAAATTATTGGGCAGAAAATTAAAGACATGTGAGATCATGCCGGAGAAAATTGCCCTGGCCAAAGAGACCTTTTGTGTAGCCGAGGTTGAAGAATATGTGCAATTGTTGGAAGGCGATGCCCGCGAATATTTGAATGACTTGAAAGATATATCCTTCTGCTTTCTGGATGCCGAGAAAGAAGTCTATGCGGATTGCTATGAAATTGTCATTCCAAAGTTGGTGCCAGGTGGTTTGCTGGTGGCTGATAATGCCATCAATCATCGTGAAATATTGCAGCCCATGCTGGATCGGGCATTGGCGGATGAACGGGTGGACGCCATGATTGTGCCGATTGCCAAGGGTGAGTTGGTCTGTCGTAAGATATAAATTATTAGTGCAGAGAATGTGACCATAGATTCTATATATGTTTGATATATAATATAATGCTAAATACAAAAAACATTGCAGAAAAGGCAGCGTGACATGGCAGCGAACATTCGATTTGCAAAAATAACAGATGCAGAAGCGATTCAGGCGATTTATGCGCCTATTGTACGGGACACCGTTTTCTGCTTTGAAACGGAAGTGCCAGGTGTGGAGGAAATCCGCCGCCGCATACAATCCACCATGTTGAAGTATCCCTGGTTGGTTTGTGAAACGAATGATAAAGTGGTTGGGTATGTGTATGCCAGCGCAAACCGTCCTCGGGCTGCCTACCAATGGTCGGTGGAGGTGTCTGCTTATGTGCATACAAAAGTCCGCCGATCAGGGATTGCCAAAGGATTATATACTTCCTTGTTTGAGATGCTGCGTTTGTTGGGATATTTCAATGCCTACGCCGGAATCACCTTGCCCAATACGGGCAGTGTTGGCTTACATGAAAACATGGGGTTTAAACCAATCGGTGTATATAAATCGGTGGGTTATAAACTGGGTGCCTGGCATGATGTTGGCTGGTGGCAGTTAGTTTTGAAGGAATATACACCTGACCCTATCGTGCCCTTGCCGTTGAACTCAATGCAGTATTCATTGGCAACTCGGGCGGGATTGCCGTTGTTGAAAATATAATTTCATCCCTAAAGAAATGAATTGGTGAAGCATGTTGACATTTCATCAGGCGGAAATCGCAGATATTGAGATTTTGAGTGATATTGCCATTCGCTCCAAAGCCTGGTGGGGATATGATGAGTCTCTCATGGAAATATTTTCCGCATCACCGATACTGAACTCACAAGACATTAAACAGAAAACGGTGATTAAAGTCTGCCTGGATGATGAAATTATCGGTTGGTATCTCTATACAAAAAAAGATCAGGAAGTGGAATTGTTGGAATTCTGGATGAGCCCGGAATACATCGGAAAGGGATATGGGGGAAAGATGTTTCAACATCTTGGAAATCAAGTGAAGCAGGAAGGAATTCATTCCATTGTGTTGGAGGCCGACCCCAATGCGGCTCCATTTTATGAACATATGGGCTGTAAAATAATTGGTCAGACGTGGACGGAATTTCAGCGTTTTATCCCACGCATGAGATGTAGTATTACTTGAATCAGTAAACAATGAAACGACTTGTTTTTCCATGCAAATTGATTCATAGAAAAAACATATGCTTTCTTGGTAGTTTTATTGATATGATGAGGTTAAGAATTTATTGGTATGGCATGTTAACATTGAAATTAAACAGATTCGTAAAGGAGGATATCGCATGGAAAATTTATTATTGTTTTTGTTAATTGGTTTAATAGCTGGCTGGTTGGCCGGTAAGATCATGAAAGGCAAAGGATTTGGTCTGGTCGGTGATCTGATTATCGGTGTAATTGGTTCATTTATCGGCGGCTGGTTGTTTGGCATACTCGGTTTATCTGCCAGCGGGCTCATTGGATCACTGGTAACTGCCCTGGTGGGTGCCATCGTTTTGTTGTGGCTGATCCGCTTGATCAAGAAAGCTTAATTGTTTTTTCAAAAATATTAAACCGCTCTCATTTCGAGGGCGGGTTTTTATATATCATAATAAAAGCCTAGTGATATTATCTTTTATATTGGTAGGCAACTCTTCAACTCTCATACCGAAATCATTCAGGAGAATTTTCTGAAACTCTTCTTTTGACATTATTTCATCGACCGAGAGTTGATTAATTTCGTTATATTTTTTTATGGCCTGATCATAGGTTAATCGTTTTCCGGCAAGGCGTAATTCGGTAGCAATTTCTTTGTAATTCATATGAGTTTGAAAGATTGCGTAATGAATCAATCCAGCAGGTTGCTGCCATCGGCAATTTGATCTCCTGAATATATAATAGTCAGGTTTTTTCCAATCTAGTTCGTGTGTAATTATTTCCATAACTTTTTCATCGCCAGGATAACCATCAAAGATAAAAAATGGCAATAATAATGGAATAATTTTTTTGTTATGTGGTTCAAATGTGTTCATCCAATTTGATAAAAGGATCTTTTCATTTTCTTTTACAAATCCCCTGTCGTATCCACCCTGAAAAAAACGATGCTGATATCGGCTTAGTATTTCCTTGTTGTCTCTGTTTTCAGGAGGGGTCTCTAAATCATGAATAGCATGCAATGACCAATCAATTGCATTCGGGCAATCCAGTACCTGAAAAGGACTAAGTCCTAAAAATACATATGGTATTTCCATCTCTATAGCAACTTGATAAACTCGGGCGAAATGCGAGCGTAAACATAAGCGGCAGAAATTTTCACCGTTTTTTAGGAAATTTCTACGTATTTCAGGTTCTTCTTCAGGTGGGGAGATGATATATAAATCAGCATCTAAATCATCAATGGACCGTTTGGCATTATCCATCGCTTCTTTGGTTTGCTGATTTAAATCATCCAAAACACAAAGAACCCGTGCGTTATATTTTGTTACAAGCTGTTTTAATACAAAGACGCTGTCCTTACCACCACTAAAAGAGACGATAACATCGTATTTTGCATGGTTTTGTTTAGCACATTGGATTGCATGGTGAAGTACGGTTTCCAAATGGTTTCGGTTTTCCAATTCTGATTTATGTAATTCATAGGAACGGCATGCGGAACAAATCCCTTCATCGTCGAGGTATGTGTCCAGAAAGCCATCCGGATAGGTGCAGATACGACAATGACGCTTTGAATCAATAATGTCAATTGCAAGTACATGTTGGATCGCTTCTCGATAAAAACGTATTGTATCGGAATCATCAACATCTGTGGTGAGTTTGGGTAACAATTGATGTATTGCGGGTTTTATTGCTGAGAGAAAACTGGAGTGATCCGTAACTCTTTTTTTTAGTGTCCCTAATATTTCTCTGCTTTTTAGCTGTCTATCATTCCATGATTCGGAAGATTTATATATATCAAGAATTGTTAAAATGGCTTTGTTGATATGTTCGCGAATTTTAGATTCAGTAGACATATTTATTTTGTATCCAACAATTATTGATATAAGTTTTCAATATCATCTAGATCAAATATCTCGAGTTTGGTTTTTATTGACAACATGGCTGTAGCTACACCCATGCCGGGTATTCTGATTTGTGAAAATGATCCATCATAGATCTCATACTTGGAACAAGAAGGACTGCGTGCTTTCACAATGGCCATTGTAGCATGGCTTATATCTGCTATCTTACAAGCAATTTCTGCGCCTTTCAAATATTGTTTGGTTACGTTTTGTCCGTCATGTGTCATAACTTTTGCTATACCATTGATGACATCCATCCCTGTACCGCCAACAATCTGAGCTTCGCTTCGCGGTGTGCATAGTCCACCTAATTGTTCCGGGCAAATAGGAACGATAATCAAATCCAGATGTTTGATGATTTCCTCTGGCAGGCGTTTAGAAGCACAAGTTGCACTGTACTTACAGGGTATTTCCAACATACATGCGCTCACAAGGGTGATTTTACTCACGAATTCCTCTTTTTATAATACCTTTGTTTACCAAGTGTATCTATTTTATCCCAAGTTGGTTTTGAAGGAATGGTTGTATGTATTGGTCATATTGTTCATCAAGAAAATTACTCAACAATTTTTTTTCTTTTGAATCTGTCAATCCATCCAGATCAAATTCATCTAACTCTGCATTCGGTCGTACTTGATCTATTCTTTTCATATCGTCGTCTGTAATTTCAAGCCAGAATAATTTGATACATAGAAGGAAATTTTCCTTTTCCACAATGAAATATGGCTGACTTTCTTTCTTCATGGTTTCAAATTCAACATCTTCAGGGAAAGATTTTAATGTTGATTCATCAATAATACTCAAGCCTAGTTTTTCATTTAATTCTCGTAAAGCAGTGTTTTTCCATGCGGATCTCAAATTATCCAATGGCATGGTATCTCCTAACACTAAGCCAATGTTTTTGGCGAAGAGTCGTGACAAACGCATATTTCTATTTATTTTTTCGTTGGGATCTTCCTGCAAGGTTTCATAGGCCCTATTTTTATAAGCCTTGGTTTGTTGAAATGGAAAATCTTCATCGTTAACTTTTCCAGAGATTAGTGAATACTGGCCAAAATCGCCCCCTGAATTCTTGGGAGTTCTTTTTTGTAATAGCACAATTGGGTCATTATCCCTATTATTATATAGAAGCACAAATGATACTGGGAAACAAGGTTTTTGGTTATTTTTAGGGGAAAATTCACGCCAACCTTGTTGGTTAATTAATCCACCGAGTTTTAATTCTCTGTCTATTAAATGGCCGAATACATTAAATTCAACAATTGGAGTTGCCGTTTGGAAGATCGCATCTATGGTGGATTTCAGGAGGGTATGGTATGGATGTTCATTCCCAGCTTCAATGCAAATATTTTTTCGATCATCCATACTGGACAAGAAGGGAAACATTTGAATAGTAGAATTTCCATTCGAATCACAAAAGAAATTAGCTTCAAATGG
>JAEKNU010000153.1 GCA_016838895.1 Chloroflexota bacterium
AAGATTCTCCCATGGAACTGTGACAGAGATGAGGTAAACAGGATTCAGTTCTACGGCCTATAGAATTGACGCTTACGATATCGCCTATCTCAAATGTACAATTTTGTTCTACTTTATATTCGATAGCTTTTTTTTGAGCATAAGAAATAAATTCATGGATTGCATCAATTCCAAAACAGCTACATCTAAATTTATGTGCTACTTTAATCGAAACTGCCCCTTTCCCACAACCTAAATCGAGAACTTTTAAGTTGTCATATTTTGTATAGTGCCTACCAATCAAATTAGCTATAGAATCCGGATCTGATCCTATTTCCCAAAGATCTTGTAATATATAAGGTAGGAATGGAAAGAGTTCTTTGTCAGAGCCATCCATTGCTATTACTACACTTTCTTCAACTGATTTCACGGTTTACCTTTCAGCAATTATTAACATTTCAAAATCTTTGGTAGTTAATTTATCATCTCGAGAAAAAGCTCCTAATTTTGCTCCAAAAATATCAATTTTTGTAAATCTAAGTGTTTTTAATAGCCACGTAATTTCAGATGGAATGTAATATCTTTCGTTACATTCGATTTCCTTTTCTTTTCCGTTATCATCTACAACTTTTGTTATGTTGTAATCTCTGAATGTCATTATATCAAAAGTATTTTTATGATATGTGGCATTTCCATCATCAGTATTTGAGGCGCAAAATTCCTCGATAGAATTAAATATTGGAAATAAACCATTGAGAGTTGTAAAAATAAATTTTGCATTTTCTTTCAACGACTTTGAGACATTTTTAAGAATTTCATAATTCATCTCGTCTGTTTCCATTAAAGGAAAACCACCTTCACACATCATTATCGCGACATCAAATTGTTTGTCAAACGGCAGGTTCCGCGCATCGTGTCTTAAAAAATCAATTTTTACTCCGAATTGTCTGGACTTTTCTCTTGCTTTTTCAAGCAACGACTCTGACAAATCAATGCCTGTTATTGAATATCCTCTCTTTGATAATTCAATTGAGTGACGACCTGTGCCACAACCAATATCAATGATTTTTAATGCTTTATTGTGTTTGATTTCATTTTCGATAAAATCACATTCCCCAATTGTCCCTTGTGCAAATGATTCATTATCGTATTTCTTACCATAGTTTTCGAATAAAGTTTCGTACCATTGTTTCATTAGTTTTCTCCTTTTTTATGGCTCGCTCTTTCGCACAACGGTCCCGCGGTATGCTGTCGTGGCAGTTTCTTTCATACGTGAAAGGAACTGTCAGGGTGAGAGTTGCCGCACCGAAAGTTAATAATTTTGATTTAAAAGAACTGCCATGCAGTATACCGCGTGTTAGCGGGTCGTTGTTCTTTTCTATTTATCAAGTTCGTAACAGGTTAGTGTAATTCCGCAGTCAAATTGTTTCGCTATTTTTAATTTCAGGTTTAAATTCCTGTCTAAAGCTTTAAAAATTGTCATTCCGTTTCCTATTGCTGTCGGATTGATAAATAAATGAAATTCGTCTACCAAACCTGCATTTATGAGTGCAGTTACAAAAGTCCCACCGCCGTAAACTATTATGTCTTTTCCGTTTTGGTTTTTAAGTTTATTTATTTCTTCAACCAATTCTCCGTTCGCAATGTCCGTATTTTCCCATATTGATTTTTTAATTGTCTTAGTAAAAACAATCTTTGGGGTTGTCGCATATTTTAATCCACCTTCATATTCAGGATTATTTGAGTCTTTAGCAACATTTTCCCAATGAGGAATAAAACTTTCGGCAAGTTTTCTACCCAACAGAATTGTATCAACAGGTTCAGTAATTTCCCGAACATAGTTCACAATATCCTCTGTCCAAGGAAACTTCATCCAATCCATTTCTCCATTTTGTCCTGAAATGAATCCATCAATTGTTATTTGTTCTTGAAGTTTTAATTTTCTCATTATCCATCCTGTTAATGTGTTTTATCCTTTTTGCTGTTTCGTTGTATCGTTGTCCTACAATGCCCGCTAACGGCCGGCGGGAATCCGATAGTACCGTCCAGGCAACGCCATGGTAAGGTATTTCGGATGTCCCGCTGTTGTACGACAGTCGCGTAGCGATTGGCATGCTACAGCGGGACCACAGTCCCGCCGGCCGTTGTCCGAGATCGCGCAGCGATTTTGGACAACGTTCTGCGAGTACCCGAAGTTGGCGACCAACGGGAGCCAATTTGGGCGAAGCGCAGCGAAGCCGGGTACTCGCTGTTATATGCCGTGCCCGACATCTTCATTATTTCTCATTCAATAAAAGCATTACTTGCTATATTAAATTCTTCTTGTGTTGGTTTATAGCCCTTCTCTTTTGGTAAAAATAATTTATCATAATTACTGAAGTCGTTTTCGTTTAAATCGTAAACACTACTAGGATGAAATTTCCATTCATGATTCTGCAAACACCCTTTTTCTATCTCTAGAACTAACAAACTATAAGGGTATCTTCCTTCAGAATCACCTACATTAACACTTTTCGAACCTACAAATCCATGCTTACAATAATTATAAGGATGTCCTTCTATAATTATTGCTTTATAACCGTATCCAATTGCTTTTTTAATTGAGTTTTTGATTAATGCAGAACCAACTCCTTTTTTTTGATATTCCGGCAAAACACTTACCGGACCAAATGTTATTGTATCTATAGCTAGGTCTTCTTCATTTATTAAACAAGATTTTACATACATAATATTTCCAACTATTCTATTATCAAAAACTGCTACAAAATCAAATTCAGGCAAAAAATCGGGATGGCTACGCATTATATGAACCAAGTAATGTTCATTACAACCTGGAACGTGTAAATTCCAGAAAGCTTCCCTTGTTAATTCTTCAACTTGTCGGTAATCTTCTGGAGTTTCATTTCGTATCAATAAATCCATAATTTATTCTCCCCTCTTTCTTTGTCGGGCATGGCATATAACGTTTCAGGAATATGAGAAGTTGACGTCGGGAGCTTGCGACCAGAGGCAATTTGGGTGAAGGGCTTTAGCCCGTAACGTCATATTCCTTGTTGAACTAAACCACCTGCGGTGGTATCGCTCTTTCTCAGTTACATCCTTTTTTTCCATTCATAAT
>JAEKNU010000032.1 GCA_016838895.1 Chloroflexota bacterium
AATTTTAACAGCCTATGATAAAAATTAATAGGCTTCAGTTCTTTTTCGTTTGCCCCGCTTTATTGAGATGATACGATTACTTATTGATAATCATTATCTATACATATTAAAAAAATATCAACGTTCGTTCCTACAATCCGGACATAATCCATAAAGCGTTATTTGAGGACGCAAGACGGTATAACCTGTTTCTTGCTCCAATTCTTTGACCGATTTCTGATCGAGAGAGATATCCCCATCAATGATCTTATTACATTTTATACAAATAAGATGCGGGTGAGGTTCCGGCCGATTGCCATCATAATGACTATCTTCACGTAAATTAATCTCAAATACTTGATCCATTTCCTTCAACATTGCAAGCGTTTTATAAACCGTTGCATGACTCATTGTAGGAAATTTCAATTTAATCTGTTCATAAAATTGATTTGCGCTGGGATGCCCTTCACTGGCAGCGATCAATCTAACCAACTCCATGCGTTGAGGAGTTAATCGAAAATTGCGCTCTTTCAAAGCTGATATTAATTGATTGAATCGGCTGTCAGAATTGATCATAGGACCTTGTCAATAGTTGATATTATTAGATAATTCCTATCCATTATATCATTAATTACAATCGAAAGTAAACATGGTTATTCAATTAGTAAATTAATCCTGCAATAGAAATCTGATCCAAAAAAAATGAATGTTATAAAGAACCACTCGCCATCAATGTTAACAAGAATCCTCCAATAATCAGGCAAGCCGGTAGTCCGACCACTATAGCAATAATTAGAAAAACAATATTCGGATTCATACGATCAACAGATTTTTGTCCATCTCTCACCTTGATTTCCTCTACCTTTGCCGGTTGGGGAGCTGTTTCCATCGCATGTAATAATTGCGCGAGTTTCGTCAACAACGTATTCACTTCATTTACTGATAAGTCCAGGTTAAACATCAACCTTCGACTTCGATAAAGTATTACACTGGCCTCACCAGGTTTGACCTCTACCCTACGAAATACAGCCCAATCAATGCCTTCTGTAAGCAAGGTCTTGAGTGCAAGTATTGCATGAGAATCAGAGAACAATTTATTAATCCACACTTCGTCGGGCCCATAAATATTAATTCCTTCTAGTCCATGAAAATCTACATGTAAAGACTCTTCTCGAGTGTACTGCAAAACAGGACCAGATATATTGCCGGTTCGAATAGACTGAAAGTGCGTCTGGATTAACCCAGACATTTTGATTTCAATGGTTGGTCCGCGAAGAATGTAGATATCAATATCCCGCCCATGCATTTTGCCGTGATACTGCCGACCTGTTACCAGGTATGATGTACCTGAAAGCCCGAATGGTTTAAAAATAATATCCAGTGTTTTTGCCTGCTGTAGCCTTTTTAGCAGAATAATACCGATAGGTAAGATCATCAGGAGCAGTGTTGCTCCAATTAGCAGAATGAGTATAAAACCAATATTTGAGTCTCCTCCACCATCCAACACTGTGTTTACTGTAGAGAAGATCTGCTCCCTGAAAATCACGACTGCTACAATACAGCAACAAAGCATAAGCATTAACACAAAACCACCAATTATGATTACCAGTTTTCGGTGAGATGTTCCATTGCGCAAGCCATTTCCCGATTCTTCCATTTCATTTTCCTTATTTATGAATGCAGCATATTTCCATTGTACACTTATAATTTCGCCCCCGAAAAGAATATTCGGGGGCGTTGAAAATGTTCAGCGTAATGGTTTCAAAAAAGATTTGCTTTCCATTTCTCAAAACGTCTAAACTATTTACTCACTTGGCAAATCCCACCGCCAACAGAAACCATATTTACACTGAAAGTCTATTGAAGCTCATAGGCACCAATATCACAGACAGATGAATGATCTCCATCCCCATCCACCGGACGGGAATAACCTCTCTGATCTGTAGATTCGCAAACTGAATTATCCCCTGCATCCAGTGCCGGAGAATCACTGCCAATCGCCATCGTTCGGGTTGGGCCGCCATTATCTTGCAAACGCCCAAGCGCAGGATCTGCAGAGATAACAGGGAACGCGCATTTATATGGTTGTGGTGCATTGGTTTCAACCAGGTTTGCAGTATTCGTCAAAACATTAGCATAGTACCTATAGCAATCATAACCTGAAGAACTATTGGCAAGAATTGTATTGGTTATAGAAACATTGGCATCCATATCAAGATATAACCCACCACCCAATTGAGCTTTATTATTAGATATTGTCGAATTGGAAATGATCAATTCCGAGTTGTCATCAGCGAAAATTCCACCACCATAGCAGATTGGGTATACATCAACCGCATTGGAAAATATAGTAGTGTTTGTGATTGTCATTGAAGTATCTGGGAATAAATAGATTGCCCCACCCTGACTGACAGCAAAATTTCCGGTAAATGTACTGTTCTCGATATTCGCACTGCCATTTTTCAAACAGATAGCGCCACCTTCATGTTCTGACTCATTTGAGACAAATTCGCTGTTTGTGATATCGAATGTTCCATTGTCATCAATAAAAATAGCGCCACCACAACCATTTGTTGAAGCATTGTTTTTAAAGTTGCTGTTTATTACTGTAACGCGCCCATCACCTTTAATTCCTATTGCAGCCCCACTTTGGGCTTCATTATCATAAAAATTAACGTCATTTACAATAATAGAATTTCCTTCACCATTGATAAAAACACCTCCCCCAAATAATCCATATTTTGCCTCCGTAATATCAAGGCTTATGAAAGTTGCATCAAATCCAGTACCGATAACAAACACCATCATCTGGTTATCACCGCTAATTACCACATGATCGGATAGCGCTGAGCCATTAATAGTTAGATTCTTATCAATAAACAACGGTCCATCATCCAGCACAATGGTTTGCCCGCTTAATAAAGGAGCAAAATCGATTGTGTCACCTGATGTTGCATAATGTATCGCTTCACGTATTGTGCAGTGAGTTGGCGTACAACTTCCATCATCAATTGTAGTTGTTTGATTAACACGCAGATATGTGTATGCGTGTACTTTTGTTGTTGGTATAAGAGCAAACAACAATGTAATAATTATGACTATACTGAAAATTGGTTTTATTGATTTCATTTTTAGTCCTTCCTTTCCTTTAATATCAAACCACTAGTGCTAATGGTTAAATTCAACTGCGCCAATATCACATACTGCGATGGAATCTTTGTCACCATCAATTGGCCGTTTAATACCACGCTGATCCGTCAATTCACAAGTTGTATTATCACCTGCATCAATCACCGGAGACAGATAATTCGGCATCATAGTCAACGTATCGCCACCATTATCCGTCAACCCACCTAGCAATGGATCATCTACAATAATCGCTGCACCACATTGATTGTCATGAGGTAGTGTCTGAAGAAGATTGTTGGTATATGTGAAACTCACCGAATTAGAAATGTTACAATAGTTTTTCATTCCATTATTCGCAAAAATATTGTTGTTCAAAGCTAACGTCGAAAAACCTGTCACACTCAAACTGGCTCCATCAACTGTTGCAGTATTATCAGAAAAAGTGCAATTTGATATGGAAACATTCGTTCCATCCCCAGCCAGCACTGCCCCACCCGCATAAAGGCTGGCATAATTCTCATAAAATGTACTGTTTGTAATATCCAATTCGCCATGATCAAGTGATACAGCGCCACCTTTTTGTGCATAATTTTCGCTAAAAGTACTATTGGTAATTCTTATCAGACCGCTTAGATGGTGAATTGCCCCGCCGTCGCTAGTAGCATTATTATTTACGAAATAACTATTGGATATATCAACTGTTCCTTTACCTCCAATGGCGCCTCCATCTCCCCCAGCGTTTCCGGCGAAATAAGAATTTCGAACATTCAATTTTGCTGCAGGATCAATTACATCATCACTATTGTTATAAATCGCACTCATTATATGACCCGTTACCTCAACATGATCCAATGTAACAGTTGCATTATCATTAAAAATTGCCCCGCCATATTCTCCCCAAGGTAACCCATCAACAATGTTAATATTTACAAATTTTGCTGTTACGCCCTGATTTACATAAAACACCCGATGGTCATTTTCCCCACTGATATTAATATGTTCATCCAATGAAGAACCGTCTATGTTGATATCCTTATCCAAAACAATTTCCTCCTGAAGATAAATAATCCCCCTGCTCAATGACTCAGCAAATCGGATAGTCTCCCCAGGATTTGCTGCATTTATTGCCGCCCGAAGAGAACATTGAATTTGTGTACATGGTGTATGAAAATCATCTACCAATACATTGACCCGATAAAGTGTGTCAGCCTTTACATTCTCGACTGGAGCAGCACCCCCTATTAAACCCAAAATCACAAATAATCCTATTAATCGTTTTATTCTGTTCATCACAATCTCCTAAAAAAATATTTACTCACAATTTTTTTCAACAATCAAAATGGATTAATCTACACCATCCTTTTCTTGTTCATCAGATTTCATTTCCTTTCTTAAAAAATCAAGCAGATCATCAACATTCGAGAAGCTGTAACGATTTCCGGCTCCGGGACTTTCTAACGATGCACGCCAGATTTCTTTGGAATGATCCATAACGCGCCACAAACGCAGCATATAGGCTATATAATCCGCTGATTCCATATCTATTTATCCAATTTGGCCGTCAAAAATACGTCAAAATCGCCATTCTCTGAAAATGTACGTTGTATAATCAAGTAAGCTTTTAGGGAATAATGACATGGCGCTTGAAATCAGCTTGTTAGGCAACTTTGAAATAAAACAAAACGGCGAATCCATTTTTGGTTTCAGCACCGATAAAGTGCGCGCTTTATTGTCTTTTCTGGCTGTTGAACATGCTCGCCCCCACCATCGACAACAGCTTTCCACATTACTTTGGCCGGATCAACCCGATAATCGTTCACGCCACAATTTACGTCAAGCTCTTTCTAATTTAAAACAAAGTTTGCCTGGGGACAATTATTTTGATATCACTCCCCAGACAATTCAACTAACCCTTAATCAACATATTGAAATAGATGTAGTTCAATTTTCTGCTTTAGCACAAACCTGTTCTCAACATCATCATGAAAACCTGAATCATTGCTTGCCCTGCATAAATCGTCAACAAAACATGTTGGAACTATACGATGGTGAATTTTTGGATCATTTTCCTGTCATCTCTTCAGAGCCATTCGAAGAATGGTTGTTAATTACAAGGGAATCCTTTCACCAACTGGCGATGCAGGCACTAAACATCCTGATGAATTTCCATGAACGTCGTGGAGAAATTGATCAGGCATTAATTTACAGCAAACAACTTACCCAATATGCCCCCTGGAATGAAGAGGGATATCGTAAAACAATATGTTTTCTTGCCAGTAAAGGGAAACGTACTGACGCCTTGGTAGAATACAAACGATGTAAAAACGCTCTTGAGAAAGAATTTTCAATTCCCCCGACAGAAGAAACAGAAAATTTAATCACCAATATTAAAGAGAATACATTTTTAGAAATAAAAATCCCACCCAGACCTGTTCATCCTAACACGTCCTTTGTAGGACGTGAATCAGAACTTCATGATATCGCAGAATTATTAACAAAGCCTGAATGTCGAATGCTTACACTAATTGGTGCTGGTGGAAGTGGTAAAACTCGTCTTGCATTAGAAATCGCTGAACAACACGTCGGTATTTTTTCTGATGGGATTCACTTCACTCCATTGATTCATGCTGCGAATTGCACTGAAATTATTCAAAACATCAGCCAAATCTTGAATTTACCACCAGAGCCTGAACCTTTA
Source organism: Chloroflexota bacterium (assembly GCA_016838895.1). Classification (GTDB taxonomy): domain Bacteria; phylum Chloroflexota; class Anaerolineae; order Anaerolineales; family Anaerolineaceae; genus UBA5203. The sequence continues at coordinate 5,807 of JAEKNU010000032.1, forward strand.
TTACAAATCAAAGAAACGTTAAAAGACAAACATCTATTGCTCATTTTGGATAATTTCGAACACCTGGTTAATGAGTGTAATTTCATATCAGAAATTCTGCTGGCGGCCCCACAAATTAAAATACTCATTACTTCTCGTGAAAGGCTTTGTCTCAATGAAGAATGGGTATTTAACATAGAAGGATTACAATATTCCCTCCAATCCAATGATGAGGATTTCTTAGAGAATGATGCTTTTCAACTATTTATCCAACGGGCAAAACAGGTAAAGCAAACATTTTCACCCAAAACGAATACACTGGAACACATAAATAAAATTTGCACACTGGTTGAAGGATTTCCGTTGGGCATTGAACTGGCTGCCTCTACGATTGCTGATCAGAGTTGTGCCAGCATTGCACAAGCATTATCTGAGAATTTATCATCAATTGCATTACCATTAAGAAATCTACCAGAACGTCATTTCAGTTTACAGGCAGCGTTTAACCATTCCTGGAAGCTATTACCTGAAAATGAACGCGATTCACTGGCTAAACTATCAATTTTTGCAGGCGCATTCAATCGTGAAATTGCCATTCAAATTACCGGAACAAGCTCCGACGAATTAACAAACCTTGTCAAACGTTCTTTGCTGAAATTAGCACCAGACGAAAGATATTCATTCCATCAGGTCATTCACCAATTTGCATATGAATGTCTGGATGAACCCACTCCTCTGCAAAATAAGCATGCAGAATATTTTTCAAAACTTGCGAAGCAATGCTTTGAAACCTACTCACCAAAAATGGTTGTCCAATTTCAACATGATCGTGCTGATATTCTGGCAGCCTGGAACTGGATACTGGAATCAAAAATTTCCTTTAACCTGCTTCATGATTTACTTCCGGCATTGTCTTCTGTCTTTATGAATATAGGCCCATTAAGTGAAGGTCAGGCCTTGCTTGAGAAATCCATTGAAATAATACAAAATCAAAAAACGATTGATACAAATTTAATATATCAACTGATTCTTGCCCTGGGGAATATCAATCTGGCGCAATGCAAATATGATCACGTATTACAAAACGCAACATACATCATTGAAAATTCAGCAATCCTTCAGGATCATGCTCAGGCAAAATTACTTTTAGGACATGTTTACGGGGCAAAAGGTGAACCGGAAAAAGCCGATTCAATCTTACAACAAGCCTTGTCGTACAGTGAAAATAATGATGATCTCCATTTAAAAATGAACATCCTCAATGAACTTAGCAGGGCAAAAGCACGCAATTCTGAGTTTGATATTTCCATCATTTATGCACAACAAGCGTTAAATATTGCCCAAAAGATCAATAATCTAAACGGCCAGGCTTTAGCTTTATCAACATTAGGATTGTCCAATAACTATCAAGGAAACACAAGAGAAGCTTTGACCTTTCGCATGCAAGCATTAGATATGTATATCAGCTTGCAGGATCGACGCAATGAAGCCCGCATGTGTAACAATTTAGCCGACACCATCGCAGAAGAAGGTGATCTTGGTCGATCACTTGAATACAGCCAACGAGCATTAGATATTCATACTGAAATGGGTAATGAACAACGAAAAGGATTTGTGCTGCAAAATTTGGGCGCCACCTATTGGGAATTGGGGGATTATGAAAAAGCAAAGAGCATCTACCTACAAACCCTCAGAATTTATAAGACTATTAATATTCCTCACGCAGAAGCCGAGATTTTTGGCAATCTTGCGCTGACTGAAATATCTCTGGGGAATTTGGAAATGGCTCAACAATATATAGAAAAATCTATCGGTTTGTCTGTAAATGCAGAAAACAAGGCGAATCTGGCAAATGCATATCAATATTTGGGAAGGATTGCCTTGCTTATGGGAAATACAACTGAAGCTGTGATGGTTCTTCAGAATGGCATGAAAATTCGAGCTCAAATTCCCCATCCGGCAAGAATTGCTGAATACCAGATTGAATTGGCAAATGTTGCCTATGAAGCATCTGACCTATGCCATGCCCTGGAATTATGCCAACCCGTTATTACACTTGCTGAACAAAAGAATGCCTTCTCAGGTGCCGATTACCCATTGCGCATTTACTATATCCTCTGGAAAATTCTCTCCGCAAATCAACAGGAAAATGCGATAACAATACTGGCTAACGGTATTGAAATCTTGCATAAACGCGCTGCCTTAATTACCAATCCAAAATACAGAAAATCCTTTCTTGAAAATGTGGAATTCCATCGGAAACTTCTGGCAGACTACCAGGCAACTTTACATCCTAAATAACATCTGTTACTTCCATAACAATCAGCCACAGCAAATTCAAATGGTAAATATCTACCTTGATAGTCACTAACCAATTGTTCATTTATGCAAACCACCCATGACAATCGACTGTACGAAACCACAAAACGCCTGAACGATCAGGATTTTTGTATTACCATTGAAACGGAACGCTGAAACTGCGTCGATAACGATCCACACCACCAATGCACTGGTTTTCATGTAAATACATCTGCCAAGGTATGGGAACATTTACAAAACGCCACGCCTCGTACGGCGTGACGTTTGCTACATTTTTTTGGTTATACTGAAATGCCTACATCTCATCCAATGATCAGGATTGATTTTTTTTATCATGGGAAAATCTTCCCCTAAATGGATTGCAATTTCAACATCGTAAATGATAACGGCGGCAGGATTATTGCACCTCTCCCTTCGGAAAGTGTCGGAGCTGGAATTGATTTCGTAATTACACGCTCCGGGGTATCCCAATCATTAACTGCTTTCGGATCAGTACCTGATAGCTGCCAAGCATTTTCTATTTTTACTTGCGAATCATCCTGCCAAATCAATTCAGTAGTGACTGAATCTGACCGGCTGCGGTTTACAACAAATATCGTACCTTGTTGTGTAGCAACATCAAAACTTGCAGAAACATCCAGCATGCTTACAGCATCATATTTTTTTGTTTCAACCAAAGGTGCATTTACCTGTACATCCAAACTCTCGCCACGGGCATGATTACTGAATGATTTAAAAACATAATATGATGGATCTTTTAGCAAACCATCCGATTTCGTACGCATCCAGGCAATGGTATTAACAATCTGGGCAACACAGGCTATCTTCAGGATATGACTTTTACGGAGAAACACGTTCATCCATTGGGCTACAACCAGGGCATCTTCCAGGTTATACACCTCTTCCGCAAGATGCGGTGCTTCTACCCAGCCACCTTCCATTTGATCCCCTTTATACCAGACCTGCCACTCATCCCATGATAGATAAACGTCATGATTGCTTCTTCTATTTGCTTTTACATACTGCAGAGTTCCTTCTAGGGTGTCAACGAAATTCTCAAAAGACACCGCGCTCGCCAGATAACTGTCTGTGTCATTTTCATGATTTCCTGCATAATAATGCATGGATAGATAATCCGTTTGCTCCCAGGCCATCTCGAGTGCCACCCGATCCCATTCAGGATAGGTATCCATTTTGTCATTCGACGATCCGCACAAAATGGTCTTGATCTGCGGATCCTGCCATTTCATCATTTTGGCCGCTTCATGTGCTTTCTTTCCATACGCCTCTGCATCCAAATGACCTATTTGCCATGGACCATCCATTTCATTTCCCACACACCAATAACGCACATTGTGAGGTTGAGGGATTCCATGTTTTTTACGTAAATCAGACCAGTAAGTCCCTTCCTGGACATTGCAATATTCCACCATATCTGAAGCTGATTGTATTGATCCAGTTCCCATATTAACAGCCAGCATGGGATCAGCATTGATTTCTTTACAAAAATTCATAAATTCGTTGGTGCCAAATTGGTTCGTTTCAATGCTCTGCCAGGCTAAATCGCGCCGGACAGGTCGTTGATTTTTAGGACCTACGCCGTCCAACCAGTTATAACCACTTAAGAAATTACCACCGGGATAACGTATCACGGAATATGCCTGATCACGCAATGCTTCCATTACATCATTGCGAAAACCATTTGCATCTGCCAGTGGTGATTTCGGATCATAAATGCCTTCATACACACATCGACCCATATGCTCAGCAAATCCACCAAACAATAATGGAGAAATTGAGGATATTTTTCGATTTTTATCAATAAAGATTTGCGCATTTAAATTTAACATTGATAACCTTTCCTATATCTACATAATTTTCATAGTAATAATCAGTTTTATTAGAGAATTATTTTCCCGCCAAGCCAGTGGTCGTAATACCAGAAATAATTTTTCTCTGGAAAATTGCATAAAATACTAGAACCGGGGCGGATGCTATAAATGCTGCAGCAAATGCCAGTCCCCGTTGAATATAACTTCCCTGTTGAATGATTAATAAACCAACTGGTAAGGTTGAAGTTGAGCGATCACTCAAGACAATCAGGGGCCAAAACAGGTCATTCCACATAAAGAGGAATGTAAATATTGAAAGGGCAACCAAAGCGCCTTTTACCAATGGAATACATATCTGCCAATAAATTCGAAAACTACCGGCACCATCCACACGGGCAGCATCTTCTAGGTCTCTTGGAATGGCATAAAAATGCTGGCGCAGCAGGAAAATGCCAATAACTGATGCAGCCCCAGGCCACCAAATGGCATGATATGAATTTAATAAATCCAAATCTCGGAGCAATAAAAATGCGGGGATCAACGTAATTGCCGATGGAATCATCATGCTAAAAATCAATAAAGAAAACAATTGGCTTTTGAATGGAAACTGTAAACGGGCAAATGCATAACCACTTAATGAGGACACGAACACAACAATCAATGTACCCACGGTTGCCACCAAAAGACTATTACCAAACCATTTCAGCACGGGTAGCGTCACATCGGCAAAAATGTGCGTGAAATTGGCAGTCGTAATCGGATCCGGGATCCATTCAATGGGAAAATTCAATTGGTTGGATTCATGTGTAAATGCCATTGCAGTCAAATAAACTAATGGCACAATCACGATAACAGCCAATGGTAAGAAGGGAATCCAGAACAATACAGTTCTGTTGATTTTTTTCTTCCTGGGTAGTAGATTCCGAAATGCTTTCATTGGTGCGATTGTATTTGTCATTTAGTCTCTCCTATCCTTAAAAATCTGTGCGTCCGCGCATAATTTTAAACAAGATTACCGTAACAATCATCATAATGACTGCCAGGACGACTGAAATCGCAGAAGCATACCCAAATCGGAAATATTTCCAGGCAGTCTCATATAAATACATCACAACCGTCCGCGAGCCATTTCCGGGACCACCTAAGGTGATGATAAATGGTTGGGCAAACACCTGCATATGTGCGATAAATTGGGTTACGGTTATAAATAACATTGTTGGCATAATCAATGGAATCGTTATTTTCGTAAAGGATTGCCAGGCATTTGCGCCATCGATCTTGGCGGCTTCATAATATTGCTCGGGAATATTTTCCAAACCAGCCAGAAAAACAAGCATTGGAAATCCAAATGTCCACCAAACTGTTGTAACCACCAAAGATGGAATCACTGTATGTGGATTACCAAGCCATGCAATCCGGGGCCCGCCCAAAATGGTTGTGAAAAAATAATTGATAATCCCAAGTTGCGTATCCCATATACGAGTTCCGACAATACCTAGTACAGATACTGATAATATACCTGGTGCATAAAATAATACGCGCAGAAAATTTCTTCCGAAGAAATCATGCTTCAATCCTGCGGCGACAAGCAAGCCTAGTATTACGTTTATTGACACTGTCATAACAGCAAACTGGATTGTATTTCCCAGGACTTCCCAAAAAACTTTGTCTTTCAATAAAGCTTCATAGTTTGCCAGACCGATAAAGTGTTGTTCTTTGAGCATGATTTTCCAATCAAACAAACTAATTTGAAGTCCCCGGAATATCGGAAATAATAGAAAAACACTAAAGAAAAAGAAATGCGGAAGAATAAATAATAAATTGGGAAGTTGTTTCCTTAAATTCTTCCACCACAACTTTATGTCCATCTTGGTTGATTTTAGTGAGATAGGTGCATTGGTCATCTTACAAATCCTTCTCTGAGCCTTATTATTTATGTCCAGGTCGGTATGTCGGATGTACAAGACTATACCGACCTGTATCAAAGAGAATAGACTAAGGACGATCTAAAATCGTCTGAATCACTTCACAGCCGGCGGTCAGTTCAGCTGAAACATCTGCATCAGCGCTAGCCAACGCATTTCCTACTGCAGTTTCATATGCAGTTTGAATTTCGATGAAGGATTTATGTGCCAAGGAGGTTCTGCCAATTTCGTTGAATTCTTTCGCTGCCATGGCAACAGATTCGATTGCCTGAACATCATCTTGTTGTTGAACAGCGATTTTAGCAGGTACCTGACCCGAAGTAGCCCAGAAGGCGCCATTATTGGCAAGATACGCCATTAAAACTTTTGCTTTTGCAATACCATCATCATCCACACCAGTCGGAATAGACATGATATGGGAATCCAGTTTTACTGCCTGATTTCCATCGGGGGCCAAAGAATTAATAAAAGCCGTTTGTGTGATTGCTGCTACATCCGGATTATCAGCCATGAAGCCACCTGTCCAGGTACCTTCCCACATGAAAACCAGACGATTGTTTTTATAGAGATCACCAGCCCACATTTTTCCTGGTACTGCCGGAGGAGCAATATAATGTTTGTACATCATGTCATGCCAGTATTGGATTGCCGCAATAGATTCCGGGCTATCCAGGAGACATTGTGTTGCATCTGCATTGGTGACATCGCCGCCAAATTGCCAAAGGGTGACAGGAATGGTATAACGCGGCCAGGTAAACTCATGCGCCCAAACTTCGACGTTGTCTTTATCAAATTCGGCATCTGTTGGATGAAGTCCATTAACATCTGTGGTTAACTTTTGTCCCCAATCCAGGAATTCTGCCCCGTCCTTTGGTAAATTATCCGGATCCAATCCTGCATCTGTAATCAATTCGGTGTTATACCATAATAACCACCCATGATTATCAAAAGGTACCGCCATAATTTGGTCGTTATAGGTAATATTATCAATGACTGAGGGGTTAAAATCGTCAGCTTTCAGTGTGCCATCATTGAAGATGATATCATCCATAGGCACCATCAAACCTTCAGCAGCCATTTGATTTACTTCAGCCGCATGGAAGATGACCATATCTGGCGGAGTGCCGGCTGCAACTGCAGTCGGATATTTCTGGAAGAATGTATCCCAAGGAATACCTTCCGATTTTAAACAAATATCCGGATTGTCTCCTGCAAATTGTTCTAGAAGCACCGCAAATACAGCGCCATCTGTTCCTGTGAGACCATGCCATAAAATTAATGGGTCGTCACAATTACCAAATGCGTTTACAATAGGGGTAGGTTCAGCATTGGGATCTTCAGCTGCTGCGGCAACTTCGTCGGCTGCTGCCTCATTTACGGCAACTTCATTGTCTGCAGATGATGCAGCTGAAGCATCCTGTGCATTTGTTGTATTCGATACTGATGGAGCACAGGCGGCAAATACAAGTGCCAGGCACATTAGTAGCGAAAAACTGACAAACACTTTTTTCATTCCAATCACTTTATTCATAATTCTCTCCTTTTGAGTATTAGGTATCTAAATATATATATCTGTGGCAATTCACAAATATTAATTCCTATATTTATACAGTTGGCTCACAGGGATAAAGTGGCTGCGGTGAAACGGCGATTTAGCTGGATTGCAAATCTGTGAGGGTAAGCTTATGTTGATTCCCTTTCAATAAATTTGCACGGAACTTCATATAAACGTCTGGTACCTGTATATTCACCCATAATACGTTCAAATAATGCTTTCGCCATAAGGGCACCCATTTCACCAGGAAATTGTGAAACGGTGGTTAAATGAGGCTGCACCCATTTAGCAGCTGGAATATCATCGAAACCAATAATAGCTATATCTTCAGGCACATGAAAATTTAATTCAATCGCCCCCTCTAAAGCACCAATCGCAATCGTATCACTTGCAGCAAAAACTGCTGTTGGTGGCTCTGGTAATTGTAATAGTTTCGTTATTGCCCGCCGGCCATTATCAACTGACCAGTCCCCACAAATCACATATTCGTCTGGGACTAGTAAGGCGGATTCCTGCATGGCTTTTTGAAATGCGCCATACCTTCGTGCCGAAACTGGAAAATCCATATTTGCACAAATGAACCCGATTCGTTGATGACCTTTTTCCTTAATCAGCCATTGCACGGCTTCATAGCTTGCTTTCGTATCATCAGCAAAGGTCACATCAATTTCAGGATGCTGTATATGATTGCCCAATGCGCTGATCACCATGCCAGTGCGTGTCATCAAATTATCCAGATCATCATCTGTGAGATGGTAGGGAATAATAATCGCACCATCTACCGGTCTGCGAATGACAGACTCGCAAAATAATTCTTCTTTTTCGCGGAGATGATCGGAATTGGCGATCATCACACTATAGTGGTATTGTGATGCGACATCCTGAACGGCCCGAACCATAGGATGATAAAAAGGGTTGCTGATATCAGCAATCAGCATACCAATCATCTGACTTTTCTTACCACGCAAACTTCTGGCATATTGGTTTGGATGATATCCAAGATCTTTGACAACTTGCAATACTTTTTTAGTTGTTTCTTCGCTGATGGGAACTTTTGAAAGAGAGGAAGAAGGAGCCAAAATACGCGAAACTGTACTTTGCGAAACATTGGCTGCTTTCGCGACATCACGCATGGTTATTGTATGGTTAACTTTCTTCTTGGGTTTAGGCACTATATTTACCTATTTTTTATGCAATCGTATGCGGTTAATGCTATTCTAGCATACGGTTGCACGAAAGTCAACAAGTAATTTCTTCTGTTCCTCTTTTTACTGCCTTGCATTCCTAATTACCCCCTTCTTCTGTGGTCAATTGTCCTGAACACATTCCTCTTTAAGCAAATTATGAATCAAATCGAATCAAATCGAATCGAATCGAAGCAAACCAAACCTACTTCACAGTTATCGGTTCAAATTGATACGTCAGGTTTCCATCCATATCTTCCACCATGATGCCGATGGCATAATCGCCGGGGTCAGATTCGCCAACTGTTACAAAATAAAATGGTTCGCCACCAAACGTAAGCACATTGCCTTCCTGATATGAATTCTCAACCTGACCATCATTATCAACTGTCCACCAGGTATCCAATACCATAAATTGATCGCCTGGTTTGGGCGTTATTTCACGCGGCATACGTAGCGCTTCATTTCCATAGGATGACCCAATGATGTGATGAATGAGATTATCCCCAAAATTATTAAAATAAATGGTCGCTTCTACTTTTTCACCCGTCTCTGAGTTAATGTACCATCCTTCTACAAAATAAAGCAGGTTTTTTGAATCGGGTGTGTATTTTTCTGGATTTACCAAGGCAAAAACACAAGTAGATCCATTGCAAATTGCATCAGGTGCAGGTTTCCAATCCAGATCAATATGAATTTCATTATCTGTGCGATCCCATACAGGATAGTTGACGCCATCAACTTCACGGCTTGCATCGCCTTTGATATAGTCAATATAATATGCCAGGTAGCGGCCCTCATATTGATACATAGCAACCAGGTAAATATTGGCAATCTGTTCCCCAGAAATATCAGTTTGTACATTGATCCTATCTTCTGGCGAAAGTTGAGTTGGCGTGATGTTTAATGGAGCAATTGTTACCACTGAGGCACCCGGTGCAGGGATTCGCAACTCTTTGGATGGCTGTCCCAGACCAAAATCCTGATCCGCATAATGAAATGCCAAAAAATCGTCCCATAATGTCTGGTCAGCTAAGCGGCTGCTGGCTTCAGTGTAATAATCGTAACCAAAATCTTCGTCCCAATATAGTTCCGATACCGGAAAATACACGGATATACCACTTGCTCCGGGACGCAAATTGCCATGCTTTTCTGCAATCATAGTGTTCGACAGCGCAGCTTGAAGTTCCTGGAGAAATTGACTTACTTCTTTACTTTCTACATTGCTCGCCGCAAAATTCGCAAAATTGGATAGATCAATATAAGGGGAAGGAAATTTTTCATCAAAAATATTATAAAATGCCTGCGCATATGCACGAGATTCAGCTACTTTTGCTTGATCAACATTTTTCAATGAATATAGAAAATTATCCAGGGACATATTCAACTGCGGTATTGACGTTAAATCTACAGCCGCAATAGTAACATTTGTGCTCATTTCTGATGCAACTTCATTCGCTGTCATTGGGTCAGAAATACCATAACTAGATAGCATAAGTTCACGGGCTTCTTCATTCAAAATGCGCTGATCTTCATTAATATAACTATCAACAATGGCTCGGCCAAGTCCTGATCCATCCATCTCGGGTTGGTCTGCCAGTTTGCCCAAAAAGGCCGCGTATGCCCAACCAAGGGCTGGCTCCGTTTCCTGAGAAGCAACAGCATAATGTGAGTAAGGTTCAAGAGCGGTGTATACTTCCAGCATACTCATCAAGCAAGCATCCAATCCGATGAGTTCAAGTTTACCAATGCCAGTGTTGGCAATTGTTTTACTTAAAGCATATTCCAAATCATAAAGGCTTAGCCAGTTTCCATTCACATCTTGAGGAGTACTGTCTGACCATCCTCCAGGCCAGCCAGAACCATGATCAGACATTATGAGTACATACTTATCTGCCGGGTAACTTTCAATAGCCCATGCCATGAAATCAATCAGCGTGTCATAGCTTCCCATATCTACTTCACCAAGTTCAACAACCATCTCTGAGTTTATTTTGTTCAGATCATCATCCTGGGTTAGGAAATAACGACGCGCAGATGTCCAATCTCCATCATTTGGAAACACCTCATCATTGCGGTCTATTTGGGCAACGATCTGCACACGATCTGACGATCCAACCATTTCAGCTTCATTCAAATCAAAATAAATATCTTCCTCTAGCACTGCATCATCTGCATCTAAATAAAGCATAACCAGCCAGGTTTGCGTCTGTGGGTCGGCTTCTGGTAAATTCTGTACGTTCGATGGCATTGAAAGAGGATTATCCTGAGTGGATGATGATGGGTTTTGACTGGCGTCTTTTCGAAAATAAATGATTCCGATAATAAATGCTATTGCACAACAACAAAAAATGATACCTCCAACGATAGCGGTAACGATAATAATCAATTTGGATTTAGGTGAGGCTGCTGGTTTATTATCTGTAGTCATTATAATGCTCCTGGTATTGGACGATGGATTTGTGAATTGCATAAAACCAATATAGAAATTACAGTAAATGAAAATTTTACACCCAATGAATCATTTTTATTCCAACATGATTGAATTAAATGAAGAAGTCATTTGGCTATCAGAATATTTTTCATTTGGAATAAATCTGTACATAAATAAAAAAACTTCACTCAATTAATTTCAATGACTTTGCTTTACTAACTGCCTGAACCCGGCTGTTTACTTCCAGCTTATAGTAGATATTACTCAAGTGGGTTTTTACCGTACTTTCTGAAATGGACAGCTTTTTTGCCAGATCACGATTAGTATACCCATCATTTACCAGATACAAGATTTCTTGCTCCCGATTCGTAATGGATGTTTGAACGCTGAGTTGGTCATAATCTGATTGGTCTATTTTCATATAATTATCATCGCTGGCAAACAAGCGAATCAGTTCTTTAATAAATGATTGTGCTTCTAGAGTCAGGTTTTCTGTTTCCAAAATTAATTCAAGTAAAGGAAAAGTAGATTTTCCATAATCCAAAAATGGCCGAATTGCTTTCTCAGGTGCTGCCTGACGGATTACATCCACCATCACTTTGTAAGCCTGATTCAAATTATGTTGTTCAAATAATATGGATGCAAAAAGTATATTAAGTGTCAGTACGCTCTCGGATTGAATACCAGCCGGATACTCTCGCAGTATGTTTCTAATTTTCACTTCTGCGATTGAAAAATGACCATTCAAATAATCAATGTATGTCCTCACAAATTTTGTTAACGCTGAATTTTTTAACTCACCAATCTCATTTAATACATCTTCTGCTAAATTAAACTGACCTGCTTGCGCATAAATTAATGCTTCATTTGCCAGAATATCTTCATCAAGCCACATTCCGGATGGCTGTTTTAATTGAAATTCCCGGATGGATCGTATGGTTAAACAAGCCTCATCATATTGTCCTTCAATGATTTGAATTTTGGCCCGCAAGATGGCATTTTGAATTGGCATATTCATACTGATCGGATTCGGATCAACTTCTATGGATTGCTCCAAATACTTTAGTGCCAGGCGAATTTCATTCCTCTCAATAAAGACCTGCACCAATGCGGAAAGGGGAATACTGGCTGGTTCAGGTAAACTTCCGCGAATCGTCATCGCCTGGTCAAGTACATCACGTGCAATAATTTCGCTGCGTCTAAATTTTCCGGCAAAGAAATAGTGACGAGCTAATACTCCGCCTGCCATTAGTATCATGAATAAGTTCTTTTTTGATTTTGCTGCATAATATAAATTTGAAATCTGCAAAGACAATTCATCTACATTTTCAACAAAGATAAATTTTAGGATATGAATACGATTCAATAGTTCCCATTTTTCTTTACTACGTGTTTGAGGAATGTAAATTTGACCCTCTCCCCAAATATAGCGGATTTGTTGCACTTCTAGCAAAACATCCTGCTCATCTTGCGTCAGAAAAGCAATCGGTTTATTAGAAAGACTTTTTTCGATATAGCCGATATACTTTTCAATTTTCCGTTTTGAGGTAGCAATATTTGCCAGACGCAGGTAAACAAACAATAACTCTTTATGTTTTTGCACAATACTCACTGGTAACTCTTGCAGCCAGCGTAATAAGCGGGAGTCTTCACCAAATTGTTCTAATTCTCGTAAGGCAGTCTCCTCAATCAGTGAGGCGGCTTCTTCCCATGCTTCGGTCGCCAGGAGATGATTGATCGCATCCGTAGGCGCCATTTGGTCACGATACCAGTGCGCTGCTCTTTTATGTAATTCAGGTACCTCTTCAGGAAAACGGCTTTGTAACTGGCTGTATAACATTTCAGCGAACAAATCATGATAGCGATACCACCCAATTTTTTCCATACGCACAATAAAGATGTTATCCTGCCACAATTTGAGGAGCATTTCAGCACCATTAGAATTTCCGGTCAACGCATCGCACAGACCACCGGACATGTTTTTTAATATTGAAGTGCGCAATAAAAATGATTGCACTTCTTGCGGTAAACGTCGTAAAACGGCTTCAAGAAAATATTCACGCAAATAAATATGTGCCCCACTGAAGGAATCAATAAACTCTCGTCGATCTTCCTGTTTATACATCGCCAGAGCCGCCAGGGTTAATCCCGCTGCCCATCCTTCTGTATGCTTTACTAATTTTTCAAGGTCATGATAGGCTAAGGGCGGATCTTGGGGATATTGTTTCAAATATTTGATACCTTCGTCTTGGGTAAAACGTAAATCATTGGAATCAATTTCAATCACCAAGCCTCTGGCACGTAAATGTCCCAATGATAAAGCCGGCTTAATATGTCCGGAAATGATTAATTGAAAGGCAGGAGGAAGATGTTGCAGCCACTCCTGAATAGCATCATTCAAATTAGCATTTTTAATACGCTGAAAATCATCCAATACTAATCCCAAATGAAGTATGCCAGATTTTACAATATCATTGCTAAGCCGCAGTAAAATTTCATTTGGCTGAATCGCATTGCTGGGTAACAACGGAATGATGTCTTTTCCGATTTCAGGATTTATCATTTGCAATGCCATAATAATTGAATTACAAAATCGTAGTGGAAGATTATCACTATCATCCAATGAAAGCCAGGCGACCGGAAATCCGCAGGTTTGTTGCCAATCATTTAACAAAGTACTTTTCCCAAATCCACTGGGAGCGTAAATTAACGTCAATGGCGTTGTAATCAGACTGGTTAACCGTTCACGACTGACCAGCATCTGAGGTAGTACAGGTACATTGATTTTTGTAATTGGCACAAACGAAGAATCTATACGTGATTCTGGATCAACGAAACTAGTAGTATCCGTTATATACTCTACATCATTCTTCATAGACTTTCCGGATAAATTGAAGCAGGCTTCTTCAAGCTGACTGAGAGATAATTCCTGAGATTTCCCCATATATACTTTATGAAGCTTTCCGGACACCCGCCGGAATGCATACCAATAGGCATTATTACGGCGCATTTCTTTACGCGCCATATAATTACCATTTTTCCCTTTATAAGAAAAACGATTATTCGTATTTACCCATTCATACCATGATGGAGAGTCAATCTGGATGATGGTTTCTCCGATATTTAACACATCCCCTCGAATAGTTGGTTTTTCCGTGGTCGACATGATAGCCTCCAACAAATCGTAAAAAAGTTACCCAACATATCTATTATATCGTGTTGGGTAATTTTTTGTTCAGTCTACAATCTTAAAATTTCCAGAATTTTCACATCTGTAATGGAAAAATCATACAAAAGCCCTATTTTAGTAAGTCCATTATTTCTATATGATGAATTAGAAGTTTCCCAACATTCAAATTTGCAAAAAAATCTTGAAAGGAGGTTCTTTAAAAAAGAATGCCATCCTTTACCAAGTCACGTGGATGCTTTATCCAACAATCTGTCCAGGGCGGAATGATAGGATGGCGGATATATTGTGTATGTGTTTTTCAATATTCAGAAAACAAACAAACCAAATATTTAGCCCAAGAGAGGAGAATTTAGATGAGTAAAAAGCTTTATATCATTGCAAGTTTCCTTATCGTCTTCAGCTTTCTGTTAGGCGCATGCCAAACGCCGGCTGCGAATACGCCTGCTGAACCAGCAGCAGCAGAAGAAGCTGTTGCGGAAGAACCAGCAGCAGCAGAAGCTGTTGCAGAAGAAGCCGTAGAAGAAGTAGTAGAAGAAGCTATGGAAGTTGTAGCGGGCGATACTGTTCTGGCTCGTGAAGAGACCCTGTATTTCAACGGTCAACAATGGGGTGCTGTTGTTTGCTGGAATCCTTATAGCTCCAATTGTAACAATGCAATGGCGCTGGCCCAGCAAGACAATGCTCGTGTTCCTATGTTTGAGTCACCGTACTTGTATAACATGCTCGACGGCACACAAATCCCTCTGTTAGCAGATGGCCCATACGCTTGGGATGATGGCATGACCCAAATCACCTTCAAGATAAAAGCTGCTGCCATGTGGAGCGACGGTACACCTGTGACCGCTGAAGATGTTGCATACACCTGGGCTTCCCATGTTAAATACAACACTCAATTTGGTGCCGCCAATGTAGATTACATTGACACCATCGAAGCAGTTGATGATCTGACAGTTGTTGTCACCGCAGTGTTGGGTGACGATGGAAAAGCAGTAAATCCTTTGCTTGTAAACGCATATCTGAGCAGCAACTATGTAATCCAGAAAGCATGGACTATGGCATTAGAAGAACGCGCCGGTGGCGAAGCAGAAGCCTTCATGGCTGATGTCGCTGATGATGTTGTTTATTCTGGTCCTTACACCAAATTCTTCACCGATGACACCAAAGTTGTTATGATCCGTGATGATAATTACTGGGGACAGGATGCCTCTATGTTTGGCAAACTGCCTGCACCTAAGTACTTAGCTCACATCATCTACAAAGACAATGCAGCCGGAACAACCGCTCTGCAAGCTGGCGAAGTAGATGTTAGCCAACAATTCAACTCAAATGTCCAAGATTTTTGGCTAGAACAAGATCTACCTATTTCCACTTACTTAGCAGATGCTCCTTACGGTATTGGCGCAAGCTTACCAACAGCCTTCTTTAACAAATCATCCTTTGGTTTGGATAACGCTGCTGTTCGCAAAGCTATCGCAATGGCAGTTGATTATGACACCATTATCGCAAATGCTATGACAAACCAATCTGCTACCTTCACTCAGGTTCCTCGCTCCTTAATGAACCCAACTCCAGGTGAACAGGCTTTGTATGATCACGACGCAGTTGCTGATCTGCAGTTTGCTGGCAATGACATCGAAGGCGCTATTGCTTTACTTGATGAAGCTGGAATCGTTGATGCTGACGGCGACGGCTGGCGTGAAATTGATGGCACGAATCTCTCCTATGTCGCCACCTGCCCGAATGGTTGGTCAGATTGGCAAGCTGCAATCGAAGTGGTTGCTGCCGCTGGCGAGAAAATTGGCATCAGCATCTCCACCAATTACCCAGAATGGTCCGTATATCAGACTATCGTAACCAACTGGCCATTGCCCGACACTGATTTCGACATCTTCATGATGTGGAGTGACGGTGCTGGCCCAACACAACCGTGGGGCCGTATTCACCACTTGTTGAACTCACAATTCGCTGAAACCACCAACAACTGGAACGGCAACTGGTCTGGTTACATTAATCCAGACGCTGATGCATTAATCAGTGCTATCCCTGGTATGACCGACGAAGCAGAACTGAAAGCTGCTTACACCGAACTGGTCACCATGTACCTGACCGATGTCCCATCCTTCACACTCATGTATCGTCCTCAGTCATTCCATACTGTGAACGAGAGTGTCTGGACTAACTTCCCACACGATGGTGATGGAACTGATCCTGCTGTACCGCCATTAGATTTGACCGATGGCTGGAGTATTGCTGGTCTTTATAACCTGACCCTTGTTCAGTAATCAGTAATTCAAAACAAAACAGCCATGTTCCAGAAATGGGACATGGCTGTTTTATCCAGTTTCAAGGAGGTATTGTGTGAAAGGATACCGGAAATATTTCTTAACCAAACTGCTTTGGTTGTTCATTACAGCAGCGTTTGCTTTCATACTGAATTTCACTTTGCCAAGAATGATGCCGGGCGATCCAATTGCAGCTATTGTTGCCAGACTTGCCCAGGGTATGTCCAATTCTACCGGCATGAAAGCAGTTTATGAGCAATACGCAGCATCATTTGGTATTGATAGACCCATCATTGAGCAATTTTTCTTATATGTAAAAAACGCATTCAGTGGTGATTTTGGAACATCTTTCAGCCAATTTCCACGACCTGTATCAGAAATTTTGAAAGCTTCTATGCTATGGACAGTCGCTTTGCAATTCCCTGCAATCATCGTCGGATGGCTGATCGGAAACACATTGGGTGCACTGGCAGCATACGTCAGGAAAGGTTTTGATAAAATCCTCCTGCCTGTCAGTATTTTCGTTAGCAATTTACCAGCCTTTGGAATGGCTGTTATTTTATTAGTGATCTTTTCCGTTAAATTGAAATGGTTTCCAACTTCTGGTGGTTACGGATTTGATCTACTTCCTGATTTCAGTTGGCAATTTATCTGGTCTGTGATTGTCCATTATCAGTTACCATTTTGGTCGATCGTCTTGATCGCTATCGGCGGTCAGGCAATTGGTATGCGCTCCATGTCCATCTATGAACTAAACGCCGATTATGTAAAATACAGCCGTTTCCTAGGCATCAAGGATAGAAAAATCATAGGCTACGTATTCAGAAACGCTATGCTTCCCCAAATTACTGGGTTGGCATTAGCAATCGGCACAATGGTGGGCGGTGCATTGATAGCAGAAATCATATTTAGTTATCCCGGACTTGGCACTACCCTTTTATCCGCCATCATGGGCCAAGACTATCCTCTGATTTCAGCGATCACATTAATAATTACTATAATGGTTCTTGGTGCTAATTTCATCATCGAGATCATTTATGGTTTGATTGACCCGCGCATTAAAGCTGCGCAGTCAGATTAGGCAGAGTAGGTATTATGAAACATACACTTAGACAAGTATTTCACTCTGGAAAATTCATTGTTGGCTTTTGTATTTTTGTGGTTTTGCTTCTGTTTGTATTCATTTACCCGCTCCTCATAACTGACGCTCCGCTTCAGATTATTGGGCAGGGAACATTTTTTCCACCTGGAATTTATGTGGGTACCTATGACAGCTTGAACACCACAAAAACCTATACATTGAATCTGGAAAATGCTGATTTAAATCGAATTGCCGCTAAACTTGGCGACGATGAAAGGCAGGATATCAAAGACTGGCTTGTCGCATTTGGAATTCCTGAAGATGAAATCGATATTGCCAATACTGAATTACTCCTTGACCAGTGGAAAGATTATTATGAACCTGATAAATCATTCCCCGGTATGACATTTGCCAAGGTACGCTACTATCAAAGACTCGATAAATCTCTCCAGGGATTGCTATCCAAGGAAGGGGTATTCATCGCCGAGAAAGATCTGGAGACAGATGCCCTCAATGAAGTGGGTTTTGTATATCAAAACGACTATGTCAATATTGAAGAAGTTGCCAATGTGCGTTATCTACCGCTGGGAACGGATAATTTTGGCAGGGATGTACTGACGGAACTTGTCAGAGCTACCGGCGTTTCTTTGCAAATTGGATTAGTCGCTGGTCTGATTGCGACCTTGATTGGTCTGATACTAGGTCTTCTATCCGGATATATTGGTGGATTTGTTGATGACGCCATTATGTTCATTACGAATCTATTTACCGTGATTCCCAGTTTTGTGTTGTTGATTTTGATTTCATACAGCATCGGACAAGAACAACGTGGTGCATTTACGATTGCAGTCGTAATCGGTTTGACTTCATGGGTCTGGACTACAAGAGCAGTGCGGGCACAAGTCATTTCATTGCGAAATCGCGATCATGTCAATCTTTCAAAATTGTCCGGGCATTCTATCGTCCATATTATCACATTCGATATTCTTCCTTACATCGCCTCCTATGTCATTATGGCATTGATTTTGCAAATCTCAGCCGCTATTCTGGCTGAAGCTTCATTGTCAATTCTTGGATTAGGACCCAGAACAACAGACGTTCCTACATTGGGATTAATGATGAACTGGGCAATGATCTATCAAGCACATATCCTTGATAAATGGTGGGCTTACTTCCCGGTACTAGTTGTTATCGCTTTAATCACATTCTCAATGAATCTGATGAATACAGGACTAGACCAGGTCTTCAATCCGGAATTAAGGGACTAGGAGAATGAAATGTCAAAAGTGATACTCGAAGTAAATGATTTAACAACAAAATATATCACCAGATTTCAGGAAAATATCTATGCGGTTGATCACGTCTCCCTAAAGGTTGAAGAAGGAAAGTCGCTGGGTATTGCCGGTGAATCAGGTTGTGGAAAATCTACCCTGGCTCTCAGTTTGATGGGGTACTACTTTCCACCACTGCACTACACCAGCGGCGATATCATCATTGATGGTCGCAATATATCTGGCATGAATCCTGATGATGTTCGTAAATCCATATTAGGCAAAGAGATTGCCTATATTCCTCAAGCAGCAATGAATGCACTTAATCCCACCAGAAAAATTATCAACTTTGTTGAAGACGTAATTCTGGCACATAATCCGAAAGCAACCAAGAAAGAAATTTATGAACTAGCCCAGGAGCGTTTTGAAATTTTAGGACTTCCACAACAAGTGTTGCATAAATATCCTGTGGAACTTTCCGGTGGTATGAAACAGCGAACAGTGATTGCTGTTTCCGTAATTCTTTCACCAAAGATTCTGATTGCTGATGAACCTTCCTCTGCGCTGGATGTTAGCAGCCAAAAGATGGTTATCAAAATGCTGCTGGATTTGATGGAACACGGATTTATCAAATCTATGATCTTCATTACACATGAACTCCCTCTGCTCTACAACGTAACCGATGACATTATGGTTATGTATGCAGGACAAATCGTTGAAAAAGGTTCAGCAAAACAATCGGTATTCGATCCAATCCATCCCTATGCCAAAGGATTAATGGGATCAATTATCGTCCCGGAAAGTGGTTTACGCGATGTTAACCTGACAGCCATCCCTGGTGTACCACCCAATCTCAAAAATCCACCGGAAGGTTGTCGATTTGCCGAGCGTTGCCAATTTGTCCTACCTGAATGCAAGAGTCGCTCCATCACTCTTAAGGAAACCGATGATAATCGAACGTACCGCTGTATCTTATCCGAAGAATATTTGAGAAAGGAATATCAAAATGGCTGATGAAAAAAATATCTGTCTGAGAGGATCAAATCTCACCAAAGTCTTTGGGTTCGGCCAACAAAAAACTGTTGCAGTGAATCAAGTAGATATTGATCTTCATGAAGGAGAAATTGTTTCTATTGTCGGCGAATCTGGCAGCGGTAAAACCACTTTGGCAAAAATGCTCCTTGGATTAATCAACATCACTAGTGGCGAAATTTACTTCCAGGGAGAGCTGCGGGATATCAGGACACATAAAAAGAAAAAAGAATACTGGAAAAATATTCAGGCAATTTTTCAAGATCCATATTCTTCCTATAATATTTTCACAAAAATCGATTCCGTGCTATTAGATTGTATCAAGATGCGAAATGGGAAAAGCCATTCCGAAGAAAAGAAAATTGAATTAATGACAGAAGCATGCAGCTTCGTAAACCTGAAGTTCGAAGAACTAACCAATAAATATCCCTTTGAACTCTCCGGTGGTCAAATGCAACGCCTGATGATTGCGCGCATCTTTCTCTTGAAACCCAAGATCTTATTAGCCGACGAGCCTACCTCAATGATTGATGCCTGCTCACGTGCCACAATTCTGGACATGTTAATGAAATTGCGTGATGAAACAGGTATGACCCTTATCTTTATTACGCATGACATTGGTCTGGCATATTATGTTTCCGATAAAGTATACATTATGGAACAGGGAAAATTAATTGAGAGCGGTACTGCCGAGGAGGTAATTCTTAATCCTAAAGAAGCTTACACGCAACGGCTTATTAATGATGTACCAAAGATCCACGAAAAATGGGATCTCTCAACTGTGGATTATTCATCAGCCGGTATTCTTGAGTAACAACATTATGGGCTGAATTTCTAATAAAGCATACCTTTGAATCAAAATTGATTCTAAGAATACAAGGATTTCATTTCAGGCACCCGAGCAACGGAAGTATACGCATTGAAAAGGAAATGTCTAGTGAAAATATGGCATAAGATTACACATTATCCAAACCTCGGTTTACTTATTCTAACTTTTGTAGCTTTCATTGCTTTGGGAATGCCTGATGGATTACTTGGGGTTGCCTGGCCTTCAATCCGCAATAGTTTTTCTATCCCCCTTGATGCAATTGGCATGTTATTGCCAGCGAGTGTGGCTGGTTACCTGGCCTCAAGTTTTTTCAGCGGCCCCATCATATCACGATGGGGTATTGGAAAAGTGCTTGCTCTAAGTTGTGCCCTGACAGGCATTGCGCTAATTGGATACACTATCGTTCCGGCGTGGTGGATGATGGTTTTACTGGGTACACAGGCTGGTGTAGGTGCTGGTGCAATTGATGCTGGTTTAAACACATACGTAGCCGCACACTTTGGTGAAGGCTTGATGCAATGGCTGCATGCCAGTTACGGTATCGGCGTTACCCTGGGTCCGATTATCATGACAATTGCATTATCAACGTGGCATTCATGGCATATCGGGTACCGTACCGTAGGGGGTTTCCAAATCGCATTAGCTATTTGCTTTGTTTTTACACTATCCCTGTGGAATCAAAAAAAAGGTTCTACAGATGTAGATGAACCCAAGCGTTTAACAGATTACAAAACAAGCATGCGTGAAACACTGAAACAGCCCCAAGTATGGGTCGGAATGTTGTTGTTTTTTTTGTATGTCGGAGCTGAGGTTTCGCTCGGTACCTGGGCATATAGTCTATTGACTGAATCTCGTGGTATCGCTCCAACAGTAGCAGGATTGTTCGCTGGCAGCTATTGGGCAACATTTACAATTGGCCGCGTCTTAGCTGGATTATATGCGAAACGAATAGGAGTACATCTTTTAGTTCAAGCTAGTTTAATATTAGCCTTGCTTGGCGCAATATTACTCATTTGGAATCCAACTGAATTTATAAATTTACTGGCAGTGGCCTTGATTGGATTCGCCATTGCCCCAATATTCCCGGCCTTGATGTCGGGCACCAGTCAACGAGTTGGAGCTAACTTTGCAGCCAATACCATCGGTATGCAGATGGCTGCAACTGGCCTAGGGACTGCTGCAATTCCGAGTGTGCTAGGTGTGTTAGCCAGGCAATATTCATTGGAAGTTGTCCCTATCTGTTTGGTTTTGGTATTTTTATTATTGTTCGGTTTATATCAAACATCAATGAATACAAAGAAAAATAATCAGGAAATAATAATATGAGAATACAATCATTGGCAGGTGCCTGGGAATTTCGCCAGGCAGCAACACAAGAATGGTCTCCTGCAACCGTCCCGGGTGGCGTACATACTGATTTATTGGCGTTAGACCGTATCCCCGATCCATTTGTCGGAGATAATGAAAAACACGTTCAATGGGTGGCTGAAACAGATTGGGAATATCGTTATCAATTTACAGTTAATTCGGAAGTTTTTAACCAGCCGCAAATTTGGTTGGTATGTGATGGATTGGATACACTGGCAGAGATATGCTTGAATGGCTTAAAGTTGGGGCATTCCACAAATATGTTTCGTCAATTTCGTTGGGATGTGAAGCCATTACTCCAATCGGGGCAGAATGAATTGTACGTTAAATTTGATTCCCCTGTAGGATTTATTAGCGAAAAACAGGCCATCCGCCAAATGCCTGGCGTTTCACATGCCATACCCGGTGGGCCTTATATACGAAAGGCACCCTGTCATTTTGGTTGGGATTGGGGGCCCAAACTACCTCCGATTGGTATCTGGAAAGATATTCGTCTGGAAGGTGGCGAAAAAGCGCGCATTGAAGATGTTCACCTTACTCAAATGCACAATGAAGGACAAGTTACGATCTCTGCAAAGGTTACGGTTGAGCGTTGGGAAACGACACCTTGCTCGGTAGAGATGCACATCAAGTCGCCCGATGGTGAGCTTTTTGAAACGGAGTTGATTATTCCTTCGGAAAGCGAAATCTTATTGCAAATTGTGATACCAAATCCACAACTTTGGTGGCCGAATGGACATGGTAAGCACCCCCTTTACCAGGTCAGTATTGTCCTGCATAGTAATGGACAATCACTTGACCAGCGGGATTTCCAGCTTGGTTTGCGCACTATTGAACTTCGCCAGGAAGCGGATGAATGGGGACGATCCTTTACATTCATTGTTAATGGTCTGCCCATTTTTGTCAAAGGTTCAAACTGGATTCCTGCAGATTCATTCCCTACCCGTATTACGGATGATTATCTGGAAATGTTGATCAAAGCAGCGGCAGATACGCATCAGAATATGTTGCGCGTGTGGGGTGGCGGCTTTTACGAAGAAGAACGTTTCTACGATTTATGTGACCGTTACGGTGTACTTGTCTGGCAAGATTTCATCTTTTCCTGCAGCGTGTATCCCTTAAATCAACCTGAGTTTCTTGAAAATATTCGCATTGAGATCATTGAAAATATACGTCGCCTTCGTCATCGTGCCAGTCTGGCTTTGTGGTGTGGTAACAACGAGATGGAATGGGGTTGGGTTGACTGGGGTTGGAAAGGATCAGAGCTTGAAGACATGAAAGCCGCTTATGATCAGTTTTTCCACCATACTTTGCCAACTTGGTGTGCTAGCGAAGATCCTGATCATGCGTATTGGCCTAGTTCGCCTTCCTCAGATACACCTTTCGAAGATCCCAATGGACAACAACAAGGCGATGCCCATTACTGGGATGTATGGCACGGGCGAAAACCATTTACCGCTTACCGCGATCAATTTCCACGTTTCATGAGTGAATTTGGCTTCCAGGCATTACCACCATTATCTACAATTCGCACATACGCTGATGAAGCAGACTGGAATATGACCTCATACATCATGGAACAGCATCAAAAGAACGATAGCGGTAATCAGCTTATGGTAGCCCAAATGCTGGATACTTTCCGACTTCCTGAGCGTTTTGATTCATTGGTTTACCTCAGTTTGGTACTTCAAGCCGAAGGTATACGTTATGGTGTAGAACATTGGCGGCGGCATCCAAAACGTGTTTCTGGCATTCTATACTGGCAGTTGAACGATTGCTGGCCAGTTGCATCATGGTCAAGTCTCGATTATTTTGGCCGCTGGAAAGCATTGCACTATGCTGCTAAACGATTTTACGCTCCCCTATTATTGTCCATTGAAGATAAACAATCGGTTCAGGATGTTTACATCACCAATGATATGAGTAAAACCTGGGAAGGCACATTGCTGTGGTCTTTGGAAACATTAGCTGGAAAAGTTTTGAAATCAAACAAAGAACCAGTACATGCAAAACCATATGATGTAACACCTGTTTGTCAGCTCGACTTTTCAAGCCAGATCAATGATGATAACCGCAGAGATTTGGTGTTTGTCGCTGAACTCATGCAAAATGAGCAAATTCAGACACGCCAAACATCATATTTCGTTCCCACCAAACATCTTAATTTGGTTGAGCCAGGTATATCAACAAAACTTTCTACTGATCAAGATCAGGTTCTCATTGAAATTAAATCTCTTTCATTGGCTCGTTTACTGGAGTGTTCGCTTGAAGGAATAGATGTTGTTTTCAGTGACAATTATTTTGATCTGCCTGCTGGGCGACCAGTTGTAATATCCATACCATTGCCCGCTGGTTGGACATTATCTCAAGTTCAAAAAGCACTTAGCATTCGTTCTGTATACAACTCGTATGCGCATGGCGCAGCGAATTAGTGATTATGTTATTCAAGGAGCAAACCATGTCAGAAAATATCCAAGCCATTGTCAATAAAATGACGCTTGAAGAAAAGGCTGCATTATGCACCGGAGCCAGCGCATGGACAACCACCCCTGTTGAAAGGCTGGGCATACCAGAAATAGTTGTCTCTGACGGACCACACGGTGTTCGGCGTGTTGCTGATGTTAATTCAATGAATATGAATAGTCGCCCTGCCACCTGCTTTCCCACAGCATCTTGTTTAGCATCCACCTGGGATACGGATCTCTTACATACCATGGGCGAGGCTCTGGCTGAAGAAGCTATTGCATTAAATGTAGATGTACTTCTCGGACCTGGCGTAAATATGAAACGGTCCCCACTTGGAGGAAGGAATTTTGAATATTTCTCCGAGGATCCATATTTAGCCGGCGAATTAGCTGTAGGATTAATTAATGGTATTCAAAGTAAAGGTGTCGGCACATCATTAAAGCATTATGCTGCCAACAATCAGGAATTTCATCGCCTATCAATCAGTGTGGAAGTGGATGAACGCACTTTGCATGAAACCTACCTGGCTGCATTTGAAAAAGCCGTAAAAGTCGCCAAACCCTGGACAGTAATGTGCGCATATAACAAAGTAAATGGAGATTACTGTTCTGAACATCACAAATTACTAACCGAGATTCTTAAAAACGATTGGAAATATGAAGGTTTCGTCGTTTCTGATTGGGGGGCTGTACACGAGCGAGTGACTTCATTAGTCGCCGGATTAGATTTGGAGATGCCAGGACCACAAGAACGCAGAGTAAAAGCAGTAGCTGATGCAGTACGCAATGGTACGCTGGATGAATCCATTTTAGATGACTCAGTAGGACGAATTTTAGGTATTGTTTTCAAAGCAAAAAAGACACCCAAAACCGGTAGTTTTGACGCAGCACAGCATCATATATTAGCTGAAAAGATTGCTTCCGAGGGAATGGTCTTACTGAAAAATAATGGTGTATTGCCATTAAAAGATATTCAGCAAATCGCTGTCATTGGACAATCGGCAATGCATCCATATTATCAAGGTGGCGGAAGTTCACATATCAATGCTACACAGGTGGATATCCCCTTCAAAGAATTACAGAGTCGCTCTGAAAATGTTGAACTAGCCTATGTTGAAGGGTATGCAAATGATGATTCATTCCATCAGGAATTGATTGATGAAGCGGTAAAAACAGCTTCAGAAGCGGATGCCGCGATCCTATATATCGCTCCCCCACCTTCCTGGGAGTCTGAGGGGTATGATCGGCAATCTCTTGATCTTCCCAAGCAGCATATTACATTAATTAAATCTGTTACCAAAGTACAGCCCAATACTGTAGTTGTGCTCAATAATGGTGCTCCGGTTGGTGTTGGTGATTGGATCGATGATGTAGCCGCAGTCCTTGAATCCTGGATGATGGGACAGGCTGGTAGTGCCGCGATCGCGGATATTCTATATGGTAGAATTAATCCAAGTGGAAAACTGGCCGAAACTATCCCGCATCGTATTGAGGATACGCCACCATTCCTGAATTGGCCAGGTGAAACTGGTAAAGTGTTTTATGGTGAAAGAATGTTCATTGGCTACAGATATTATGAAGCCAAGAGCATTGACGTGCAGTATCCATTTGGGTATGGCTTGAGCTATACAAGTTTTCAATACAGTAATCCGCGTTTATCTTCAACATCCTTTAAAGATAAGGATGGGCTGACAGTTAGTGTGGACATTACCAACACAGGATCACTGGCCGGGAAGGAGATTATTCAAATCTACGTCCATGATCACGAATCTACTTTGATCCGCCCGGAAAAAGAATTGAAGGGATTCGCCAAAGTTGACCTACAACCAGGTGAAACCAAAACTGTAGATATTCATCTTGATTTCAGAGCCTTTGCATTTTATCATCCAATATATAAGGATTGGATAACCGAAAATGGTGCATATGATATCCTCATCGCAGCTTCTTCAATTGACATCCGTCATACATTGACAGCAAATCTGGAATGTACCCTCCATTTACCTTGTATTCTGGATAAAGAATCTACGATCAGAGAATGGATGGATGATCCTCGTGGAAAAATCATCATGACACCAATGTTCGAGCAAATCCAAAATCAGGCACGAAGAACATTTGCTTCGGATGAATCAGAGGATAATGGCAATAACATCGGCATGGACGTCATGGATATGTTTACCGATATGCCATTGCTCAGCGTATTTGCCTTCCAACAATCTGCGCTTACCATGCCAGCGGAAGAAATGCTGGATAGTTTACTGAATCAATTGCATAACCTTGAGTAACAATACTGCGGCCGGGGTTGACCAGAAATAAACAATGCGTTTGTTTGTTTTCTGAATGAAGTGGTCTCTCATCTCCTTAGTTCTAGGTCACCCCGGCATTTTTTCTCATAACAGAATTAGATCCAATTGTTATAATAAATCCATCACATTTTTCCAACAACCATATGTGTATCTCACGATATGAATTCACGTATGGATATCCAATGAAACACACACTGTATCCAAAGAAAATGAAATGACATCTTCTACACCGATAGTAAATACAAATTATTACCTGAATTCCACAACTGAGCATAACAATCGTTACAAGTGGTATATTCTGGCATTATCTATTCTGACGAATATGTTCGTTGTGGCCATGCCTACAATGGGCATGTCTGTACTTTCAAAAGAGATATCTATCTCGTTGAATCTCAGTATTACCCAGATCGGCGTAGTATGGGGAATCGGCACACTACCAGGCATTCTTTCTGCATTGTTTGGTGGCGCCTTAGGAGACAAAGTTGGCCCCAAGAAAATATTAGTGCTTACCAGTTTATTGGGTGGGCTAATAGGTGCTTCCCGTGGATTGGCTGATAGTTACACAATGATGGTGATCATCGTCTTGCTATTCGGTATTATTGCGCCTGTAGTAACCATGAATACCATCAAAATGGTTGGTCAATGGTTTCCTTCACAACAGCTTGGCCTTGCCAATGGCATGATATCTATGGGCATGGCACTGGGATTTTTCCTTGGGTCATTATTAAGTGCAACGACTTTGTCCCCTCTGCTGGGGGGGTGGCAGAATGTATTGATTTTGTACGGTTTATCAGGCGCTATGTTTTCCATTCCTTGGTTCTTCAGCAAAGCAATTTCTCAATCGGGACATTCTGAAATCGAAAATCCTTCCATGCGCCTGGTTATTTCACATGTCATTAAACAAAAGGATATTTGGCCCTTGGGGTTAACGCTGCTTGGCATTGGTGGTTGTATTCAGGGTATTCTAGGATATACCCCGCTATACTTACGTAATCTGGGTTGGGAACCCATCGCCGCTGATGGTACGCTGTCTGCTTTTCATACGATTAGTCTCATTTTTGTTTTGCCAGTTGCCTTTTGGTCAAGTAAGCTGGGCATTCAAAAAAAGTTTTTATTCATTAGTGGATTATTAGTAGTAACTGGTGCTGGACTATTATCTTTTGTTCAAGGCCCCTGGGTTTGGGTAGCTATGCTATTGACCGGCTCTGTGCGGGATGCCTTTATGGCAATTTACATGACATTTGTAATCTCACTAAAAAAAATTGGGCCTAAATATGCCGGTACCGCTATTGGTTTATCCATGGCAATCAGCGGCATTGGTAACGCTTTCGCTCCCCCGTTAGGAAATAGTTTGGCAGTGCTTCGACCAGGTGCGCCTTATTTATTATGGAGCGTCCTGGCAGTATTTGGGCTATGCTGTTTATTATTCGTAAAACAACCTGTCAATGTTCCTGATCCAATACAAAACCTACCATCATCTAACAACCAGATCGCCAACTAATCGACAAAGCCTAATTTCTTCCCTCGCAATGCTGCCTGTGTACGATCCGTAACACCCAATTTATTTAAGATCTGGCTAACATAATTCTTTACAGTACCTTCTGCCAAATGCAAATGAGATGCGATGCGTTTGTTGCTTTTTCCCTGGGCTAAAAGTTTGAGAATTTCAATTTCACGATCAGATAATGGATCCATCAAACCATCATTCATCTGCCGTGCAGCAGGTTCCAGCCGGGCAAACTCGGCAATAACTTTGCGAGCCACTGAAGGTTCAATTAATGCACCGCCAGCGGCTACCTTGCGAATAGCCTGCGCTAGTTCTTCCCCTGAAATATCTTTTAGTAAATAGCCAAGCGCCCCAGCTCTTAATCCTTCAAAAATATAGGCATCATCATCAAAAGTTGTCAATATAATCACACTTGCCTCTGGCCAACGCTCAAGGATTCTACGAGTAGCTTCCACACCATCCATGCCCGGCATACGGATATCCATCAACACCACATCAGGTGAATGCTGTTCATAAGCCTCTAGTCCAGCTTGCCCATCTTCAGCCTCTGCAATAACTTTTATATCACCTTCAAGTTCCAATAATGTAGAAAGTCCATTGCGCATCAAACGTTGATCATCAACTAAAAGCACACTTATAAATTCACTCATTCTTGACCTCTATGGTGATTGGTAATGCTATACGCAATTTAACGCCCTCACCTGGCTTGGACACAATATCAAGTTCACCATTAAGCTGTAACACTCGTTCCTGTAAACCGCGCAATCCAAAGCCTGTCTTGGCATCTGTTTCGGCAAAGCCAACACCATCATCATGAATCAGTAATACAATCTGATTTTGTTCGTATTCAATATTAATCCATACGTTTTTCGCTTGCGCATAACGCTGTACATTCGTCAGCGCTTCCTGCACCGCACGATACAGGGTCAAACGGTGCGTATTGGGTAAATCAAACTCAATCTCCGGGCAGGTCAAATGGACATGCAAATCAGTGGCATTTTCAAATGCTTCTGTTAATCTAGGCAATGCATGGCTCAATGCAATATCCGTTTGCAGTGGTTCTCGCAATGTGGCCACGGTTCTGCGTAACTCACGTAATGCTTCTCGTACTTCCTCCCGAACCGTACTCACCATCCCGGTTGCTCTAGTCGGCTCAACAGGAATCAAACGCTGTGCACCCTCAAGCGTTACTGCAGCTACGGTCAGACGATGCCCAAGCGTGTCGTGCATTTCACGGGATAATCGATTACGCTCTTCAGAAACAGCTAATTCTTCCACTTGTGCAGCATATTCCTGTAATTGCTGATGAGCCAGTTGTAACGCAACTAATAAGGTCTGGCTCTCTTTGCGTGCTTGCTCGGCCACGGTGAGTGTTGTCGCAAAAGCAGCAAAAAACCAATATCCGGCAGAAAATGGTAGGACAGAGAGAAAACCTTCCAATGAGCCCTCAAAAACGACGAATATGATTGCGGTAAACAATGTAAATAATCCTACCCATATATACCCGATTTTTTGTTGAAAAATCATCATCGCATGAGAACTTAGTATAAAAAATAAGATCGGAAAAACACTCCATGTGGGCTGCATGGTCATTAAGCCGCAAACCAGCACCGATTGCACAATCAAATAAAGATGTTTTTGCCAATTCGGAGATTCCATTTTGGGGCTAATTCCGAATAGGACCGCAAACAACACCAACAATACTAAACCTATCAGACGTTGAATCTCAGATTCCAAAACAAACATACCCAATAGTCCCACCGCAAAAATGGTGGCATAGCTAATAAAATATGGGCTGGTAATCATACGCATAAGACGATTTTCGGATTTCATATCAAGATTGTATCCATTTTTATCCAGATTCTCAAATAGATTCCAGGACAAAGAAGTAAAACTTCCCCGGCAGATAGATTTGTCATCTCCGGGGAAAACAATTCAGTCAAAACGGAATCGCCAAACCGCTATGCTGAAGAAAACCAGCGCGAACCCCATCAACACCGCGGCTTCATTCCAGATTGCGGAAACGCCCAAACCACGCACGATCACATCCTGATACCCTGCCAGTGCCCAGGCATGCGGTGAGATTTTCGAAATCATTTGCATAATGCCGGGCATTACAAAGGTTGGTACCAACATACCGCCAATTGCTGCCAGTGTCAGGGCCAACAATGTGGATAAACCACCGATTTGTTCAGGTGTTTTCCCAAAGGATGCCACCAGTAAGCCCATACCCGTTGCAGCAGCTGCAGTTACCAGCGTTACTAAAACTAATGCCAATAGTGAATTCCCCAAATTCATATCAAAAATGAGTACACCTACACCGAACATCAAAACAACCTGCAATAAATTCACTACATAATACGGCAGGAGTTTTCCCAATAAAAGAGCAGTTTTTGAAAGCGGTGCTGCCAACAAACGCCGGAAAGTACCATTTTGTTTTTCGCTCAATAAGCTGGTCGCCAATACCTGTACAATGAAGAATACCCCAAAAATTGTATACCCAGGCACATTTTGCTCAACTGAATCAGGCTCTTCCGTTATCTCAAATTCACTGGGTGCTATTTGTTCAAAACGTACACCCAGGCTACCGGAAACGTCCAATCCACCATCGCTTTCGATTTGTGTAACAAAAGCATCTCCGATTTGATTCACAAATACTGCCTGTTCTTCAGGCACATCATCTGCCAGGGTATCAAAACCTGCCTGAATTTGATAAGGCGCCTGAGCATAAGCAGCAGTTTGCTGGATATAGCCCTGCACCGTACCCCTGATAGGTGACAAAAACTGCGTACTGGTCGTCGGATCAGCGATAAAGGATACAATCGTTTCATTGCTCTGTGCAATGTTGGCTGCATCAATAATACGAGCCGAGAAATCATTTGGGAAAATCAGTGCGACAGGATAATCGCCTGTACTAACCAGTGAATCCGCTGTATCGAAAGATATTGTTTTTCCATCAATCGTATTAATGAGGATGATGCCATCCAGTGAAGCAATATCATCAATGACTGCTCCTGCCAATATGCCCTGATCCTGATTGACAACCAATAATTCAATCGGATTATCCTCGCTGCCCATGTCGAATACACCTTGCAAAGCAATACTCATCACCAGAATAAACATCACCGGCATTGCAAAAAGGGTTATCATTCCCCCTCGATCACGGAATAAAATTTTTAAGTCTTTCAACGCAATTGCGAAAATTTGATGTAACATTGTATGCTCCTTAATTATTCTCTTAATGACTTACCAGTCATCTGAAGGAAAACAGTTTCCAGATTCGGTTCCAAAACTTCCAGGGAAGTCACCCGTGCATCTAGTTGATTTGTTATCTCCAACAATCCCATTAATGCATCCTGGGCTTTATGCGTTTCAACCAATAAATAATCATCGCGTCTTGATATGTTTTTAATGGCTGAAACCAGTTTTCCACGCCGCTGTACTGTATCCAGGTGGCCATTGTTCAAACCCAGGCGAATCATACCGCCCCCCAAACTTTGTATCAGATTCCGCGGCGTATCCAATGCGATAATTTCTCCCTGATCAATAATGGCGACCCTGTCACATAAACGTTGGGCTTCCTCCATATAATGTGTTGTATATAAAATAGTCAATCCCTGACGCTTGAGATCCTCAAGGCTTTCAAAAATGGCATTACGGCTTTGCGGATCAACGCCCACAGTTGGCTCATCCAGAAATAATACATCCGGCTGATGCAGTAATCCGGCAGCAATATTGATGCGCCGTTTCATGCCGCCTGAATAAGTTTGTATGGCATCTTTCGCCCGGTCTGCCAGTTTTACGATATCCAATACTGAATCAACTCGCTCGCGTAACATTTTTCCGCGTATGCCATAGATTCGTCCAAAAAAAAGCAAATTGTCTCGGGCAGATAATGTCGGGTACAGCGCCAATTCCTGCGGCACCAATCCCAATTTGGCTTTGATCGCATTGGCTTGCTCTGAAAAATCCAGGCCATCTACTTGAATGCGTCCTACGTCGGGAATAATCAAACCGCTGATCATCGAAATCGTGGTCGTTTTACCCGCCCCATTCGGTCCCAATAAACCAAATACTTCGCCGCGCTTGATATCAAAAGAAATGCCATTGACAACGGTTTTTTCCGCGTAGGATTTCTTCAATTCGTTAACTGATAAAATTACATCATGCATTATTTTCTCCTTTCTCCTTGGTTGATAATCATTGATCATCAAGAGAGAGGATAATGCGATCGGGGTCATATTAAACAGTGCTGATGGTCATATGGCAGGTAACATATGAATCATTTTCTTGTTTATCAAGATCAACATTTTTAGAAATATTCTCTCTATTAATCTCCCCCAATAATTAACGAAACCAGGTGTATGGCAAATGCTCCCACACCTATTATTTTTTCCTCAAAAAAGCTATGCCAGATCAATTCGTTGACAAATCTTGTTTTTGAGCTTTATCAGCAACCAGATTGCAATAATAGAAACTAGTGATCTCCCTTCAAAAGATTCTAAATCTGCCAGGAAATTAAACAAAAAAAAGAAACTCAACAATCCACTCAATAATGCAAATCGGTGACGATCATCCCAACCATCTCCCTGATGTATCCACTTCAACAATAAATACAGGGCAAGTCCATTCATTAAAATGACAAAAAGAAATGTCATCCACAATGGCGGACGTAATTGCCATTCTGGTGTGAAGCTTATGGCAATAAATGAAAAGGCAATCGTCAAAAACCCTGTCCAATAAAACCAGCAGGTTTGCACTACTTTGCTGGCATGTTTGTTGTCTATGCGCAGCCGATATTTACTTGCCAGATATAATAAACCCACGATAGCCAGTACGGACAAAATAATGAAAATGATCGGCGGCATATAATCTGTCATCATAATTCCCGCGGGCAACCATAACAACAAACCGACGATGCTGGCGATAAAACCTTTCTTTCCTAACCAGAGTTCGTCCCGTCGTTCGGGATACAATAATTCAGCCAAAAGGATACTGGCATAGATACTAATTAATACGTGAAATTGCAGCAGCATCTCACTATACGTCCAGCTGATGCCAAAAGAATGACCATAGCCTTGCAGGGATTCCAACTCCAGCCAATTGGGATTGAACATTGAGCGAACGACAATGGCCTCTTCATAAAGGCCATATGCCAGGCCAAGAAATATCAAAGCAAATCGTCCAGTCTTCCAACGAATCATTAACTCACGACAAATCAACGCCCCAAATCCATAGGGTAATGCCAAAATTATAAATACCAATGGATTGAAAAATTCAAGGGGAGGTTGATGCCCGGATACCAGTTCACCTAATATTGGTGCAATAAAAAGTAGTGCCCATGCCGGCGAAATTTTTTTCATTCAAATTCTCCCTAAAACTAACTTATCACATTCTCTATACGATTGGCAGGTGTTTTCGTTTCAATTCTTATATGAGATTTGCCATCAGAACTTTGATACTGCGACAATTTGATATACAATTGCAGCATAGTTTATGTATAGAGAAAAGGAGATTCAAATGAAACCAGCATTGCTTGTCATTGATGTTCAGAAAGCCTTCTTCGAGGGAAGTCCTTTCAAAATTCAATCGCTCAATCAAGCCATTGAATATATTAACTACACAATAAATTTTTTCCGCCAAATGAATCTTCCTATCATCAGTATTCAACACATGGATGAAGAAGATGGGCTGATGCCAGGTACTGAGGGTTTTGATTTACCTGAGGGATTAGATATTCTGGAAACAGATATTCATATTAATAAGAAATATGGAAATGCTTTTAATAAAACTCGTCTGCTGGAAGAGCTCAATACCCTTGGTGTAGATACTGTATTTATCAGCGGTTATCGCGCAGAAAATTGTGTGCTTTCCACCTGCCGTGGCGCGGAAGACCTGGATCTTATGCCGATTATTATTCGCGGCTCTATCGCCAGCGATTCCTTGGAAATGATCCAGTTTGTTGAAAAAATCAATGAGTTAATTTCCATTGATGCATTGGAAAAAATGTTGGAGTAGTAATTCCTGACCATGAATCTGTGTTGCACTTGTTCTAGTATTTAACGCCAGGCAGTGATTTTACCTTTTTCCAAATTTCACACATTTGTCCTACGGATTTCATCAGTGTTTCAGGTTCACTGCCGATATTGGCCAATATTGATTCAATTTTCTGCGGATATTGATCAGGAATGATGGAGATTTTGGATAATTCCTGCATCACTTGTTTATCACGGATGAAATAGCGCTCGTTCAAGGCAAATAAAACCTGTGTCAGATTCGAGGCAGCGCGGGTAAGACAACCGGCTGTGTTGTATATTTCTCCCTTTTCGGCAAATCCGTGCGCATGAAGCAACGTAAATTCAGCCGCCCATAAACAATCTGAGATGGTTTTTTGTTTTAGTTTCTGTGGATATAACGCGACCTGTTCTTTTAACCTTGCAAGGATGCCTGATGGATCAAACAATGGAATGCATATCTTCATTTCAGCCAAATACATGATGCTGTAAAAGCCATAAGCGGGCTGTTGATCAAAATCGTGATGAGAGATACCGTGTTGCGCTTCATTGATCGTTCGTTGAATATGATCAATATTGCGATATAAAAAATCAACCTTACCGGCAGATGTATTAATCCAGGCGCCGCCGTTCACCCAGGCACCCCACTCATAAAACCCTGTAACAGTTGGCTCACCATCCACTGCAAGTGATGTGGCAATGTTCCGGATCGGGTTTATATCAAAAGGTTCTGCCTCATTGTAATAAATACCAATATCCAAATCGGAACCAGCATGGTGCTGTTTACTGGCATATGATCCACCCAATACAACCGCCTTAACACCTGCTACTACCTTTAGTTTTTCTACAATGCTCAGCAATAGATTTCTTTTCTCTTCAGGCAAATGTTGTATCACATCAAGTTTCATTCGAATTTCTCCTGAAAAAATGAAATGCTTTTCTACTTAAATAATACAACAAATAACCAAAAACAAAACCTGAGCTATTTAATATCACATCACTGATATCAATCACTCTGTATGGTACCCTGACCAAAATTTCAAATGATAGTTGTAAAAGTTCAATGCCAAATGCACTGACCAATAATCCAACAAAAAAAACTCGCTTTTGATTTCTAAAAAGTGTGGGCAAAATTAATCCTGCAGGTATAGTAATCAAAAAATTCAATACAACCTCTCGGAATACTGCCCAGTTTCGTGTAAATGGTCCATAACTGAACGGCTGCCAGTTAATGCGCCGAAAAATCTCATCAAGCTGCTGCCTGGCGGATGCCGCATCCATCTCAACGATAGGAATCGGAAAAAGGGCCCTGCTAACAATTAGCATGCTATACAACCAGAAACAAGCAAATAGCATTAAATGCAACCAGCTATGACCTGCCCGATGCAGCAAAAACAATGAAATCGCCAGCAAAGCCAGCCCTATGGAAAATGCAATTGGAAAAAACGGTATAGTCAATAAAGTATCCTCCCCTTTGAAGACGTATTTGCAATCATAGCACAAATAAATGCAAATTCAGAGGGCATAAATTTGCCCCACCTGATGAAAAGTATTCTCTGATTCATCTAGTTCTGATACACTTGCAAATAGAATCCGCCATTATGATATGTCGTGCGAATGTCGTGCTTACGACATGGCGAAATAATACTGGAGGACTATCCTTTAAATCAAAAGGAGAACCCCATGAACCAACCAGAACTAGGATTGATCGTTACCGAGAAACGACAAGCATCAGGATTAACACAAGAGCAGCTTGCCGAACGCTGCCAGGTCAGTACACGCACGATTCAGCGTATTGAAAGTGGCGAAGTAGATCCACGCGCTTTTACCCGACAAAATTTAAGCACCATTCTCGAATTTGATTTTGGTGCACAAAACGAAGAGAACGAGACACTTTGGCTAACGCTTCTGCATCTTAGTTCCTGCTTATGCATTTTCTTTATCCCATTGATCATCTGGTCATGGAAAAAAAGAAGCAGCCACAAAATTGATCATCAAGGTCAATTGGTTTTGAATTTTCAAATTACAATGACCATCGTGCTTGTTTCCGCTGCGTTGCTAATGATGATTGTACCCCCATTGGTATTTGTTTTTTTGCAAGGCAGCGAGGGACCGATTCGCATGATCAACATTGCCCTGGTCTCTATGACCGTAATACCGCTGATTGGTTTAGGTGTCTTTTGTTTCATTCAGGGGATTCGCAACCTGATCCGCATGCATACCGATAAACCGATCCATTATCCCTTAAGTATTCAATTCATTAAATAATGCAAAGAAAAAAGCACATCCATGGAATTATGGATGTGCTTCCTATTTATTTCTCATTTAAAAAATGATTGACCATCTCAAGCGTTAGAGACGTCTTACTGGAAATCTGTTCTGCATTTAAGCCACTGGCTGCTAATCTTGAAACCAGTGCCGACAAGGGTTCACCAATCTCAACAATATGCCCATCCGGATCATAGAATCGCACTACACGCTGCCCCCAGGGTTGCTCAACCATGGCATGGATAAACTTGACATCATTTTCCTGTAGACCAGAAACAGCTTCATCAATTTCGCCACATTCAAAATAGAGTTCCAGATTATTTAATCCATACTCCATGTCCCGACCAAAAATAACATCATGAGCATATTTCCGCTGGAATATGGCAAATCCTCCCTCAAATCCAATATTCACACCAAAATCTGCAGTAACCTTTTGCCCTAGAATCGTCTCATAAAAATGGCGCGATTTCTGGATATCCTCAACAAATATAACACTGGATTCAAACTTAATATTCATATCATCCTCTCTATCATAATTGATTTCTGGAATTGTTCCATCAAAAATATTTTCTCATACTTCTTTTTGATGCGTTGATTAACTTCGGGGGAATAAACTCACATCTGAAATTGATACTTTTTTCTCATTTTTGCAGTATGATTTTAACAGAATAAAGGTATCATCTCAATAAAACGGGGTAGAGCTAAGATTTAGGAAAAGACCAACCCAAATTAATTTGAGAAGCGCGT
>JAEKNU010000033.1 GCA_016838895.1 Chloroflexota bacterium
CCAAATATGTTTGTTATAAAAAGTAAAATCCAAATAGCCAAGAGGATGATAGGGATCAACCACCAACCGATTTTGAATATCTTGTCTTTTACTGCCGGTTCCTGATTCCTTGGCAGAAATAAGGCAATTTCGGCTGCCATCTTTTCTGCTGATGGCAGTGCTGGCATTGGCATCTCATGCAATTCGGCTGACAAAGCCAATATGCTCTGATAGGCTTCATTACAGGATGGGCACACTTGCAAATGACGTTCAACTTTTTGAGCCTGACTCTTGTTGAGTTCACCATCATGGTAGGCGTTCAGATAATTAAGCATATGTTCAGACATAAATTGCCTCCACAGAAGGTCGAAGTTGATCTTCCAGTTTTTTTCGTAGAATTTTTCGTGCATAATTCAAACGTGACATGACTGTACCTAATGGAATATCAAGCATATCTGCAATCTCCTGATAGGAAAGTTCTTCATATTCGCGCAGGATCAATACGGTGCGGCTGGCTTCCGGCAGGGAAAGGATCGCCTGACGAATGGATTCAGCACGCTCATTATTTATGACTGTCGTTTCTGGTCCTACTGCATGATCCACCAGATTCATTGTCTCGGTTGATTGTGCGAGGATGCGTTTTTCTTTGCGCAGCATATCGATAGCGGTGTTGATTGCGATTCGAATGAGCCAATTGCGGAAGGCTGTCTTGGGCTGATAATTGGGTAATTTCAACCAGGCCTGGATAAAGGCTTTTTGAGTGGCGTCCTCGGCGAGATGTTGATCCCCATACATGCGATATAGAATTTGCATTATTGGGTTGACATGCAAACAGACTAACTCGCTAAAGGCATTGCGATCGCCATTTTTTGCACTATCTATGAGGGCTGATTCGTTTTCACGTAATGCGTCAATCAATGCGGTGTTCCTTTCCGTTCATATTTTGATCTTTCTACTATATTAACGGAGATGTATTCCATTTTATTCGAAAAGAAAGATATGAATTTGAGTTTCCCCCAGATAATGCGCGATTAATCGATGTTTCGTTGTATAGCGGGTGTTCACAGAGGTTTTCATCAGTGAAAATCCATGTGATAAACTCTTGCTCATGGATTCGTTTGTTGCTGTAATGTATGAATAGATTGTATTGGAACTAACTCGCCGACCACGAGGTGGATGGAAGGATAGTTTTTAAATATTGTGTGCATAAAATGACTAAGGATTTTTTTATGTTGGGTTGATAAAGTAATTTGTTCGTTTGGAAGGGTCGCCAATAGTTTATGATCTGATTCATCATTTTCCCACACTTCCAGATAGCCAATGGGTTGGCATTCAATAATCTCTGCTACAGTTAAGGGTTTGCCTGTAATAATGAAGCAATCCAGACAATCACCATCGGCACTGTTAGTATGCGGAACAAACCCATACGCCCAGGGATGAACGGCAGACAAGATGTCTGCGTGTTGGATTTCCAACGTTTTTTCATCTACACTGAAACGTATCGGTGAACCTGCAACGGCTTGAACGAAAACCTGGATCAATGTAGTCTTTGCAGTATCGTTCGTATTCATTTGCTTCCTTTACCAAATACTGATCGGCGAAAACACAATGCAGACCAATCTTCACCCATGGCGATCTGGCTGCTGTCATTGTATGAGCTTTTCTTGGGGTACGTAAACCAAACCTGTTCGTCAGCAGACCACTTATGTTTAATCAACTCGGTTACATCAGTTACTTGTTCAGGTGTGTTGACAAATGCCAGAAGAAATTCGATTTTTTTCCAATTGAGTTTTTGTAATAAATATTGCATGTGAATTCTCCATACGGCCATTGATTATTATTCTAAGAGCAATAATATTGTAGCCTTGATGAGGAAGGATAATCAATTATTCTTCTAGTAGCTAGCTGTCTGGTGTTTCTCTGATGCACAATTAACCTGCCTGGAAAGGCAGGTTAATTAGAATATATACAACATATTTTGTCTGGAATCAGGGAATGTTCCATTTGCTGTGATAAAGTGGAATAATGACTGCTTCTGATTCACATAGAATCCGTTCGGCCTGTATGTACAATTCCTGACGTTCTGCAGGGGATTGATTTTCAGCTGCCTGATCAACCAATTGATCATATTCTGGATTTGAAAAATGTGCATAATTATATTGGGAATCTGAATAATACAATTCACGCAGGAAATTATCAGGATCGTTTAAATCAGCTGCCCAGGACATTCGCACAATTTCTGGTGGATTAGATACAATGCGATCTTGATATGTACCCCAATCAACAACTTCAGATGTAACAGTTACACCTAAATATTCTTTCCACATGTCGATCATGGCATCCGTGATTCTTACATGGAAACCAGGTGCTGCATCTCCACCTATGTTAATCAAGATGGTTACATCCGGAAATTTTGTTGGGTCAGTGTATCCTGCCTCTGCTAAATATGCTTTGGCCTGATCCGGATCAAAAGGAATCCCGACGGTATTATATAAATCTCTACCTAATGTTTCCGGAGGGGTTAACGAAGTTGCAGCTCTGGGGTCGATTGCTCCAAATTTTGAGGCAATTTCTACCAATGCTTCACGGTCAATTGCGGCAGCAAAGGCCTGACGGACAAGCACGCTATTAAATGGGGGTTTCTCTTGATTAAAAATATACATGGCGGTGCCGGGTCTGGCTGAATTTTCCATCGGCAGCCAGGGAATTTGGTCATCCAGTGTATCCAATGGGAGCACAAGATCACCAGGTAAGGGTGTAGGACTTGGAATGACAGTTGGAATCTGTGTCGGTTCAATGGTTTTTGTAGCGGGAATTTCAGTTGGAGGATTTAAAGTAGGTCCAGCGACAGCATTTGTTGGGGAACAGCTGCTTAACATATTCAAAGAAATGACAACAATCAATAACCATACTATATTTTACTTCATTTTTCTCTCTCATAAATTATAGGATTGTTTCAATAGATTTAGTTTTCACTTTATTTAATACCTGATATTTGGATGAGAGTAAATATACTTCATGTAAAAAAGATAAGGAATTATAAATTTATAAATTGTTCTTTTGCAGTACACTGGCAAAATATATTGTAGTTTCATGCAACAAAGTCCTCGATTTATACACTATTTTTCTCATGTTTATGCCATAATAATATGAATTGATTCCCACAGTAATGGAAAGGTAAAAAATGAAGAAGAGAGACCAGAAAATATTTTTGCTGATGGTTTTTGCTGTGTTGTTCCTTTTCACAGGTTGTAATCCGCAACCAGTACAGGAGGAAAACTCAACAGAAACCAGTGTGCCTGCAGCCACAGTAACGCCAACAGTGATTGCAGGAGAGTTAGCCCCACCCGAAATTCAGGGTGAAGTGGTATATATCCCATTTCCGGTTGAAATTAAAATGGATGGTGAATTAGAGGATTGGAAAAATGTACCAGTGATAGAGGTTGTTGATGAAAACGCCATTGATCCTGCAGAGAACGGCTCATTTTCCTATTCGGTTGCAGCTGATATGGAAACCTTCTATATCACCATGCAGATGCCGGATCAAAACATCATCGCCGGGCAACATGGCGCTGATTTCTGGAATGAGGACTCGTTTGAGTTTTTCATTAATGCTTCCGGTGATCTGGATGCCAAGACGTATACGGATGGCGTATTCCAAATCAATCTTAATGGGGCAGATATCGGCAATACTGATCCGCAAGCGTTGACGATTACCGGTGTCTTCTGCACAGGTATTGAAGTGGAAGGGTTTGTGTTCAAAACGGATGAAGGCTGGGGCATTGAAGTCTCTGTGCCATTGGATCAAATTATTGAACCCGCACATGGCGCTGAAATTGGTTTTCAGGCACAGATCAATGGTGCGACCACAAAGGATCGGGATGTGAAAATCACCTGGTCAAAGGCAGACACATCCGATGAGTCATGGAAAAAGCCGTATCTATTTGGGACGGGTATGTTTGTTGAAGCAGGCAACAGTGATATTCCTGAAGCAAGTAAACGGGCTGTGATCAGTGCTCCTGTACCAACGCCCAAGCCGGTTATCATTCCCGAGCTGATCAGTGTCAACCAGAGTGGATACTTTGTTGACAGTGAAAAAATAGCCATACTGGCTTCTGATGATACCGAATCGGTAGCGTGGGACTTGCTGGATGCGAATGGGGATGTTGTACTGGATGGTTTGACAACAATCAAAGGGGATGATGTAAATTCAGGAGAGCACTTGCACAGTATTGATTTCTCAGCCTACAACACGCCAGGGATGGATTATATGCTGCTTAGTGCTGACCTGGAAAGCGTCTCATTTGATATCTCCGATGAACTATACAGCCAGTTGAGATATGATGCGCTGGCGTATTTCTATCATAATCGCAGCGGCACTGAGATTGAAAGTGATTTTGTCGGCGAAGAATGGGCCCGTGCTGCCGGGCATATCTCCGATGATGATATTACCTGCTACAAAGGCACCGATCTGGATGGTGTGGAATGGCCAGGTTGCGAGTATACATTGGATGTATCGGGTGGCTGGTATGATGCCGGCGATTTTGGTAAATATGTGGTCAATGGTGGTATTTCTGTTTGGACATTGATGGACTTATATGAGCGCTTCCCACAAGCTTACCCTGATGGATCTTTGAGGATTCCGGAAAGCGAAAACGGTGTAGCGGATATTCTGGATGAAGCCCGTTGGGAAATGGAATTCCTGTTGAGCATGCAGGTACCGGAAGGAGAGGATCTGGCTGGCATGGTGCATCACAAAATCCATGATCTGGATTGGGCACCACTGCCAATGATCCCCCCATTGCGTGTAGATAACGATAAAGAGCATCAGTATGTTGGGGCGGGGCGCTATCTGTACGCACCTTCTACGGCAGCTACATTGAACCTGGCTGCAACCGGTGCGCAATGTGCCCGTATATGGGCGGATATTGATGAAGAATTTGCTGATCGCTGTCTGACTGCTGCAGAAACAGCCTGGCAGGCTGCGCTGGATAATCCGGCTATCTATGCCGGAAATAATCCGGGTGATGGCGGTGGTAATTATGACGATGATGATGTCAGCGATGAATTCTATTGGGCAGCGGCTGAATTATATATCACGTCTGGTGATGAAGCCTATGCGCCATATTTGACAGATTTGAGTTTTTTGAAAGAGAATGAGCAATTCGACTGGGGAATCACTGCACCATTAGGAGCGATCTCCATGGCAGTTAACAATGCGACATTTTCAGGAACTGATTCTAATGCAGTAATCATCGCACATGCGGACAAATTGATCGGCGTGCAAAAGGATGATGGTTATGCTGTTTTAATTGACGGCCCATATCCATGGGGATCCAACGGATTGATACTCAATAACATGATGCAGGTTAGCATTGCCTATGACCTGACCGGTGAAGATAAATATCTTAATGCTTTGCATTTGAGCATGGATTATCTGTTGGGTCGTAATGCATTAAACTGTAGTTTCATCACAGGGTATGGCGAATATCCGTCGGAACATCCGCATCATCGTTTCTGGGCGTATGACTCTGCCAACGGTTATCCACCAGCCCCGGCGGGTGCTGTTATTGGCGGACCCAATTTTGAACCGGTAGATGAAGCTGCAGTAGATGCAGGTTTGCTGGATGAAGCACCGGCCAAACGCTATATTGATAATGTGGAATCCGCGTCAACAAATGAGGTCGCAATTAATTGGAATGCGCCCTTGGTGTGGATTGCAACATACCTGGATACGATACGTTAATCAAAATATTCCAATATTAAATCCCAAAGGGTTTTTAATACTCTTTGGGATTAGTTTTGATGATTGTTTAGCTGAGCCCAATTACGGGTATTTTTTCTAGTTGTTTTTTTGAAATATTACCGGCTATGGCAGCTAAAACGGCCGCGATAGCAAAAAGTGAAATATTTAGAATGAAAGGCCAGCTTTTGTCAATTTCAGAAAGTTGCCCTGCGATCCAGCCAAAAGGTGCGGTGAGGGTAATGATACCCACATATAAAATGGATTGAATACGGGCACGTTCTTTTGGATTAATGGTGTTTACAACCATCTGATCCAGCAGGGGCGTTACTGTAGCAAAGCTGCAAGATTCGACAATTAGGCTAAGTATTACAAGTAGATAACTTTTTTCAGGGGAAAGGATCAACAGCAATTGACTGAGCACATATCCAATTAAACCAATGATCATTGGATATTTAAAATGCATGCGTTTGATAACAGGCATGACAGTAAAGAAGAACAGCAATATGATTGTCGACTTAATTAATGGAAAAAAGGACAGACTTTCTGCTGAAAAGTGCAATTTTTCTGTGACCAGAATTGCCCAAAAGCTTCCGTTAATCATGCCAGTAATACTGATCATTACCATAATGGCAGCAGTAACCAAAGTTTGGGGTGTTTTTACAATTTCTGTCAAAACGCTTTGATACCCTTTAAGCACAATAAAAATGCTTTCATGCTTTGTTTCATGCATACGGATAATCCCTTGTTGGGTTTCTTCTGTCATGATGTACGTGATAATTGCTTTGAGTGAAAACATAAACGCTGCGAAAAGATATAATCCTCTAACTGTTGGTATTAAAGAAAATTTACTTACCAGTAGCCCAGCTAATGGTGCGAAAAAACCGACAAACTGCACAAATATCTGAATCCAGGTAAACATATCTACAATTTGGCCTGGATCAGCATCTTCAACCAATAGACATGTCCAGGAATTTTGAGTCACGCGCCAGAAGCTATTGACAACACCCGCAGCCAAAAAATACCAAAAATTTTGGGCAAAAGCGGAGATCAATGCAAAAACACTCCAACCGATGATATCAAAGATCAATGTGGTTTTTCGGCGACCTAATTTATCTGTAATCACCCCGCTG
This sequence comes from Chloroflexota bacterium, assembly GCA_016838895.1. Lineage (GTDB taxonomy): Bacteria > Chloroflexota > Anaerolineae > Anaerolineales > Anaerolineaceae > UBA5203. Next base: position 6,856 of record JAEKNU010000033.1, read on the forward strand.
AACAATGCCAGAACAATTTGAAATCCCCAACTGATACTGACAATCGACCCAATTTGGCTGTCATTTAATCCAATTGCGATCATATAAATAGAGGCAAATGGGGTAAATAAAGTAAACGGAATGCCCCACAATGGTTCAGTATATACACAACCACGTGGATTACCGCTGAAGTTTTTTAGTGTTGTAAATAAGGCAGGTGTTTTCAATCAAATTTACTCATTGCATAGGATGGATGATGTCAGGTAAAGCTAAGAAAAACGATCTGAGCGTATCATTTTACCCTGCTTTGACCCTGTATACTAGATAGGGATTAGACCGGTATTATCCCTATACAAAGGAATGGGATTATACGTTTTTTTGGTTAATACTTGCTCTGTGCATTGATTTTTTATTCAGCTATAGTATGATAAAGAAAACATTATTTTCACAACATTTCCGATGATAAATGATATCGCTTGGGTATAAGCGGCAGTAAACGAATCGTATAAAAAAAAGGAAAAATTAATATGGAAAATTTTGAATTTCAGAATCCTACTAAAATTATTTTCGGCCGAGGAACTGAAGAGAAGGTCGGTCACGAGGTGGCGAAATACAGTACAAATATCTTGCTGCATTATGGCGGCGGTAGTATTAAAGCATCTGGTCTATATGAGCGGGTCACGGCATCTCTCAAAGCTGCTGGTGTTGATTGGATTGAACTAGCTGGTGTAAAACCGAATCCTCGGTTGAGCCTGGTTCAGGAAGGTATTAAATTATGCAAGCAGCACAAGCTTGGTTTAATTCTGGCCGTAGGTGGTGGAAGTGTTATCGATTCGGCAAAAGCGATTGCCATGGGATCGGTTATTGAAGGTGATGTTTGGGACTTCTATCTTGGAAGAGGCGCACCGGTGGATGCGCTGCCAGTGGCAACCGTACTAACCATTCCGGCCGCGGGGAGTGAGTCCAGTACAGGTACTGTTATTACCAACGAAGAAGGATGGCTTAAACGAGCAGTTAATTCTGACTTGATTTACCCTCGCTTCTCAATTCTGAATCCTGAATTGGCATTTACTTTACCTGCATTTCAGGTAGCTTGCGGGATTGCAGATATCATGTCTCATCTAATGGAACGATACTTCACCAATGTCAGTCATGTTTCATTTACAGATCATTTACTCGAAGCCACCATGAAAACTATCATTGGTCAGGCACCCTTCGTTTTGAAAACCCCCAATGATTACGACGCCTGGGCTGAAATCATGTGGGCGGGAACGATTGCACATAACAATTTACTCAATACTGGACGGGTAGGGGATTGGGCTTCGCATGATATTGAGCATGAGATCAGCGGTATTTACGATGTAGCCCACGGTGCGGGACTGGCTGTAGTCTTTCCTGCCTGGATGAAACATGTCCTGCAGCATGATCTGAACCGGTTTGTGCAATGGGCAGTGCGGGTTTGGAATGTGGAAATGGATGTTTACAACCCCGAAGCGGTTGCTTTAATTGGCATCCATAAGCTTGAAGAATTCTTTCATTCCATTGGTCTGGGCACTGAACTGAGCGATTTAGGTATCCAGGGTGATCGAATTGATGAAATGGCTAACAAAGCCACGGATGGAGATACCCGAACACTGGGTAATTTTGTAAAGTTGAATGAAAAAGCTGTCAGGAAAATTCTCCATTTGGCTGAATAAGTTTCAGGAATCTTACCTACCTTCTTAGTGGAATATTTATGTGTTATTGATCCTAAGGGTTTTAAACCCTTAGGATTTTATAATCGCAGGTAAGCTTTTCACAGTTTGAGGTGCGTTTCTGTGCTTTTGACTTTATAATTAATCAGTATATCCAAAACACATACCTTCATCGGAGCAAACATGGATCAAACAAAAACCCAATATGAAAAACGCTGGGCTGCATTAACAATTCTATGTATTTCATTATTAATTATTGCTATTGATACCACGGTTCTAAATATGTCCATACCATCCATTTCAGGCTCATTGGGTGCCAGCACAGCTCAATTGATGTGGATTATGGACTCCTATACCGTGGTTTTTGCTTCCTTAATGCTAACTACGGGAACCTTGGGTGACAGGTTTGGAAGAAAAAAAATATTGACCATTGGACTGATTGTTTTTGGATTGGGTTCACTTGGTGCTGCTCAATCTAACACAACCAGTATGTTAATCTTTTTTCGGGTTTTTCAAGGGATTGGCGGATCAATGATGATGCCCTGTACGCTATCATTGATTGTCAATATTTTTCCTGATCATGCAGAACGCTCACGGGCATTGGCGATTTGGGGCGGAACATTTGGTATTGGAGCAGGTGTTGGTCCCTTGATTGGGGGCGTTTTATTGAACTTCTTTGAATGGCCGGCTGTATTTTATTTAAATATTCCGGTGGTGCTGATTGGATTGATAGGAGGTTATCTTGTAATCCCTGAATCCAGAAACCCAAAGCCGCCGAAATTGGACATCCCTGGTCTATTACTCTCATCCATGGGTATATTTGCACTGGTTTATGGCATTATCAAGGCTGGTGAAATTGGCTGGGGAGCTATTGAGGTGTTGGGGGCAATTATTGCAGGAATGATCCTGATTGGCATTTTTCTGTATTGGGAAAAGAAAACACCAGCGCCAATGCTGCCGCTGCACTTTTTTAAGAATCAATCTTTCTCGGCCGGTTCCATTACGATGTTCATGAATGCGTTTGCTATCTTTGGGGCGGCATACTTTTTTAGTCAATATTTTCAATCTGTTTTGGGATATTCACCATTATTGGCTTCACTGGCGATGACACCGCAGTTGGTGATTCAATATCTAGCTACCATCAATTCTGTCAATGTGGTTAAACGATATGGTACCAAACGAACCATTGCTTTTGGATTAATGGCATCCGGAATTGGATATTTCATGTTTACCAGTATTTCGCAAGTGGACTCCTCATATTTATCATTGATAGGTCCATTGCTTTTGCTGGGTATCGGTATGGGGCACACCATGACACCGGCCATGACTTCAACTTTAGGCTCTTTGCCGCCCTCCCGGGCAGGCATTGGATCAGGCATTGCAGATACCTTTATGAATATCGGTGGCGCATTGGGATTCGCAGTATCCGGGTCAATTATGAATGGCTTTTATCGTCTGGCTGTGAATAAGGGCATTAAAACCTTTGAGTTTCCCCCAGCAGTGCATGAAATGTTTCTGAGTAGTGTGCAAAATGCATTAATCGCTGCAGAACAAGTTTCCGCCGAATGGATGCATGAAGTGTCTCTGATTGCTAAGAATGCTTTTGTATACGGTATGGATCATGCCATGTGGTTTATCGGCGCATTTTTGATAGGGGCGAGCCTGGTAGTGTTTAAGATTGTTCCAGCAAGCATTCAATATGCATCAGATGCGGAAGAAAAAAAAGATCATTAAGCATAAATCTTGACGAAAATCAGGCGCAAGTAAATATTGGTTAAAAGATAAAAAACTGTCCAATTTGGACAGTTTTTTGTGAGCGCGGAGAGGATCGAACTCTCAACAAATGGCTTAAAAGGCCACTGCTCTACCATTGAGCTACGCGCCCAACTAACGACAGAATAATATCATTAACAAAACGTTCCGTCAACCTTATCAGTAAAGCCACAGCGTGCTCTGAAATATGATAAATTTTTCCATATTTCAGGCTGTAATCTGCCGTTTTTTGAGTAATATGAATGCCACATAGGCTAATATTAGGCTGCCAAAAATGTTTATTACCAACAATGGCCAGAAATATGGATCTTCACTCATAAAGCGATTCAAACGCATGGGATGTGACCAGGGAGAAAGATATCCGTAGCTGGATTGAGCAACAAAGTAATTGGATATCATCAAACCAGTACCCAATGCCATTACCAGTAAGAAATTATCGAAGACTAATGCCAATATGGTTTGGATGGTTACGATCATAATAGATGCCAGAAAAATAACAAGGATATGCTGGAATACGTAGACATAATCCATGGCACCCACAAAACTATGACCGTTGAGTGTTACCAGTACAAAGGCGGCGGCAAGCATTAAGACCAAATGGAATATGTGTGCCATTGCAGACATTGCTACATTGATGACCCATTTGACAGTCATAATTTTCCATGTTGGTACAGGGAAAGCATAGATTTGTTTCCACTGGTTGTTGCGAAATTCCACATTGGCATTTAAGGCAGCCAAAAGGGACAATGCCATAGGCAGCATAATTAATGCCCATAGGTTAAGTGAATTGTTTATAACGGTATCTACAATTTCTGAACCATATGCTTTGGTACCGTAATACCCCCCCAGGCCAATCATAAAGTTAAATATGAACATTAAAATTGGGGCTAGTGCAATAACCACTATTGTTAATGAACGTTTTTGTTTCATCGTTTCTGCAATAAATAAATTGATCCAGTTAATCATTTTTCCTCCTTTTACAGGATATCTTTGCGGCTAAATAAGCGAATGCCAGGCAGCAACCAGATTATTGCTGTGATCAAACTGATGAGCATGGCGGTGATTGGCATAAATGAAGTGTCTAATTCCACAAAATTGGCTAATGCAGCTAGTGGAACAGTCCAGGGAAAAAATTGAAAAAAATTTCCTGCCCAAGTTAATCCCATGGATAGGGTCACAGCGCTGATACCCAGTCCGATATTGCCAACCAACCCGGGAAAGATGAGGGAGAAGACAAAGTGAATACTGGTTAAGCCAACAGATGCGACACATAATATAATCAGGAACCAAAGAAAATCCAGCGTATCCATAAAAGGTATATAGGATACTTGTGGTACGAACAGCTGGATAATCGGAAAACTACCCAGGAATAGGAGAACTACTTGTGCATGTGACACAAAGGTGAGTGTTATTATGGCTAACCACTTGGTGAATAATATTTTCCACTTTGGAATTGGTAGACAAAAAATGTGTTTCCACTGCCCAGTTGTGGTTTCCATTGAGCCGATTAATCCGGTTGCTATGGATAAAAACATTGGCATAACAATCATCGGCCAAATGGAAAATGTAAAGTTCAATAAATGATTAAACATTTCTTTATTATAATTTTCAAGCCCTCTGTCCAAAACCATAAATATAATCAGGATGATAAGCAACACAGGAATTAAGATGGTCAATAAAAAGGCAATGGTTCGTTTCAACTTTAATAATTCAGCTGAATATATAGCAACCAACTGTTTCATGATTTCCTCCTATTTGGTTAAGGTCATGAAAATATCTTCCAATGTCGGCTGCTTAATGAAAGATTGCTGAATTTGATAACCATGATCAATGATCAGGCGATTGATACTTTCAGCCTGCTCAGGTGATTGAATAGAGACTTGAATACTGCCGTTGTTCTTTTGGACTTCATAGCCATTGCTATTTAATATCTGGAACACTTCATCTCTGGCGGCTACTTGCAAGATTAACTGCGGGGCATAATGGGCATTAAGCTCGGATAACGTGCCCTGAAAACGAAAATGCCCCTGATGGATGATGCCAATATGGGTTGCCATGAGCTCTACTTCGCTGAGTAGGTGACTGGACAAAAACACATTGACCCCAGCGGTCTTAGGCAGCTCCAGAATGAGATCGCGAATTTCATGAATGCCGGCTGGATCCAAGCCATTGGTTGGCTCATCCAGAATGAGTAATTCAGGGTCGCTGAGCATGGCAAGCGCCAATCCTAATCGTTGTTTCATCCCCGTGGAATAGCCTTTTACCACGCGCTGACTGGCATCCTGCAATTTAACCAGACGTAAGACGTGGGCTATATTGGCTTTGGGTAAATCCAACATTCTGCGGGTAACCTCCAGGTTTTCTTCGCCTGTTAAATTTGGATACAAACTGGGACTTTCTACCAGGGCACCAATCTTACGGAAGATGCTGATATTTTTGCGATTCATTGGTTCCCCAAAGATGCGGACATCTCCCTGATCAGGTTTGATCAATCCCAGTAGCATACGAATGGTGGTCGTTTTTCCGGCACCATTCGGGCCAAGAAAGCCGTACACACTTTGATAGGGCATCTGCAAATTCAAATCCTGAACGGCAGCAATATTTTTAAAAGTGCGGGTTAATTGACGCGTTTCGATACAATATGCGCTTGTTTGTGACATGTTTGCACACTCCTTATTTTTTGATACTTAAAGGATAAACATGAGATGTCACAAGCCTGTCGAAGGATTGTCGCAAATTTGTCGCAGAATGGATTGGATATTCCTTTAGTTAATTGGGAACTGAATGATAAAACAAGCACCGCAGCCTGCCTGGCTGCTGACGGAGATGTTTCCCCCCATGGATCGGATCAATTCTTTGGAGAGGGACAGACCGATACCACTACCATCGGATCGGGGATGTTTTTGGAAAGGCTGCCAAATCTTATCAACCATATCTTCAGAAATGCCTTCGCCTGTATCCTTGAATTGCAGGATAACTTGATCATGATCTGTTTCAACTTCCAGACGAATCACACCACCAGCATCCGTGTGCCGTACTGCATTATGGGTTAGATTGCGTAAAACCTGTGCCAGACGAAAATGATCAACACTTATAGATATGGAAGATTTATTGGCATTGAAGACAAATTCAATTTGTTTTTTCTCCCAGGCAAATTGCTGAAGGGGTTTCAGAATAGGGACAAGTTGTTGGGGAATTTGCAGCGGCTGTAAATCCAAACTAAGCTGCATGTGTTCACTTTGGGTCAGGGTAAAGAGATCTTCAATGAGATGATGCAGCCCATCCACTTCCTGCTGCAAGACTGAATTTTGCTGATTGATTTCTTTTGTAGTGCTTGCCGGACTGCTTTCCAAAACTGCTTTTAATGTGGTTATTGGCGTACGTAGTTCATGAGATATTTTCAGGAGCCATTCTTTTTGACTGGCCATTAATGCCGAAATTTTATCTTGCTTCTGTAGTAATTCATTCTGAGATGTTTCAAGGCTGGCAGACATTTCATTGAAATCCTGCATTAACCGGCTGATCTCATCTTCACCATGAATCTCAACTCGCTCACTAAGATTCCCATTTTTTAGCTCGTTTACGGATTGAACCAATCGTTTCAGTCGTTTTGTGTAAAAATTAGCAATCAGCCATGAAAAGAGAAACACAAACGGGGCAGCTACAATCACGGCGACGATGCCGGTTCCCATTGATATTCCGGTAAATGGCGTGACTTGCGTGGCAATGGTGACAAAGAATTTGCCCAGGTAGGTAACAGGGGCAGTATAGCTATAACTTGGATCCGGTCTGGTGGCGAGAACGGTTATTAGTAATGAAGCGACCATTATTGTGCTGGGAATGACCAGAACAATCAAGCTAATGGTTTGGGTTAGGCTGAGTGTAATTGACCGTTTACGAAGATTATCCCAACGATCCAGAATGAAAAAGAAAAACTCGAACCCGAAACAAATGCCAATCATAAAGATCAGAAAAAAGAAATGATTTAATAAGAAACTCATGCTGGTTGAGTCTTGATATTGAAAAGGCATGAAATAGCGTGCTGGTAAATAGAGAAGGACAAAAACCAGTAAAAGCGAAGTATAGCTACTTAACTTTGCAAAAATCATTTTGGATTGTTTTCTGCGGTTTAGATAAAAAGATAATCCCAGAATAAATGTTGATACAAAATCCAGAATTAAGAAATTGCCATAATAGATGAACATAGGAATATCCGGCGCCGCATACTGCAGCGCAGGGATATAGAAAAGCAAAACAATCCATATCGGAATTAAAACTTTAAATGGGATTTTCTTTTTCATAATAATCTTATTGCCCGATATTAAAACGATATCCGATTCCCCAAACTGATTCAATCGCATCACCCAATGGCGAGATTTTTTTTCGCAGGCGAAGAATAGCGTTATCAATGGAACGGTCACCCGGGATGTATTGTTCATGCCAGACGGATTCCATCAGAAAAGAGCGATTGAATACGCGTCCGGGATTTTGCAGGAATAACTCAAGAAGATCAAATTCAGTGGGTGAGAGATTAGTGTTAATTTCAGCTACCCATACTTGATGTTGATTGGTATCCAACACAAGCGTTTTCCATGTGATCTTGCTTTGATGGATGTTTGATTCATGTTTGGTCGTTGCTCGATTTGAGCGACGCAAAATGACATTTACCCGGGCAAGCAGCTCACGCATACTGAAAGGCTTGGTGAGATAATCTTCGGCACCCAGTTCCAGACCGATCACTTTGTCCAGTTCATCGGCCCGTGCGGTTAGCATGAGCACCGGAATTTCACATGTCTTTTGAACTTCACGCAGCACAGCCAATCCATCAATACCCGGCAGCATCCAATCCAGAATGACCAGATTGATCGCGTGGTGTTGTAAAAATGATAAACCCTCTTCTCCGGAATTGCAGTGATAGGCCTGATGCCCATTCTTTTTTAATTCTTGCTGCAATACTGTCGCAAGGTTTTCAGCATCTTCAATGATAAGAATATTTGCCATATGATGAGTTTAATGCAAAGCAGAAGGCGCGTCAATTTGAATTCTCTCTTTGAGTGATGTTTTGTAGCAATAGGATTGAATAGATATTTAATGAATATTTAATGAATATTCCTCCCCTATCGTTTCATAGAGGAGGATATTCAAGGAAAAGAGAATATTGATGGGCTGGCATGAAGCAAGCCAGCAATTACATGAACCCAAACAGAGAGAGGTTAATTTGTGTTCTGGAAAACACTAAAGGCGTTTACGGCTTTCCATTGGAAGTTAAACATTGCTTGATTTTCCCAGGTGGAACCGTCAGTATCTTTTGGTGCGGTAGCAATCCATTCGCCACCCCAATAGAATACACCTCTACCCAGGCTATTGCCTTTGGCTACATCAACGACAGCTTGCAGGAAATCAGTCTGGCCGCTTACTGAAGCGTCGTAGCCCGATAATAACTGGCTCTGCAGACCGATGATATTGTTGGTCCAGTCGTACCAATCCAGGGTAAATGGATAGGAGGTTTCAGCGATAACAATTTCTTTGCAATAGCGTGATGCGAGCTCATCCATATAGGAATCAAGATCACTGATGGTGCCGTGCCAATTGTGGTAATAAGAGATCCCCACGATATCAAAGTCAACGCCATAGGCAATGATGTTATCAAAGAACCAGGTCATCTCATCGATATCACCGCTAGCAATCTGCACCATAATTTCAGCGGATGAACCAGTATCTTCAACCGCACTGATACCAGAATTTACCAGGGTGGCCAAGTTGGTCCATTGTTCTGGTGTATTGTAAGCAGGATCGTCCATGTGTACTTCGCCATCTGTCCAGAGCATGCCGTGTGTAATTTCATTTCCGATCTGCACCATATCCGGAGGTGTTCCTTGAGCGATCAGAGAAGATATGACATCGTAGGTGTAATCGTAAACTGCCTGATTTAAATCTGTAAATGACATGCTATCCCAGGCTGCTGGTTTGTTTTGTTGACTAGGATCTGCCCAAAAGTCTGAATAATGGAAATCAATCAAGACTTTCAACCCAGCTGCTTTGGCTCTTTGTGTCATTGCCAGCACATCCGTTTTGTTGCAATAACCTTCTGTTGGATTATTCCAGACGCGGAAGCGCACATAATTGACGCCGTTATCAGCCAGTATTTGGAACACGTCCTGGGTTACACCCGTAGATGTTTTGTAAACCCCGCCTTTGTCCTCTACGCGACTGACGTACGAGGCATCAAAGCCTTTGATAAAGTCTGATGAAGGTGGGGTGGTTGAAGTTGGTGTAACTGCTGTAGCAGTTGGTGTTTCAGTAGTCACAATGGGTGTCTCCGTAGTTGAAGTAGGAGTGATAGGTGTTTGTGTTGGTAAATCCGGGGTTGAGGTTGGTATGGGTGTTCTGGTTGGACGCCGTGAATTCGTTGGACCTGCACTGGCAAATGCAACAGTTACCAGCATGATGAGCGCCATAATGGGTATCAAATGTACTTTCCTTCTATTTTGAGATTTGTTCATTTCTTGCCTCCTGTGTAAGCAAATTTCTCCGCATTGCGGGTGATTTGCATTCTTACTATCCCAATTATTAGTTTATTTATTTATTGGTAACAATGCTTGTTCAAAAACCGGATAAAATTGACAAATTCCGTATAAATATGAGGACCTCTAATTTATGACAGGGATGGGAATAATGAAATGAAGGGCTGGCAAAGAAATCGAGATTCTTCAAAGGTTGACAAAAAAGTATGAATATTCTATAATCACTGACGTTGACAAAAAAATAAATTTGTAAAAATTGCGGGCATAGTTCAGTTGGTAGAACGCCTCCTTGCCAAGGAGAAGGTCACGAGTTCGAGTCTCGTTGCCCGCTCAGTTTTGTAGAAAAATCGGCGACGTGGCCAAGTTGGCAAGGCAAGGGTCTGCAAAACCCTCATCATGGGTTCGAGTCCCATCGTCGCCTCAAAAGTCATAAACACAAAACCCCACGACTGTGGGGTTTTGTTTTATTAACAGTTTAGTTTGTTGGGGGCGAAGTGAACAAACAATGAAACATCTGCCTAGTAGTTAATCTTGACTATATTTTTTCTTTAATGGGTAAATTTACCTCTCCCCGCAAGAATAATGGAATTTGATCTAATGGCGCATCAACTGTGATCCATTGTCCACCTTTGTAAACTGTATCTGTCCAGGCTTCTTTCCAGTAGCTATTATCAGGTAAATATACTTTTCTGGAGTGTTTTTTGGCGTCCAATACTGGTGCAACCAGCAGGTCTGTTCCAAACATGTATTGATCTGCTATTTGATAACAAACCGCATCAGACGGAAAATCAACAAAGAGCGCACGCATCAGGGGCGTACCTGTTTCTGATGTTATTGCCATTTGTTCCATGATGTATGGGCGCATTCGCTCCCGAAGCGCCATTGTTCTTTGTATGATCTGGTAGGCTTCCTCACCGAAAGACCAGACTTCATTTGGTCCGCCGCTAAAATCATCAGTATTGGGCAGACGGTGACCATGTAAACGGAAAATTGGGCAAAATGCGCCGTATTGGAACCAGCGTATAATTAATTCCCGAAAATCATGGGATGTGGATTCGCCACCACGAAAACCACCAATATCACAAGTCCACCAAGGAATGCCACTCAAACCCATATTCAAGCCTGCTGTCACTTGTGCTCGTAGGGCTGAAAAAGTGGATTGAATATCTCCTGACCAAACAGCAGCGCCATATTGCTGGCTACCAGCCCAGGCGGAACGGCATAAAAACAAAGGGGCTTCTTCCCCTTCTTCTTTGAAGCCTTCGTAAAAACCCTGTACATGATATTTTGGATAGCTATTGGCAACGGCTTCCCCGTCTCCCGCATAAAAGCGCAGGTTTTCAGGCATAAAAGGGGACATTTCAGGCTCACAGGCATCCAACCAGAATACATCTATGCCATGCTTGTAATACCCCTTCTTGGCTCGTTCCCAGATAAATTTTCTTGCTCCTGGATGTGTGGCATCATAATAATGCTGATAAATGCCTTCTTCAGCCTGTACATCCACAAAATACATTTGAGCTGCCGAACCTGATTTGTTTCGGATAATATATTTTTTATGCCACATCTCGGCAAAATTATTGGAAAGACGGTTAACCGTTGGCCAAAAGGAAACCATAACTTTTATGCCCAATTTCTGCAATCTTTTTACCATGCCAGCAGGATCAGGCCAGAATTGCGGATCAAATTGCCAATCACCCTGACGGGTCCAATGAAAGAAATCAACCACAATTACGGATAAGGGTAGATTTCGTTCGTGATATTCTCTGGCAACTGCTTCGACTTCCGCCTGGCTGGCATAGCGTAATTTGCTTTGCCAAAAACCGGATGCCCATTCCGGGAAAGTGGGTGCATGTCCACTGACATCTGCGTAATTAGACATAATTTCGGCGGGAGTATCCCCAGCAGTAATCCAATAATCGATTTGCGGTGCGGCTTCTGCAACCCAGTGAGTAGCTGTGTTCCCAAGTTCTACACGGCCGATAGCCGGATTATTCCAAAGAAATCCGTACCCTTTGCTTGAAACGAAAAATGGAATACTGATCTCAGTATTGCGTTGTATGAGTTCAATTACGCAGCCTTTTTGATCCAAGCGACCATGCTGGTGCTGCCCCAAACCATAAATATGTTCATCATCATAGGCTTCAAAGCTGCAATCAATATGGTATAAATCGCCTTTGAGATCCTTATAGGCTCTGGCTGGGATTGATAATGGGTGAATGGCTTTTTCTTTAAGAAATTCCTGGCCCTTTTTAGTGTTGATAAACGATAATTCACCTCTCGATGACAGATTGATTTTTATGTGCCCATTTTGAATACTTACCTCATTTTCGTTAATGATTATCTCAGCCTGAAAATCACCTTTATTAATCAAGGCACTTATCCAGTCCTGTTTAATTTCTCTGGATGGTGTGCAGCGAACACGCATTGCATTGCGTCCCCAGGGTTCTATTTCTAAAAACTCATTTTCAAGTGCGCAAAATAAACTGTTCGCTTTTTTAATAAATTCAACCATAGGGATGAACCTCCATTATGTTGACGATATTTTCGGAATCCAGACTCGCATGCCACCAATTTCCCGATTGCCCCAGGCGTAATATGGGACAGCAATCAAACAGGTGGGATGTACATTCGCTTGAACCGTGTTTAGCGCGGGTTGGTAGAGATGTCCCTGCCAGGCCGTATTATCGATAAATTGCCCTTTAGCTTCTACAACCATGACACCATCTAGTAAATTGCCATCCCATCGAATTGATAGGGGTTGGTTTGTATTGATCTCAACATCCAGTAATCGTCCTGTCAGTTCTTGATCCCTATCCTCTAGACAATAAACGATCGGTCCGCGTTGGATAGCTAAACATCCACGCGTTGCATCAACCCGTGGATTGGAAGCTACCAACACAGGCTCTATATCTAATTTGAGATCAATCCTGTCATCAGCTTTCCAAACTCGTTCCAGAACCAGGTTTCCCTGTTTAATTTGTATATCCTTTACAATGATGCCATTGATAGATAGAGTTTGATTCCGGCTCCATTTTGGTATGCGAAGAGATAATGCCCATGCGGTATTGTCCGTTTCAGTAATCTGCAAGCTGATATGCCCCTGCCAGGGATACTCGGTTTTCATGCTCAGTTTTACTCTTTGTATTGATGATAATGCACATTCAATTTCTGCCGAAGCATACTGATGAATTTGAATCCCATTTGCATTATGCGTGGACAGGTAATGTGTATATGAGGATATCAAACGCATTACATTGGGGGGGCAGCAGGCGCAATCATGCCATTCAGGCCGTTGATTTGGGATAAACACTTCACTTGGAGGTAAGTCAGTTGACAGGCGCAGGTATTTGGCCTCCCGTAGCATTAAAGGATTTATGTAAAAGTAATGCTCGCCGTCCAGCGCCGGACTGGATAAAATATTATTATAAAGTGCCTGTTCCATCTGGTCTGCGTAGTGTGCGTCTGCGCTGATAAGCAGCATGCGCCAGTTCCACATAAAACTGGCTATGGCTGCGCATGTTTCACAATAGCATTGATCTGTAGGCAGTTCATAGGGATCACCAAATGATTCACCATCAAAACGAGCGCCTAGTCCGCCGGTAATATATTGCTTTGTTTCAACAATGTCTTTAGCTAGGCGCTGCAGGGCATCAAGCAATGCCTGCTCACCGGTTTCCATATATAGGTCGCTGATGCCAGCAGCAAGATATATCTGGCGGACGGCATGTCCGACAGCTTCAGTGGTTTCGCGTACCTGAACATGGTCCTGATGATATTCTGGACCGTATGAGCGGTGCCCATTCATAACATTTTTTCCGCGCTGGTCAATAAAGAATTTTGCAGTTTCCATGTAGCGAGATTCACCCGTCAGCCGAAATAACTCAATTAAAGCCATCTCAATTTCTGAATGCCCACAAGTCCCTTGCCTTTTATCAGGGCCAAAAACGGAACAAATTGTATCGGCAAACCGGCAGGCCATTGACAATAAACGCTCATCGTTTAAAGCATATTTAAAAGCAATCGCTGCCTGAATCAGATACCCGGCGCAATACAGTTCGTGCCCGTTATCCAGATCCATCCAGGGTTCCGGAGATTCTCTGGATTGAACATAGCTATTAATATATCCGTCAGGTAATTGTGCAGCAGCAATCAGCGCGATAGCCTGATCTGCAAGGATTGATAAATCGCTGTCTGCTTGCTGGCCAATTTCCCAGGCAACTGCTTCTAACCATTTATAGATGTCAGAGTCGTTAAAAACATATCCCCTGAAATCTCCTTTGAGTGAACCTGCTGCAATACGCAAATTATCAAAATTACCAGCTTTGTTTAGCATTTTGAAACCATAGCGCAGGCTGATGCCGCGATTTACTTGTCTTTTTTTTGTCCAGAAACCTTCATTCAGGATGATATTCCCAAATTCCAAAGTCTTTAACTTTGCATGGCGACTATTGGAAGTATTTACTGGCCCGAATCCTGTTTTCTTGTTTTCAGAAATCATTAACCACTCCTATAACGTTAACGTACAATATAAAAAATTATCATAATTCTGTCTTTTCATGCTATGGCAAAACGATAGCTGAACTAAATCAAATCATTGATTTGAGGAAGATGAAATCGATATTTCGACCCTTCCTTTTGATTGGAAATGATCTTTATTCCTGAAGATTTTTTCCTCTCCATTTCCGGATCAAGGATTCAGGTGGAATCGTATGGCTGATATGGCATTCCGGTGGTACCTCACTCAGATCAGCGCCACTAGATTCTCGTACGATCAAGCGACCTTTTACACGAACAGGGTCGACTTCATCAGTTTGGTTTTCAAGGCGTTCCAACATCATTTGCGCAGCCAATTGTCCCATCTCAAAACTAGGCGGGCAAACAGTTGTAATGGTTGGATTCGAAAAACTGGCAATATCCCGGTTGTCATATCCGACAACAGCAATATCTTTAGGTACATTTAAACCTGCATCCTGTGCAGCATAGATTGCACCTAAAGCCATGAGATCATTTGCTGCAAAAATTGCTGTGGGTCTGTCAGATAAATCAAGAAATGATTTTGTAGCAGGATACCCACTTTGAACTTCCCAGGTACCATCTTTGACTAATAATGGATCATAGGGGATAGCATATTGCGCAAGAACAGCTTGATAGCCTGCTAACCGTTCTTTTGATGCATCCCAACCTTGTGGTCCATTTATAAAACCAATTCGCCGGTGACCCAGTTTAACTAAATGCTCTACAGCCAAGCCTGCACCATAACGGTCGTCAACATTTACTGAATTTGCAAATTCGCCATTAAAAAGTCGGTATACATAAACATACGGTTTTTTCGCTAAATCAAGGGATTTATTATTGGATTCATCTCTCCATGTTTCAACAAAGATGACACCATCGATTGAGCGGCTGATGAGTTGTTGAACAGCTTTACTTTCCAATTCAGGATCCCAATCGGTGCTGATGATAATACTGAAATAATCATTTTGTTTGAGGTATTCCTGAATGCCCCGAATCAGGACCGGTGTAAAAACGCTGGCAATGTTATAAACAATAAGTCCGATTGTAAAAGTCCGGTCCATTTTAAGACCACGAGCAGTCAAGTTGGGATGATAGCCCAGTTGATCCGCAATGGCTAAAATCCGTTGCTTGGTATCATCATTAACAGCATGGTCACTGCTGTTTAGTGCTCTGGAGACAGTTGAGACTGAACATCCCGCAGCTTTGGCTATTTCAAGTATAGTAATTGGCATATGTAGTATCCGATTTCTAGATTTGCTAAATTTTTTTTCATGTAGACAATCAAAAGAAAAATTAGTTTGTTTTCATCCGTTCAAAAAAATTGACAGTTATATGATAACTATTTTTTGAAAGGGTGATGAGAAATTCTACAGACCCACCACCCTTCCCCCCGAAAAACCTGGTGTATAATATTGGCTAAGCCGTTTTCAGAAGTGTTTTTGGTGACCAGACCATGAGGATCCTTCTAAGACGGCTTTTTTATGTGTTCCATACTAAGGAAGCAGTAATTTGATTTGGGCTGCGGCATCTGTCATCGCCTCTTCCGGGCTCTTCTGCCCGCTTAATGCTTCTTGCATGGCTTCCTGAACAAAAGCCGAAACTTCTGACCAGTTTGCCAATGGACCACGAGGAGCAGCAGATTCCATCTGTTCCAGGAATACCTGCATGGTGGGGTCATCAGCACTATCTGCGGCTACCTGAGCAATCACGTCCATGCGGCTGGGAATATATCCCATGCAGTCTGTTAGTTTGGTGCCGTATTCAGGGTCAACAACATATTTGAGAAATTCCCATGCACCATCTTGCTGCTCGCTGGCTGCGAACATGGCCCAGTTTTCTCCACCCAGAGAGGAAGCTGCCTGCTTCGTATAGGGTAAGGTGGATACCATCCAGTTCAAATCCGGTGCATCAGATCCGATTGTGGCTACATTCCAGGTGCCGCTGATCATCATGGCTGCTTTTCCGGTTGTAAACTGTTGGTAGATTTCAGCAAATCCATCATTTATGGCTGATTCAGGTGCATATCCGGATTCAACCAGATTTGTCCAAAATGCAAGTGCTTCAATGGATTCCGCTGAATCCAGGGTAGAGAGATCGCCGCCATTTTGCAGAACCCAAGGTAAGAACAGGAATGTCCCCGTCTCATCTTTTTTAGCGAGCATGGCTGTCCCATAGACACCTTTTTCTTTGTCGGTCATGGCTGCTGCCCAAGTTTCAAATTCGTCCCATGTGGCAGGGGGTTGAGTAATGTCCAAACCGGCGGCTTCGGCCATATCGGTATTGATCCACAGGACAACAGTGTTACTTCCCAGTGGAATACCATAATTCTTGCCATCATAGATAGTTGAATTCCAAGGACCGGAAAGGAATTGGTCGCCTTGACCCCATTTATTTACCTTATCCGTGATGTCGGCCAGGGCTCCCGCTGCAGCGTAACGCGCATTATCCGGATTGTCGACAATCATCAAATCCGGCGTAACGCCTGCTGCAATAGCAGTTGTTAACTGTTGATTGAAGTCAGTGAATGCCAAATTGCGGATATTTAACACATACATATCCTGCGAAGCATTGAAATCTTCTGCAGCGACGTTTACACATGCAGCGGCAGGACCGGTATCACCATAATAGGTCCACAAATTTACTTCCATGGGAGCAGCAGCTTCCACGGCGACCGGGGCATCCGTAGCTGGGGCTGATTCTTCGGCCGGCATCGCTTCTTCGGGTTGAACCGGATCTGCAGAAGGTGCAGGGCTTGTGCATCCGCTGAGTAATAACCCGGATACCAATATGAGTATAAACAATGTTTTAAAAATCTGTTTCATTTACTTTTTCTCCTGATTATATTCTAATGAATCCAATTGAGACAACTTTAAGAAATATAATTTTCCATCACCTCCTTTTATTGAAAAGCAATTCATTTGACGGCCCCTGTTGTCATGCCGCTGATGAATTGGCGCTGCAAGAGTAGAAAAGCGACAATGGCAGGAATTGCTACAATAGATGAAAAGGCCATCATCGAATCAAAGTTTGATTTATACATGCCAACAAATTGGAAAGTGCCAATAGATATAGGATGTAATTCCGGATTCTGTAAAAACGAAAGTGCAAATACAAATTCTCCCCATGCAATCAGAAACGAAAATACACTCACTGCCACTAATCCAGCTTTAATTAGGGGCAGGATCATGTAATAAAGAACCTGCAAGCGAGAGCCGCCATCAATCCAGGCTGCTTCTTCGATTTCAATAGGTATTTGCATAAAGCTGGTACGAAGAATAATGATTGCGAACGGTAGAGCCAGGGCTGTATCAGCCAGGATGACACTCAGATAAGAGTATTCATTAATGCCCCATTGTTTGAAAATAACAAACAGGGGAATAACTAATAAAACACTGGGCAGCATCTGTGCTACCAACAAAAACAATACGTAGCTGGTGCGTCCGCGGAAATCAAATCGAGATAAAGCATACGCAGCAGGAACCGCTAACAATAATGAAAGTATCATTGTGGATGAAGCAATGATCAGAGAATTTTTCAAATAAACAAGTGCATTGATATATAATTCTCCGCGGCCAGTTTCAATCCCAAATATTTGTTTAAAACCATCAAACTGAAATCCATTCGGAAAGAATAACGGTGGTTTCTGAAAAATCTGGTCTACCGGTTTAATGGAGGTGGTGATCATCCAATAGATGGGAATAAGATATATTAAAGTCAGGATTAATCCGATAATGAATCGGAATACTTTTTCTCTCTTTTGGCGAGTCATTAGTTGTCCTCCAGGATGGCGTATTTCAAATATAGTGCTGCTGCAACTAACAATATAAGAAGCATGATGACAGAGACTGCTGCACTTTGACCGAAATTGAAGGAAATGAATGACATGCGATATGCAAAAGTCGGCAGAACTTCTGAAGCATCACCGGGTCCACCTTTGGTCATAATCCAGATGACGTCGAAAACTCTTAGGGTATAAATGAAGCCCAACATAAGAACGGCCATAATTGTGGAGCGCAGCAGCGGGATTGTTATGTGCACAAGTTTTTGCCAGAAATTTGCGCCATCGACGGTTGCTGCTTCGTAAACGTCTTCCGGAAGTCCGGAGATGCCCGCACTGAGCAGCATGGTGTTGAAGGGAATACCCAGCCAAATGTTTACAAGGATCACCGTGATCAAGGCTGTGTCCCCTCGGGTAAGCCAACCAATCGGTTCAGTAACAATATTCAGCGTCGTAAGAAGATAATTTATAAGACCGTAATCAAGATTAAACAACCAGAGGAATATTGTTCCGGTAACTACCGAAGGAATTTGCCATCCGGAGAGCATCAGGCCGCGCATGATATTTCTTAGCGGGAAAGATTTACTGAAGAGAATCGCCAATCCAAGTCCAATGATAAATTGGAAAAAAATGGATGCTACTGTAAAAGTGATGGAATGCCTTAATGCAATGAAAAATTTTGGATTTGAAAAAATGGCTTGATAATTAACCAGGCCGATAAAATCTGCTTGTTTTGAAACAAAAGTGGATAGCGTAAAATCCTGGAAAGACATGATAACAGTGTAGAGAATGGGATATCCAATAATGGAGATTAGGAAAATACCAGCAGGAAGAATATAAATATACGGTGTTAATTTGCGAGCAGAAAAAAAATTTCTTGTTTTTGGGATTGATTTGATACGAACGCTCATTTGAAAATCCTTTTTAATGGAATCGATATTGATACAGTGTTGAATAGATACTGCAAAGGCCCCCAGATATCATAGATACCTGGTTGTATGGATTACCAATAAAGGGATTATTTAACAAATGTGGTCGAATGAAGAAAGTGGAAACTTAATAAAGAATCATGGCAAACGTTTGCCATATAAATATATAATAGCGGCAAACGTTTGCCATGTCAATAGGCAATTTAATTCTTGTTTTTTAGGAGTGTAAGTTTTGTCAATCCAAAGCGTATCCCTATTCAGATTCACTGATCAAATCATAATTTGCATTGGGGGCGGTAGGTTAACATATTTATTTATTGATTCCCCATTGTATTAAATAGTTAGAGGTTGTCCAGGTTAATCCGAACAAGCTCATTGAATATATTCTTATTTGATTTTATTTTTCTTTCTTATTGAGCAATTACCTGAACCAGAACAGATCGAACCACACGCCTGTAGGTATAGCTTTGCGCACTATCTTGATATTCTTCACAGGTTACCAGGGTAAGCCAATCTAATTCTTCATGTATTGCAACGGAACTGACGCTAATAGCTTTATGGAGGCGGGTATCATGAACTTCATAAATATAGATGCTATTTCCAGAATAAATCTTTATCAGATCCCCATAATGCAAATCTTTAAGTTGAGAAAATGGCCCAGGTTGGTTATATGCATCCCATACGTGTCCTGTAATTACGGTATTCCCTTTCCAGGTAGGGTAGGCCGTTCCGTATAAAAATCCTGCTTCGTGGTTAAGCCAGCTTACATCCCATTCCCCATCGACCAGAGGTACACCAACAATCGCTACTTCCAGACCAAGGGCAGGAATTTCCAGAACCATATTGGCATTGTTATACTGTTTTTCAGCAGGTTGTTCAGGAAGGTTTGTAAATCTTCCGATTGGAAAACCGGTAGCTGGCAAGCTGGTTGCTGAGGAAATTGTTCCATTACTGGTGGTTGCAATACTGAAATTTATTGTTGTATCATTTGCCCCACCATTTAGTTCATTTCCAAAAATATCATAGATGGAAGTAGTTCCGCATACAAATAGGCGATATTGCCCATCGCTGTTGAAATCTGCACTATTGACCGTCAGCGTTGCAGTATTCGCCAGGCTGCTGTAATTTACTGTTGTTATGTTGATTTGAGTATCATCACTGACGATTCCTCCAGCGCAGGAGACGGTATCAAAGCTGGCATTAATGCCTGCCTCGACCAGTAAATAATTATCCGTATAATTGGCCGCATTAATACTGCTGTCTGCCAAGGCTTCCCGGGTGAATTGAACCTGTAAACTGCCTGGTGCACCGGTAAGGACTTCGCCATCCGTAGGGTTGGTGTTTCCGCCCATCATAACCGAAAAATTATCACCCTGACCTTGAATGCTGAAGGTGTAGGGATTGCGGTTTGGATCATCATTATCAATAGTGACTGTGGCTGTCCGGTTCCCAGCAGCATTTGGATCAAAAGATATCTGAAAATTCTCAGAGACGCCAGTACTGACGGTTGCGCCAGGTTGCATGGAAACACTGAAATCGGCAGCATGCAGACCAGTAATTTGAACTCTGGGTGAACCACTGAGGGATAAATCAGATGCTCCAAAATTTTCAATTTCAAAGGTATGGTCAACGGTTCCACCGGTTACATCCGCGGCACCAAATTCGGTATCATCTGTCAAAGATGGTGTTGTATCGCCATCTTCAATATCCTGTCGCGGTGAGCCACCCCGAACAATCATTAGCGGACCGCTATACCCTGTTCCCGTGATGTCGAAATTATATGGATTTTCAGATGTATCATTATTGGTAATACTGATATTTCCAGTTCTTGGTCCTATGGCTGTTGCTGCAAATTGAACAGTGAAGGTGGCACTGTCACCCGCTGCGATGCTGGCAGGTGCATCCGTAATTAATGAGAAATCGGTGCCGGTAACGGTAATTCGGGGAGAATCGGACAAAAGTAATTGCCCCGCCCCGGTATTTGTGATCGTAAACGTATGCTGAGGGGAATATGCCAGGTATAAAAACAGGTCATCGCCAAAATCCGTGCCTTCGGAAGTTGTGGGTGTCGTGTCACCATTTGCAATGGCGGTGCCATTGAAACTAATCTCCATAACAGGTTCAATATACGATGTGCCATTAATGGCAATATCATAATTGCTTTCATCTGTATCCGTATTGGTAATATCCATATCCAGACTGAAGGCTCCTGCTGATGGAACCGTAAAGGAAATATCAAAAGAATCGCTTCCTCCGGCTGGAATATTAATTGGGACAGCCGTATTCAATGTAAAGCCAGTGGCATTTACCTGATTGGCAGCCGTTACAGCACTAATGGAAAGTTGATCCGTTCCGGCGCTGTTATCTACCGTATAGGTGAGATCAATGGTACCAATTGGCAGGATACCCAGCGTATCTGTTCCATTATCTGCGATGGAAGTGCCGGCAGGGCGTTGGATATCAATTTCAGGTGTTCCCCCGATGCCTGTACCGGATACTGCAACATCGTATGGGTTTTCATCAGAATCATTGTTGGCAATATCCATATCAAAACCGAATGCGCCATTGATACCCACATTAAAGGAAATATCAAATGTTCCTGTTGAACCGGCGGCTACATTGATAGGAGTCGCTGTATCCAATGAGAAACCACTGACATTGCTTTCATTGGATGCTGTGACACCGGATATGCTCAACTGATCGGTTCCGGCACTATTGTCTACAGTATATGTGAGATTAACGGTTCCAATGGATTGGCTGCCAACGCTGTCGGATCCGCCATCTGCAATTGATGTGGCGGCTGGCCGCTGTAAATCCATTTCCGGCGAACCACCGATACCGGTTCCTGAAATGGTAATTGTGTATGGATTTTCATCACTATCATTATTGGCAATTGCCATATCGAAGCTGAAGGCGCCATTGGAAGTAACATCAAAAGAAACATCAAATGTACCTGTCATTCCGCCTGTAACATTAATGGGTGTGGCAGTATCCAATGAGAAATTACTAATGTTCGATTCGTTAGTGGAGGTTACATTCGAAATGGTTAGTATATCTGCCCCGGCAGTATTATCAATGGTGTAGGTAAGGTTAACAGAGCCAATGATTTGATTGCCAATCGCATTGGTTCCTCCATCGGCAATGGATGTTGATGCCGGACGCTGAATATCGATTTCCGGATCGCCATCGAAAGTAACCTGATTATCCGTACTGGTGGATATGAGGTTGGCATTCCCTGCCAGATCGGTGGCTACACCGCCAGCAATGCTGGCAATGACGGTGCCATCTGATGTCATGCCGCTTACCGCAACATTATAGTTCGTTCCACTTCCTGTTACTGTGGCAGTTGTTGCGCCTGCGGTTCCACCCAGGGTAATATCACCGGTGGTAAAGTTGTATGCGTCTTCATTAAAAATAACTGTGAAATTAATGGGTATGCTTGTTGCCGGATCGGATTGACCACCAGCCTGATTAATGGTTACTGATGGGGAGACATTATCCAGCAGATAGGTTTGATCTGTTGTTGGTTCATTAGCGGTTAATGATAAACCTGTATCTGCTGAAACAATATCATTAGCGAGGTTAAGATTGAGTCCAACTGTACCATTGAAATTGGATAAATCGCCTCCTGACACTGTCACTTCATAAACTGAGCTGCTGACAGCACTAACACCTGTCACGGTTGCGGTTGTTGAGCTGTCTACCGAGAAATCTTCCGTTGAGACAAAATCAACAGCTTCATCAAATGTAGCTCTAAAAATCAAAGAATCGGCATTGGTTTGTGGGCTGGCGGGTGTATATCGTGTGAATGAAGTAGGTGACGGAGCAGTAATAATAGAAATGTTATCAATTGTGAGAAGGAAATCTGCTGCGCCTGCTCCACGACTAATTGTTACTGTATCGACAATTTGATTACCGCCACTGGGAGCTATTGTTGCAGCAGTTCCTGCACTTACATCAATTGAAAATGGTGGCCCACTTCCACTACCACTGATAACAATAGCCTCATCTGTATCAACATATATGCTTGAAAATGAAAATGCTGCACCATTTCTGGCAGTGATTGTGACATATGCATTGTCAGCTGGAGCAAACGCTACTGCACTAATATCTTCATCGGATGTATCATATGCGAATGAGCATAATGTGCAAACATAATCGAGCCCGGTTTCCAAACTGCCAGTTGAGAAGCTTGTAGGAAAAGAGGGGGGGAAAGGGGCACTTGAAAAATCATCAACATATGTTGCAGCCAAAACGAGTTGCGGTTGTATGATATTCAACAAAAAACAGACAATTAGGGTCATCAAAAGAAATCGATATACTGAATGATTTGATTTAAATGCAACGCATTTTAATTTCACAAACAATTTCCTTTTCCCCACTAATATGGGAACGAACCAGATTTATTCAATGCTCGTTACCAATAATCCCAATAATAAATGTATACAAATATTATAAAGAAATATGAATTAAAATGCAAAGAAAATGGAACTTGTAAAATTAATAAAATTAAATATAATATCTTTATCGAAGACAACATAGGCGGACTTTCTTTTTTACTTGTTTTCAATATTAATTAGAAAAAATTTATTCGTGATTTAGACAAATATGATCCTCAAATATGGAATGGATGTAATTTTATTTAATTACATGGATTATGTTGTTCGGTAAGTCAAAAAATAGAGAAAACGTTTTAATTAAGGAGGCAATATGACAGACCCTTTTGTAGGAGAAATACGATTATTCTCATTTTCACGTATTCCGCGGGGTTGGACGAGTTGTGATGGCAAACTATTACAGATCGAAGATTATACTGCTTTGTTCAGTTTGTTGGGCACAATATATGGTGGAGATGGCAGGGTTGATTTTGCTGTACCAGATTTACGAGGCAGGGTTTCCGTTAGTAACGGTCAAGGACCAGGTCATGCACTATATCGGCAAGGCGAAAAGTGGGGGTTGGAAACAGAAGTTTTTATGTATGAAACTGATTTACCTCCGCATACACATGATTTGATGGCAATTGAACTTCCTGCAGATAGTTCAGACCCTAAAAATAATGCGTTTGCTAGCAGGCAACGTCCTCTCTATGTAAATCAAGCACCAGATACAAAAATGATGGTGGATACAATTGCTTCAAGTGGTCATGGTGCTGCCTGTGAAAACAGGCAACCTTCACTCGTGCTTAATTATTGTATTGCATTGGATGGAGTATATCCATCAAGACCCTAGTGAACAACTCAGACAGCATTAAATAGCTGGGAAATGGATCACTATTTTTGAAGTGATTGGAGTTGTTTAATAGAAAATGGTTTTCAATTGAAAAGAGAGGAGTAAGAATAATGGATGCATATATAGGAGAAATTCGAGATTTTGGTTTTAATTTTGCGCCACGATTTTGGTTGCCTTGTGATGGGAGATTATTACAGATTTCTGAGTATCCGGAACTGTTTCAATTATTGCGTACAACATATGGTGGGGATGGCGTAACTACTTTTGGGATTCCTGATTTAAGAGGCAGGGTTCCTCTTCATTATGGACATGCTCCTCATCTGAGTAACTATAATTTGGGTCAGAAAGGTGGGGAGGAATTCACAATTCTAAAGGTAAATAACATTCCTGTACATAGTCATGTATTAATGGCCACATCAGAAAGTGGAGATTCAACAAATCCTTCCGGAGCTGTAGCAGGAAAAGCAAGTCCGCTTGTTACATATAATTCAAAAACGGATGAGCCAAAAAAAGCAATGCGAGCTGGCTGTATTTCAAAAACGGGGGATTCACAGCCGAATGAAAATCGCCAACCGTTTCTTGTAACAAATATTTGTATTGCTTGTAGGGGGTGATTCTCCAGCAAGTGACTGAATGCAGAGTGGTAAAAATAATTCCTTGCAAAGCATGAATTATGGATTTGTAAAACAGGAAACTTTGTAGTGTATTACCAATATTTCTTGTATTTATCATAAGATATTTTCAGTAGGAGGTAGGATGGCAGAGGCGTTTATAGGGGAAATTCGATTGTTTGCGTTCAATACCATACCAAGTGGTTGGGCATTGTGTAATGGACAATTATTA
Organism: Chloroflexota bacterium; assembly: GCA_016838895.1. Taxonomy (GTDB): domain Bacteria; phylum Chloroflexota; class Anaerolineae; order Anaerolineales; family Anaerolineaceae; genus UBA5203. Next base: position 32,123 of record JAEKNU010000033.1, read on the forward strand.
AATATTTTTGAGCATACTGCATTGTATAGTTTGATAGGAAATGCATATGGTGGAGACGGTAGGACTACATTTGGCTTACCTGATATGAGGGGAAGAGTTGCGGTAAATCAGGGACAATCACCTGGTGCAAGTACTTATTTGCTTGGTCAAAGGGTGGGAGTTGAAAAAGTGAAATTAACTGAAAGACAGATGCCCTCCCATAAGCATGAATTGATGGTTAGCTCTGCGGTAGCTAATAGTACAACCCCAGTTGGAAATGTATTGGCGGTCACTGCTGATGACGTGTATAAAGTAAAAGAGCCTGATGAAGAAATGATGTTGGGCAGTATTGCCACAACAGGTGAAAGCGAGCCTATCGAAAATCGGATGCCTTATCTTGCTTTATGCTATTGTATAGCCATGACAGGAATAATGCCAGAGCCGAGTTGATTTTGTTCTCTACTTTTTATCACAGGCTCTTTCTAACACAATGGATAGAGCCTGTTTTAGGAAAATATGGTTTCCTGTTTTGAGAATATTCTAGCTTTGCGAAAAATAAATATCAAGGACCTTCCATTTCTTTTTCATGTATATGCCTCTACTCGCTCTGAAGAAATGGTTTTAGCTGGTTGGGATACTGCTCAAACTAAGGCGTTTTTGCATATGCAGTTTAACTTGCAGCATACACAGTGGCAGCAGCGGTTTTCTCAAGCAAATTTTGATATTATTTTGCTGGAAGGTAAATCTGTGGGGCGTTTTTATGTTGACAGGAGCAAAAAGGAAATTCATATCATTGATATCGCCATATTGCCTGAATTTCGTGGACAGGGCATAGGATCATATCTGATAGAGGAATTAATTGCAGAGGCCAAGGGGAAAAACAAAAAATTAAGTTTACAGGTGTTAAAAACAAATCCGGTAATAGGGTTGTATCAGCGGATAGGTTTTCGCGTTGTTCAGGAAGATGATGTATATGCACTTATGGAAAATGTTCCAGATTTTTCATTTGATACATAAATCACCGTAGAAGAATTGCGAGTTACATATTAATTGTTTCCTCGCTTTATTGGGAATCAAGTTCACTGTCAAGATGTTCGTTATCTTTACTGTTTGAGACATATATCTAATTTCTTTTGGTAACTGCTTCAACTATGCAAATGTAATGGATTGATACAGCTTTTTTTAAACCAAGCCCCCATTTATTTATTAATAACGATCATATCGGGTGGATTTATAGATACTACTGCTTTCCCAAAGCAAAGATTCTGCTTTTGGTTTGCATCAGAATGATATGGAGTTTGGGGGTGGTATAAAAGAGTTTATTTCTTATATTTCTGCATAGCTTTACTGGCTAGCTTGTCGGCCTTTTCATTGTAATGGGTGCCGACATGTGCCCGCGTCCACTGCCATTTGATGGTGTGTATTTCTTTAAGTTTCACTAATTCTTTCCACAAATCCTGATTCGCGACGGGTCCACTGCTGCCGCGCCAGTTCTTTCTGATCCAGTTGGGCAGCCATTCGGTGATGCCCTTTTGCAGGTATTGCGAATCGGTAAACAGTAAAATATCAGATGGTTTCACAATGGATTTTAACGCCTCAATGGCGGCGGTTAATTCCATACGGTTATTGGTTGTTTGCGCTTCACCGCCGGATAGTTGAATTTCCTGTTTATCTGCGGTAAGTAGTATGGCGCCCCAGCCGCCGGGACCAGGATTGGGCTCGCATGAGCCATCAGTATAAATTGTAACTTTTGCTTGATTTGCCATTATTCTTTATCCAATAATTCTGCTATGATTTGGTCAACCTGGGAGAAGATTTCGGTCACTGCCAGGGTGCTATTTTCTATATCTGCTTGTTGATACAATTGCCATCCGGCATCGGACAATACACTGCGGGCTTTGATCCAGCTTGCACCGGTAGGTAAGGCAGTCAATCCATCCATATTATCAACAATTTGTGCCCAATGCGGATTGTGTGTCTTATATCCCTGCAATTCATCGAGGACAGACGCTGTGATCGGTAGGGTGCTTGTGGCATCAATGATCTCTGCCTGATACGCTGGTGTGTTCATCCAGCGTATGAAAAGCCATGAGGCCATTTGCTCTTCGGGGGATGCGGCGAATAGGGCAAAGGATTGCCCTTCACTAAAAAGAATTTGATTTTTTTCTGCCTGCGGATAGGGAATGGCCAACCATTGATCTGGCGACTCATTGAATTTCATGTTGTATTCGATCTCTGGCAATTCGGATAATTGGGCTGAAATTGCCAGTGCTTGCCGTGTTGCAAAATAATCGTATGGTGTTGGATTGCGTGCATTCCAACTGCATTCACTATCAAATAAATAGCGTAAAAAGCGAAAAGCACGTACTGATGTTGGATCAAGAAATTGATACTGATCCTGATACAGATCATCTAATCCATTGTATTCAAAAGCCATCAACCAACTCATGATGACGGCTTCATCGTTGTTGACAATCCAACCGCCGGTGCCGTCATTGGTTTCGTCTTCATCATCCAGGTTCTTTTTGCTGGCCGAGCAAATTTGGTTTTGAAATTGAGCGGGGGTTTGTGGGGTGGTACCGTAACCGATATCGTATGCCCAACTCTGATTGTAGAGCATAATGAATGCATCACGAGAAACAGGATATCCAAAGCGACGCTCTGCCATCCTATCCTGCTGCCAGATGACCGCATTGAAATCACTGATTTCTTCTTCTGTTAATCCATTTTCCGCTAATGCGATATATTCATCCAGATTAATCAGGTTTTTATACTCACCCTGCCAGTTTGCCAGGGTTGAGGATGGGGCAATGACCACATTGGGCCAGGTTGAATCATCCAGGCTGGCATGAACCGATTCGATCAGGTTGGATGTCCCTCCCGGCTCATAAAAACTGACCGTGATGCCCCAGGGATTGGTATTGTTGAACTCAATGATTCTGGTGGCGGTTTTTATGGCTAAATCACCTTGCCAGGGATGCCAGAAACGAATCTGGGTTCCTTTGAGCGAGGAGGTCGGAATTGTTAAGTAAAAAGCCTGGGTGGGTGTGATGCTTGGCTCAATCGTAGGCGTATTTGTGGCGGCAGGGGTTGAGGCAATTGCCACTACCGCGGTACTGCTGGGCATGGCTGCAGGTGTATAGGTTTGCAAGAGATCACACGCTGAAAAGAGCAAACCGGATAGCAGGAAAAATAAAATTGTTATGGCTGGTATGTGAAATTGTTTTCTTTTTGGCATAGGCTAGTCAAAATCCGTTGGTCGGGCTGGATTGGCTAAATGAGTAAACATGAGTTCGATTTGTTGTTGCATAACTCTGGCGACCGATAATGGGGGGAGCTCATCCAACGCATAAAATGCGGCGCCGTCGGTTTCGATACTGCTTGTGGCTTTTCCATCAATATAATCACATAAAATAAATAACTTGTAAACGTGGAACAAGTAGGCTGGATGCGGGTGGCTGTTGCGGTCAAAGACACCAGCGATTTTGCGTGCTTTGACGTGATAACCAGATTCTTCAAACACTTCACGCTCCACAGCCAGACTGGGTGGTTCATTGATGTCTACCCATCCACCGGGCAGGGTCCACAGCCCATCGGAAAGTTCATGCACCAGCAATAATTTGCCGTCCTTGAATACCACACCGCGTACGTCTACTTTTGGAGTGGTGTAGCCTTCTTCACCGCTGAAAATGTGCTGCAGCTTATCCATTGGCAAATCCGATTGAGCGGCAATCATTTGCAGGGCAATTTCACGCATCTGCTCGTAGCGTTCGCGGTCAAATTCGTTCTCTGTATAATGCAGACCGCTTTGTGCGATGGCCTGTATTTGCTGCGCCCAATGAAACCATTGATTTTCTGGCATGCATCCTCAGTGTATTTCAGATTGTTTTATTGTAACAGTTTTTGATTCGGCTTGTTTTGGAAAGCACTGGAAAAATATTAGAAATGAAATTTGTTTTTGGAGATATTCCTGGCATACAGAAATTTACAGCATTGACACCCGCCCGTTCATTTTGTATAATCACTGAAACAACTGAGTATAGAAAATCTCCAGGAGTAGTAGGCTGTATGGAGTCAGTCAGAGAGGGAACGCATGCTGAGATGTTCCTCTGAAAACCGCCGCCGAAGTCGTTTGGAGTGATTTGCTGAAGAAAGCGCAAGTGAGTAGAACAGCACGGGTACGTCCGTTATCGCGTAATCCGGATGATGGTCCGGTGTGAGTGTGCCGCACTTCGCGGCAAATTGAGGTGGTACCGCGGAAGGTAAGTCTTTCGTCCTCTGGGATGAGAGATTTTTTTATTTAATCAACAGCTCAATGAAATTGAGTTTGGAGGAATGCATGGCAAGACCAGAATTACCAAAAGCGTATGATTTTACACAAACTGAAACCCGCCTGTATGATTGGTGGGAGAAAAATGGCTTTTTCAAGCCGGAAAATGACCCGCAAAAAGAAGGCTTTGACCCGAAGAAAGAAGCTTTTGTGGTCTCGATTCCACCTGCCAACGTGACCGGCAGTTTGCATTTGGGGCATGCCATGTTTGTCTCCATGGAAGATCTGATGATTCGCTATCATCGCATGAAGGGATATTCCGCTTTATGGGTACCAGGAACGGATCACGCCGGGATTGCCACTCAATTACAGGTAGAAAAGATGCTCATCGCTCAGGGAACCAGCCGTGAGGAAATTGGCCGCGAGAAATTTGAAGCAACCACCTGGGAATGGAAACATAAATACGGCGGCATGATTTCACAGCAAATTAAAAGACTGGGTGCTTCCTGCGATTGGGATCGTGAGCATTTTACGCTGGATGAGCAATTATCCAAAGCAGTGCGTGAAGCCTTCGTACGCCTGTATGAAAAAGGCCTGATTTACCGCGGTCCGCGCCTGATTAACTGGTCACCTGGCTTGAAAACAGCCGTTTCCGATCTGGAAGTGGAGTACAGTCAGGAACCGGGCACCTTATATTATTTTAAATACATGCTGGCGGATGGCAGTGGGGAATATCTGGCTGTGGCTACCACGCGTCCGGAAACCATTTTAGGGGATACGGCTGTGGCAGTGCACCCTGAAGATGAACGATACAAAAAGTATATCGGACGCAAAGTGCTGGTGCCGATCATGGGACGAGAAATTCCAGTGATTGCGGATGAATATGTAGACCGTGAATTTGGAACGGGCGCTTTGAAAATCACGCCAGGGCATGACCCGCATGACTATGAGATCGGCCAGAAACATGATTTGCCGTTGATCAGCGTCATGGATCGATCTGCCTGCATTAATGAGAACGGTGGTCAGTACACGGGCTTAGACCGTTTTGATTGTCGTAAGAAGTTATGGGCAGATATGAAAGAAGCCGGTTTGGTGGTTAAGGAAGAACCCTATCAGTTGAATGTACCGCGATCGCAGCGCGGCGGTGAAATCATTGAACCGATGGTTTCCACGCAGTGGTTTGTGAAAATCAAGCCATTGGCAGAACCTGCATTAGCGGCGGTTAAAGAAGGCCGCATCCGCATTGTGCCGGAACATTTTGCCAAGGTCTATTACAACTGGATGGAAAATATTCAGGATTGGTGCATCAGCCGCCAGTTATGGTGGGGGCACCGCATTCCGGTGTGGTATTGTGAGGATTGCGGTGAGCAGATTGTATTACGTGAAGACCCCACCAGCTGTCCGAAATGCGGTTGCCAGAAACTGGAGCAGGACGCGGATGTACTGGATACCTGGTTCTCATCCGGATTATGGCCATTTTCCACACTGGGCTGGCCGGATAAAACACCTGATCTGGATTATTTCTACCCGACCAGTATTATGGAAACCGGTTACGATATTCTTTTCTTCTGGGTGGCGCGCATGATTATGTTCGGGATCGAATTCACAGGCAAAGAGCCTTTCCATACGGTTTACCTGCATGGGCTGATTCGTGACGAACATGGCAAAAAGATGAGCAAATCCAAGGGCAACGTGATTGATCCCCTGATTGTGATGGATGAGTTAGGTACAGATGCCTTGCGCTTCACATTGTTAGTGGGTTCCACACCCGGTAATGACATGAATCTGAGTACCAAGAAAGTGGAATCGACACGTAATTTTGCCAATAAGATCTGGAATGCCGGGCGTTATGTAATCGGTGCATTGGAAAAGGCACCAAAAGCACCGCAAGGGGAGCCGCAATGGACGCTGGCAGATTCTTACATATGGGCACGCAGACAGCAATTGGTACGTGATGTGGAACGTCTGTTTGCTAACTTCCAGTATGGTGAAGCCGGCCGCCAAATTTATGATTTCTTCTGGTCCGAATTTGCCGATTGGTATGTGGAAATATCCAAGCAGCAATTGAATAAAGGTGGCGATACAGCCTTTTATACTGCACGGACACTGGTGCAGGTGTTGGATACCTGTTTACGATTATTGCATCCGTTTATCCCCTTCATCACTGAAGAGCTCTGGGGCCATTTACGAGACGCGACTGAAGATCATTCCGAATTATTGGCACCTGTACAAGGTTGGGGTAAATCCCTGATGCTGGCCTCCTGGCCTGAAGAAAGTCCTGTGGCGGATTGGGAAGCAGGTAAGATTGAGGACTTCCAACTTATAATGGAAATGGTTCGCAGCATCCGCAATGCACGGGCTGAAAAGAAAATTCCACCTGGTAAGAAAATTCCAGCGATTATCGTGGCAGGGAATCGTTATGAGGTGGTTGACGAGCAGCGCGAATCGATTGCTGCATTGAGTCATTTGGAGCTGACCTTGCTGGAGATTCGCAAAGAAGCTGGTGAAATTCCGGGTGAGGCGGTATCAATGGTAGTTTCAGCTGTGGAAATCTATTTGCCATTGGAAGGCATGGTGGACCAGGTTGCCGAAAATGAGCGTATGCAGACTGAATTGGCTGAAACGGTATCGCAGATCAAGCGCCTGGAAGGTTTATTATCCAGTCCATTTGCGCAGAAAGCTCCTGCGGCGGTGGTTGATAAGGAACGTCAACGCCTGGAGACGTTTAAAGAAACTGCGGAAAAATTAAAATCGCAATTAGGGTAAATAACTAGATAAATAAGATACACCCCATTGAGCCATAGGCTCAATGGGGTGTGATGTTTTAATACTGACAGAGCGTTTATTAATATTAACCTTTATCAATAATCTCACAGATATACTGTATCCACTCATCCAATTGTGTTAATTCAATTACCTGCTCCAAATATAATAGATCAAGATGTTCTTCAGGTTTGTCCAGTTCCTTGAAATAGTGCATATTAAGCAGCCCATTTGCGATATGAACGGCAGTAAGTGCGTTCTTTGTTGTATTTAATTGTTTGGATGGAATGTGATGATACATGACTGCTTCTACAATTGCATCGGGAATTCCCCAAATACCCAACAAGTACGCACCCATTTCTGCATGTGAAGTGCTCAGGTATTCATATTCTATTTTCAAAGGTAATCGAGCACTGTAAAAACGAAGCACTTTGGAAAATTCAGGCAGCTTTATTTGCAACAATTTACCAATGTCATGTAGAATACCTGCGACCTGTGCATTCTCCTGCTCTTCAACAGATAAACCAAAATCAAGGGCAATTTTCCTGGCAATATTACTAACCATCATACTGTGATTCCAGAGATTTTTTATGGTTTGAGGAATGCTTTTCTTTTTCCCGTACTCCGAAAATACATGTGCACTCAGTAAAAGCGCTTTTGTTGTATTAATGCCCAGCAGAGTAACGGCTCTTTGGGGATTATTTATTTCATCAGCAAGTCCAAAGAAGGCAGAATTTACCAATTGCAGCATTTTTGCAGTCATAGCAGTATCTTTGGCAACAATCTCGCCGACTTTTCGTAAATTTGGTTCCTCAGTTAAAAGTTCTTCTACTAATTGATAATATAATTCAGGTGGACTAGGTAATGATTTTATACTGGTAATTACCTTGACCAATTTTGGGTCGCTGAGTGAATCTCGTAGACGGCAGGCTTGTTCAACTATTCTAAATATGAACTCCATCTCGCTTGGTTTTGGGAACATTTGATGAACCAGAGAAGCAGATTTTACTGCCTGAATATCATTGGTGTTTCCAGATAGAACGAAGCGCAAAACACCAGGGTGAGTCTCGGCTACAGTCTCCAATAATGCCAAGCCATCCATAACTGGCATGAGCATATCTGTGATGACCGCATCGAATTGACTGTTTTGAAGCATTGCAATTGCTTGTTTTCCTGATTTTGCATATTCAGTATCCCAAAATGCCGAGTATTCATCAATAACGCGCGACAAGCCTTTAAGGATTAATTCATCATCGTCAACAAATAATATCTTATGCGTTTTCATTTTCACCCCTATCAGGATCTATAGGTAATTCAATCAGAAAAGTTGTTCCTTTTCCTTCTTCCGACTCCACGGAAATACGCCCTGAATGTTTGTTGACAATAATATTATGGCTCAGATATAACCCTTGGCCAGTACCTTCACCAATTCCTTTTGTTGTAAAGAAAGGATCAAATATCCTGCCTATGAGGGCATCCGGAATTCCAGCACCTGTATCTGTAAGTATGATTTGTACCCAATTTTCATGTATACGGGTTTGAATGGTAATTTTCCCTTTTAGTTCCGGATTTTGGTCAACAACCTCTTTTATAGCATGTCCTGAGTTAATCAACATATTTAAAAGCACTTGATTAATCTCATCAATCTGACAATTTACTAATGGCAATTCCGGGTCCAGATCCATATCCAGTTCTGCTACATATTTCCATTCGTTTCGCGAAATTGTAACAGTGGTTTCGATCGCATGATTAATATCTGAAAACCTTTTTTCCTTCAATGAGGGATGAGAAAATTCACGCATAGCTAATACAATTTTTCGAACTCTCTCGACGCCAGACAAAGATTCATCTATGGCAACAGGGCTTTCTTTAATATACATCTGTAATTTCTTCGGATCAGTGCTATCCAGCAGGGATGCCAGTTCTGATTGAGAATACAACACATCCGTATGAGATTGTAACCATTGCTGATAAGTATCAATAGCAGTGATCATTTTTGCAAATGAACGGTTCAGGTAGCGTAAATTGTCTCCAACATATTGAATTGGTGTGTTAATTTCATGGGCAATTCCGGAAGCCATTTGACCAATGGATTCCATTTTTAGTGATAACGCAGTTTGGGTTTCAAGTTTTTGCGTTTGTGTAACATCCTGGAATACCAGAACATGGCCTTTGATTGATTTTTCAGAAGTAAATATGGTTGAAATACTACCTTTAACGATGATTTTATCACCTGATTTAGTAATCAATATTGGCGATTTTCCTGAGGCAGCCTTTTTCTGCAACTTTTCCAATTGATACAAGTACTCAATCACATTTTCAATTTTTTCTTCAGATTCAGGATTAAGAATTTTAAAAGCTGTAGCAATTGGAAAATCGAGGACTTCATTTTTAGCATAACCAACGATTGATTCAGCTGCTTTATTGAAAAAAGTTACCAAACCCTCATGGTCTGTGGCGATGACAGCTTCATTAATACTCATCAATGTTGTATTAAGTATCTCTTTTTCAGTATTTAATAATTCCTGCATAATCTTGCGTTGTTCAATTTCATGCAACATCTTGTCTCTGCTATCCCGCAATTTATTTTCCATTGTTTTACGTTCTGTAATGTCGTGGGAGATACCAAAAGTACCGATAATTTGTCCATCTTCATTGTAAAAGGGCATTTTTGTAGACGAAACCCAGTTTTTGTGCCCGTCAGGCCAGACTTCTTCTTCTTCTATATCAATAATGGGGTTACCGGTTTGAATAATATTCTGTTCATCTGTAAATGCATTCAATGCATGCTCTTTGGAAAAGAAGTCAAAATCTGTTTTACCTTCAGCTTGGGCAACATCAACTAAGCCAAAGCGATTTGCCTGGGATTGACTAATACGAATGAAACGACTTTTATGATCTTTGAAATAGATCATGTCTGCTGATGAATCGATCAGGGTTTGTAATAATGAACGTTCTTTTTCAAGTGCCTTTATACTTTGTCGTAGGCTTTCTACCATATTAATAAAAGCGTTTCCAAGATTGTCATTTTTAGATTTTGCTGCTATCTTGATGGATAAATCACCGTTCGAGATACTTTCCGCTGCAGACGTCATACTTTGATGATATTCAATAATCTTGTTAAAGGCATCTCCAAGACGCCCTAGTTCATCTAGGCGTTCGATTTGGAATGGTTCTGGTGTAATGCCAATCGCGATTTTATCAGCCATTTGACTGAGATCATTAATCAACGTCATCGGGCGGGTCACAAAGAATGCCGCAATAAAAATTGCTAGAATCATAAATGCTGCCGCAATGTACATTCTCCAGGTAATTGCAGATAATTGTTTATTTACTTGCAATAATGACAGCCCAACGCGGAATGCTCCCCAATGTTTGCCATTTACTATGATTGGTGAGGAAATATCCCAAATAACTTCCCCCGTATCACGATAATAGATCTGATGCAGATGAGGTTCCAGGTTTTGTGCGGCAGCCAAGCCCGTCTCATCATCAAAAATTCGTTTGGTTCTATTGTTGATCAAATCAATATCTACATCACCGGTTAACGGCATGGCATAGATAGTGTTATGTGTTGGTAAATATCCATTAATATCTACCATAATCGCAAAAGAAATATCAGAATCCTGTAAAAATCCATCCTGAATCTTTACAGCATGTTCGTCTGTATAGAAATCATATGAGGTATGATATTTTTGGGGATCCGTATCAGGAATTGGAATATAATTTGTGTCAAAAACCTGCGCTTCGGTCAGTGTACCCGTACTGATGGCTTCCTCAAGGATATGCTGGGATATGGCTGCACCGGTGGATGCAATCATTTTTCCTTTGGCCAGTAATGCTTCTTCTGTATTGTGTCGCTGAACCTGTACATCAACAACGATAAAAATGGCCAGTAAAAATGACATTATCAAAAGAATTAATAAGGCTGATCTGCGGCGAATACTGCTGCGAACCCATTGTAAAAATTTTGACAACATATAATGAAAACCTCCGCTAATACCGATAAAAAGTAAAAACTAAATCCATTATATGTATCATCTCAATAAAGCGGGGCAAACGAAAAAGAACTGAAGCCTATTAATTTTTATCATAGGCTGTTAAAATT
>JAEKNU010000034.1 GCA_016838895.1 Chloroflexota bacterium
TTTTAACAGCCTATGATAAAAATTAATAGGCTTCAGTTCTTTTTCGTTTGCCCCGCTTTATTGAGATGATACTTTTAAATTCCCTTTTACAAATAATGGTACACCAAAATAACTCTGAAAGCCTTCTTCTGAAATAAGCCAGGGACGGGTTAATTGCTGGTCTACTTGTGCCAGATCAGGTATATGAATTGTTTTTCGATTTAGGGCAGCCTGACCTGCTAACCCTTTCCCTAATGGAAGATTGAAGTCAGCAACATTTTTTGTATAAAAACCCCGTTCAACAGAGAATTCAAGCGTATTTGTGATAGGTTCCAGTAGCAGAATATTTGCTGCATCGACCTCTAAACTTGTTTTAAGTGATTCAAGTAACACATTTAACATTGTACTGACATCAAAACTATTGATGATTGCCATATCAATGGAGCGTAAGCTCTTCAGGCGTTGTACCTGCGAACGTATGCGTTTTTCTGTGTGTTTTCTTTCAGTAATCACTTCAGAAAATAAAATTACGCCACCAATGTCTTTTTCATTTTCATACCAGGGATGCATTTCCCAATGTATCCAATCCAGTTCGCCATTTATTCGAGGGAATGGATCTTCTTCACATGATTCTATTGCCCCTGCCAGACAATGTTTATGGGTCTCTTTTATATGTTCAGGTAACTCAGGGAATATTTCATAATGCGATTTACCAATTATTTCCCGATCACCAAGATTGTAATCCATCATGAAACGTTTACTGGCAGAGATATAAACCATATTTGTATCAAACATGGCGATTGCTGCTGGGGCATATTCGATAAATAGTTGCAATGCGAGGCGATGTTTCTTAATGGCATCCGTGGCTTCTTTACGAATTGAGATGTCCTGTATCTGGCTGATAAAATGGGAGGGCTGATCATGTTCATCTCGCAATAAGGCCGTTGTGATATTTACCCAAAAAGGTTTTCCGTCGGGTTTCAAGTAACGTTTCTCAAAAGCGGCAAATTTAATTTTATTTGCGAGCATGGATTCAAGTTTTTCTTTTCCGATTTCAATATCATCTGGATGGGTGAAATCATTGAAGTGTCTACTTTCGATTTTTTCTTTTGGCAATTCTAGTATTTCACAGAATGCCTGGTTAACCACATTAAATTTTCCATCAATACCAGTCATACAGACACCTACTGCTGAATATTCAAAGGCAGTTTGAAAACGAACCTGGATTTCACGCAGTTCTTTTTCGGCTTGTACCCTTGCACTGATATCCCTAACCAATCCCAGAAAGAGTTTTTTTTCCTTCCAAATTGCGCATCCAAAACGTACATCTACCGGGAAAATGGAACCGTCTTTACGTTTTTGATGCCCATATAAAGTAAATGGAACACCGGGTTCTATTTTTGCCCATTCTGTTTGAGCTGCGGCTAAATCAAAATCCAGTTCAACATCAGTTACCGACATGCTCAATAATTCTCTCTTGCTGTACCCTAAACTTTGACAGGCTTGCTGGTTGACCTGTACAAACTTTCCATCAAAATCATGCACAAAAAATGCATCGCTGGCTTGTTCAACCAACGCTTGATACATCATTTCCATCTCGCCTTTGGCTTCTTCCGCCTGTTTGCGGGATGTTATGTCATGAACGATGGAATACAACAGTGATTTTCCTAGATGTTGAATTGGGCCACTAAATATTTCTACATCTTTGATTTCACCATTTGCCAATTGATGACGCGCTTCAAAGTATTTTTGTTGTTCTGATAATGCCCTTTGCATTTCATTTTTTGTTTCGTCATCGTTCAGGGTGTTTATATCGTGAATCCTTTTTGATAAAAATTCTTCTTTAGACCAGCCATAAAAAGAAAACGCAGCAGGATTTGCATCAACAATGGTTTGTGTTTGCGAATCAATTAATAACATAACGGCTTGATTTTCATGGAAAAAGGAACGAAACCTGGCATCATTCTCACGCAATTTACTTTCTACTTGCTTTTGTTTCGTGATATCGCGACCAACCAGCACTGATCCAACAATCTCTCCTCGCTCATCCTGAATTGGTGCATAACTGAAACTGGCGATCCAACTTTCGTGGGTGTCTTTTCGTAACAACCTGCACTCTTCATTTGTGCCAATTTCTCCTCGTAATGCTTTGGAAATAAACCCTTGATCGTTAGGCAGGGAATTTCCATCAAGTGTAAAAAATTCAAGGCAAGACAAATAATCTGACAGAAGTCTTTTACATTCCTGTTTGTTTTTAAATTTGTGGAAAGCCACAAAGGCAGAATTATATTCGATGATCTCCCCATTCACATCTGAAATGAAGACGGCATCTGTCATACTCTCCAAAGCGATTTTAATCTTTGTGAAGGCTTTTTGATCATTGTTTTGAATGACTTTTTTTTCATCAATCCGTCGAAATAATAATGAAAAATATTGATGCTTATTAACATTTGTTTTGCTAATTTGTACATCAACAACAAAATCTGATCCATCTTGATGGAATGCTTTGATCTGACGAATTGTGGTGAGTTGTTTCTTTGATAATTTGGAAATGTTATCTATAGTAACAATTTTTGTGAGAGGTAACCCTATCGCTTTATCAGTGGAGTAACCAAATAGATCCGCAGCACTCTGATTGATAAAATTGATTTGCAGTTCTTTATTGGCTATGACAATAGCATGATTTGATGATTGGAAAATAGTTGATAATGTGGAATCGTTTAATGCTTCCAATAATGGGGTATGGCTACCAGTATGCTTTGACATGTTTCCTCTAATAATTGTTTCACCGCATATTGGTTGATGATTCTATAATGGGAGGACAATGAGGATTCTGTTGTTTTTTTGATTCTGTTATGTTCACGGATGATATAAATTTTTTTTAGTAGATTTATTATCCCTATCGAATATAAAGTTTCACGATTCAGATGGCATGATGATTTATGATTTTGTATCAAATATTGAACAATACTGATCTATTTATCAATAGATCAGTATATATACAAGTAAAGCTATATTGTGCCAGGCGCCGCCTGCATATCAAATTCATTTGACCATTGATATTGAATGGCCTGAATTTCAGAGATAATATCTTCAGGCAAAGGCTGCACGGCCTTAGTGGCTGCGATGTATTCATTCAAGTTCTCTTCTCTACTGGTTGAACCAACCGTTGCTTGTAGAAGTGGAAAACTATGAGCGAATTGGACGCAAAATTCTGTCCAGCTTTGAATGCCTGATTTCTCAAAAATTGGAGCAATTTGCACAGCACGCGCTTGCAGATATTTATTCCAGGCAAATCCAGGGACATCACGCAATTTATGTACTGGTCCCCCGGAGATAGTACGCATACCGATGATGGGTTGCTGTCTGGCATGGATTTCATCCCAGAGTGCATTTGAGGCAAAGCGCTGTAATGGATTCAGGTAAAAAATAAATCCATCAATGATGTCATGGGTGTAGCCAGCTTGTAATGCTTTTAATGATGCCCAAGATGACCAAGGAAAAGCTTCTACAACAAAACCCTGCACAAGTCCTTCATCTTTTAAGGCCTGAAATTCTTTATAGCAATCTCCACCATTGGCAAAATCTTCAGCCAATTGTCCACCCAAACATAGCTGTCCCAATTGAATGCTATTTACACCAAGCGGTTTAAGATTCTCTTCAAGTACCTTGCGTAGTTGTGATACGTTGTCCCAACCAATTTTTACAATCAGTTTTGGAATACTCCCGGCATTATTTTTGAAGGTATTCCCCAGCACTTCAAGGGCATCATCATATTGTCTGGAGGTATGAAACCAAACACCAGCATCGATAGCAGATTGGGCGATTTTCTCCCTTTGCGGATAAGGAACATCTGCATGGCCCAGACGAGTGGTGCCGTAAATATAGGGCGTAATTTCTTGTATTGCGGATTTCATGTTTTAATTAATTTCCCTTTGATTTTTGTTTTTCCGTAAATGAGAATTGTACTAATAATATAATGCGAATTCGTTTTATCAGGGATTATTGATCGAGGTAGGATTCATCGACCATAATACGATTTTTCCCATTTGCTTTTGCTATATATAGCGCTTCATCAGCACGGTTCAACAATTCATCCAACGAGATGTTTTGATTATGCATTGTTGCTATTCCGGCACTCATTGATATTGAAAGCTCTGTATCGTCTGCAATTAACTTTGATTCACATATAATTTGACGCATACGCTCAATGACCACATAGGCTTGATCTATATCTGTTTCAGGAAGAAGCAAAGCAAATTCATCGCCTCCATAACGTGCAAATATATCAATTTCACGTAGATTCATCATACACTGTTTCGTAAAAAGAGTTATGGCCTGGTCTCCAACCGCATGCCCATATACGTCATTGATAGATTTCAATTCATCCAAATCAATAAGGGCAATTGTTAATGGGTGCTCATGACGTGTAGAGCGCTTCATTTCTTTTCGAGCGATTTCGATAAAGCGTCTACGGTTCATTAAGCCTGTTAATTCATCCGTTGTAGCTTGCTTTTTTAATTCTGATTGTAATTTTTTGCGTTCCGTTATATCTTCTATAAATCCCCAATTAATGCGCTTACCAGATATATCGGTATATAAAACACCACTGATTGAGATGGGAATTCGAGAGCCATCTTTGTGAGTGTATTCTTTTTCAAAGGGACCAAAGTTTCCATTTTTTTGAATATCATTTTTTATGGTTTGTTCAAGTTTGTAGTATTCTTTTGGTGTAATATCCCAATGACTTTGTTGTAATAATTCTTCTCTGGTATATCCAGTTAATTTTAATAAAGTGTTGTTTACTTCCAAAAGCATTCCGGTATCATAGTCGACCAGGGAGAGGCCCATGGGGGATAACTCAAAAAGCATGCGGAATCTTTCTTCCGCTAATTTGCGACTCGTTATATCATGTGTAATGCTGATAATATGAGGAACACCTTGAAGCTGAATCAATCTGGCGGAGATTAGTCCAAATAATTTTGATTTATCTTTTCTTAAAAAAGTGTATTCATGGTTTTCAATACTTCCGAATTCCAACAGTAGGTCAACAAATTGCTGACGGTTTGTTTTGTTATACCAAATATTTACTTCCACCGATGTTTTATTAATCACTTCTTCTTTTGTGTATCCGGTCATTTTGGAAAAGCTGTCATTTAACCCAACGAGCATTCCATCTGATAAGCGGGTTATGAGAATGGCATCAGGGCTGGTATCAAAGATCAATTCCTGGTTGCGAAGACTTTCACGATTTTCGATGATCAATCTCTGATTGATCATAATGATGACACCAAATGTCCAGAAAGTGCTCATGATCATCGCTTCTAGGTATGTTGATGTAGCAACCCATTTGTCGGAAAAGATGATCCAACCGGTTTGGCTAAATACCGGAGAAATTGCGCGCCAAAATAAAATTAATCCATTAATAAAGAAAACTGTAGCCAGAAAATTAGCCGATTTTACAATGTGCCGAATGCTGTTGTTACGCAAACTCCATGCTATCGTGATTGATAGTAAACCAATACCAGTTGAGATGTTTACTCTACGAATTATTGGATCATCATTTATGATTGTGGCATATATGGCAATGAACATTATCAGTGCGCAAAAAATAATTAACCTGCGTAAAGGAATTTTTCTATCCACAAAACGCTGAATACCAATAAGGGCAATGGTCATACCTACAATGAAGAAGAAATTGCTAAGAATTGTTGAAATTTGAACAAAATCAGGAATATTTCTTAAAAAACCAGAGAGAAAGCCAAATGCATAAAATAAACTACCGACTGTCAGGTGACCTAAGCCGCGGTATGTATGATCCAACCGATATTGGATGTATAGAATGATTGCCTGCAAAAAGTGAATGATTGTAACAATAATTGTTAATGTGGTTAGATCAAAATTCATGAGGGCCTTCTTAATATCTTTTTGCTGCAATGAATATGGAAGATAATAGATTGGTTAAGAATCAACAGAAATACGGCTATGTGGATAGCAGTTAATTTATTGTACAATATTTAGAACACATTCAAATAAAAGTTGCATATAGAATATAAATGAGGCTGACTAACCAGCAGCCTCTTTTATATTCTTCTATCTTCGGCGTTTTCCTCGGCCTAGTATTCTTAAAATTCTCAGGAAGAGGTTAATAATGTCAATGTAAATCGCTGCGGCACTGTCTACCGCGTTATCCATGGTTTTGGGGATGGCATTGGCGCGCGCCCAATCATAGCCGATGTAACCACAAAAGATGAGCGCTACGATCCAGTCAATGATGCCGTGATGCACATTAAAAATAAAAACCTCGACTGCTTCAATAATGATCACACCTAGCAGGAAGAAGAATAATGTATTTCTGATTTTCACAAAAAATGTTGGAAAAGCGGTTCCCAGCACCATCATTAATAAGGTGACAAATCCGGTAATACGTACCGCATCCAGCACGATTGTCGAATCATATTGACTAACAATCAGATTGATTATGAATCCAAAGGGGATCACAATGAAGTTGTAGCCAATGAAACTAATGACAGGATTGCTTGATTTTCGGAAAATGGCGATACCCGCCAGACAGGAACCAAAATAAGCCAAAAAGAAAACCAGGGGATTGATATTTTCAATCAGGGCTACCGGAATATATCTGACCATCATATAGTTCAGGGCAAAACCCCAGACTAATACCATGCCTAAAACAAGATTATATACCGCGGGCGTCAGACCTTCCATCTCATCTATTGCCCCAGCACTACGTTGAAATACATCTGATTTAATCATTTATTGTCTTCCCAAATGAAATAAAATTCTACTAGAAATTATTTTCTGAAGCATTGAATAACACAATTTCCACCCAGGCAGAGGCCGAAATAAATGCTGTGCCCAAGGTTTGCCAGTTTGCTGAGATGGCTGCGGTAATATCTAGCTGATTTTTTCCGGCTTTATGTTGGGCGCGAATCGTTTTGGTTGTTTCCTGAATCATATGCAGAAAGGTTTGCAATCCTGATATATCACTCAGCGGGCCATGACCGGGGACGATCTGAATATCGGCAGGCAGCAATTTTAGTAACTGCTGTACGTTTTGAATGAGCCCCTCAATGGAACCGCCGTTTGCTACATCCACAAAGGGGAACATTTCAGGCCAAAACATATCACCCAGATGTGCTACGTTGGCATGTGTAAACCAGATGATGATGTCGCTGTCGGAATGACCGGCGGGAAAATGGATCAGGCGGATTTCTTCGTTGTTCAGATACAGGGTTAATTGATCTTCGAATACCAATCGGGGCAGAGCACTGGCGGGTTGGGCCGGGAAGGATGCCTGAATACCAACATTGATATGATATTCTTCCTGCAGCCTTTTGCGCACATTGCTGTGGGCAATGATCGGCATCTGTTCACCGAGCAATGTGTTCCCGGCGGTGTGATCCCCATGTGCATGGGTATTGACCATAAAGTTGAACTGGCCCGGTTTCAGTTGATCAAGCGCTGCCTGTACTCGGGCTACCTCTGATACCTGTGGTATATCCACAATCATGGCGCCGTCTTTACCTGCGCATACGGTTACATTGCCACCTTCAGCAGGCAGGAAGTATACGGATTTGGATAGATGTTGAGCCGGTAAATGAGTCTGGATCATCATTGCAGAACCTCCACTGGACAATGTGAGGAAATTACAAAACACTTTTTAAGTTTGGTTCCATCGTGTTGCTATGAACCAATCCAACATATTTGAGAGTTGTTCAATGATTCACTGTGATTATTTTTATAGGTTTAATTTTGCATATCACTCGTTTTTGATTCTGAGGGGTTTCATCAGGTGCAACACCTGTCTCACCATAATAATTTGATATACCTAAATATTTTTCGCCCAATTGGTTACGGTGTTCAATTGCGCCTTGGGTAGTGATTTCCTCAACAGCGCCTCGGATTTCAAGATAGCGGTATGGGTTTTTTGGATCAACCGCGATGATAGTAGCCATCGGACGCGCCCTCATATTTTTTTCTTTCAATCTTCCCAGGATTGTATTGATATTGATGGTTTTGCAATCATAATTGCACCAAACGACCGAAGCCTGTGGTTGGCCGTCAGGCATAATTGTAACCAGTACAACACAAACTGGGTCACTAAGTAAATCAATATGTGAATCGGGAATATCTATCGCTGATTTTATTTCTAATGGCATTGTATCTTCCTGAACAATTTTTGGAGTGCGCTAATTTAAACCAACGGCTTGGTTATAAATCGGCTTTATAACTTGCCACAGGTTTTGCACATTGCGGGCAGGTTTCATCCCACCAGGAGAAGGAACCACCGCAGTGTTTGCACTGCCAGCGCACTTCCTGTTCTGCCAGCCAAACCGTTACACCATTTTGTTGGATTGCATCCATGTTTTTCATTACGCTGAGATGGTAAGGATATCTTTCATCAAACATGAATGTTCTAAGCATTTCGCACGACTTTACTTCACTACATTCGTAGCAAAAACGATATCCTTTTTGTTGGGCACAGGCTTTGATCTCACATGCGGCACAATGATCTGCCGTGTGATCGGTTTTACAGCCATGACAGGTGTCTTTTTTACCTGATGTTGTTTCCAGTATGGCAGGGCAGGCCCCGCAATATAATCCGCAATATCCATCCATTTGAAATTCCATTTTATGTTTCTCCCTGAAGATAATTATATGTCAGGTATGGATTGATGCCAATGAAAAAGGTGTTTTCAAACTCTTTCTGACACACAATTGCCATATAAAAATATTATACTTATTCTAGATGACTACAAAGATTTTGGTTGTGGATGATGAAAAAGCGGTTTCGGATTTGCTGGCGTATAACCTGCGCAAGGCAAAGTACGAGGTGTTTGTGGCTGCGGACGGCGGGGAAGCCATGCGCCAGATTCAGGCATCCAAACCTGATTTGATTCTGTTGGACGTGATGATGCCGCAGATGGACGGACTGGATGTGGTACGTGAATTGCGCAAAACCAGTGAGACTCCGGTGATCATGATTACAGCGCGCGGCGAGGAAGTGGACCGTGTGGTGGGGTTGGAGCTTGGTGCGGATGACTACGTCTGCAAGCCTTTCAGTGTGCGCGAGTTAATGTCGCGCATTAAGGCGGTGTTAAGACGCACGCAATCCAGTGAGAAAGAAGGACAGACAAATAAGATACTAACGGGTCCGGGTGGATTGCAGATTGACACGGAAAGCAGACAGGTGCTTATTGGGGAAGATCTGGTTTCTTTGACACGACTGGAGTTTGATGTACTCATTATCTTACTGCAAAATTCAGGCCGGGTGCTTACTCGCGAACAATTGCTGGAAACTGCTTGGGGGTATGACTTTGCCGGAGAGCCGCGTGCAGTGGACAGCACCATGAAGCGCCTACGGGCAAAACTTCGTGATGTCAGTACCGAGGCGGATTGCATCGAAGCGGTACGGGGTGTAGGTTATCGGATGTTGAAATCATGAAGCAGCAATCCTTGCGCACAAGTTTATTCCTAAATGGATTGATCATCATGCTGGTCGGAATGGGGCTGGCCGGATTCCTCTTTTGGCGCACTGCCGAGCAGCTTTATATTGATACGCAAACCGAAAATTTGCTGGCGCAAGCCAGAATCATTGCCTCAGCGCCGGATGCACTTTCATCCCAATTGGGATTGACTGAACCCTATATGCAAACCTCAAATGCCATGCCGGGGATTCACACACGCGTATTAAGCAATGAGGGTGCGGTATTGATTGGATTACCCTTAGCAGCGGATACGAATGTTCAGCTTTCCATGGCAGATAATTATTCCATTGTGCCCCCGGATGTGTTGATGCTGCGTGAGGAGATTGCTGCTGCAATGCAGGGAGTGGAAGCCAGTGCAGTGCGCAAAGTTTTGCCGGAACAACACAAGGTATTATATGTGGCGGTCCCTTTATTTAATTTGGCGGGGGAAGCAAGTGGATTGGTTTATCTGGCATCCCCGCTTCCGACCGGTGGATTGCCGACCAGTTTCTTTGTGCAGTTGGCAGGGGCGGCAATTTTGGCGATTTTATTAGCCTTGTTTGCCGGGACGCTGCTTGCCCGGCGCATAACGATACCTGTGCAGGTGATCAGTCAGGGCGCCCAAAAGGTTAGCGGCGGAGATTTGCAGCAGGAAGTTCAAGTGCCGGGAAACATCCGTGAGTTGCATACATTGGGGCAGGTGTTCAACCAGATGGTCAATAATTTACGGCAATCGGACCAGTCCAAAGACGCTTTTGTAGCGGACGTGGCGCATGAATTGCGTACCCCATTAACGGTGATTAAAGGCACGGTGGAAACCCTGGAAGATGGCGCCATGGACGACCTGCAAGGACGTGGTGCCTTATTGAGTGCCATGCAATCCGAGACGGAACGCCTGATTCGCATGGTCAATGATTTATTAATTCTGACGCGCGCCAGCTCGGGGATGTTGAAGCTGGATTGTCAGCCGCTTGTATTGGCCGAACTGGTACAACAGCGCTGTAATTTATTGCAGGCGCTGGCGGATCAACGTGGGATAAAAATCCTTCTGGCAAAATCTGATGACGGATGTGTGTTGGGGGATAAAGACCGTCTGGCACAGGTGCTGGATAATCTATTACAGAACGCCATCCGCTATAGTCCGCAGTGCGGCCAGATAACGATTGAAATTCAACAAAGCGCCCGCATGCTGTCTTGCAGTGTACATGATGATGGCCCAGGCATTCCTGCCGAGCATCAACCTTATATCTTTGAACGATTCTATCGTGTGGAAGCATCACGCAATCGGCAGGGCGGTGGTGCCGGATTGGGATTGGCTATTGCGCGCGCTTTGCTGCAAGCACAGACTGGTTCTATTGAGGTTGAAAGTCAACCCGCACAGGGCACAACCTTTCGGATGATGCTGCCATTGTATACGGATTGCCCCTAAACTGACGCTCTTCTGACATCATAATAACTTTATAGCGGGATATGATCATGTAAAACACAAAGGAGTTTTTCATGAAAAACATATCTCGATCTGTAAATATAGTACTGGCAGGTGTGCTGGTTTTGTCTATCTTATTGATGGGCGGCAATGCGGATGATGCCCGGGCAGCCACTTTGGCAACCCCATCAGCGGATGAAGTGCCAGCCTGTAATCCCAGCCGCAGCGTGCAGGTTAGCGGCACGGCATTGATCAATGTCACCCCCGACCGCGCGCGGGTTGAGTTGGGTGTGCAGACCAATGGAAAGTCGGTCAGAGCTGCACAGAGCGCCAATAATTTGGCGATTCAGGAGATCAAGGCTGCCTTAAAACGAATCGGCATTGAAGCAAAAGATATCAGCACGGATATGTATGTTATTAATCCGGTATATGAAGATTATGATGATTTGCATATCAAGGGTTATCGCATTTACAATACCATTGCTGTCACCGTGCGAGAGGTGGACAAGACCAGTGATGTTGTGGCAGCGGCGCTCAATGTCGGTGCAAATCAGGTGAATGACGTACAGTTTTATACAACGGAATTAAGAAAATATCGTGATGAAGCACGTGATCTGGCAGTAAAGGCGGCCAGTGAAAAAGCTGAAGCCTTGGCCAACAGTGCCGGAACAGACATTGGTTGTGTGCTAAATATTAATGAGAATAGCTGGTCGTATTATAACGGTTGGTATTATGGCAGCAACAACTCAAATTTGTGGACGCAAAACACGGTACAGAATCAGACCAACAGTAATGCCTACAGCAGTCTGGAAGGGAATGAGCCCATTAGCCTGGGGCAGATATCCGTCAAGGCTGAAGTGAGTATCAGCTACGCGCTGGATTGAATTAAAAAAGCAGGGATTTCTTTTCTATACTTGATTCTCAATGGGTTTGATCCCAATCTCGCTGATAAATGATTTGATTACCGAGATGATTCCAAATAATCAGACTGTTACTTTGCTGTGGATCATCGGGTACTATGGGGATATTACCAAGTAGATAAAATTTCGACTTGACACTGCGATGACCGGGAGCGGTATACCAACCGATATCAGGTTTGTTTTCGTAATTATGGTGTGTGAGCATTAACCAATCTCGTTTTTCGAAAACGGATAAATTGGGTTCTTCTTTTTCCATATAATTGAGCAAAGCAATCAGATTCTGTCCATATTCAATATCTGAATGATCAGCAGATAAAACCAATGCTGCACCATACATACCGTTTGGTAGGTTGATGGATAGACAATCCCCTGCTTTGTAAACAGGTTTACGTACCACGATTTTAGGTAATTTCTTTGGTTTTGGATTATCTACGGAAATTTTCTCAACAAAATTAGTGATGACATTTTTTCTTCTGGTATACCCCGTTTCACCGATTTCTTTCCAACGTTCCAGCCCGGCATTTCTATCAAAATCGCTTATTACCTGCGCAAAAACGTTGCTATGCACTTTTCCGTATTTCCATTGCATACCGGCCAGGGCAATCCAGAATAACGGACCCTCGTCAGGGTCGTCCAGAATTTCTTTGTAGGTTTCAATTAATAATTCCGTTGTTTGTTGTAGGTTTTGATTTTGTTTGAGATGTTGATCGAATTCCCACATCACGTCGTGAACAAAATCATCCTGTTCCAGTTGATATCCCCAGGTTCCCATTGATTACCTCTCTTTTTTACCTGCCAATAAAGTCTGTTCATCGAGTCCCACGAGGTGAATTTTGCCGAGAAAGACCTGCGCTGAGTTTATCGAAGAGTCGAGAGGTTTCCATTCACATACCAGCTAGCAGCACGATCATTGGGTCAGTGTGACCGATATTGGAACCCTTTTTTCGAGCCGGATTCTTCAAAACCCTGATCTCTGCCAGAGCAGCTTACGCCTTCCAATCATCATATAAGAGAGCATATTCCAATCGGTCGCGCCATTCGCCATTGAGGAGACGCTGTTTTTTACGATAGGCTTCTTGCTGCATACCACAATTAATCATCACTTTTTCCGAAGCTCTATTTTCAACATCACATCCAGCTGTTACTTTATGTAATTTAAGCACTGTGAAACAGTATGCAATTAATAATTTTGCTGCTTCTGTGGCATAGCCTTTCCCCCAATAAGATTGCAGAAGAAAATAGCCAAGTTCTGCGATACCACCTGGTTTTGTCTGGGTTTGAATGGTAAAACCTGCTTCACCAATGATATGCTCATTTTCGTTTAATACCAGGGCGAAGAAGTAATCTGTTCTGGGGTTTGCATTATTTTCATTTATAGAATGAGCCAAATGAGTAAACGATTCTTCTCTTGTGTAAGTTCGCCAGGAGAGATACTTTGCAACCACAGCATCGGAGAGCCATGCATGGAACACATCCAGATCACTAGCTTTGTGGTCACGCAAGTATACTCTCTCTCCGTCAATTTTTAGCATAAGCCTTTTCTATTCCTGGTTTATGGATTGAGGATTAATCAATCCACAACCGCATTTTCCGGAATGGAAATGCGTTGTTGATCACAATCAATTTCCATTTGTACTCCGTAAGGCAACACCATCATTGGATCTGTATGGCCAATATCGAAATTGCTGATAATTGGCAGGTTCGTAAGACCATTTTCATCTGAAATAATTTGCTTTAACACCTGGTCGTATTCGGCAAAAGTATCCACTGAAATCTGCCCGCCCGGACGGCCAAAGAGAATACCCGATAAACGCGGCAATATACCAAGCGCAGCGATGGCTCGCAAACCGTATTTAACAAAAGCAGGGCTGGGTGCTTCTTCGGAGGTTTCCAGGAAGAGAATGGCATCTTGCCAGGTATCCAAATCCGGCCAGAACGAGGTGCCGCGCAGCCAATCGAGTATTTCAAAACAGCCACCAATCAGATGTCCGCGTTTGATGCCCTGTCCCTGTAAGAATTTCCAGCCTGTGCCGGGGGTTAACTTACGGGTGATGGATTGATTTTTCTCGTCCGCCCAATCCAGCATTTCCACTGTCCAGCCATCCAGATTAGGAGCAAGGGTACCAATCGGATCAGTAGAGAATAGTGTTTTGCGTACGGATTCAACCATGTAGGGGAGCATACCGGTGTTTTCGGCGAAACCTGCCATGATAGACGGCCCATAAAAGGAAGTCAACCCGGCTTTGAAACAGGCCATATGCGTGATGGTTGTATCAGAATAGCCCATGAAAATCTTGGGGTTGTCATGAATCAATTCCAGATCAAGAAAAGGCAGCATACGGATGGAATCGTCCCCGCCGATGCTGGAAATGATGGCCTTGATTGAGGGATCAAAGAAGGCAGCCATCAAGTCATCTGCCCTGGCCTGGGGATGATGAGAAAGCCAATCGGCATCCTTGAGGGTGTGCTGCATCTCAACCACTTCCAGGTCAAATGTTTCCTGGAGTTGTTTTTTCCCGGCTTCATAACGCCAGGGGAATGTACCCGGTCCGCCCCAGGAGAGGGATACGGTAGCGACTTTATCGCCCGGTTGTAGTTTTTGTGGTTTAATCATAAGGTCCCTTTAAATTACCTAACTTGTTATATGATGACAATTGAGAAGATTATAGTAAAAGAAGAATACCAGCATGACTATTATTCTATTTTATTGTAGTTGAATAGACAATGCTATGATTAAATTTGGGTTAAGATTTTTATATTCTACGGGAATATGCGTCAGATTTTGATAGATGGAACAGTTTGCAATTTATATCTCACCCAACTTGATCAGCAGTGAAACTGCAAAAAAAGCCATAAGGTTATTAGTGGTATGAATAATAATGCCCGGCCAGATGGAATTGCTTTTGTGATACAGAAATGCAAAGAGAAAGCCGATTACAAAGGCTGGCAGCAGGGTGGTTAAATTCATGTGCATCAGGGCAAAGAGCAAGCCACTGATCACGGCAGCCCATTTCCAGCCCAGAGGGTTTTTCAATCCGCCGAAAATAAATCCACGGAAAAAAACTTCCTCAGCCAATGGCGCGGCAAATGCTCCGCCCAGCCATAACCATACCGACCAATCTATTTTTGCCAATTGAGCAAACAAATCGCCCTGAATGGTCTTACCAAGTGGGATCAATACCAGCATACTGAAAATTGCATTGAAAATCAAATAGATAAACATCAAACCAAAGCCCAACAGAATATACTTTGGCGAAAATTCCCGAAAGCCGACTTCACGCCAGGTGATTTTGTATTTATGAATGGTGAAAAACCATACCGGAAGCATGAGCAGTAATTCGCTCAGAATAATGAATACCCCGATATCCATTTTCAATTGCAGCAAATTTACTGCTAAACCAGCAGCCAGGATTACGATCACATAAAGGATCAGGGAACCCGCACCAAACCAAACATCCCGTTTGCTCCAGGGAACGTGCCAATCAGTATGTTCATTGGTTTGAATTTCTTCTTCCATAAATGTTTCCTTTTATTGCATTTTATTGTAAATGAAAATGTCCTGGTTTGATTAATATGGACACTTGTTCTTGGTCTGATAATACCAGATTGTCCAATAAAGTACGTTAAAATGTCATCAAGTTCTCTTGAACTAGAATAGACAAACGTACGGGGCGGGCAGCAACGCAATATCAGGCACCTTAACCAATCAGTCAAGGTGCCTGAGTTTTTCACTTACTTTCCTGCGCGCAATTCCTTCTCGAAGGTCACAAATTCGCTGATGGTTAGCATGCCAGCCCGCTGATACAAACGCGTGGCGCCGCTCTCATTGGCGGCATCAACACCCAATCCGATGCTGGATATACCGCGTTTGTGAAATGCGGCAAAGGAATGCTGCAGCAAGTTCAACCCCAGGCCTTTTCCGCGCCAGGTGGGTGCCACGCCCAGGATGTGAATCCAGCCAATGCCCATACGCATGTGATTGATGCAAAAGCCGGCGATCTGCTGACTATCCCACAATACCATCCAGAGGGATGGATCGTATGCGGGATTTTCTTTGGTGAAGTAGCTGAACTCCTCGAAGCTCAACTGATGGCTGCCCCAATTTTCTTTGAAGGCTTCATTACGCATCTGCCAGACAGCCCGGGCATGCTCCTCCCAGATGAATGGGTGCAGTGTCAAGCTATCGGGTAGGGCGCTCAATTCGGGCGGGTTTGCCAGATCAATTTGCATACGCCAATGATAGCGTACAGCTTGATAGCCTTCGCTAAGGAAGAGTTTTTTGATCAGCTGATTTTGATTATCCACAGGCGTGCGCATAAACACCCGTTGATCTGCCGGTGCCAGGGAGATATGCAGCGTGCCGCGTTTGTGTAAGGCTTGCAGTAATCTCTGCCCGATGAGGTGGGCATCGAAATCAGGGTGTAAATAAATATCCCCGCTCAATTCACCATGCTGATCAATATCATAAAGGGCAGCATAACCGGCTAGTTTGCCTTCAGTCGTTTGCAGGACGAAGGCATCCTGCTGCGGATCAAAGCCTTCGAATGCCCATTCGTTTTTTAAATCCTCTTCACTGACGGCGACTGCAGTGTCCCCCTCAGCTTCGCAAACACCGTATATCAATTGCGTTATGGCTGCCAGATCTTCCCAACGTACCTCACGCAAGGTCAGGTTGTTATGTGTGGTCGTTTCATTGGAAAGGTTTTGTTTTTTCATCATAGTTGCTCCCGTTATGGATTGCAGGCATTTTCTGCAAATATGGAATTGTTTATCGATTTGCCATAAATCCAAAGCAGTGAATCATCGCTCAGAGAGGATGTGCTCTCTACCATATATAGGTGATTCGATTGGATTCAGGCTTATTTGCTCAGTGTATATTGCATGTCCATTGTCAATCTCCTCTTTTTTTGGCTTTGTGTTCAGATGAATAAAATAACAGGCTCGCTTTTTTTCGAGCCTGTTTGATGATTATAGCGATGCTGCCATGCCGGTGACAACTGACCAAAAGTATAGGAAATGAGAAAACGCGCTTGAATCTCAAGCGCGTTTTCTCTCCATGTTATCAACAATGTGATAAATTAAAATGCTCAATGCTGCGATGTGCCCAAGGCTTCAATGAACATTTCTACAAGCTGTTTTCAAATATTTATTTTGTTGGCCTAAATGGATAAGGGAAAATTGCGATGTGTATCATTAATAAAAACTATCAATAATAGATTAATTATACGGAAAAATGATCAATAAGCAACCCAATTGGCAGATGGATTTTGAATATCATAGTTTGCATGCTAGAATCTGGTCAATTGCGCGCATATTGCGCAGTGATTCCTGCAGGCTGAATAAGGGAGGTCGCTTTTGCAATAGTGCATCAGAAAAATCCTGCACTTCCAGCAGGTAACGGTCACTGGCAGGTACTGTTATTTTACGCTCTCTATCGGTAGTGATCAAGGTTAATTTGCCTTCGTTTCCCGAGAAAGTATCCGGAACAATCAGTTTGCCTTTTGTACCCATGATGGCTGATTCAACGGTACGCGCAGCCGTAAACCAACTATTGACTGTGGCAATCAAGCCATTTTGATAGCGAAGCAGGGCGATTGCCATGCTGTCAACCTTGTTTTGCATCACAAATTCGGCCGAAACGGATACAGGATCAGCCTGGGCAAGCATACCCACAAAATTGACCGGGTAGGAACCGACATCATAAAGACTGCCGCCGCCTAATTCGGGCTGCCATTTGATACTCTGCTCATTGGTTAACAAGATACCAAAGGTGGAGTTGATGGATTTTATTTCACCCAATTCACCGCTTTGCACAATTTCCTGAACCTGCTTTGTGCGGGCAGTGTATCGGTACATGAAGGCTTCCATGAGGGTTACGCCCTGGAGCTGACAAACATCGATCATCTCCTGAGCATCTGCAGCGCTAAGTGCGAGTGGTTTTTCGCACAAAATATGTTTTCCTTTCAGCGCGGCTTTGATCACCCATTCTTTGTGCAGGCTGTTTGGCAGGGGAATATAGACCGCCTGAATGTTTGCATCATCCAGCAGCGCGTCATAGCTGCGATAGGTTTTTTGTGGACCAAACTGTGCCTGACAGGCTTGCAGCTTTTCGGCATCCCTGGAGGCGATGGCGTGAAACGCTGCGTTGTTTGCCTGTAAGATAGCAGGGATAACACTGTTTCTGGCGATACGCGCAAAACCCAGCACGCCCCATTTAATCCGAGAATTCATGCAGCACTCCTTTCATCCAGCGAATCGATAATCCCATTATAGCAACGGCTGTTTCAAGCAGGCAACTTAAAATAAAAGGGCGCCCCGAAAAGGACGCCCTATCTCATGTGGCATAATATTGATTGATGTGCGGTTTGATGTTACTCGTCGTTTGTTGAAAAACTGAATTGCGAAACCACGTTTTCTAATGAGGACGCCATCTCTGCCAGAGATTGGGCTGCTGCTGTTACTTCTTCAACTTGTGCTGTCATCTCTTCAGTTGATGCTGATATTTCTTCAACACTGGCATTGTTCTCTTCACTTATGCTGGCGATGGTATCAACGGAGCGATCTACTTCTTCAGCACCAGTGCTCATTTGTTGCATTGCAGCTGTATTTTCCTCAACCACTTCACTGACAGCATCGGTTGCGGAAACCAGGTCGCTGGACATTGCATCCATCTTCACCGCGGCTGTCGAAATCTCGAGCACTTGTTGATTAACTTTTTCCACGGATGTCATGATCTGATCTAATGCCTGACCTGCTTGATTGGCCTGATTGACCCCTCTTTCTACTTCCTCTGAGCCTTGGTTCATTGCCTCAACAGCACTGCTGATGGTTTGCTGCATATCATTCACCAGTGTGCCAATTTCCTTTGCAGATGAACTGGCTCGTTCGGCAAGCTTGCGCACTTCATCGGCCACAACGGCAAAACCTTTTCCTTGCTCCCCTGCTCTGGCAGCTTCAATGGCTGCGTTAAGAGCCAGTAGATTTGTCTGGCTGGCAATATCATCGATGGTTTCTACGATCACACCAATTTGTTGTGAATGAGTTCTCATATCGTGAACTTTTTGAGCTGATTGAGACACTTTTAGATGGATGGTTTGCATGCCTTGCATGGTTTCTTTTACTGTCTGTGAACCTTCCTGGGCAACCTGTGTTGCTTCTACGGAACCATCGGCGCCTGTTTTTGCGTTTAAGGATACTTGCTGAATCATGGTTGATAACTGCCCGGTGATATCGGCTACGTTGTTAATTGCGCGCGATTGATTTTCCACCCCTTTTACAACGCCATCAATGATTTGGTTCATTTGACTAACCGACATAGCTGTTTGCGTTAGCGATTCAGATTGCTGAGCAGTACCTTGCGCAACTTGTTGAATGGTTGTGGCAATTTGGTTTGTTGCTCTTCCGGCTTGATCGGAGCTGGAAGCAAGGAGCTGAGAAGAATCAAGTAAATCTGAAGCGTTATCAGATACTTGATGAATTACGATATTTAGTTGGTCAATCATATTGTGAAAAGCTAGACCAAGTACATCCATCTCGGACTTTGCATCTACTGATATGCCCAATTTGCCATCGGCAATTTGGTTGGCTACCTCGGACATCTTGCGCTGATAGGCGATTACTTTGGATAAACTGGCAGCTAATTGACCGATTTCATTTTTATTAGAAAAAGACACATCTCCGGATAAATCCCCTTCAGCCAGGTATTTTGTTGTATCCATTAATGAACGCACCGGTATTACAATGAGCCTATGTAACAGGAGAATGGTTATTGTCGTCAGGAACATACCTGGACTGAATAACAGGATAATATTTTTGAGCGTGAATTCGATCTGACCAAGAATGAACCCAAGTTCAACATCAATCATGATGATTACCATAATCGCAAATGTTATGGTTAGTATTATTCCTTTACCGGCGATTATGCGAATAATTGCTATTACAATGAAAATTGCTAAAAAGAGCAAACCAATCATAATCAGGCTGTTTTGAATATTTGGGGACATAGTGACCTTCTTCCTGGCGCGTGTTTTAAGCAAATTGTAAATCACTATACATGTGGCAGCAATAAAACCAATATTAATTGGATATAAAAATTTTTAAAATCTATGTGAGTGTGTTCCCCTGGATATTTAATGGAAAAGCGTCTCCTGAGAAGAGACGCTTTGTAAACCTAATTTGTATTTTGTAATATTTATTGGCTTAGCAAGTAATCGATAATCATTTGCTTCTCATCTTCGCTGATTTTGGCGCCGTACCCGATCATGCGGTCCAGTGTGGTTTCCCATTCTTCACGGGTTTTGGTTGCATTGAAAATACGGCCAAGTTCATGATTACCGTTAACTTTCCCTTCGATGAATGCTTGCATGTCGATTTCCGCGGATACAGCTGCATCTTCTGTTGTGGCGGTTGCCTCAGGCTCCTCAACGACAGGGGCAGGTTCCTCGCTGGGTACAGTCGTATTTTCGACAGGTTGCTCAACATTTGCAGGTGTATCCACCGTTTGTGGCGCACACGCAGCAATCAATAATATGGTCATCAATCCAAAGCCAACGATGGCTAACTTGTTCATTTTCATTTTGATACCTCCCGGTTTATATAAGATAAATATAATCCAATTAGTAATCAAAAGTCAAATTTTAGCGTATCAGAGTTATCTATAAATTAATGGTTTTCAGAAGAATCATTCACGCGGGTCATTTTCATCATACCCGTTTAACACGACTTCGATTGACCCGGAAGCCAGCGTATATAGCAAGCCATGTATGATGATATCATCTGGCATGAATGGTAATGATTTAATGGCTGCAATCTCTTTTTTGATTGCAGTGTGTGAGTCATCAAATACTTTTAGCCAAGCAGCCAATTTTTCCTGGAATGGTTCTCCGATATTTTCCTTGAAACGCTGCAATTGTGTTTCAGACAACCTATGTTCCAGGTTTGAAGTAATCAGATCCATTTTTGAATTCGCCAAACAACATCCGCAATCGGTGTGCATTAATACGGCGATTTCACGAATACCGGCCAGGAATATGCCAATCAGCAAGGAGCGCTCATCGGCCATTCCACCAATTGTGCGAATAATGCGAATTGCGGAACTGCCTTCGCCCTGTTCGCTGAATCCTGGTATCCCTATGGCCTGCAGATTTACACGTGGGTCCATGCAGGTCATGACAGCCAATGAGCCAGGGGTTCGTTCTACCGGAAGGTTTTCTGTCGATATTCGGTTTCTGAAATTTTTATTCTCCAATAGGATGGTTTCAAGCCAATTGTTTTCTGTTTCACTCATTGTCCTCTCCTCTGCAAAGTAAATTAGTTTTTGGATTCCACTTTCGTCTCATTTCTACGATGGCGTTCAATTTTGTATTCCACAACATCCAAACACTTATTGATAGATTGAATTTTCTGTATCATTTTTTCGCGATGAACTTCCAGCATTTCCCTGCGCTGTTTTGATGTTCCCAATCCTTGCTTTCTCAAAGTAGCAAAAAGTTGTATCTGAGCCAGCGGCATACCGGTTGCTTTTAATTGTTTCAAGAAATTAATCCACTCGATATCATCCTGAGCATAACGCCGATGCCCATTTTCTGCCCGATGAATATCCATCATCAATCCGATCTTTTCATAGTATCGCAGGGTATATTCACTAATCCCTGTTTCATTGGCAACCTGTTGAATTGTTCTTTCAAAATCCATCTTGCCTCCAGTATATAACTTAGAGCAAGCTCTAAGTCAAGGATAAAAAAATTCCCCGGAAAAGCTGCTCACCCAAACTTTGTGAAACGAATTTGGAAAAGTGCTAGTGGGGAATTAAAGATCAATTTAATACAACTATAAATAAAAAATTATTTATTCCTTTACCGTTGTCTCAACCCGAGCGCGTATTTCGGAGATGATTTGGCGTATTTCATTCAGTTGCGTTTGAGTTGTTTGAATCTTTTCCTGTTCAGCATGCACATAGCGTGTGTATGGCGAGATACTTTCCTGCAGACGGGCAATTGCGTTTTTGGATTCTGCAATAAAGGCACCCGTCAGGGCTTCATTCAGGTTGATGCGCATGGCCACAATTTTTTCCCTGAAGTTTTCTTTGGCCTGTTTACGTTTATGCGGAATGACAAAAAAGCCCACAATGGCCAGGGTACCCGCAGCCACCATGCCGGTGATATCCAACGCGGAGGAGAGCAGCGCAGTTGAAACCAACGCACCCAGACCGACTGCACCAACCTCAAACAAGGCGGTTTGGGCAACGGCCGTTTCCACACTGGCTGCCAGATGACTGGCTTCCTTGACATGGTCGTAACTTTCAATGATGGTGGTAATTTTCTGGCCGACTTTCTCTATCAATTCGCGGCGGTGAATTTCCTGCGAGTTGCCTGCGCCGCCCACGATTTGGGAAAGATTAAGGGATTGGCGGCGTTGCAGATAGGTCATCACTTGCTGCCATTCGCGCAAATCTTTTTCTACCAGCCAATCAATAACCTGCTGCACCTGCCGATCAATCAGCTCGGAAACATCGCCAAGCACTTCTACTTCAAAGGCCGCGCGGATCTTATCGCCGCGCACCAGGTTGTGAACATTGGTCAGGCGCAGTACGCGATCAAAAAAGTCCAGGCCGCGCATTTCAAACTTGTGCAGTATGTTTTCCACTTCAGCCAGGCGGGGCGCTAATTCACTTTCCAGATCACGCTCGTAAGCCGTGATCGTATTCTCTAATGCGTCTGAGGTACGCGCGTCTTCTTTCAATTCATCCGATTGGGCATTAATCTGTTCATCTAATTGATCAATCAGATTCTTTGCCACACCCAGGGGGCTGATCATTTTCAGGCGCAATCGTTCGGTATCATCCAGTGTGGTAGAGATAAAAGTTTCTAATTCATCCAGGCGGCTTGTGTCGCGAAGGCGCTGGCGTTCCGTTTCATCGGAAGCCAGAAAAGCGCGCTGAGCCATGCGGGCAGAAACGGGGAACAAAACCGGGGCTTCACCCAGTGCTACGGTGGCGTTCTTGATGATAAAATCCTGGGCTTGCTGCAGCGAACTTTCCGTTTCCAGAATGTCGGCTTTGTTGAGTACAAAGACAACTTTCTTGCCCCAGCCCAAAATACGTTGCAGAAATTGACGTTCGCTCTCGGTCATGGGACGGTCGGCGGAGGTGGTGAAAAGCACCAGATCACTGCGCGGGACATATTCATCGGTCAGGCGTTCATGCTGACGGATGATGGCATTGGTGCCGGGTGAATCGACGAAGTTTAATTCCTTGAGCAGCGGCAACGGATAGCTGACCACCGCAAAGGCATCATCGACGACTTTCTCGTTTTTGGACTCGCCCCATTTGATTAAGGTGACGCGCGTAGTAGTGGGGATGACGCCTTCGGACAACACCATCTCGCCCAGCATGGCATTGATCAGGGCGCTTTTACCGGCATTGAACTCGCCGACGACCACGATGAGAAATAACTCATCCAGTTGCAGGGCTGCTTTTTGCAAGATAGGCAGTTTGTCTTTGGCGATTTCGATTTTGGACAGGCGCAGAAGGATACTGGATAAGGCTTCTTTTTCATCCATCAATAATTGATTCTGTTCTTCGGTAAGCATGGATTGGCGCATTCGTTCTCCTCCTGATGCTATTAATAAATAAGTAATTCGATACTTGAATTATACCTTGCTAGAGGGGGCGGGGTCAAAAGGAGGTGGTTGTTTGGTTATAAAGTAATTTATTATACGATTTCGATAAATTCATCCAATGTTTTCATACACTGACTATGCATGGCGTACCCGGCAAAACTGGATACAAAAAAGCGCAGATCAAAACGATCCGAGTTTTGTTTTGACATCATTTCAGAGAAAATTAAATCCAATCAGATAATATACCTTCAATGCTTTTTAAATGTAACCGTAATTGGGTGAATTCATCATCATTTAGATTGTTTGAATGAGCATCTTTCCGAAAAGAATTAATCTCATTTAAAATAAAGAGTAATCGATTTTTTTCTTGTTCAAATATATTTTTATATATCTCCCATTCGCGATTAATTATATTAATCAACTCTAAAAAATACAGAGGACTCGAATCGCTCATAAACAAGCTCTTCATATCTTTGTCTGATAATGCTTCTCTACGCTTTTCAGTTGAAGCGCTTAGAATTTTTTGGAATGCAACTTTTTTTCCAAATACTGCTATCAATTGATTATGTATGATCTTACGTAGGCTTTGTTCTAATTTTGTTCTTCTTTCTAAGACCTCAGATGCTTTTTGCTCGTATGTAAGATTTTTCTCTGAGTATCTATGTTTTTGCAGAAGATAATCTTTTATACATTCAATATTAAAGGCAAACCCATTTTCACTTACACTTATCAAACCATAACCAATAAGATGATTTGTGTAGTAATTACTGTCTTGGGCTAAATCATTAAATAACGCGATTTCATTTTGGGCAAGTAAAACCAACATATCATATTCATTTGGATACCATTCTTGAAGAACTTGAACAATCATTTCGACATAATGCTTTGAACGAAATAAGAACTCTGATTTCGCTTTCTTATATAATTGTTTATCTACCCTAACTGGACGATCTCCAATGCACATTGAATTAATTACGCTACAAATTTGTCGTATTAAAAACGGATGTCCACCAAAATCATCCGTTAATTTCGAGAATATTATTTCATCAAATTTTAAACCCATGTACCTACCAAGTTTCCGAACCATCTCACGAGCTTTGGAAATTGTAAAACTGGGCACAAATTGAAAAGGTATTGAACTAAATAATGGGTTGTCATGTCCAAAAAAAGTGGCGGACTCCACTGAATTTGGATTTGTACCTACAAGCATATAAGTTAATACATTAGTATTTCTTTGAAAAAAATATCTCAATGATTGCCAGAAAAGAATGAAATCATCCCCAGAACGCCAATGATCAGATGAACCTGTCATTGGAGAAATACGTTCTATTTCATCAAAAATTAACAAAGTAGATTGCTTTTTCTCATTATATATTTTTATAATATCGGCTTCAAAGGTTCTAGTGGCTTTCTTTTCATAATATTTTTGTTTAATTCCTAATTTTATTTCAGAGTTGTGTTTTTCTTTAAATAATTCAGTTAAATATTGTAATAATTCATTCCATCTAAGTTTATGTATAGATGGACTTTCACAATCGATTACTATTGTTTTTCCACCTTGCAAAGTCATTGAACGCTCTATTGCATATACAATTGAAGTTTTTCCACTTTTTCTTAATCCAAATAAAGCACTATGTTCTCCAGATCTATGTTGATTAATTATTTCTTGAATTAATTCACTTCTTCCAAAAAAATATAAATCCTTTTTCAATGGGGAGAGAAAAGAAAAAAGATCACGAGTATAAAAATGACGCCTAAATCGATTTCGAAGAAAAAAATCATCATAATTTTGATTTAATTCATTATAAGAAAATGGAATCACAATTGGTTGTTCTGGATCAGATTTTAATAAACTAGCAATTGTTTCTTCTACCGAATCATCATTACTAATTAATATTTTGCATGCATTTTCAATTCTTAAATTTTGCATTTTTGTTGATACATAATCAAAAGCATCTAATGTTCTAGGTTCAAAATTATTATAAGGACTAAAAACACATATTAATTCACGATCGATATTAAACATCTCAGTGAATAATTGTGTTGGCTTCATTAAAAAATATCTAAATATTGAATTCCCAAGCTTAAATTCCTCTCCGCTATTTGTTATGTACCATTCTTTACTTAATTTCTTAAGAATATTTTGTTCCTCGACTGGAAATTTTTTTAGTTTAAATTGTTTATTAAACCCAGGATTTGTTTTAGTCTTATCAATTATTTTTTCCATTTATTGTTTATCCAGAATAAATTTAATTTGTATTTGAATACAGAATGTGTCAGTATTAATATTTAATTAGTTGTTATTAATTATACTTATTCCGTTCCAGGTCACAACAAAAAAATGTGCTGATATTCAGCGCGCTTCACATTATGCAATCACTTCCTGTAAATACCGTAAAAACGGCCTGAGTATATTGCACTTCTTAATCACATCCTGCGTAAACCCATCCGCCAGAACATCTGCATCGCTATACTTGCGCCAGGCGAAGATCTGCTTGAGGCGCAGCAGTTCAATCTCGGGGTGATCCTTCTCAAATCCGCGCGGAGCGGTTTTCAGGCTGTCGCCTTCGATTTTGCCGAAGGCTTTTGCAAAGGCTGGTTCTGAAACCAATGCCTTGAATTTGGCGGCATCGCGGTCGACCATTTTGCGGAAGCTGAGCAGTTGTTCGGATGAGGGACTGTACAATCCGCCGGCCACCATGGATTCACCGCCAGGCTGCACGGAGACGTAATACCCCAGCACATCGGATTTCCAACCGCCGGGGGCAATCATGGCGCCCATGTTGATTTTGTAGGGGGTCTTATCCTTGGAAAAACGTATGTCCCGGTAAATTCTGGAAATGCAGTCCTTGGCACGTAAAAACTGCAGGTTGTCCGATCCGCGTAATGGGTCGATGATCTCATCCAGAAAATCCTCAAAGGCCTGACGAGCGGCATCATACTCATCTCGGTGCTGAGCAAACCAGGTCCGCTCGTTATTTTCTTTCAGGTCAGACAGAAAAGTCAGTGTTGTGCGTAGGGAGGGTTTCCCTGTCATCGTTACCTCATGTATCAATAATGGAGTTGTTAAAAAATAGCAAAGGTTGCTTTCATTATTGTACATGTTTTCTTACTACAACAAAAAATGCCCCGGGAAACGGGGCATTTTGTTCACATGGTAATTACTACATCACCTTTCTTCTGACCGCTCTCCACGTAGGCATGTGCCGCGGCGGCCTGCTCCATGGGGAAGGTTTTGTCGATAATGGCTTTGAGATGGCCGGCTACGGCCAGATCTTTGACGGCGAGTAAATCATCCAGGCTGCCGGGTGCCATGGCACAAATCACTTTTTGGTTGCCGAACAGGCTGGTCCACAGCATTTGTATGAGCTGCTTCAGTTTAAAGCTGGCGTACAATAGGCGTCCGTTTGCTTTCAACACTCTTTTACATTTGGCAAAACTGCTTTTGCCCAGCACATCAAAGATCAGATCATATTGTTCAGCACCTTGTGTGAAATCCTGCTGGGTATAATCGATGACATGGTCAGCGCCCAAGGCGTGTACAAAATCCATTCTGGGTGTGCCGCATACGCCGGTTACTTCTGCGCCATAATGCTTGGCGATTTGTACGGCTGCTGCACCGATGCTGCCGGATGCGCCGTTGACCAGTACTTTTTGTCCGGGTTGAATGTTCATTTTTCTCAACAGACTCAAAGCCATGATCGGACCATAGGAAAGAATCACGGCTTCTTCGTTGCTCATGTTAACAGGTGTTTTTGCCATGACAGCGTTTTCGGGCACACTGATATATTCGGCATAGGCACCCATGTTTTGTCCGAGATAACCAAAGACTTGATCTCCGGATTGGTATTTCTGCACTTCAGTGCCAATAGCTTCCACCTCTCCAGCAAATTGACTGCCTAAAATGGTGATTTTGGGCTTTTGCAATCCAAAGGCTAGTTTGGCCATCAGCCAGAAAAATCCTGGCATGTTGAATTCACGCGGGGTGACCGCTTTGAAATTTCTAGCGATTAAGTCGCCATAGTTGACCGAGGTAGCATGTACGCGGATTAGCACCTCATTTTCCTTGGGAGCAGGTGTTTCAAGCTCCTCAATTTTTAATACATCCGCTGATCCATATGTTCTATTTGTAATAACTTTCATGATAAATTTCCTTTACACTTTTCGGGATTGTTTATTCTTTAGGCTCGTAAATAAATACTTCTTCCAGTGGGCTGCCGAAAACATGTGCAATACGAAACGCTAAATCCAATGAAGGAGCATATTTTGCATTTTCAATGGCGATAATGGTCTGGCGGGTGACACCCACTTTTACAGCCAATTGTTCCTGGGTCAGTTCATCATGGAAAAACCGCAATTTTCGGATATTGTTTTTGATCTGCATTTTTTCCATCTTAGAATCCTCTGCGGTAAATCACCACTTGTGTCAGACTGCCGATAATTTCAGAAAATATGGAGAAGAAGATAATCAGGCTGAACATAATCAGGGGTGGCTGGCCGACAACAAAGGTCAGCATACTGATTAAGACGCCAATCGAGAAAACGATATAGGAAATTTTGCTGCCTTTTAATGATATTAATTTATCGCGTTCATCCGTGATAAATTGCTCGGGATCTTCGGATTGTGTTTTAATGGCATGTACGATACTCATAACGATGTTGGTAAGTATGCTGCCTGCAATATTGACAACGATTGTAGCGATAATGACGGTAGCCCAAAGACTATAAATTCTGGATGCGATTAATCCTTCGCCCTGAAACATCTGCAGCCATTTGACAACAAAGTATCCCAGGATAAATATACTGCTTGATAAAGAGACGGTGATATTTTTTTCTTCGTATGACATGAAAACCTCGCTTTGTCTGTATAACTTTACAAATTGTAAAAAATACTATACACATAGTAATATAAATCATACATAATGTCAATAGTATGTTACTGTTAATTCGATATTGTGTTTACAAATCAAAGATTTTTATTGGGGAAAGCAAAAACACCCGCTAAATGGGTGTTTTTGAGATTGGGAATATAGCTATGATTACCAATCCAGACTCATGGCCAGGTCCATGATGGCTTCACGATCTATCATGGTGCTGTTCGCTGTCAGTACAAAGCCGAGGTTTCTTTCGGGTAATATACGTATGGCGTTACCAAACCCAGGCCCCCCACCGGTGCGCTCAAGGCAGAGATTTTGCTGTTGTCCGCATATATTCCAACCCAAACCCTGCGCATCCTGTTCCTTTTGCTTGTTGTTGATAGAAATATAGCTTTCATGTGACATACGCTGCACGGATGCCTGGGACAAAATGCGTTGCCCATCCAGTTCTCCATCATTTAAATAGGCTAATTCAAAACGTGCCAAATCTTCAGCCGGGCCAATCAATCCTGTCGGTGGGTTGCTGTCTGCCAAAACCAGATTGAACCAGAGTTTACCGTCACTTACTTCCCGAATAAGTCTTGACAGGCTATCTCCATAAAAGACAGGCAAGAAAGCACTTTGAATATCCAGCAGCGGATGCATGCCTACTGCTGTATTGGATTTCATGGATTCCGTGTAGACAAAATCGGTCTGGTTCATTTGAAGCGGCTGAAGGATATGGCTGCGAATATAATCTTCATATGTATCACCGGATGCTTCTTCGATAATGGCACCTAGCACCATATATCCCACATTGGTATATGCCGCTTTGCTGCCGGGTTCAAATTTGAGCTTCGCATAATCGGGCAGCACTTCCTCCAGAAAAGCGGTTTGGTCCCTGGCTGGCTGCCCCTCATAATGCATCCATCCCAGCACTGCCGGCACATTGTCTGGTAATCCGGAACTGTGATTGAGTAGATGCTGAATGGTAATGGGGGTGCTGGCGTCAGATGGGTATTGCACTTCGAAGAAAGGTAAATAATTGCTGACAGGGTCGTCCAGATTTAACAACTCTTGCTCACTCAACTGGAAAATTGCCACTGCAGTAAATATTTTTGTCGTCGACCACCAATGATAAACGTTTTTAGTTGTGGCAGAAATTTGATTGGGGCCGTCCGCCAAACCGAAGGCTTTGTTGTAAATCAGTTCATTGTCTTTTACGACGGCAAAGGTCAACCCTGATGGATTTCCGTAGGCTGTCAGTTCATTGAAATAAACCTCCAGGTCCTGAATTTGCTCCACCTGATGGGGTGCCTTTGGTTCGTGCGGCATAAAGGCCATACCTGCAATCATTATGAAAAGCACTAAGAGGAGCATAGGTGTAAATTTTGTTAACCATTTATTGGATGTTGTTTTCATTTATATCTTCCTGTATTCACGATTATTTTTGCACGGTATTAGGTACCGGCAAATGCAATCATCGCTGATTTCAGGATATTAAACGATCCATCGATGGATTGATTTTGGTGTTTCGGGTCTACAACTTTGGATTGAGTTACGGTTTTTGGAATAAATTATTGAGCAGATCGGATTTTGGCAATAAGTTCATAGCGGCTGTCAATTTCAAGTTTCTGATAAATGTTATGTAAATGAGTTTTCACCGTTGCCAGTGAAATAAACAGCGCTTCGCCAACATCGGCGTTGCTCATGCCCAGCATCACTTTTTGGATAATCTCCCGCTCTCGATCCGTGATGCCGTACTGTTCAAAGAAGATTTCAGGAACCTGTGCCAGATTAATGGACGTAGGGACAGGTGCATTCAGAAAGTAATACACCAGGAAAATACCATAGAGCGCGTAAGGGATGGAACTAAAGAAAAAATCGCTTGCTTGAGTAAGGATGATGGATGACAAATTAATCACCCCCAGCATACTGAACAGCGTTTCGATATAGCCCACACTGGCAAAAATCAGCAACCCAATCACGAAGGATATCATTTTGGTGTGCAGGACACGGGTCAAAAAGCCATATCCGATAATCAGCATAAAAGTAAATGAAAGGAAATAGATACTCGCCGCAATCTGATAGCCCACGCCCAGTTGCAAACCCTGTTGAGCACGATCCAGTGTTGCCCCAATGGGTGAGAACATGAAAGCGTATGCAATGATCATCAAGGCCAGCATAGCAAGGGTGATTTTCTTTCTGGCCTTGATTTGATAGATGCCTGTAAAAAGTTGAATGGCTGCCACAACGATTGCAAAATTTAGCACTTGCTTGATGCCGATAATCCAATACAACACATCAATGGAATAATCCGCAACATTGAGAATCAGATATTGATGCAAAAGGGTGAAAATTAAGGCACCAGTAAAAAAAGCATACAAAATGCAAAAATCACGCAAATAGGATTCACGTGTTTTTTTCGCCCAGAATCCGGCAATGGACAGGGCAATAAATCCGATGATGATGACGAATAAATGATATGCGATTTGCAAATGCCCCATGTTATTCCTTCCGTTCGTGTACTGATGGATAGGGACATTTTATCATCAATCAATCGTTGATTAATATATAAATCTGTCAGAAAAATTCTTGTGATTTTAATCCAATAAAATTCTTATACCCAAAACCAGGCATAACGCACAATGAGCACATTAACGACCAGACTGACCGCGATCAAGAATTTATCATAATGGGATGGGTAAGAGGGTAATCCGGCCAGATTCATGATAAAGAAAATGACTGAAACGATGATATTCACCCAGCGGCCGACCGGCTGGCCTAACATGATGTTAAGTACCACCATGATAATCGGAATCAGCATAAAGAATGCAATGCCCAGCCAACCCCATTGACCGATTTTTGCGCCCATGATTTCACCGGGCACAAAATCGCCGCTGAAAATGCGCATGACATCGCCCAGTAAATAAACCAGCATAAGCGCAATCCACAAAACGGATAATTTGATTTGTATGTCCTGCATATTCAACTCCTCAATTTTTATCGGCTATACCCAAAACATTCGAAGGACTGAATCCCTTCACAATTAGCCAGATCGCCAGAACCATTTCCTGTATTGCCAACGGCATCTCCATCAAGATAGCAGTAGTCGATAGGGAATCAAGCAGACCCGACATGTGCAACAAACCGGCTGTCAGAGAAGGTATGGCAGCAAGCAAACCCCATATAGATAACCAACGCGGTACCAATTTTGAGCGGAAGAGAACATAATAAAACATTGATGCACCGAGAATAAATACAATGGAAAGCACAGTGCTTAATGCGCTGCTTTCTAATAATAAGGTGCTCAAAGCTTGATAATTGGCATCTTGCGGCATACCCGACTGCATATAAGCCTGGCTTAATGGAATCAGCAATAACCAACTAATCACCATGCCCAGATAGATCACGGCTTCTAACCCACTCCTGAATACGATATATCCCAATGCAAAAGTCTGGTGATATTTTTTCAAAACGGGATAAACGATAACCGGAATCATTGCCAGGGATAATCCCATCAATAAGATAAACATCGCCCCGTAGATGATTGAGTTTGAATTGCCAGCTAGATAAACAAGTTCATCCTGCGCTGAACGGATGCCATCCGTAAAGACCAGGCTGAATATTCCCGCGACTGTTCCGGTGATATATAAAGTGCCAGCAATTAAACCAGATTTTCTGTCGTTTTTCATTTTCATCATCCTTTCAATTATTCATTTGTGGAAGCCAGTACTGTTATAACCACATTACCTTTCTTATGCCCTTTTTCTACGTAGCGATGCGCTTCAATGATCTGATCCATGGTAAAAACCTGATCAATGACTGGTTTAAATTTCCCTGATTCGAGCAATTCTTTGACCCGTTCCAATTCCTGAAGATGTGTAAGTTTGGTTTTGGCGTTTGCATCGTTGTGAACGTTCAAATAAATTCCACCAGGTTTAAGTGCTTTGTGCGCATTTTTTTGTGGATATTTGGCAACGGCATCAAAAAATACATCATACGACTGTTCTTCCAGAATGAAATCCTCACTGGTATAATCCAGCACTCGATCCGCACCGAGGTCTTTCACCCAGCCCAGGTTGGAAGTACTACATACCGCAGTCACTTTGGCATCAAACAGATTACAAGCAAGTTGAACGGCATTGCTACCAACCGCCCCGGATGCGCCATAAATCAAAATTTCCTGACCAGCCTGAATATTGGTATTATACAAAAAACGTAACGCAGTCTCAGCCGCACCAACAGATGCAGCCGCATCACCAAAACTGATATTGGTTGGTTTAATTGCTAAAGCCCCATTTTCCGGAAAACATTTATACTCTGCGTAACCGCCAAAATCACTTTCAAATGTGGATGCAAAAACCGGATCCCCAGCCTTGAAACGGGTAACTTTGCCCCCGACAGCCTCAACCACGCCAGCTAATTCCATCCCCAGTATTTTTCGCCTGGGGCTAAAAATACCCAGATATAAACGGGCAAATAACCATTGTGCTTTAGGAACAGTGAAACTACGCATACGACTATCCCCGATTGTCACAGTCGTAGCATAAATCTTAACCAACACCTCGTTTTCCTTCGGCTCTGGCTTTTCTACTTCCTTTAAATGCAGCACTTCCGGTGGACCATATTTCTCATACACAATTGCTTTCATCATTTCATTCATAAATACACCTCAAACCTGGGCTATTCGAACCACTACTTTACCGCGGGCATGGCGACCGGCATAATATTCCATGGCCTCGCCCAATCCACTTAACGGATACACACTGTCAATCACTGATTTTATTTTTCCCATTTCAAACCATTCCTTGATTTGCCGTAAATCATCCGGATTGGGATGCATGGAAAGGGATGTCATTTTCTGCTGCGTGCCGCGTGTTCTCATGGCACCCAAAAGCATGGCTTCAAATAGCTGGCT
Source organism: Chloroflexota bacterium (assembly GCA_016838895.1). GTDB lineage: Bacteria > Chloroflexota > Anaerolineae > Anaerolineales > Anaerolineaceae > UBA5203. Next base: position 33,210 of record JAEKNU010000034.1, read on the forward strand.
CATTTTGCCGCCTGTAACTACGTGAATTCCGGTAGGTTTTAATGCCTTTTGATAATCAGCCAATTTACGATAACCTGCCGTCGCTAAAATGAGATCAACCTTTTTCTTTCCGGCAGTAAAATCCGTTGTGGTGTAATCGATAACCTCATCAACACCCAGGGAACGCACCAGTTCTACATTTCGGGTGCTGCACACGCCGGTGACATGTGCGCCATAGGCTTTGGCAATCTGCACGGCATAGGTTCCAATACCGCCGGACGCCCCTACCACTAGCACATCCTGACCCGCCTGAATCTTGCCCAGGTCACGAAGTCCTTGCAGCGCCACCACCGCCGATTCCGGCGCTGCGGCAGCTTCTTCAAAAGAAATATTGCTCGGGCGTTGAACAAGCCACTTTTCCGGTACGGCCACATATTCCGCGTAGCCTTTCAACCCGCATTCGAATAAATCCGCAAACACTTCATCGCCAACCTTGAATTTCGTCACCTGGCTCCCCACAGCTTCCACCACACCGGAAATATCCTTACCCATCAGTTTTTGCTTCGGCTTAAGCAACCCACCCGTAGCGAAACGGATTAAAAACGGTTTGCCATAGACCATGGCCGCATCGGAGAAAGTGATTGATGACGCAATCACTTTCACCAGCACTTCATCGACTTGTAGTTCAGGTTTGTCCAACTCAGCCATATGCAATACTTCACTCGGATTTCCATATTTCTCAAAAATCATTGCTTTCATAATCAATTACTCCAATCAAAACAACGTTATCTAATAAGAGTATAACGAAAATGAGCATGGTTTTATTCGGTGCTATCTCTTCAGGTTAGCCCCGATTCAGTAATGATTCTATTTTGGATTAAGAATTATCATTCAGGATTGGATTGAACGCCTTTGGCGATCAGCCAAACCGCAAAAACCATTTCTTGCACGGCTATCGGTATATTGGCAACAATCTGGATTGTTCCAAAAGCAGGGATAAGTCGGAACATCACCAATAAAGAAGTAATGATCGTCAATGTGATGCCAAACAAACCCCAACCGGACAACCATCGCGGAACGAGTTTATATTGATAAAAGACAGCATAATACATCAAAGCGCCAATGCACCAACTTAGCAGGACCGGTACATTATTCAACCAATCGGTACCTGCTTTTATTACTATCCCTATAGTTTGAAAATATGATGATGTCGGGGCACCGACTTTTACAAATTCCTGGCTCAAAGCCAATAGGGTTATTGAACCGATTGCAGCAACGATCTCGAGCACTCCCTCGATAATCCTGAACCCAACCGAGCCAATCGCCAGGCCCTGATTATATTTTTTCAAAATTGGATACAAAGCAAGACCAATACCGGCACAGGCAAAGCCCATAATAAGTTGAAGCAATGTTGTGATAATGATCTGGCCTTCATTGGCGGAAATTTGTATCAGGTAATCCGCAGCATTTACGATTGGTTTTCCAATTGAGGCAGATAATACACCTGAAAGCGTCCCGATAATAAATAACACACCTACAATTTTTGCGGTTTTTCTATTTGAATTCATTATTAATTTTCCTCATTATTCATCATTTTTTCTAAAGTGATGACCACTCTGCCTCATGTCATGCACCTATGTAAAATAGCGGAAGACATCTGCGATTTGGTTTAATGGGTTTCACTTTGCCGGCTCAACCCTTTTATGGTTATCCAGATGCCAACAACCAACTCAAAAGGCACGTAGGGGAAGTAAATCATAAAGGGCAATGCATACCCAAAGAGATGAGAAACTGTTCCGATAAGGCAAGGAATAACGGCGATCAATCCCCACAAGGATAATGCACGCGGAATTACTTTTGATTTATAGAGCAGATAATAAAAGAGAATTGCTCCAATACTGAAAGCCAGCATTGGCAGAATGCTGCCTGCAAACTCCATGGATTCAAATACTAAATTGCCTATCCATTGCATGTTCGCTGGTTGGCCCGTTGCGACAAAATTCTGACTTGTTTCCAACAATGTGAACATTACAATGCGGCTTCCTGCAAGCAGGATCCCTTCAAGGAGATAAAACCCAAATCCAACCAGAGCCATGATCTCGTTCTGTTTTCGTAGAGCCATGTATAACGCTGCCCCGAGAAAGATAATCCCCATAGCCGTAAGCATATCCAAAAATATATTGAAGTGCATCAATAAGGGTTGATTGCTGATGTTAATCATGGTCGCAGTTATGTTGCCCTCAACAAACCATAATGGACGCAGGATCACACCACTGGATATGGATGTAATAAACTGTAACAGGAAAGCGACGCCTACATATCTGTAAATCTTGTTTTCTTTCTTCATCTTTCTATCCTCTAAAAATTTTCATTTTGAATAATGTTCCCATAAATTGGGTTGAGCGATACCAGGTTCATGCCCAGATCGCGAATTCTCTTCAATGTGCCATATAAGGCTGCCTGATCTAGCACCTCACCTGTCAGTACTGTGGTGCCTCCATCTTCCCTGGTGATGGTCAATCCTTCAAACCAGTCTGTCCAATCGGGATTTAAATGTCCATTGATCCTGATTTGATAGCCTGATATTTGATCTGAAATGTTATTCTGATTATGTTCTTCAATCATTTTTTAATTCCTGGCAACACGAAGTTTTGGTATGTCTTCTATGTACAAAGATCATATCCTGAGCAGGGTGTTATCAAACAGACACTTAAGTGTTGTCTGATGGTGTTATTTTTTTAGGGGGAAATTATTTGGAATGGATGGATTTACAAGATACCCAGTTCGCGGGCGCGGACAACGGCTTCGGTACGTCTTTGTACCTGCAATTTATCAAAAATTTTGCGATTATGTCCTTTAACGGTATCCAGAGCCAGGAAAAGTTTCTCGCTGATCTCCCTGTTTGATGCACCCTGGGCAATTAACTGCAAAACTTGTAACTCACGCTGGCTGAGAGGGTTAATCAGATTTTGATCAGTAATTTGAGCTGATGGGTGTGCCGCAAAAATGGATAGTAATTTATCAACATAGTTCGGCACAATTGCATGTGAACGGGCAACAGCTAGCAGGTTGGCCATTGTCGTACCCTCATCGATGAATGTGCGTATAAATCCCCCAGATTCTGCCAAAGCCAGTGTCGTTTCTATGCTTTGCATAGCCTGATCAATTTCCCCCAAGGCATGGTAAGCCAGTGACTGTAAAACCATACACTTTAGATATTCGTCCTGCCATTTTTTTGTCTCAAACTGCTCTGCCAAAGGCTCCAACAAGGCCAATGCCACCGAAGAATTCCCCTGAGCTATGAGAATGCGCGCTTGACTGAGCGGCAGGTCATGGGATTGAGCAAGTTTTTCAGCGGCTGAGAAATCACCGGTATGAATATATAAAAGTATTTGAACTGTTGTGATTTCTGGCAGACGCTGCACAAAATGATTTGTCAAAACCATTTGTCGAGCTTCTGACAATAGTGCGTTTGCCTTTTGCGTATCACCACGGGCTAGTTTCAGACGGGCAAGAAAAACCTGACTGATCACAAACCTATCAATGCCAGTGCCATACTGCCGGGATAGTTGCAAGCTCTGTTGAGCGTAATCTTCGGCAAGATTCAAATCATTCCATTCATAATAAATGCGTGCCAGTCCGAGCTGTACTTCGCTGATATTTGGCTGAGGATAATCACCATACAGTTGTATGATCTGTTGATAAGTCTCAGCCGCCTGATAAAGTTGATTGCTTAACTCCTGAATCTGTCCCAAACCGCTGCTGGCTAAAACGGTCGAAAAAGTGTCACCTGATTTCTGGCTAATCGAAATGGCTTCTAAATAATTATTGAACGCAGCAGTTCGATCTCCCAATAATTGATAAGCAAATGCCAATGTCCAGACTGCTGTAAAACGAAAGGCCAAATTATCAGAAGCAAGATTTTCTTGCGCACGCTGTGATTGGATGATGATTTCATCAGGTTTATATTGTGTCAGGGCAACCGTTGCTCTGGCTACTGCAATTTCCCCCATTAGATTTCGGTTTTTCGCGTCCAATTCAAATTTCTGCAGCGCTGTTTCTGCGGCATGCAAAAACTTTTCGACACCTTGTGATTGACCTGAAACCAGCGACAAAGTAGCCTGCCTGATCCGCAATAATGGTCTGGCATCCAGTATTGTATCGGGTAACGATGCTAACCAATCCAGGATCATGATTACCACGCTGGAAAAATGTAAAGGCATTTCCGTTCTATCAAGAAGATGTTCAGCACGCTGCACATCCATGGCGGCTGTGGCATGTTGGAAGGCTTCTACTACCAGACTATTTTTTTCATACCAAGCGCTGGCACGGGAATGGTACGGTGCAGCTTGTTCACCCTCACCTGTGATGGTTTGAGTAAATCGTTGTTTGAGAAGCTCGGCAAAAAGATGGTGATAGCGATACCAACGGCGTTCATTATCCAAAGGCACAATGAACAAATTGACATGTTCCAAATATTCGAGGGTTTCCTGACCAGTACCGGTTGGGTTCTGCAGCACGGCATCACATAGAGGACCACACAGGCGATCGAGAATGGAGGTGTGAAACAGAAAAGCCTGAATCTGTTCAGATTGTTGGTGCAATACCTCTTCAAGCAGATAATCCAGTACAAATTGATGACTGCCAGTGAAAGAGTGGATCAGATCGGCAGTGTTTTGTTTGCCCTGCATGGATATTGCAGCCAGTTGTAATCCGGCTATCCAGCCTTCCGTACGGGTGTCAAGAGCACTGACGTCTACCTCTGAAAGATTCAACCCCATAACCTTGTTGAGAAATTCTGTTGCCTCTGCTTGACTGAAGCGCAAATCAGAGGCGCGCAGCTCGGTTAGCTGCCCCCGGGCGCGCAGACGTGCCAGGGGAAGTTGCGGATCTTCACGGGTTGCGATGATAAGATGCATCTGTGGTGGCAGATGATCAAGCAAAAATGCAAGGATCTGTTCCACTGATTTCTGCTCGATGATGTGATAATCATCCAGAACAAGATTAAACCTTCCCCGAATACGTTGAATTTCATTGAGCAGGGTGGTCAGATTGGATTCAACAGACGGGGATTGGGCTTGTGTGTTTTGTAATATCGCCAATAAACCATTTGCGAAATCAATGGGCAATTCCACGGATTCATATTGATCAAGCGATTGTATCGCAGAGATCAGATAAATCAGAAAACGAGTTGGGTCGTTGTCACCTTCATCCAGCGCAAGCCAGGCAGTCGGTTGTTTGCAATCCATAATCCACTGGCTGAGCAGGGTGGATTTTCCAAAACCGGCTGGAGCAGAGATAAGCGTCAGTTTATGATCTGAGGTATGGCCTCTATTCAGACGCTGAATTAGCTCAGGTCGAGAAACTGTTTCAGCTCGAGGAGTAGGAATGAATAGTTTTGTGGCTAATACTGGCAGCGGCATAGATCAATTATATATCATTGACTGGCGAACCTGCTGATAACACAGCGATTCTTTGTATACGGCGATATTCTATTAACGTATGAGGGATGTGATTTATTTGGGTTTTTAAAATGTTTTTTTTGGAGAGCCTCTACTGATTAGCGGGTTTCCTGTTTTGTATGAGTGCAACATTATATGGATATAATACGGCAGTCATGATACCTTCGACTACTGCCGGGTCAGCGAGCATTATTTTTTCTGCTTCGGCTTTATTGTCTACTTCAAGAATGACAATGCCAAACGTATCAGAGTTTAATCCATCTGTTTTACCAGCCAGTATCAATTTGCCTTCGGATAACAATTTCTGCAATTTGTTGAAATGTTTTTGTACAATTTCTTCTTCGTGCGTAGTCCAGTTTTCTTCTTTCAACAAGGATGGAATTGGTTTCAATACATAGATAAATTGTTTCTTGTTTTCCATTTTAACTCCAGTAATTGGCCAGCATAATCAACATGAATAAAATTATTTAAGGAAGGACGGATTCTATCTTTGGTCATGGACGAACTTAAAAACGATTGAGAAAATCCAGCATGACGGCGTTGAATTGCTGTGGGCGCTGCAATGGCGCAAAATGGCTGACATTGGGCAACTCAATAAATTCGGCATGCGGAATACGTTGGGCAATATACTTGGCATGTTCTCGTTTAATAAATTCGTCATGTTCGCCCAGCACCACCACAAACGGTACCTGGATCTGTGCCAGATCGTCCGCTGAATAATTGGGTTGCGTACGCTGCATCAGGCTGACTGCCTCTGATAGGAGATCAAATTGATCCGGTGTAGCTGAAAGCTGCTGATACTCTTTAACATGGCGACTCAAACAGCGCTGCAAAGGCATTGGGTATTCGCTGATTTCCTTTGTACCGCTGGGGTCCACGTTACAGGCAAAGAAGAACACACCGAACACCCGCTCAGGTGACTGGTCGGCCAGGATTAGCGCAGTATCTGCACCATCGCTCCAGCCTACCAGACTGGCTCGCTGCAGTTGCAGGGTATCCATCAAGGCCAACACATCATCGGCCATGAGCTCATAGGTATATGGACGTCCATCACGCGTGCTGCGCCCATGACCGCGGCTGTCGATCACGATCACCTGATACCCATTATCGAGCAAAGCTGGAATCTGATAGCCCCAATTTCCGCTGTTGCCCAATCCGCCGTGCAGTAATATCACCGGTTTGCCGGAACCATAAACCGCATACCAGATACAGGCACCATCATTTTCGATGTAGCCCTGATTCTCGGTAGTTGGCAGGGCTGCGGCACCCTGTGCTTCGAATTGAATGAGATTATCATCAAATGTTTGCATTTTGAATTCCTCTTCACCATCTGTGGTGTGGCGTGGTATTTTTTTTCTGCTTAATCCCCTTTTACATATGAGAATTTTTCGCAAATTAATTCATCTCTGACCTTAAAAATATCCACAGCGCGCAAATACATCTCATTTTCGGCTTCATCTAGCCAATGATATTTGCAGCGCATAACGCAGCGATCACCCATACCAAATATCTCCTCGATTTCAATGCGAACCTCAGCTAAGGTGCTAAAAAGATTTTGCCAATATTTTGTAATGGCTTCCTTGCCGCTGTGTACAGAGCCATCAGGTGCAGGGTGCCAACTTTCGATTTTACAATCATCATGAATCAACTGTGTTAAGGCTGTACTATCGTGACGATTGAAGGCTTCCTGGTATACAAGCACAATGCGCATTGCTGATTCAATTTTGGACATTCGGATTGGTGTCATCTGGAATATTCCTTCATAAAGTTAATACGAGTTGGATTGTACACGCCGCCGTTAATGAAGTGAGAAATATTACAAAGAGCGTTATTCGTTTTCTCTGCATATTCTCGTTTTATTACAATAACATACTACAATCAGGTGTTGCGGAACCTTTTTTATATTTAATCTTTGTGCAAGAAAACTCAGAAGTAAGGTTGCCTTTTCTTTTCGGACTGTTCAAATGCTTCTGGGATTGTTGTGCCTGGAAAACGTAACCTTCATTGAATTGCCTTATATGGATATCTATATCATTGTTATAAATGCAAATGCAAAATACGATGGGCTTTTTTTGCTGCCCGAAAGGATCCCATCATGCGAAAAAGAAGCCGGTCCCAGAATGCAAGTGTAGAAATATCTTCCGAATCGGTAAAGTACCATTCTTCCAGCAGATCGACTCCTGAACCCCAATGTGCGATTTGTCCAACATCATCTATGCCCCAATGAATTTTTGCGCCTGTTTTCTTGATGGAAGGATGATTATTAGCGTTTTTTGCTGTCAGCGTACTATAAGCATCGAATGCAATTTCACTTGCTGGCAGATGCTCCTGCAGTTTGAGAAAAAGCTGCTCAATTTCATGCTCATGCAAATACATTAGTAACCCTTCAGCGATGATGCAAGCTGGACGGCCGTTGTGCACTTGATCCAGCCAGCCAAAGTCCGTCACCGATGATGAGATCATATGATAATGATCTGTCTCATCATAGAAGTTCTTCCTTAATGCAATCACATCTGGATAATCCAGATCATACCAATCCCCTTTGTGTGCCGCGACCCGCAGCACGCGGCTGTCCAATCCACAGCCTAAATGAATGACGAGTGGATTCTCTGTATGTTTCAAATACTCATTCACATATGTATCCAGTTGCTTCGCCCGCATCGCCAGAGTGATCAGGGTTTGCTTTGGAACATGCAGTCCCTCAAAATCATATTCAATCTGATTCAGAATTTCTTCGGCTTTTAAGTCAATTAAAATTGGTTGATTCAGCTGGCTTTGCATTGCTTTACTGTGCAGAGGGACAAGGAGCGTTTCCTTCTCCTCGGTTAGTATAATTTTATGTTTTTCCATACAAGTATCCTTTCCCTAAAAATCAGACAACAGATCAGTGTAATGTTGTCAATTATTTGTTTGTTTTTTCTTCGGGCAGCCCTTCTGAGAAGATTTCGTTCTTTCCAATACGCGGGCTTCCTTTTGGCCAGATGCATCATTCTATCGCAGGCAAGATGTATTTTTCAAGAATTCTGAAAGCGGTTGTTTTGGTTGTGTAATTACCTGCGGTGAAAACAACGATGGTATTCAGTTCCGGAAAAATCATGATTTCTTGTCCGCCCCAGCCACTGGCATAAAAGAGATTGATTTTCTGACCGTTATGGCGATATTCTTTAATCCACCAGGTGTAGGCGTAGCCATTCCGGCCAGCATCCGTACCGGGAATTTTGATACGCACATTATTCCTATAAGGTATGGCACTTTTATCGACCCACGCTGCCGGAATAATCTGTTCCCCATCCCAGACGCCACGATTCAAATAGGTGATTCCGAATTTTGTCATCTCTCTGGGGGTGAGTGCAAAATTACCATCTGCGGCAACGATACCACTCTCAAATTTGCTTATCTCTGGCGGATTAATTCCCAGTGGTTCATGCAGGTATACTGCGGCAAACTCTTCAATGTTCATGCCGCTGGCATTTTTAATGATCTCACCCAACAGGATCATGCACCCGGCGCTGTAATTAAAATGCGTGCCGGGGTCTTTAACCAGTGGTGCTTCTAAAATACAGGCGACCTGGTCATCGCAATTGATCCACAAATTAAACGAGGAGTTATTTGGATCGGTATAGGCAGTATTCCACTCAGCCCAGGCTAATCCGGCGGTCATGGTCAGTAAGTGCTCAATGGTAATGGCATCTTTGCCATCCGTATTCAGATACTGATGCTGCGGCAGATAATCAAAAATAGACTGGTTTACACTCTCGATAAAGCCCTCTTCGATGGCAATGCCTATCACCGCTGATGTGAAACTTTTTCCAACAGACATAACCTCGTGCGGCTTATTGTTTGCCCAATACACCCATCTGCCGTGATAATATGGCGCATCCCATTGAAAACGATGACCTACAAAATACTCCTCAAGCACCAGTTTGTCATCCTTATAAATCAGCAAGGAATGTACTTCATTATATTTCCCCTCGCGTATGCGATCCACCGCCTGCCCAATTAAAGCGGGGTCTATGCCCACTTCATCTAATGTACCAACAGCCAACCCATCATCCAGATTTTCAGGTTGTTGATAAGTGTAATTACTGGCTGGGGCTGTGCCACAACTGGTAAATAGTAATGAGAATAGTGTGATTAGGAGGAATATTTTTTTCATTTGCTTTGGATTCCTTATCCATATGATTGTGTTTGACACAACCTGAAAATGGAATAGTTGCTATTTTGCTGCACAAATATTCGCGCATTGCTCAGGAAAATAAGGATATATCCCTGACAGGGCAGCTCTGTCAGGCTGGGCACGTAAAAGGACTGCAATAGGTATTTTATAATATTTTTTATCTGAGCATGTAGATAAATTAGCACTCGTGGCAGGTTGGTGTAACATTCTTTCTGTAAAATCTAGAACCTTAACAAAAGAGGTGAGTCAGAAGTATCCTTAGAAGTCTAGC
>JAEKNU010000154.1 GCA_016838895.1 Chloroflexota bacterium
TATAAACAATATTTCCGAAATTCTTTGCCAATTAGGAAAATTTTAAGGTAATTTTATGTTGACGTGGAATTCAGGTTATATATATATATATATCTTACAGAATTTTTATTCAACCCGATAAATATATCGCGTAACTTTAATGTAGACAATTTATATAAAGAAGTTAATAATTTCACAAAGTAATTTGCAACAGTAAATGTTTCGCTGAGTAAGATAGATCATCATGGGTACAATAACGCTCTCCAATTTTAAGAAAGTTAGCAAAAAAGTATTGGTATAAATTTATATGTGAGGAGAAAAATGAGTAAGAGAAAACGTAGTTCATTTCAATTTCGCAATGTTTGGGGAAACATCAAAATACGAACAAAATTCCTGATTGTATTTATGTTCACAATCTTTGTATCTGTGGCCAGTTTATCCGTTTTTGCGTATGTTAGTATTTCCCAGAATGTAACAAAACAAAGCGGCGAATCTATGATAATACTGGCTCGCAATACGGGTGAACAAGCTGCCCAGGTAATAGAAAACAGTGCTAAAAATCTGGAAGTGCTGGCGTCGTCACCTGATATCATTCAAGCAGCCAAACAGGCAAATATTGATTATTCATCTTATAGGGATAATGATATTGCTGAACTTGATCAACAATGGCAAGATGAAGCAACGCAAGTGCAAGAACTCGTTGATCAAATTGAGAGTAATAAATTAAGCAACCGATTCAGGGCGTATATGGAAAAATTCCCGGAAAATGTAGAGGTATTTGCTACTGGTTCTAAAGGATTTAATATTGCGATGAGCGGACGTACAGGCGATTATTTACAGGCTGGGGAGGGCTGGTGGGATAGTAGCTACGCTAATGGTGATGGGTTAACTTTTGTAAATGAAGTTGAGTTGGATGCCAGTTCAGGTGTTTATGCGATCAATATCGCTACACCGATTCGTGATGGTTCAAATGTCGTTGGTATCCTGCGAACCACAGTGGATGTATCAAAGGCATTCGATACCCTTTCCAAGATTCACATTGGTGAAACCGGGACAGCGACACTGATCGATCGAAATGGACTGATCTTGTATGATCAAAGTCCGGATTGGCTGATGCAGCAAATGCCCGATTCATTTATCAGCATGATTGGCGAGCGTGAATCTGGTTGGTTTATTGATCGAAACGATCTACAGGGTAATCCTGCAGTACTGGCTTATCATAAATTGACAGGCGAAAATGCCGAAAAATTGGGTTGGACAGTTGTCTTAAACCAGGATTTGTCCGAAGTAAATATTGCCACACGAGAAATGCTACGTAATAATGCCATTATTGCGGTACTGTTGGTTGTATTGTTAGGTGCGAGTGGGATTGCGATGGCGAACGATATTACTCGTCCATTGGGATTAATGACCAATGGTGTAGAACGGCTTGCTATGGGTGAAGTTGATAGGGATACTGCAGAGCATGTTAAACAAAAGTTGATGCAGCGAGGTGATGAAATTGGTGCTCTAGCGAGAGCCATTAAAGGTACAGAAAACTATTTTTCAGAGCGCGCAGATATGGCAAAATCAATCTCCGAAGGTGATTTAACTTCACAGGTTGATCTAAAATCAGATCAGGATGTTTTGGGTATAGCCTTCAAACAGATGATTGACAAATTACGCATGCAAATTACGAATTTGCAGGATTCTGCCAATCGATTGGGATCTTCATCAGATGGTTTGGCTGCCACCTCCTATGAAGCAGGATTGGCAACTGAGCAAATTGCACAAACCATTCAACAAGTAGCAGATGGCACAAATCAACAGGCATCATCGGTTGAAGTAACGGCTGGCTCAGTAGAACAAATGACAAGAGCGATTGAGGGTGTGGCAAGAGGTGCCCAGGAACAGGCTGAATCTGCGACAAATGCTTCGCTGATCACCGGGCAGTTATCACAGACCATTCAACAAGTATCAGGTAACGCACAGGCTGTCACCCATCAAGCAAAAGCAGCCTCTGAGGCAGCTTCTGATGGGCAAATGAAAGTTGAGCAGACGATAGAAGGTATGCAGGCAATTCGTGAGTCCGTTGAACAAACAGCGGTTGCGGTGCGGGAAGTTGGGAATAGGTCTGACCAGATTGGTGTGATTGTTGAAACAATTGAGGACATAGCTTCGCAAACCAATTTACTGGCTTTAAACGCAGCCATTGAAGCAGCTCGAGCAGGTGAAAATGGCAAGGGATTTGCAGTTGTCGCGGATGAAGTACGAAAACTGGCAGAGCGTTCTTCAAACGCCACCAAGGAAATCTCGGATCTGATATCGGGTATTCAATCCACGGTACAAGATGCCATTTCCAGTATGCAGCAATCCGGTACTCAAGTGGAAGCAGGTGTTCAGCAGGCAAATGCATCGGGTCAGGCGTTGTCATTAATATCAGATACTATTGCAGAAATGACACAGCAGGCTTCACAAGCCGCCGATGCATCAATATTGATGAATGAGGCATCCACAGTTTTGATAACTTCTGTAGATGCAGTTTCGGCAGTCATTGAGGAAAATACAGCGGCCACTGAACAAATGAACGCATCATCTTCGGAAGTTACCCAGGCAATTGAAAGTATAGCTGCAATCTCTGAAGAGAATTCAGCAGCTGTTGAGGAAGTCTCTGCATCGGCAGAGGAGATGTCCGCTCAGGTTCAGGAGGTTTCCCAGGCAGCAAAAGCATTATCTGAGTTGGCAGAAGAATTGCGCATCATTGTAAGACAATTCCAACTGTAGATTTAAACGAGCAGAAATGCCCGTCAAATTATTTATTTGGCGGGCACATCATTATATGTAGAACTTAGGGTGGATCGACTGAGAACATGAAATGTGGTTATTGACAAAAAAAAAGAAATCTTAAAAAATGTTGACTTAACAAAAAAATTATGTATCATCTCAATAAAACGGGGTAGAGCTAAGATTTAGGAAAAGACCAACCCAAATTAATTTGAGAAGCGCGT
>JAEKNU010000155.1 GCA_016838895.1 Chloroflexota bacterium
TTCATATCCGATGATACGGGGTTTTAAACATGGGTATGAAAACGGATTAGATGCATATAATGCATACGAGAATGGAGAAAGGAGAATCGATGTATTAATGTTACTCGCGTTGGGAGTAGATGATTTAATTGTATCAATGGCTGATGATCTCAACCAGCTAAACAAAGATAAAGATATTGTATTCTCAAATGCCCCATTAAAAGAAAGAATAATGCCAATTATCCGTTTAAGTACTTGGGCAACAATGACGGCCGCCACAATTGTAGGTATTGGTCAAGTGTTAAGACAACCTATTGCAAATTCTATATTAAAGAGACAAGTCAAGATTGCCAATTCTCAATTATCAACTGATTCAATTACGTTAAAAAATGCTCTTACTAAAAATCAATACGAAGCTGCAGTAAAATATAATTGGTTAAAACCAGTTAACTTTGGGACAGCAGTAGAAAATCTAACAGCAGAAAGAGTTAGTAAGAATCAATTATTAGATAAATTATTTACTCATGTAGGCGGTCCAAATAATCCTGATTTTGTTGGAAGGGGCATTTTTTCTGGTTTGAATTTTGAAGTTACGACCTCAAATGCAAATACCATTGCCAGACATTTACCTCGACCATATGTAACGAAAAACAATATAATAAAATATGATATGCCAAAATGGATATTCAATTTATTTAAATAATTACTTCTTAGGAGGAATAATGCAAAAAACTATGGAAAAAAAAGAAATCAAATATTTTTCTGATAGAAATTCAGGGAATATTTTTTCTGATTTTATATTTAATAATATACATTTTCTAGGTTCATCGATTAATTACTATAAATCACCAGCAAAATCTATGGGGCTTTCAAAACTACTCAATTTCCAAAAAAACCGAACTATTATTCGCAACATACATATAAATCAATGTGAACAAACTGGATGTAAATTACACGGAGTAATTGCTGAGAATATTGTAATCGATGGGTTAAAAACACATAATCCATTTCATTCATGGGCTACAGTGTATAAACATGTAACCCTGAAAGGAAAAATTGGTAGCATAATGATTAGTCCAAACTTATATATAGCTCCAGATAAAAAAGAGAAATTTATTCAATCGGATTTTGAAAACGCAAACACAGAATATTATAGGAATATTGATTGGGCTTTAGATATTCAAGAGGCTAATTTTCAGATACCTATAGATATTCGTGGAATTCCAGCCTGCTTAATTAAGAGAGACAAAGACACACAAGCTGTTGTAAAACTTGAGAAAGCAAAAACAATGAAATGGAAAAATATTGATTTATCAGATACCCCATGGGCAGTTGCAATAGATTTTTTACTAACCTTTGGTTGGGATGATATAGTTTTAACTGTTCCAAAAGGTAGCTCAAAAAGAAGGATAGAAAAATGTCAAGATGGTATCAAAAAATTACGGGATTATGGAATAGCTGAACTAGATTGAAAAAATCATCTAAAATTTAATCCAATAACATTTCACTTCTCTTTAATTTAGTTAGAATTAATTTAATTGATCACATTATATATTAGCGAGATATATTAGTTTTTATCTCATTTTCTATTGCTACTCGCCAGCAGTGGGGACTTCGAAACCTCCTTCGCGTTCGCCGGCGAAATGCAGGATAATAACGGACTGCTCTACCTGCGCGCCCGCTACCTTTCAACTGAAACTGGCCGTTTTACTTCAACCGACTCCTTTGCCGGATATCTGAATTATCCGGCATCTATGAATCCATATCAGTATGCCTATAACAATCCGCTGCGGTATGTGGATCCAAGTGGTAAATTTGCAATCCTGACTGCATTAGGATTTGTTGCTGTAGGTGGGGCAGCTGGCGCTGCGGGAAGCATACTTTCTCAGTATTTAGAATACGGAAATCTAAATTGCATTAATTGGGGTAAGGTAGGGAAAGCCGCACTCGCCGGAGCTGCCGCAGTAGGCGTAGGGATTGCTGTTGGATGGGTAATTGCTACTGCAGGAGCAACGGTTTTCGGCAGCGGGTTGACTGCCAGTGTTCTAGTGGGTGCCGTAGAGGGGGTTGTTGGTGGGCAATACGCGAGGTTGACGGCGAATCTAATTTTAGGTGATGACCCGACTGAAGGAATGTTTCAGAAGGATATGTTGTGGGATGGTGCATTGGGTGGACTTGGTGGCGCAGTTGGATATGGACTGGCAAAACTTGTAAAGTCATTAAGAGTTGCAAAAGCAATGAAAGCTGCTGCTGGTAGTGTTGATGATGTTATTATTGATGGAAAATACATGGTCGGTGAATATCAGGCTATAAAAGGAAAACCAGGGCTAGATGCACATCATGTTGGACAAAAAGCAGGCATGGAATTGTTTATTGAAAATTATGATCCAAAAACAGCCCCAGCAATTAATGTTCCAAAGGTAGGTCATACAATCAAAGGTCCAAACGGAATTGTGTCACGAAGTCTGGAAGGTATAACAAGTGCGCGTGAATTGCTTGCTCGAAATATAGTAGAATTGTTACGTGTTTTTGATGATATTCCCGATTCTGCAATTATTGAGCTAATTGAATTGAACTTAAAGAAATATCCAGAAATGAGGTACTAATTATGCAAGAAGAATTTGTCAAAGCATTATTTATGTCAATTGTTCTAGAAAATGTGCAGATATATCAAAACCTATTTGATACAACAAAAATTGATTCAAAGACCACTGAACATTGGAAAAATGCATTAAAAATGTACAACGGTTTATCTGCAAATCAAAAAGATATTTTCATTAGTGTTATTCGGCAAACAATAATTGATACAATATCCAATTTCTTTGGCATAATTGATGGTGGTTCTACACTTAATGGTTTCGATTTGGATGTGAAGTTTGAAATAGATAACAAAGAAGTAAATGGAAAATTACAAGATCAGTTTCTCGAACTTATTGAGAATATTGAAAATTAA
>JAEKNU010000156.1 GCA_016838895.1 Chloroflexota bacterium
AATGAAACCATAGATTTAACGCTGATGAAGGAAATCTACGCCTATCGTCTGTCTTCTCAAACAAGCTCCATTTTGCATCTGCTTCGTTATTTCATCAAAATGCAAATTGCACCATATTCAACGGAAATATTCTTATGGATTACCAGTCTACTATTCCTCTTGGCAGCAGCCATTTTTATCGGAAAAACAATTGTTTCTAAAAAAGAATGGCAAACCGATAATCAAAATCCTTTACTTGCAGTATTGCTATTTACCTGGTGGGTTGCCACTCTTTTCTCTAGTATCGGTATTCCCCTTCTGGATGAGTTATTCACCAATGCCACCGGAAATCTTCCGGTGCTGCGTGAAATACGCAGAAACATTCGCTATATGTTGCCGCTGCTTTGGATTACCTTTTTCTGGTTGATTCAAAACGCCTCCATCTGGGTTAAAAACCTGAAAAACAATCCAATATCAAAAACAATACAGGCTCACGTCATCCTATTTTCGATCGTCATCACTACCGCATATTTCTATCAGGTACAGCCATTTAGCGACCCGGTTATCCAGAACAGTATCCATTGTCTGCAGCAAGGCAAACTCGTTTGTGATATTCCAGGCAATTCGAATCAGAAAGTAGAATTTTATGAAAACGTATGCGATATTGTCCAACCCGATGAACTTATCTTCCCTGACCCCTCCCCTGCCTACCTGGGGGATTCTCTGATTCCGCGCTATTATTGCATGCGCTCCATTGCTTACTCATACAAGGATGGTGGCAATGTGAACACGCCATCCATGATTTTTATCAATGAGTGGTGGGAAATATCCCAACAAATTGAGAAGTTACTGCCAACATCCGAAACGCCATTGAATTTTGATGTTCTCAAAATTGCACAAATCAAACAGGCAGATTATTTTATTTTTATAAATCCGGATCCCAAAAATCTTGCCGAGTTTGATATCCAACAAATTGTATATCAAAATGATTATGGGGTATTGTATAAGCTTCCATGATCTATAATCATGCAGATAAAAGAGATGAATATCCATTAAGCGATTGAACCACGCAGAGTATGACCCGCCAGTCACACTAATCTCCTACTCCCCAACACCGGAAAATCCATGTACAATAAAGCATTACATTCCTTTAATGGTAAATTAATTTAAAAAATCAATTTCCTGAGAGGGATTATGAAAATAAAACGCACTCCTATTCGCATAGCCTTATTAGTTTTTCTCACCCTATTCTTACATGCCTGCTCCTCATCCAACACATCCCAAAGTGAAATGCTTCCTGCATCCTCACAAACATCTACAGCTATTCCAAGCAACACACCGCAACCCATTCCCACGGATACCCCTGGCCCGACCCTTTCCCCTACCCCGGAAATCACATGGCGCAATCTTGGGCTGGTCAACTCCTACATTCATAGCCTGGTTATTGACCCATTAAATCCCCTTATCCTTTACGCAGGCGGGAATGATGTCATTCTGAAAAGTCTGGATGGCGGAGAATCCTGGGCGAAAGCGCGAATATTCAGCGCTGTATCGCCTGATCACGTTAGTGAACTGGTTATTGATCCCCTCACACCTTCTACGATTTACGCCGCGGTTTATAATCAGGGACTCATTAAAAGCACCGATGATGGTGAAACCTGGCAAAACATTAACCGTGGTCTGATTGATTTCAAATTTCTTGCTCTGGTCATTGATCCCCTTTCGCCCAATATTCTTTATACAGGTACGGCCAATGGGGTATTCAAAACCACGGACGGCGGCGAAAACTGGCAGCAAGTCATTAACGGTTTGCCCAAAGAAGCAATCTATTCCATGACGATTGATCCGCAAAATCCTTCCACCATCTATGCTGGTCTTGGCACCGGTAGCGGATTATATAAAAGCACCGATGACGGTGCAAGTTGGGTTCCCAAAAATTACGGTCTGTTTGTTCTCGCAGGCGATATGAAAGTCAAAGCGCCCACCTGGGTCTTTGCCATTGCCATTGATCCGCAAAATCCGGATATCATGTATGCAGGCGGACACGGCGTGTTTAAATCTATTGACGGTGGAGAATCCTGGTTTGCCATTAATAATGAATTTGATTTTACCTTAAACGGACCTATGCCATCCATTGACAATCTCAGCATTGATCCTGTGCACCCGGAGATAATCTATGCAGAAGTTGGTGGTTCGGTAATCTATCGCAGTTTGAATGGGGGCGAAAACTGGTCCGATTTTAGTGAGGGACTTTTCCTCTACTGGCGCGAAGGACCGATTAGTCCCATTATATTCGATCCCACCAATCCGGAAATCCTTTATGTAGGTACTCGGGGTAACGGTGTCTTCACCACTCGCCTGACAAAACTCCCCACAACTACGCCTACCGCCAAGCCCGAAGACTGTACCAATGGCTGGACGCAGCTCAACGTGAACACGTATGCCGTGGTCAGCGGTGATGAAAATGACCTGCCCAACCGCGTGCGCACTGAAGCCGACCTCGATAGTGAGATCATTTACCAGCTTTACCCTGCTGAGATTGTCAAACTCATCCAAGGACCGTTCTGCACCGATAACCTCGTTTTCTGGAAAGTCGAAAATCAGAACATCCCCGGCGGCTCCGGCTGGACCGCCGAAGGGGACCTGAACGATTATTGGCTGGCGCCGTATAGCTCTCCATAAGTCTCTTGTATTGCATCAAAACGATCACCGCACCATCCTCAGCCATTCATTTTTATCCTTTTCAAAAACAAAGAGTTTTTTAATTTAACGCAAAATTCAGATAGAATAGCCTAAAATGATGCTAAACTATAGAGAAATCAACCAAAATATTTCACAGGGTTGCAATAGATAAAACGTAACTGCTCACCCATCAGCTAACAGAAAATCAGGCTGAAATGGTTTACCATTGAATGCCAATCGCAAAGACTCC
>JAEKNU010000035.1 GCA_016838895.1 Chloroflexota bacterium
GCCGATTTTATCATTATAAGTGGGGCTTTTCTTCAAAGGTCTCTCCTTGGCCGATTCGGCGGCGTGGAATCCGGGTAGGGATTATTTTCATCGTTGCAACCCTGACGATTTCCACGTTTAATCCGTTGAACCAATACATCCATAATTACAAATACCATGAAAAACCAGTATTGCTAAATATGGAACCGAAACCATTTCCCAATTATTTCCATAAAACCGAAGTGGGGTTGCCTGGCGTGCTGTCTATTTATGATGGATTCTTTACCTTTCGATTTCTCGATCTCATCGAATATCCGCTCATTGAAGTTGGGGAAACCTATACGCCAACCCGTACTTCCTTGTGGACGATGCTATATGCGCGCACACATTCTATCCATTTTAACAACTATCCATCCACATGGGCAACGGATGACAATAAGGGCTTCAATCTCACCCGAGCCATCTTCATTTTGGCACTGCTGCCAACACTGTTGATCCTGTTCGGCTTTTTGCTTGAAGTCTTTGCTGTAATAAAGAGCATCTTCAAACGCGACAAAGCGCTTGCATCCACAATTTACTACGGATTGGCTGCAATTACCTTTTTTGGCTATCTGTGCTTCATTGTCATCTACGCACTACTTTATCGCGACTTTTCAGTGATGAAACCCGTTTTTATCTATCCAGCAATCCTCATCTTCCCAATCTTTTTCATACATGCTGTAGCGTTCTTCAAATCACGTTTTGGAAATCGTTTTCATTGGATATCTGCAGCGTTCACAGCCTGGATGGTGGCATTACTCGGATTATATGCAGTAGACGTTTTCACCATGATCCAATTGATCACTTCCCGGATGGAGTAAAGCCGTTCATGGAAAATGTGGATAGGGATTGCAAAACAGGGGAGATGGGCCGTTTTTTAGAAAACAAGCCAGCATCAATTTTATAATTTCATATTTCTCTCTAAATGATGAAAAACGATGCTTATAATGCATAATTTATTGGCAGGGAATTCAAGAATTTATATAATCATTAATAGGTTTGGCGTATTCAGCACTAGCGCGGAAAATCTACACTAATAAAACCATGCCAATAAAAATTTAACTTACTGGTGGATAAAGGTTACACCGGACCAATAGAATAAAAACAATATGTGAATTCTCAAGGTATACGGCTCACTATAGAAGCTGTCGGGGCGTCCGTGATTACGTGGGAGAAAGTATGGATCCTAATCAAGTACAACAATTGATATCACAATTACAAAATGGGACTGATCAGCAGCGTAAATCAGCCTCAAAAAAATTGAGTAATTTCAAAGACCCGGCAACAGTTCCGGCATTGATTCGTGCTTACAGTGACGAAGATGGTTTTGTACGTCAAACCATAATTGATGGTTTGCGCTCCATTGGCTCTACAGAAGCATTGGATTTTCTGGCTACTCTTGAAGCTTCAGGCGCATTATCCGACCAACGAACAACCGTACTTCCAGCATCGTCAAACAGACGTTTTTTGAATTTACTCATTGATACTGTGCTATATGGAATCGGGATGCAAATCGTGATCTGGCCCATAACCTTTGAGATCTTCGGAGATGCCTTTTCCAAAAATTTTTGGCCTTCTTACCTCTACGCATTAGCAATGTTATTCCTTTACTATTTCGTATTTGAAGCATTGTTGCAGAAAACACCAGCCAAATTTATTACAGGAACAATTGTCGTAATGGAAGATGGCTCAAAACCAAATGCCAGCACGATCGTGAAACGCACTCTTTCTAGGCTTGTGCCAGGTGAGGTTATCTCAACGTATACAGGCAAGCTGCCAGATAAGAAAGGCACCTGGTGGCATGACCGCTGGACTGCTACGCGGGTAGTGAGAAGCTAGAACCTTCACATACAAATCAGGCTCAACAAAGACAGAAGACACTAATTCCTGTTGACGTAAGCTACATACTTCCAAGGCTTTTTTGTAACAATTTGGATATTATTACTAGCGACAAATTCCACTACTTATTCTTCCAGAAAGATAAGGAATTGAATCCGTATAATAAACCTGATCATCTTGATAAGTTTATTCGTTACGATTTATCCAGTTGTTATGCGATAACCAGGAGTTAATGATATGAGCAAATTAGAACAAAACAAAAATAATGCAAAAGCATTTTATGACTTGATGTTTAATCAGTGCAACCCGCGTGAGGCAATTGAGCAATACGTCGGTGATGTTTACATTCAACATAATCCTGAAGTCGCGGATGGAAAAGAGGCATTTATTAATTATTTTGTACAGATGGCAGCGGATTATCCGGGTAAGAAGGTTGAATTTAAACGCGCAATCGCTGAAGCTGATTTAGTTGTACTACATTGCTACCAAACCTGGCCCAATGACAACGATTACGCCGGCATTGATATCTTTCGATTCGATAAAAATGGAAAAATTGTTGAGCACTGGGATGTTCTTCAGGTTATTCCTGAAACAGCCGCGCACGAAAATACAATGTTTTAAAGAATTTATTTGTCGGTATGAATATAAAAACGGCAGGTTTCGAACCTGCCGCTATTTCTTTAGCTGACTGTATTTTGGCTTAGCTCTATATCGCGAAGTCGAAGCCAACGGAATTATATATCAATACTGAGTTCGTATGTCGATAGAATTCGGTCATCTCGATTTCACTCGATGACCTGGTTATGTGCCCATGTCTCTTAAGTACAAGAAATCATAACCAATGGTGCGATTGCTCAATTTGGCAATGGGTGGCATGACACGCTTGAAATGGTAACGTTGAATACGTGATACCACAGCATCGGTGAAGGCCGCGTCAAAACCCTCTGCAACGCACTCATCACGGCTGTAACGCTTATCCACCATCAAATACAATAGTTGATCAGCATCCTCGTAAGTGAAACCTAAGTCGGCTTCATCTGTCTGGCCCATCCACAGATCAGCCGAAGGCGGTTTTCCGATGATTTCCTGGGGTACCCCAATATCCGCAGAAAGTTGACGTACCTGGGTTTTGTATAAATCACCCAGGGGGTTAATCGCACAGGCGGCATCACCAAAAACGGTGGAATAGCCCAATAACATTTCGGTTTTATTGCTGGTGCCCACCACCAGTGAATGCTCGGCAGCAGATTGATCATACAATACGATCATGCGCATTCGCGCCATAATATTGCCCTTACGGATGGCGTCCATCTCAGGGAATTTGGCGATCAGCGGGTCAACCATATCTGTAATCTCGACAGTCATTGAGCGCACGCTGGTTGCATCTATTACGCGTTGGGCATCATCCAGTGAATCCTGTGAAGAGGTACGGTATGGCATACGGATGGCCAATACGTTGTCAGGGCCCAAAGCTTCGGCTGCCAAAAAGCAGGAAAGGGCGGAATCAATCCCGCCTGACAGACCCAGTACAGCTTTTTTAAAACCGGTCCGTGTAATTTCACTGTGGATAAATCCGGTTAATATTTTTCGAGCCAGGGGAGCATGAATGGTTAAGTTTGATTTTTTCATTTAGATCCTCACATGCTGTCGCTTAGCGTCCCGCATTACGGGCACCGTCGGAAAGGATATGCCCAATTTCCCTTTGCAGCAATCCTGTACGTTCATCACGCAGCAGTGGAAGACGGGTTCGTACACGATGTAATTCATTCAAGTCAAGGGTTACCTGTAACAGATGTTCATCAAAATATGGAGCCTGGTCAAGCAATTTTCCGGATGGATCATATACAGCAGCGCCACCCCAGAAATGCAATCCATCCTCAAAGCCAATACGATTGGTATGTACAACGTATGATGTAAACATACTGGCATAGGCCTGATTGATATGCTCTACCCAATGGGTGGATTCCAGTTCAGGTTTTTCTGTTAATCCACGGCCTGGAGAGGAGGACATAAACAGAAAAATATCTGCGCCATCCAACCAAAGCAAATAAGGCGGGGATATATGCCAAAAATCTTCACAGATCAACATACCCATCCGTCCAAAGCGTGTATCAAAGGCGCGTACCGTATCGCCCCAGGCGAAGAAACGCCCCTCATCAAAAAGACCATAGGTTGGTAAATACACTTTGCGATGGACATGCAGCACTTCTCCCTGAGAAAGATACGCAGCTGAAATAAAGAAGCGATTACGAACATCTTCTTCCACGAAACCAACCACGATATCCAGGGATTCACTGGCTCGCAATAAAGGCGCAAAGGTAGGATCGTCTTTATGAGGTTTGCAAGCCACCTGACTGGTCAGGTCCTGCAATACATATCCTGTTAATGATAATTCGGGGAAAACGATTAAATCGGATTTATTGGAAGCCGCTTTATCAATCCAGTTCAGGTGTTTTTCCAAATTGGAGGGAACATCGCCTAATCGGGTATTGATTTGTGCCAGGGCTATTGAAACATTGCTCATATCTGATTCCTTATGGCAAAATTCTTCTACTGTATTTTAATGGGCTTCTTCTTTTCTGCCCACCCAAAACCAAGTAATCCATGATAACACCAGCAGCAATATTGTTGCCAGTACAAATGTAAGGAAAAATGGATGGAAACGTAAATATCCGTAAATGGATTCCATTGCAGCCCAAAACAAAACCAGCGCGCTGAAAGCAATGTTCCCTTTTAGCCCAACATACCGAAGGAAAATTGGCTGCGTTTCCAGGGACCAGGCAATCACGATCATCAGGGCTGCAGCCAGTAAGAGTACATCTGGAGGTTGAATATAAGAGAGGGGAAAAGCGGTGTCAGGTAGATATATTCTCATAGCAGGGGCATAGTAGCGATACAATGCGGCATCTATTAACCAGCGGGCAGATAAACTGAAAATACCACCGGTCATCAGTACAATCGTAATCTCATCTAACGTTTGATAGGGTTTGCGTTGCTGTACACCACAGGCCAGTAGAAAACCGATCAGTCCTCCCCAAATTCCGCCAAAAGCAGATAATCCATTCGTGCTATAATCCACAGCCTCAAAGAAATCAGCAGGCAGGGCTGCTGCCTCAAAAAAAACATAACCGAAATGGGCGCCAAGATATGCACAGGTGTACACTAGCAATATCAGTATTGCCAGACTGATCTGGCGCTGGGGTATGGTTCGGGCAATCACCAACCAGATGCCTACAGAGACACCGGTTGCCAGGGTGAAAATATAAAGAAATTGCCAGTTACTCATAACGCCTATCTTATCATAATTTTTGCATGCTGAAAGCGTAATCAAAGCGATATGCCCGTATCATGAAAAGGGGCAGTATAATAGAGAAAGCAGTTTTCACCTTGAGGAGTATTCATGGAAGAAAATTTACCGAAATCCTTTCAAATTGAAGAACTCAATCGCTTGAATGGATTTTTCATTTTATATGCCGTACCGTGGGCGTTGATCGGATTAGTCAACATTGAAGTGAAATCACGTCAACTAACCGGATTCCTTTTTGCTTTTGCCTTCATTGTAAATCTATTGCTGGTTGTTTATTTTTCAAATCAGATCATGAAATATATGGATGATGAAGAGTTGCCTCTACCCACAGCGATTTTAATGAAGGATACCATTGATTCGTTGAATCGTATCTATATCATTCTGGGCATTGTTACTGCTGTTTTATTGGGTGTCTTCATTTTTCTGGTAAAGCAGCCTGTTTTGTTAACCCCGCTGCTTCTGGTGATTACTGGTGTACTTTTTATGGTACACAAATGGTATTACCAGATAGACGGTGAACGATGGGTAGGCCCCACTTTTATCGTTCTGGCTTTGATACTTATTATTCTGGGGAACCAGTTCATCAATTGGTATAGCTGGGGCGGTTTTAGTGCCGCAACGATTATCTGGTATGTCTGCCTGGATCGACATCTCAAGGTGCATCTCTGGCTGCAAAGCATTGCGGTTCCTGAACAAACTACTGAAGAAGATCCGCTACCAATGCCGGAAACGACAGAACAAAACCAATAAACTAAAAACAAAAAAATCCCCTGCAGGGGATTTTTTTTGAATAGCATTTTAAAAGCATTGAACGCTTAGGTGAGGGGGGCACCCAAACGTTCAATAAATTTAGTATAGCAGACATGATTTTAAATGTCCAGTATTTTCATAGCAATTGTCAGACATATTTTGAATATTTTAAGATTATTTATGAAATTTTTATATTACAAGCGATAAATTGGATTCACGCTTTGGAAAACAGGCATCCACTACAGCTGCCCCATCCTTATTGCCATAACAATCCCGATACATTTTCTGAATCTCAGCAGTTGAACGATGCCCCATCAACAGATGCAAAAATGCCAATTCCGGACATAGAAAGTCACCGCCATCATAAGACCCTGGTTTCCATGCCTTAATGCTCTTGAGTTTCCCTTTGCCAAATTCCAGGCTCAAACTATTGGTATATAGATTTAGTTTCAGGGTGCGACTCAATCCACGATAGGGTGAATTATGAACATTCTCTTCAATCACCGGGCTGATTTTTTGGAGGAATTTTTGCAGATCAGGAATCCTGATATACCAAGCATATCCTTCAGATTCCTGTTTAAATAGATACGCTAACCGTATAGAAAGCGGATGAGATAATGGCATCTGCAAGCCCACTTGTTTAACTAATTTCCCTTCTAGTTCAGCTTGCGCTTGCGCAAGTTCTTTCAGCTTCATCAATAGGGCTGGTTGCACTTCATCCCAGGTTGTTTGTACTGGATCAATTTCTGCGCCAACAATATAAAAACGACCGTCTTCAATATGATTATGGAATTTGATCGCCCCAATTAACGTACCGTTTTTTCGACGCACCATAAAAATGCGTTTTGCTGCACAACCGTTGTTTTTGCTATCCTGTAATATGTATTGCCAATCTTGTTTTGACCAATCCCCAGTTAATAAATAGCTTTGATGTTCCTGGCCAAACAAGCGAATCAAATCCGGAATATCACGCTCAACTGCCGCATCAAATTGTAAGGGCTTTTCGGGGTCCGCCAGCTTATCCAATACTAACAAACTATCTGTCCGTCGCGGTTCCATACTAACCGTCATCTCATAACCATATTTTCGATAGAAATAAGGAATACCGCCAATGATCTGTATATCATCACCGTTTTCTGCACTCCATTGATGCAAAATCTCAAATTGCCTGGAGATCAATCCTTTTTGTCGAAAAGCCGTATCTGTGCCAACAAATTCAGGGTTACCGGCTTGAATCGGAATATTTCCATATCGCAAGTTCTGAGGAATCAAACAACTCGAAGTAATGACTGCGTTGTTTTCGGGATGGCGGGCCAATACGAAGCCGCGTTCAATCTTTTTGATTTTGTTCAAATGAATCAAATCTCTCACTGTAGCAATGATACGTTCTGCATTATTTCCTTCATCATGGATTCGTCCATTAAATGCCGCAATATCTTCCAGATCTGACATGCTAGCCGGTGTCACTTCCGGGATGTTTCCTTGGGTGCTCATTTTTTCCTCCGCTCATATTACATTCTGATACCATCTTACCGGAGAAATCAAAAAAACACACCTGGTCTTAAGGTGTGTTTTTTTATCAGAACATATTTTCTATTACGGTTCAGACAGCAGCAGATTCTTGCAAAAGGGGTTTATTATCATCGTCCTCAGGCATTTCTTCGCGCGCCGTGCGGATGACCCAGATCATCATCAGTGCGGCAAGTAATACCATAACAACTTCAATCGCCCAAACACCGGCGCCCATTGTACTCATCATTACGGCAATGGTATTAAAAAGTGTATGTGCTACGATGGCACCCAGGAACCACAGCCAACTACGATGTTTGACAGATTTCCAAACTACCAGGGACATGCCAATATGGAAACTGATCGCTGCCAGCCGTTCCACTGCACCTGCCAACGGAAGATGCCAGGGCGTGGCAAAATACTCCTGTACCATTTCAGGCGTGACTTGCGGTATTGACATGCCGCCATCCCGAATAGAAATCATCAGGATAAAGGAAGATAAGACTGAAAAACCAACCAATACGATACTTTCAATGCCACCATGTCCAATTCCCATAACCACACCCGTTTTTACTTTATCGCCTTTCTCATGTAGTAATTGGAAAGACAACCAGCGCATTGGTTCTTCACAGATTGCAGCCAAAAATCCCAGACTGACACCAGAAATTAATGCACGCGTTAGCAACGGCATTGAAGTAAATTCAGGGCTACTCCAAACAGGTTGTATCCCCAAAACAATGGGAATATGAATCACCTGTGAACAAACAAATGCCAGCGCACCAACTGCGAAAACAATCCAACTGGAGCCCAGTTTTCGGATTGCCCAAAATGCCAATACAAGCGGAAAAATGATCTCAATAGCAATGGCGATAACAAACATAATTTCTAGCATTAAAAAGCTCCTCTTTGTTTATATAATATCCAGTAATAATTTTTGCCGATTGAAAAAATGAACTGCCATATATAAAAAGACTGCTGCAAAAATCCAGCAAATGAACCCAACGATAATACCGACCAGCACACTCAAATAGATGAGTCCTGTCATCTGACCAATAAACAGTGCCACAACAATCAACACCAGTGAACCACTCATTTGATAGGTACCCATAAAATTCTTGAGCTTGGCAGAGATGAGTACGGTGAACGATACACTCATCAGGGAGATGGCAGGTGATACCCAAAAAATCAACGGCCACCATGAATCCAGCGGAAACCAAATTGAATGAAATATCGGGAAAGAAAGCCAATTAAGTATGATGGTATACACCAAAAAACTGACCCAGGTGATCAATACGGATGGCAAAAAACCTGCCAGCACTTTCCCGAAAAATAACTCCCAATCACTGGCGGGTGTGTATAAGAGTGCCTCCATTGTTTTGCGCTCAAACTCTCCAGCAAAGGATTCGGCTGCAATGATGGATGCAAACATCAGCGGTAGAATTAAAAACATGGGCGCCATCATCATCCCCAATACAAGTACAAGGGCGGATTGTTCCCCGGTCATGCCTGCCAAATTTACCTGAGTTGCTTCCGGGAGATTCGTCAAGAACACCTGAATATCAGGATCAGCGGTCATCGCTTGAGCTGTCTGCGGAGAGGATTGCATAGCAACGATCATGATGACTGGCATCAGAATCACAAAGATTAGCGGCAGGACAATCATCGGTATAACAGCCGCTTTATTGCGCAGCACCTCAGTTAAATCCTTACGAGCAATCAATACCATATTTCTCATTTTCATTTTGCGGCCTCCTCTTGTAGGGATAGATAAACATCTTCCAATGATTTTTCCAGCGGGATGACAGCTTTCACCAACGCACCAACAGTGGAAAGTTCTGTCAGGATCGCAGGGATAACCGCCTCTTCGAGTACATGTACGGTAATACATTGTGCATCCAATTGCTGAACACTTTCAACACCAGGCAGTGCTTGCAGCGACTTAACTGATGCAGATGAGATATCATTGATCATGCGAATATCAACAACAAGCCCCGGCGCAAAGCGCGCTCGTAAATCTTCCAAAGAACCATTTGCCAGGATTTGACCTTTTTTCATAATCAACAAACGATCACAAAGGGTACTGGCCACTGCCAAATTATGCGTACAAATCAGCATAGAGCGTTGTTCTTTTTGTCGAAACGAACGCATCAAATCAATCACTTTCTTGGCCGCTTCAGGGTCCAACCCAGATGTAGGTTCATCCAGATAAAGCAATGTAGGTTGATGCAGGAGCACACGCACCAGCGCCAGACGCTGCTTCATACCCTTGCTATATGTGTCTACACGCTGATCCGCGCGATTTTCAATGTCAAAAAAGCGCAGTAGTTCAGCCCCCTTCTGCCTGATCTGCACATCAGAAAGACCATGCAAACCACCGAAAAACAGCAAATTCTGCCAAGCCGTCAGGCGTTCATATAACGCAGAAACCTCTGTCAACACCCCGGCCTGCCTGCGTATCTGATGTCCATCGCGCACAGGATCCAACCCCAACACACTCACATTGCCATCAGCGGCCTGCAACAGTCCATTCAACAAGCGCACCGAAGTCGTTTTACCGGAGCCATTCGGACCTAATAAACCAACTACTTCTCCTGACGCAACCTGAAACGAAATGTTATTCAGCGCCAAATTTTTCTGATAAGAAAAAGAAACCGCCTCAACATCAATGATATTTTTCATCGTTGACCTAACTCCATTTTTTCGCATTCTCGATGTTTCATACTTTACAGTGTTTCTCACTCACCAATGTTTCACGTGAAACAATTTTCACGTACGTTTTTCATGAATGTTTCACACCCAGCGGTGTTTCACGTGAAACATTCAGCTATCTTTTTATATCAATCCCTAAATCGGGTTTTTATCTCATAGAGAGTTTCATTCGTCTGGTAGTAAGCCCTCACGCCAATCATCCAGCATTTGCTTGACCAGCTCCTGCACCCGATCCGGGTCAAAGCCCAGGCGGTCCGCTTCCATCAAGTAGCGGCGGGTCATGCCTTGTAGCACTTCATTGCGCAAGGACAGTTTATGATCCTGGGATGGAATCTCCATGATGTATGTACCGCGTCCTTGCTGCGTGGATATTAATCCACCCTCATCCAGCAGGCGATACGCTCTGGCTACCGTATTGAAATTTACATTTAATTGTTGTGCCATCTGGCGCACGGTTGGTAGTTGATCTCCTGCCTTTATTTCACCGGCCAGTAATTTTTCCTGAATTTGCTCTACAATTTGTACGTATATTGGTACACCGGAGCGAAAATTTATTTGTAGTTTTTCCATGTTATTTCACTTTGTATCTTTGTATCATTGTATCAATGTATCATATATTAATCAGATTTATTTTTCCTGTCAAGATAAAAGCCATTCCCACTTCGGGAATGGCTTTCAGGTTTACCATGTTGTATTTTAAGCAGCACGTTGTTCCAGCCAGACTTCACCTTCATTGTGATACCCAGCTTGTTCCCAAAACCCGGGCTGATCCTGAGTGCTGAACTCCAGCCCATTTAACCATTTGGCACCTTTCCAAAGATAAATATCTTTCAGGTCTTTTCTGCCAGGGATCGCCCCTAATACACCACGTAAAGGATAGCCATGTTCAGGACTTAAGGGCTGTCCCTCAAATCCGGTTGCCAGCAGGAAATTTTCCGCCAGGGCAATACGCACTGGCAGGTTGGTTGTGTACCCTTCCGGGGCATGTTGAATCACATAGTTTGCCTGTGGCAAAACTGTCATCCCAATTTCCTGTAATAAGGTTGCTAGATAAACACCTTCCCAGGTGGTGTCAAATTTGCTCCACTTCGTCACACAATGCAAATCCATTGTTAACCGTACTTTTGGTAATGCATTAAATGCTTGCCAGGTTAATTGAACTTCATGGTCAACTGCACCCCATATGCGTAAGCGCCAGGTGCTTTCATCAAAAGCGGGGACAGCACCATAATGCAATACCGGAAATTTAACGGTCAAGGCTTGTCCGGGGGGCAAGCGTCCCGCTTGCTGCATTTCTTTTTCCATAGCTCTACGATCAAGATTCATTAATACAGTTCTCCTTTCTGTATTTCAATTATAGTAAACTTCTGCAATTCCTGTAAAACACCTGATATCGGGGGTTTTCATTTGTCATATGAATGAAAAATATTTGTCATGCCCCATACAGGATGTTTGACATATAACCCGCTTACGATTAGAATATCCATACAATCATGAGTCTTCTTACACGCGAACAATTGGAAAAACGTCTGGCGGCATTACATAGTGTCAGCCTGGAGCTGATTCAGGAAATATCTCTTGAATCCGTATTGCGGCGTATCGCAGAATTAGCCAAAGAGCAGGTCAATGCACGCTATGCGGCTGTGGGGGTTTTAGGCGAAGACGGTGCTTTGGAGCAATTTATTCCTATTGGCATTCCGCAGGAACAGGCCAGCAAAATGAGCCATCCGCCATTAGGTTTAGGCTTGATCGGTGCCACAATGCAAAGCACAAAACCGATTCGTTTGCCTGATATTGCACTTGATCCTCGCAGCGCAGGTTTCCCTGAACACCACCCTGGCATGACCACTTTTTTGGGTGTATCTATTTACAGCGGTGATGAACGCTACGGCCAGATTTATCTGACCGACAAAGAAGGCGGCGTTGAGTTCAGTGAAGATGATGAACAAATTATTGAAACTCTGGCAGCTTATGCCTCAGTGGCAATCGCCAATGCTCGCTTATACAAAAAGCTGATTCGTCGTGAACAAAGCCTGACTCGTCGCAATGAGAATCTGGCTCGCCTGAACGATCTGGCATCGACACTGGCATCTTCCCCCAGTATTAACCAAATTTTGGAAAAAACGCTCTCCCAGGTGATGGATTATTTCTCGCTGGATGTGGGCGAGATATACGTGATGCAGGAAGGCAATCAGAAATTAGCCCGCGCGCTGCATCAGGGAACCCTGGCTTCAAGCATCTGGAAAAACGATTTGTACTGGCTGGATGAGTGCATTTTAGGTAAAGTTGCCACGACTGAAGAAGTAAAAATTATCAATCTGCCGGATGAAGATCAGGATGAATTATCCGACGAAATGCTCGAGACCAATATTCATCAGATTGGTATTTTTCCGCTGGTCGGTCGGCAGGGTGTTTTAGGGGTGATGAGCATCGCCTCCAGGCATGTTTACCCGTTGAATGAATCAGAAATTCAATTCCTCTCGGCTATCAGCTTCTGGGCAGGTACTGCCATTGAAAATGTGCGCCTGAGCGTGCAGCAACGCCGGATTGCCATTCTCGAAGAACGTGAGCGCATCGGGATGGATTTGCATGATGGTGTCATTCAATCCATTTATGCCGTTGGGCTGGTATTAGAACATGCCCGCCTGTTAATGTCTGATGACAAGGATCAGGCTACAGATCGTATTGGTCAGGCGATTGACCAGTTGAATACGACCATCCGCGACATCCGTGCATATATTCTGGATTTACGTCCACGCAAATTTAACGATGAAAACCTGCTGCAAGGTATTCATCGCCTGGTAAATGAGTTCCGCGCTAACACACTGGTGGATGTGCATTTGAATGGTCCTGATGATGGACTTGTACAACTATCACCGGTACTGGCAGGCGCCTTGTTTCATATCTGCCAGGAGGCGCTGGCAAATGTAGCTAAACACGCCCAGGCTAGAAATGTATCGGTAACGATTTGGGCAGAACCAGGGCAGGCTTTACTGGAAGTAAAAGACGATGGGAAAGGCTTTGACCCTGTAAAGGTACAGCAATCCATCGGACACGGCTTATCAAATATGTTGACCCGCGTACAAAATGTTGGTGGGGGCTTGATGATTGAATCCCTGCCGGATGGCGAAAACACCATCGTACGCGCCTGGGTACCCTATAAACTCACCCGCTAGACCGCATGCAGCAAATAAATAAAACTACCCTTGAATCCCGGATTATGGTAGCATTGGGGAATCAATTTTGTTGTGGAGTAAATTTCCTGAAATGAGCGAAAACGAATACAGTAAAGCAGCCGTACGCGGTGAACCATCATACATCTGGCGGGCTGGACAAATCCGGCGCCTGGAGATGATTAAATCTATCCTTCCACAAGACAGGAAAGCGGCTTTACTGGTGAATGGCTGTGGGGTTGGCACTTATTTGCAACGCCTGGGAGAATTTTCTGATCCGGCAGTAGGCTTGGATATTGATTTTGAACGCACCGTTGATTCACGTAAAAAATCGGAATATATTGTGAATGCTGCAGGGGAAACCCTGCCATTTGCTGATGAGCAATACGATATTGTAATCACCAATGAAGTCATTGAACATGTAGTGGATGATCGTCTGGCGATTCAAGAAATGGTACGCTGTCTGAAACCAGGCGGGCGCATCGTGCTCTTTTGCCCCAATCGCGGATATCCATTTGAAACGCATGGTTTGTACTGGAAAGGCAAATACCACTTTGGGAACAAATTGTTCGTAAATTATTTACCCAATAGCTGGCGCAACAAACTGGCGCCGCATGTACGCGTGTATACCCGCCGTGACCTGGAAAAATTGTTTGTTGGCCTGCCAGTAAAATATGTGACACGTACCGTCATCTTTGGGGGATACGACAATATCATTGCCCGTTATCCTGCACTCGGAAAAGCACTACGAGGATTTCTGTATACGATAGAAAAGACCTTTTTGCGGGTATTTGGATTGTCCCATTTTTGGATCGTTGAAAAGTTATAAATCCTGTTTCAGTTTTGAAAATCACCTTAATATCATCCTTCCAAACAAACACATATTTTCCATTCATACGGCATAATTATTGCTGTTGATATGCTTTAGTACTTATTCCATGATCCAAAAGGAAAACAAATGAATAATATTCTTATTGCGCTAGGTATCGGAATCATTGCAGGTATCATTGATGTTGTGCCCATGATTATTCAGAAGCTGGACAAATTCGCATGTATCTCAGCTTTTGTCCATTGGCTCGTTCTCGGATTGATTATTCCTTTTGTTCACTGGAATATGCAGCCCTGGCTGAAAGGACTCATTATCGCGGAGTTGTCTGCCATTCCGATTATGATCATGGTTTATCCGCAAGATAAAAAATCGATCCTTCCAATGGCGATATTCTCGGCAGTATTAGGTATTGGCGTTGCCCTTGCTGGGGCTAAATTTATTGGATAGACAGCAAAATTGCATTTCGGATAACTTCATAGTCATGTTGATATGATGCAATAAGAATTGAATTAATGCATGGGCAAATTGAACCGCCAAATGTATGTATGGCCGGTATTGCTGCGCAAAGCCTTGTTCACCTTTTTGCTAATAAGGGACATGAAAGCAGCCATGTTCGCCTGGGGTTCGAATGTCAATTATCGCAATGTAGGAAAAAGCGTGACCTGGTAAGCCTATCCTTGATCTGATATTACCTAACGATCTCACCTGTTTTTTATAGAGGAGTGTCTAAGTTCACCTCGATTTCACTCGGTGACCTTATCCTCCCTTTTATTTTTTCCATTTTCTGACATAATAGAAATATGAAACAGGGAGATAAAAGTGCTTTTACAAAAATACTGGCTGTCATCGGTACAGTATTAATCTGGCTGCCCATTCTGATTCCCATATTTTTTAATGGGCTGTTCATCTTTTCAGAGGGGCAATTTCTTTTTGACTATCTCATGCCAGTTGAATTATTCGCCTTTGCACTGGTTGGAGCTGGTTTTCTGATCTGGGCAGCCATTCGTGCGAAATCAAAACAATCGATTATCGGCTGGGGACTGGGTATCGCTACGGCCACAGTAATCTGTGCGCAAGGGCTGGCAGTGCTCAGCGGGTTGGCCTCCGGAAGAACAGCCGCCACAGGGTTGTGGATTTTGATTGTTCTGATCTTTCTGGTGATCTATATTCTGGCCTTGATCCTCAGTGGTCTGGGCGGCATTCTCCTGCTACGTGATCTTTTCCAGCCTGAATCTACAGATGATCAAAACATTCAAGAGAATGACCCGATGGATCTAGATCAATTAAAGCAAACCCTCAAAAAATTAGACTCGCGTTGTTCTTCCAGCCCCCTGGAGATTTTTTCACCACGCACCGAAGACATGCAGACCTTTCAAGATATCTGTAATTGTTATATCGCTGGGGATCAGCGACTGCGCCAACAAATACAAAATGTACTGCATAAAAAGGATGGCGTGCAGAACTGCCTGGTGGGCTATGCCTATCAATGCGCCCAAAACCTGATGGACAGCAAAGAGGATATATGGCTGAGCAGGGGCGTAGCCGCCGTCGAAATGGCCAAACAAAGCATGGACAATCGTGATCTGCTGTTGGTGCTGGCTGAGTTGTATGTTGTGGCTGAAGAATGTAATCTGGACCCCAACCCGGTATTCACTGATATCGCCGGTCAAGAAGATTTCAGTTCCTTTGCCTTGGTTAAGTCACGCCGCTCGGGCACGCACGTGGTGACGAAGCGGAAGTAGGCTAATTTAGCCAACCGACAGGTTGATAATCCCCATCAAGATAAAATATATTGCCTATAGAAATCACAAGTTCAAAGTACAAGCTTGAATTAGCATGTTATCCGTGCTATCATGTTAGTATGATAATACGCTTCAAGAGAAAAGGATCCGAAGATATTTTCAATGGTCTTAACACAAAAGAGGCCAGATCTTCATTACCTTCCTCTCTTTGGCATATTGCATTCAGAAAACTTGATTTACTGGACTCTGTCACTGAAATATCAGAATTAAGGATTCCACCAGGAAATCGTTTAGAAGCTTTATCAGGCAATCGTTCTGGGCAATATAGTATTCGAATAAACCAACAATACCGGATCTGTTTTTTATGGACAGATGATGGCCCAGATCAAGTTGAGATTATTGACTATCACTAATGGTAGATATTTGGAGGTAAATATGATTAGAGTCCCTACAGACCGCACCCCAACGCATCCGGGCGAAATGCTTCTGGAAGAATTTCTGAAACCAATGGGCATAACCCAACGGGAACTGGCAAACGCCATTCATGTGCCTTATCAGCGCATCAATGAAATTATCAATGGCCGCCGTGGGGTTTCCCCAAGTACTGCTTTACGCCTGGCAAAAGCCCTTGGTATGTCGGCTGATTTCTGGATTAATCTGCAATTACGCTGGGATATGTATTTTGCCAAACTAAATGAAGTAAATGTTTTAGAGACTATTGAACCAATCGCAACCATTCCTTCATAAAACCATATAACCTGACATTTAATCCATTAGCATTATTGTTCCAATCATTGGAATGATGTTCAGAATCAGGTATGATTGGGGGAAACGATTATTCATCTCAAAGTTAGCAGGTACGACGTGGAACGGAAAGAAAAACAATCCTTCTTGGATCAATTAACGAGCATGGACCCAAAAATCTTTATCGGTTTAATCGCCATCAGCGGTGTTTTATTTGGTGCATTATTGAGCGGCTTTCTGGGAGGGAATTCATCCTCCAGCAAAGTGCCGCCCACGCCCACCCCGCGTGATCCATTGGCGGCCGCACCGACGCAGTTTTTTGTGCCTACGCTGGTTGCCAGTACCACGCCGGAAATCAATCCTTTTCTGGAGCAAACCCAGCAGGCAGCCATCGCCGTTACCGAAGAAGCTACGGTTACAGAGACGGCCATAGCGCCATTGCTTCCTACAGATGTACAATTCACCGCCACCAGTGCGGCCAGCCTGGCGGGCATGCAGGATCAGTTATCCGCGCAGCCGGTGTTGCTCAATGATGGCTTCGATGACGATCAATATGGCTGGACCCCCTATGCCGATACGGGCTTTGCGGTATCCATCGATAATAGCGCCATGCAGATGTTCTTTTCCGAACCCAGCTATGCACCTTTTCTGTGGACCTGTGACGCCTGCGGCACCTTTGAGCATTATGCCTATCAAGTGGACATCAAAACCGCCGTGGACAGCGGCACGATCATCGCCGGTTTGGTGTTTGGTTCACCCAGCCGTATTGATCAATTACCTTTTCAGCAGGCATATGCACTCTCGATATACAGCACTGGCGAGATGATTTTGCAACACATTTCCGCTGGCGGAATTCAAACCGTGCAGCAGTGGGACAAATATCACAGCCAGTTCAAAACGGACGGTAATTATCACACCCTGCAGGTGCTTGCCGATGAAAACAAAGTTGCCATTTTTATGGATGGTAAATCATTGGGGGATGAAATTGAGTTGGCACAATCCACATCCGGGTATGTGGGGCTGGTGGTGCAGTCCACCAATCAACTGGTTTATTATGATAACTTGCAAGTGATTGCCCTACCGTAAGATTACCGCTTCTGTGCCTCAATAGATATCCATGGTCGGCGGGACTGGGCTTCGTTGAGATACTTGATCTTAAATCCAGAGGTTTCCAGCAATCCGCTAATTTCTTCGATTTGATAATGGGCGTAATAGCGTTGCGTGGGTTCATATGGACGGGTTTCAAAACCTTCGGTTTCGCCTTTCTGCACTGCCACATGCAGCCATCCTTGTGAGGCCAACACACGATTCATTTCATGCAAGGCTTGCGGGGTTTGTGTTTTTGGCAAATGCAGCAGCGCCGCCTGACACCAGATCATGCCCAGGCTAGCATTAACGTATGGCAGATAGCGCATGTCCAGTTGAAACAGATCGCCTGTGACAACTTTTTTGGCTTCCCGCAGCATACCCAGTGATAAATCAGCACCCATCAGGCACAGGTCTTGTGCATCAAACCAGGCCATGTCCCGCCCGGCACCACATCCCAGATCCAGATAAAAGGCTGGCAGGTCTGACTGCATATGGATTGCCTGGATGATACGCTCTGCCGCATGCAGTACATAGGGCTGCATTTTGGCATTGCGCGCGGCGTAGGTGCTGACAATTTGATCATAGGCATGCTGGTTTTGGGTTTGCGGGTCAAGTTTCATGGGATTTATTATACTGAATAATTTCCAAATCAGGCCTGCAAGTTTTCCTGACCAAGCTGAAGGTGTTATGATACATTTAATCCTGAAAATAAAATTGGAGAATGCAACCCATGAATGCAATCGAAAGCAGAAAAAGTGTACGAAATTTTCAACAAAGCCCCCTTAGGGATAGTGACATACAGAAAATTCAAACCTATCTCAACAAGCCTGAAAACCGTATTGGCCCGCATGGGAATCAAATAAAATTGAAATTATTGTTAGGCAGTGCTTTAAACAATAATGAAAAAATAGCCACCTACGGCATAATCAAAAATGCACAGGGTTATTTATTGGGCAGCTGCATCAATACTGCGCAGGCGGTGTTTGATTTCAGCTTTGTCTTCGAAGGATTGATTTTATATCTGACTGAATCAGGTATCGGTACCTGCTGGTTGGGCGGCACCTTTAAACGTCAGGAGATTTTGCAGTACTTCCCCTTAAATGAGAATGAAATTATCCCGGCCATTTCGCCCTTAGGCTATGCCATGGATAACAAGCATTTCAAAGAACGCATGATGCGCCAATTTATCAAAGCCGATCGGCGCAAATCAGCAGATCAACTCTTTTTCTGCGAAGATTTCACAAAACCGCTGACCAATCAGGCAGAGGTCTATCAGCAACCATTGGAATATATACGCATCGCGCCTTCAGCCAAAAACAATCAACCCTGGCGTATTGTGGTCAGTAAAGATTTATCGAAAGTACATTTTTATATTTTGAATAAATTGCAAAACGAAAAGGCCTTTGCCTGTGCGCAAGAGATACTGGATATCGGCATTGCGTATCGCCATTTTGTGAGCGGCATGGCTGAGCAGGGTATTCAGGGGCAGTTAATATCCGATGATCCTGGGATTGAAATGGTAAATGAAATGGAATACATTGGCACATGGATGGGAGAGTAATTTCCATCAACGAAACATATATATATATTTTCGTTTAATAAAAAAAATAAACCTTCCAGGTTTTGAAAACCTGGAAGGTTTTTGCTATACATTATTCCTTCATCAAGCGGAAATCGTAGATGCCGTCCTCAAAAGGATAAGTCTGCCCGCAGGAGCATTTCAAGAGTGGCGGGGTATCTTCCAATTCAGCCCCACATTGCGGGCAGCGGAAGAAGGTGCCATCAACAGCCTGAGGTTTGGCGTTTTTCAAACGATTGCGAGTAAAGATGCTGGGAGTGAGCTGCCACCAATTGCTGGTGAGCTGTGCCATGGAATCCATCCAGGCCAGCATTTTTGTGGGGAATACTTTCTTGAGCAATGCCATGCGGAAATGACTGACGGTGAGCAATTTCTCCGTATGAAATCCCAATGATTGCAGCCAGGATTTTACCGTCTGGGGGTGAAAATCAAAATTCAGGGCAGCAAATTCGACCGGTTCCGGGGCATTCGGATCCCAGGTTTGCTTCTTGAGTGCATAACGTAAAATGGCTTTCAGATTATGTTTGTTGGCATATTCCAGAATAAAAACCGCTTTACTTTGCAATACATCCGCGACCTGTTCCAGTGCCATACGCGCATCCGCCATATGATGCAGCGTGCGGATCATGGTGGCGCCGTCAAATAAACCACTGACAAAAGGCAGGTGATACACATCAGCAGCTACATATACATAGCGCTCACTATCGCCTAGCTGTTGGCGAGCCTGTTCCAATTGCGTGCGGGAATAATCCAATAGCACAATTTTTTTATAATTCTTGTATCGAGGGGTGTTGCGTCCGGCACCAGCGCCCAGCTCCAGCATCAGCTTGCCAGATTCAGGCAGCAGTTTCTTGAGCGCCTTTTCTTCAACGGCGTCTTCGTAGGCACGGCCGCCTTTTTCCCAGAAACTGGTTTGATAATCTGAACCTTCGTAATTACAAATGGGTGGGGTATTCATGAAGTAAAATCCTTGAGATAAAAATACGTCCGAGCAGGAGATCCGGCGGCGCCCGGAATAACCACCTTACCGCTGCTTCCTCTCGGACCTGACGGGGTTCAGGGGCTTCCGCCGCGCCGGTCCCACCCGGACGCGTGCTAAGTATATTGTATAGAGGTATGGATGTCAATTGCATTGCATATGCAGGTTTGGCACAAAAAAAGCTGATTCTCATCAGCTTTTCGGTATTCAGGAAATAATTTCCAGCCTGGCTAATTCGGCATCCACACGTTTCATACCCACACTAGCGAAATTGATTTCCACAATCTCACAACCATCTTCCAGTTTACTGTCCAGAACGATGCCTTCGCCCCAAACGGCGTGTGTGACGCGCATGGGATGAGCAAATAAAAGTTCCTTGGTGGGTTTTGCTGCTGCCGGAGGCTGATTGTTGGTATTTAATCGGGACAAAAATTGTTCTGCATCCTTCCAGTTTGCCGCAACATTGCGGTGGGTCACCGGACGCAAACCTTGCTGTTGCATTAGCTCTCGAGGAATATCATCAAGGAAACGAGATGCGGTACTGTAAGTGAAGCTACCATATTGACTGCGCTGGTCTGCACGGATGAGATATAACACATCCTTGGCACGCGTCATGCCCACATACAGTAAGCGGCGCTCTTCGTCCATCTCTTCCGGGTCCGGGCTGTCAATTGAGCGGTTGTGAGGAATCAATCCTTCATCCAAACCGATAATATAAACTCGTTTATATTCCAATCCCTTGGCAGCGTGCAAGGTCAATAAAGTCGGTGCATCATCGGAATCCTGTATGGTATCCTGATCGGAGACCAGCGCCAGATTTTCCAGAAATTCAACCATGCCTTTCTCATTGTACTCATACGCCAGTTTACGCAGCTCTTGCACGTTTTCCCATCGGATTGCACCTTCTTCGGTGCCATCATCCAGATATGCATGGTAATCCACATCAGTAAGGATGCTGTCAAATACATCCGAAACGGTACCGCCATCCAACAATTCCACCCATTTTAATAAATGCAATCCAAAGGTACGCAGGATGGCTGCCGAGCTACCCAGACGAATCCAGTGCGCAG
The DNA here is from genome assembly GCA_016838895.1 of Chloroflexota bacterium. Taxonomy (GTDB): domain Bacteria; phylum Chloroflexota; class Anaerolineae; order Anaerolineales; family Anaerolineaceae; genus UBA5203. Next base: position 21,338 of record JAEKNU010000035.1, read on the forward strand.
ATTTTTCGCCATTACGCGCCATATCAAGTAATACCTCTCCGGAAGTGGTTTGCCCCTGAAAGGCTGTTTTGGCCAGTTCTTCCAGTTTTTTGGGACCTATACCGCGGCGGGGGGTATTGATCGCCCGCATCAAACTGATTTGATCTGCGGGATTGAAAATCAGGCGCAAATAGGCAATCATATCCTTGACTTCTCGGCGACCGTAAAAGCGTTGTGCGCCAACCAGCCGATAGGACAAACTGGCATGTAGAAAAGCTTCTTCAAGCAGGCGTGATTGGGCATTGGTGCGGTACATAATGGCAATATCACGTCCGCGTTCACCGGATTGCATTGCCGTGCGAATGGAACTGACTACAAACTCAGCTTCGTGATGCCCATCATCGGCTTCAAAGTACTGTAATTTTTCACCGGCTTCGTTTCGTGCTGCACTTAGATGTTTAGGGGTGCGATTTTTGTTCTGATTAATCACCGCCTGGGCTGCATCAAGAATGGTTTGGGTGGAGCGGTAGTTTTCTTCCAGTAAAATTTTATTGGCAGTGGGATAATCCTTTTCAAAGCGGATCACATTGTGATAATCCGCGCCGCGCCAGCGATAAATGGATTGATCTTCATCACCAACAACATACAAATTATGATGTACTGAACTCAATAAATACAGCAATTGATACTGCGCTTTATTGGTATCCTGAAATTCATCAACCAGCATATGCTCAAATTGCTGGGCATAGCGTTGGCGCACCGTATTGTTTTCCACTAATAAGCGTACTGTCCACAAAAGCAAATCATCAAAATCCAGTGCATTGGACTGCATTAATAATTTCTGGTAGCGCAGGTAAACCTTCGCAACTAACTCTTCACGAGTGGAGCCGGGAATATAGTCTTCGGCAGGAATCAGCTCATTTTTAGCATTTGAAATTGCCGAATGAATACTTTGTGGACGATAGATTTTGTCATTGATATTAAACTCTTTGAAAACCTGCTTGATAACCGCTAATTGATCATCGGCATCAAAGATGACATAATTGGAATCAAAAGGCAAATGCTGGGCTTCTCGCCGCAAAATACGGCCGCATACCGAGTGAAATGTACCTAGCCAGAGTCCATGGCTTTTCCCGCCAATCAGGGAATCCAGACGATCTGCCATTTGACGAGCGGCTTTGTTGGTGAAGGTCACTGCTAGAATTTGATATGGATTAATTGCCATTTCCTGAATGAGATGGGCAATACGATAAGTCAGCACGCGCGTTTTTCCGGATCCGGGACCAGCCAGTACAAGTGCCTGTCCAGTTGCCGAAGTAACGGCTTGATTTTGTTTTTGGTTCAATTGGGCTTCAGTATGTGATTTCATAGCGTGATGATTGTAACGGCGAGAGGTGCACCCTGTCAACAATAGCTGCTGATCTGGCCGGGGTAAAAAAAAGGGATCCTCGGCAAAAGGGCGAAGATCCCAATACGAGCCGGGGAAAACAATAAAACACCGAATAAAATCCGGCTCAGAAGTATACTAAATTCCTGGTGCAATCATGAGAGGGGAAAATACCTGGGAATAGATTAACCCACATTTTCCCCTAAAATTCAGGGATAGGGGGAATATGATTGATTGAAGTGTGACGTAAGAATACTAGCAGAGAAAAAGATGACCCCGAGGAAAAGAAGTTGTCTAGACTTCATTTATATTATACATGATTTTTGTCTCATTTACTATACAATTAACTCCTAATTATATACGGTTGTCAGCCGCCGATTCTTGGACTACAATGCTGGTATGGATTGGAAAATCATTGGACATGAATGGGCTGTAACTATGCTGCGACAGCACATCCAAAAAAGCAAATTACAGCACGCCTATTTGTTTACAGGCGCACCCGGCATTGGAAAACGAACGCTGGCATTGAAATTTGCCCAGGCCATTAACTGCACAGCAAGCACAATGCCAGGAGCCCCATGTGATAGCTGCCGTGATTGCAAGCAATTCGAAGCCATGCAGCATCCTGATTTATCACTGATTACACCTGAAGATGTCGGCGGAAAAATCAAAGTCAATCAGATTCGCGAATTGCAGCATGTCTTGTCATTGGCGCCTTATCAATCCAAATATCGGATTGCACTATTACAGGGTTTTGACAAAGCAAATGCAAATGCGCAAAACGCTTTGCTTAAAACACTTGAAGAAGCCCCGCCGCGAGTAATTCTGCTGCTAACCAGTGTATCCGCTGAAAATTTACTCCCCACAATTGTATCCCGATGTGAAATACTGCGTCTGCGCCCCATGCCCTTACAGGTTCTACAAGAAGAGCTTACACAAAGTTGGCAGATTCCAGCAGAAAAAGCGCGCCTGTTGGCACACATCACCTCCGGTAGATTAGGTGAAGCATTACAATATCACAATAATGAAACCTTGATGGAACAACGCAAAACCCATTTGGAAGACATGAATATATTATTAAAGTCCAACATTCGGGATCGCTTCAGTTATGCCGAAAGTGCTTCTCAGGAAAAGCAGGAATTACATTTCCGTTTTGAGACCTGGCTTTCGCTCTGGCGAGATATGCTGCATTTGCATGCCCAATCTCAGGCACCATTAATTAATCTGGATTGGCAGCAAGACTTAAATTCTCTTTGCCATCAAATAAATATCCATGAGATAAATGAGCAGGCATCTGCTATGGAACATGCCCTTGCCCAATTGGAGACCAATCAAAATCCAAGGCTATTAACTGAAGTCTTGCTAATGAATTGGCCAAAAATATAATGTCAAAAGAAAAAATCCCTCCTATGCAGGAGGGATTTTTTTTAGTAATTATTAGTTAGTTATTTTTATTCACCAGGATCTTCGGTTGGGTCTTCAGTGGGTTCTTCCGTCGGTTCCTCGGTTGGATCTTCCGTCGGCTCTTCCGTGGGCTCCTCAGTAGGCTCTTCGGTAGGCTCTATCGTCGGTTCTTCAGTAGGTTCTTCTGTTGGTTCTTCACTACTGAAAGTGAATGTAATCATATTGCTGTAAACACTACAGCCTCCGCCTATATATTTCCCCACCCGCACATATATTGTCTGTCCAGGTGTACCCGTAAGAGTTGCTGAGCGTGCAGACGGATCACTCATATACACGTAGTCATTACCCGGGTAAACCGGAGCAGTATTTGATGAAGACCAAACGACTTTGAAGCCGCTCGGGAAACTGCCATTGGCACTCCAACTAACGGTTGCCTTACCGGGTTTTGTTGCTGTAACCGAATTCAATGTGATCGTACTGCCATCTGCAGTAGGTTCAACTGCTGTACCGCTGAAGGTAAATTCATAGGTATTGGAATAAACGCCGCAGCTGCCGCCCAGATATTCGCAAACCCTGAAATAATACTTCTTACCTGCTGTTGCGTTCACATAGGCAGATCGTGTGGATGAATCACTCAAATACACATAATCATTGCCCGGGTATACAGGTTTGGATGTTGATGCTGACCAAACGACCTTGAATCCTTTGGGGAAATCTCCGGTGGCATTCCACTGTACTTTTGCTTTACCAGTACTGACATTGGAAATGCTTGTAATGGAGATGGATTTATTGGCGTCTTCTGTTGCAGCTGTCCCACTAAAGGTAAAGGCATAGCTGTTGGAATACAGGTCACATGTACTGCCCGTATAGCGGCAAACGCGGAAGTAAACCTTCTTGCCAGGGGTACCTGATATAGTTGTTGAACGTGCTGATGAACTGCTCAGATATTGATACTCATTGCCAGGGAATACCGGTTCGCTGGTGCTTTCAGACCAGACAACTTTAAACCCCTTGGGGAATGAGCCAGAGGCATCCCAGTAAACATTGGCTTTGCCGCTGCCGCCACTTTGAATGGATGTAATCTTGATCGATTCACCCGTGCTGACTGGTGTCTTGGTTTTTTCTACTTGTTCAAATGTGTATTTCACCGTTGGACTGTAGAATTCACAAACGCCTTCTGCGTATTTACAAATTCGGAAATAATATGATTCTCCTTCATTGCCAAATACTTCGGCTGAGCGTGCTGATCCATCTGAGATATAATCCCAAATATCATCCGGAAAAACTGGTGTGCTTGTGTCCTTTGACCAGACGACTTTAAATCCATCCGGGAAATCCCCTTCTGCTTCCCAATAGATCAGAGCTTTGCCAGAATCCAGCGCTTCAAACTTTGTCGCCAGAATATACTCTTCATTTGTTGTTGGTGTAGGGGTCTCATATTCGCCATCAGTTTCGGGCAGGAACGGTGTCATAGTCTGTGTTGAATCTTTCAGCAACTCCTCACCAGCATTATTGGCACCAGCCTGAGCCGTGCCTAGTAAACCTGATATTGCATCCTGATCCAAACCAGCCAAATTGCCTGCTACGCCTTCACAACCTGATAACAATAAAATACCAATAAGCATAAGTGAAAGTATTCGTTTCATCAAATCGCCCTCCTGAATATTCCCGAATTTTTCATGCTATTAAATACAATAGCAGATGGAATACTCAAGCTATTTTCTCAGCCTGTCTTACTGTAATAATGTATACAAATAAAGTGGGAATACCAAATAATAGTATATTCATTGTAATCAGGGGGTTGAATAATGTCAATTTACAAACCTGTTACAAGATTGTCGCGATTTGGTGATTATTTTCACATTTCATAAGAATGAAAAACGCCATCAAAACAGGAAAAAACCACTTCAAAAAAGTATTTTTTGAAAATTTGTTATTCTACACTTTCTTGAGTGGGTGTTTCAGTGGGTTCCAAAACAACTTGCGTTTCTGTATATGTTAGTGTAGGTATTGGCGTATCGCTTGGCGGAACATCAGTTACAGTTGGTGGAATGGGTGTATGCGTTGATGTGGGTGTGTTTATGGGAAAGGTATATTTTCTTACTGCGCTGTAATCATCGCATGTATTCCCAATAAATCCGCAAATTCGAATAGCGTATTCCGAGCCTGGATCACCATAAACTAATATTGAACGATCTGAATTGTTTGCATGTTCTGAAGGATAGTAAGGAACTCTTGGATCTGTACCTCTTTTTGTGTAAATAATTTCAAAACCTTTTGGATAATTTTGTTCTGTCCACCAATTGACTCTGGATACTCCTTCACCTACTGATTCTATGGTCAAAATCATGATTAAATTATTGGAGATAGTTTTTGTTGGTGTAGCTGTTCCATCATTGAATGTAAATATGATAGTATTGCTGTAAAATTTACAAAGATTACTTCCGTCTTCTTCTTCTGTGTGTTCACATACCCGTACATAATAAGTATGTCCAGGTATTCCAGAAATATTAGTTGATATAGATATAGGAGTGCGGGTGGTAATGCCGTTTCCATGTTCGTCATCTGGATAGATAGGTTTTGGATTCGTCTCTGAATATACTACTGAGAAGCCGTATTTAAAATCACCATGTATGCTCCAAACAACGCTAGCTAATCCTATTCTTCTATCAGAAACTCCTGTTAATTCAATATATTTTCCCGTTGGTGTAGATGTTCGTGTACTATGTGTTTCGGGAGCTGTAGGTGCAAGAGAAGCAGTCCCAGTGATTCCTGGGGTTCCATTGGAAGAAATCATGCTATTTGTTTGAATTATTGGTGTTCCTGTGTTTTCTATTATCCCATTTTCTTCAGTTGATGCCGTCTGATTTATATTGTTTATTTCTTCATCGTCATTGGACTTGCTGTTAAGTGCTGTTGATGTTTGAAAATCTGCATTCGCTATCGGAAGAAAGGGGGTTTTGGTTTCAGTGCTTCCCATCAACAATTCTTCATATGGATTGCTATTATCCAAACCCGATATAGGAATACCTTTATCCTGATTCATCATCGCCGTAGATTGGCAACCCGACAACATAATCGTGCATAAAATTAACAGTGAAATCAAACGTTTCATTAAACCACCCTGCCGAATATTCCTAAATTTTCGTGCCATTAAATAATGGCAGACGGAATACTAAAGCGATTTCCTCAGTTTTTCAATCTATACCGATGTACATAAATAAAATGGGAGTACGAATAATCGTAAATATATTGTAATCAGTGATATGAATAATGTCAATTTGCAAACCCATTGCTGGATTATCGTGATTGGTTCTTAATTAATTATTATGCCTGAATGGAACTGCGTAACAAGCGAGCTAATTCCCCAAAAGGGGGGGTAAAGCGCATATCATCATTTCGCGGACGTGGTAAATTGATTTCCAAATCCAATGTTATACACCCCGGACGAGGGGTAATAACCAGAACTCGATCCGATAATAAGATGGCTTCCGATATAGAATGGGTTACCATCAATACGGTAATACGCTGTTCCTGCCAGATATTGAGTAATTCACCACTCATTTTTTCACGAGTTAAGGCATCCAATGAACCAAAGGGCTCATCCATTAATAAGATGTCCGGTTCCTGAATCAGTGCCCGGGCAATGGCAACGCGCTGCGCCATGCCGCCAGACAAATCCTGTGGATTACTGTTTTCAAACCCCTGTAAATTGGTCAGATGAATTAACTGCATGGCTTTCTCATCTGCCAGTTTCGCATCCATTCCGGCAATTTCCAGCGGCAGGGTGATATTCTTCAACACTGTACGCCAGGGCAATAAATTCGCATCCTGAAATACATAGCTGATCTTTGGCTGAGTAGCGTGCGGATAGGTCGCCGTCCCTTTGGTAGGCGGTAATAAATCCGATAAAACACGTAACAGCGTACTCTTGCCACTGCCAGATGGACCCAGGAGGCATACAAACTGATGCTCGTAAATATCAAAATTAATATTACGAAGTACCTTTAATTCCCCAGTCTCTTCGACAAAAGTTACATCTAAATCCGAAACCGATAGGACCACCGGCAGGGAAGATTTACCTTCCCTTGCCCGATGATGCTTCTCTTTCTTAAGGGGTGTTGCTGACAAATCGGTAGTCATAAGCTTTACTCACATCAAGGTCGTCATCATTCATGCCCATCTCCACCAGAATCTGATGGGTATTTTCCCAGGTTTGCAGGCTGGCATAACCAACAGGGTCCTTTGCATAGTACTGTAAGGAAACATTCAGTACTTCCCGTTGTACGGCTTCATTTTCCTCGGATAAATTCTCAACGTACAATTTACATATATCATAGGCAGTAGATGGATTTCGCAATGTTTCCTGAATGCCCTTATTCAAGGCATTGACCATGCCGCTTACCAAATCAGGATTTTGTGCAAGGGTGGTTTCATTGGTGATCAATCCATTAGAGACCAGGCTGACAAAATCAGAAACAGGGATGGCATTAATGTGATATCCCATTTTCTCCAACTGAACCGGTTCATTTGCCATATACACGATGGTGGCATCCACTTCACGGGCGAGAAGGGTTTCGATCTGATTGTATCCCTTGGAAATCAGGACAACATCTTTTTCCTCTATACCAGCCTGGTGAATCATGGCCAAGAATCCAATATAACTAGCACCGTATAAACCAGGGATACCAATGATTTTTCCATCTAAATCCTTCAAGGTTGTGATATTGCGTTCTCTTAATGAAACCACACCAACCGGATATTCATCATACCAGGTGGAAACTTCAACGACTGGCAGTTCCTGTTGTCGACCAAGGAGAACCTGTTCACCGGATGCGATGGCAAATTGCAATTCATTGGCACCAACCAATGCAACGGCATCCGTTTCAGTGCTGTAATCCAATTCCAGGTCAATCCCTTCTTCTTTGAAAAAGCCTTTTTCAATCGCGACGTAGATCGGCGCAAATTGCACATTGGGAATATATCCTAAAGGCAGTTTTATAGTCTGCATTTCTGTCTGTGCAACGGTTGATTGAGTAGGTTGCGCGGCACAAGCAGCAAACATAGATATCAATAGTACAGATATAAATATCAGAGAAATTGTTTTCTTCATTCTTACCTCATTCACTTTGACGGATTTTTCCGCCAGGATAAAAACAGATGCTCCAGAAGGAGAACAAATCCATACAAGCTCAACGCCATAAAGATCAGAGTAAATACAGATACGAACACCAATGCTGTATCATATTGCCCCCTGCCAACATTGATCAGATACCCTAAGCCGCGATTGGAGCCAACGAATTCACCAACCACAGCACCGATAACAGATAGTGTCGCCCCGATGCGTAAACCACCCAGAATGACAGGTAAAGCAGAGGGTAGCTCCAAATAGCGCAGGGTCTGCCAACGATTTGCGCGCATGGACTTCATCAGGTCGCGTAGATTTATGGGAACGGCTCGCAGCCCAACTACGGTATTAATCAGCACAGGGAAAAAGACGATCAGGGCACTAATCAGAATTTTTGAAAAAATACCAGAACCAAACCAGATTACCAGCAAGGGTGCCAATGCAACAATCGGAATGGCCTGATATGCCACCAGATAGGGGGAGAGCAATTCTTCCAGTACCGGATATTTTGCCAGCCAGTATCCCAGAATGGTTGCCAGCAAGCTGCCGGATGTCAAGCCTGCCAACACTTCAATGAGCGTAACGCTAGCGTGGCGCAATAAGGTGCCATCTAAAAATACATCAACGCCCTTTTGCCAAACACGTGCCGGACCTGGTAATATGAAAGCCGGAAAATCACCCCAGGTTACGGCTGCCTGCCAAACGAATAATGCAATCAGAAGGGAGGGAATGATCAATATGCCGCGTAATTGACGAATGCTCAATCGTAGTTTGGGATGCATTACACGCTGTTTGGGTGCTGCGATTTCTTTCTGCTGTGTATTGGTTTGTATCATACAACCTATCCTGATATAAAAACCCCGAAAGTATATACTTTCGGGGTCAGACAACAAAGAATATTCCTTCTATTATCCGGACTATACCGTCGACTCCGGAATTACACCGGATCATGCGTCCGTAGACGCTCGTGGGTTTTCACCACCGATCGGGAATTGGAAGCGTACTTCCTCACCCTGCCCCGAAGGCCAACATATTTGATTTTCACTTCCGAGTATAGACCGCCTGCATTTCCTTGTCAATAGTAAAATGGATATTTTTATCAAATTATGATAAAAACTCTGGTTTTTGCGGGAAGGCACTTCATTTCTCAAAGCCAATCTTCTCAAACTTTCCAATAAGTGGCGAAAAATAAATACAATCCGGCAAATGAAAATAAACATTTGCCGGATTGATTTATCAATTTAGGATAAAAAATCATACTTTCTTCAAGGCTTGATCCAGGTCAGCGATGATATCCTCGACATTTTCAATCCCAATCGAGAAACGCACCAAACCGTCGGAAATGCCGGTTTTACGGCGTTCTTCCGGATCCATGCTGGAATGGGTCATACTGGCCGGATGTTGGATGAGGGTATTGACATGCCCCAAACTGACTGCCAATACGCATAATTTCACACTATCCATCAATTTGGCACCAGCTTCCAGACCACCGGCCATTTCGAAGGCGGCCATACCGCCAAAATGCAACATTTGTTTGGTGGCTAATTCATAATCTGGGTGGCTGGGCAGACCAGGATAATAAACATTGCCAATGGCATAATGCTGTTCCAGATAGGACATGACCTGTTTTGCATTCTGGCAATGACGCTGCATGCGCAGCTCAAATGTTTTCAATCCGGTGTTGGTCAACCAGGCATCAAACGGACTGGCGTTGCAGCCCATTGTTTTCATGATATTGTAAACATCTTCCTTGATAAACTGTGTTTGTGTACTGACGGCTGCGCCACCGATGACTAATCCGTGACCATTGAGGTACTTGGTGGTGGAATGCACCACAATATCTGCACCCAATGTCAGCGGACGTTGGCAGTATGGCGTTGCAAAGGTGTTATCCACCATTACCCAGGCACCAGTTTCCTTGGCAGCCGCAACCACAGCGCGAATGTCCACCAGGGAAAGGGTCGGGTTGGATGGTGTTTCCACATATGCCATGACAGCATCAGGATGTTTTTTGAAGGCGTCTTTCCAGGCCTGCGGACTGGGATCAGGAACCCAGGCGACCTTGATGCCCCACTGGGGACCGAAACTAGTTAAAAAGCTATAGGTGGCGGAATAAAGGGCTTCCTGGGCCAGAATGGTCTGGCCGGGTTTCACTTTGGCTAGAATACAACTGGTTACAGCAGCCATACCGGATGAAAAGATCATCCCGGCTACAATTTCCTCGGTGGGTGTATCCGGATTGGCGCGCAGCAGATCCAGCCCCTCCAGCACGGCGATTTTATGAGCAACCTGTTGTTGATTGGGATTGCTCAGCCGTGAATAAATATGCCCTTGTTCTTCACCCTTGAAGAGGGCCGCACCGCTGGCCACATCGCTGAAATCAAATAACGAAGTTTGATAAATGGGCATCACGTGGGAATGCTGGGGGTCTTCGCGTTCGCCAACCAGATTCACTAATGAACCCATTCCGTATTTGGGGGAGTATTTTGCCATAATGTTTTACCTCTGCAATCGCTGATTATTAGCATTCATTATAGTGCAAAATGAGGTGGTTCAGACAATGAATTTTTGGACATTTAGAAGGTTGGGGGCTTTAATACGAAATGCAATTAATTGTTTAGGAAAGTGGCGAAATTGAGGTTGTTGATGCACTGGATTGGCGTTCAGATTGACTTGTTTGTTTTACCCAGAACATCCTATCGTTCTTGCATATTAAATAAATCTAGCACACCCGGTTTGTATTTTAAATCTGAAATGTAGACCACATAATAGAATATTTACAATTAAGATTGCCTTGATAACTAAGGATTTATATTTTTAGTATAGCCTAAATTAAAACGCACCACCAACTCACTTTATTAACAATCAATTACATTCCCGCATTCTTCCTTGACTTTCCCCACTCAATAAAATATACTCACTTAGTGAGTATATAAAACGATGGCAACCAATTCGAAAAGTGCAAGCAACTTATCCCCTGAGTACCTCATGTTGGGTTATCTGGCAAAGGAATCCACACATGGCTATGAGCTGTACCAACTCATCAATACCGATCTTGCGCAGATCTGGCATTTGAGCATGAGCCAGATTTACAACATCCTTGCTCGCCTTGAAAATAAAACGTTAATCCGTGCGGAAGAGGAAGTGCAGGAGAACCAGCGCGTGCGCAAAATGCTGCACCTGACCGAGTCAGGCCGCGCTCATTTTGAAGCCTGGCTGTTCAAACCCAGTCCCTGCTCGGGACGTGCTTTACGCATTGAGTTTTTAACGCGTCATTATTTCATGCAGCGGCTTCACCCAGAACGTATTCCACAAATGATCAGCGAGCAAATTCTGCAAATTGAACATGACCTGACGGTGATCGAATCCATGCAGCAGAAAATTGACGCGTCCGATTTTTACAACAGCAGTGCCGTGCAGTTGAAGATAGACCAGTTGCATACCTTTCAGCATTGGTTTAATCAATTACAGCAAGAACAATCTACCTAACTTACCCTTTGGAGACAAAGATGAAAAAAAGCCTGTTATTTTTAACCCTTAGTTTTTCACTTATCCTTTCCGCCTGTGCAGTTAATACTGCATCACCGCAAGAGGCGGCTCCTGTTACCGTTGAAGAACCCGCCGTAGCGGCAGAAGAGCCTACTGATGAACCCGTTTCAATGGAAATCAACATCACCGATGCGTTGGACCGCGAAGTAACTTTCCCGGAAACGCCCAGCCGCATTGTGTATGGTGGCAAATCCTCATTGATGATTGCCGATGCGCTGTATCTTTTTCCGAATATTAGCGAGCGCATTGTAGCTGCCGGGGACACCAACCAGAATTTTGGTAACTTCATCCAGGCCATTGACCCAAACTTTGATCAGAAGACTTTGCTCTCCGGTCAGGCCAGTATTGAAGAAATGCTCGCCAATAATCCGGATGCCGTGCTGCTGAAAAACTTCCTGGCAGGCGATTATCAGCAGCCAATGGAAGAACTGGGTATTAACACCGTGTTCCTTAATTTAGAGACACCCGAGCAATTCAATACCGATATCCTCACACTGGGTGAGATGCTGGGCGAGCAAGCGCGCGCTGAGGAAATTGTGGAAACCTACAACAGCAATGTTGCCAATATCAGTGATACGGTTGCCGGATTGAGCGAAGAAGAAAAGCCTTCTGTGCTGGTCATTTACTATCGTGAAAGTGATGGGGCTTACACCTACAACGTGCCCCCGCTAAGCTGGATGCAAACCACTAATGTGATCACTGCCGGAGGTACTCCGGTCTGGCTGGAAAATACAGCCAAAAGCTGGAACGTGGTCGGTTTTGAGCAAATCGCTGCCTGGAATCCGGACATGGTTTTCCTGATCGCCTACCGTGAAAATGCCAGTGCCCTGGTGGACAGCTTGCTTACTGATGCACAGTGGCAATCCCTGAGTGCTGTACGGAATGAACAGTTATACGCTTTCCCGGGTGACTTCTACAGTTGGGATCAGCCGGACCCACGCTGGATTTTAGGCCTGAAATGGCTGGCATGGCGCATACATCCTGACCTGTTCCCATCCTTTGATACGATCAGTGAAGTCCGCAGTTTTTACCGGGATATGTACATGTTGGACGATGCTACAATTGATGCAGTTATCATGCCGCTCTTGCGCGGAGACTATGCTGATTAATAATTGAGGTCTTGTTGAACCAGACGAACGCACCTGTACTAAATCAATTGAACAGTAAAGCACGCTATCAACGTGCTTTGCTGTTTTTGTTCATCACGCTTGTGCTTGTCTTTTTACTTTCGCTGTTAATCGGACGTTACCCCAATCCACCGATGATGACACCTAAGCAACTGCTGCAGGATGATCTGGCACAGCGCGTGGTGTTTAATCTGCGCTTGCCAAGAGTGATCACTGCCCTGCTTTTGGGCATGGCGCTTTCAGCGGCCGGGATGGTTTTTCAGATGATCTTCACCAATCCTCTAGTGGAACCCGGCTTTTTGGGCGTCTCACAGGGGGCGGCTTTTGGCGCTGCATTGGGTATTGTTTTGCTGGGTTCATCAGCTGTGGTAATCCAGTTTAGTGCGGCATTCTTTGCTTTTACCGGCCTGTTTGCTTCGTATATACTGGCCCGCCGCATGAAATTTGGCGGCTGGGTGCTACGCCTGATACTTTCCGGTATTGCGATATCGGCTCTATTTTCAGCCGGTGTAGGGGTGCTTAAATTTGTGGCCGATCCGCTCACCCAGTTACAGGAGATTACATTCTGGCTGTTGGGCGGTTTATGGGCTATCACCTGGGAAAAACTGTTCAGTATTCTGGCGATTGTGTTGATCGGTTTGTTTATCCTGTTCCAGATGCGCTGGCGCTTGAACTTGCTTTCTCTGGACGATCAGGTCTCTTTCTCGTTAGGGGTACTGCCCAGCCGGGAACGTCTGCTGGTGCTGGTGGCTGCCGTGGCGATTACTTCGGCGGTGATCTCAGTCAGCGGTATGGTCAGCTGGATTGGTTTGATTATTCCGCATTTATCCCGGCGCATTTTTGGCGCCAATGCGCGCTATGCCTTGCCGGGAGCCATGCTGCTAGGAGGCATCTTCACCATCTTGTCTGATGATGTTGCGCGCACCCTGCTGACCGGTGAAATTCCGTTGGGCATTTTGACCTCATTCATTGGCGCTTTATTCTTCATCTTCCTGATGATCTCCAATCCATTGAAGGTGAAAGCATGAAGCCAAACTTGATTGAATTTCAGGATATCACCTTTGGCTATCGCACGGAAGACGGCAATGTGCTGAAATCTTTATCCCTGCAGATTCCCAGCCAATCGGTGACCATCATTCTGGGACCCAATGGGGTGGGTAAAACCACGTTGCTGAATTTATTATTGGGTTGGCAAAAACCGCAAAGCGGTAGTATCTTGCTGGATGAGCAACCCCTGATGCACTATTCCCGGCGGGAATTAGGCAAAAGGATAGCCCTGGTACCTCAGCGGGAAACCTTCACCTTTTCATTTACCCTCCTTGAATATGTTCTCCTTGGACGTGCTCCGCATATGCGTCCACTGGATATGCCCAGCGAAGCCGATATTGAAATTTGTATGCAGGCCCTTGAACAGGTCGGCATGGCTGAACTGGCAGAACGCCCCATCACGGACTTGAGCGGTGGGGAGCAGCAATTGGTTCTGGTTGCGCGTGCCCTGGCACAAGGATCCAGAATATTGTTGATGGATGAGCCTACTTCCCATCTGGATTTAAAAAACAAACTGCGCTTTGTGCGCATGGTACGCAATCTGGTCAAGAATGGCCATACCTTATTAATTACCACCCATGAACCGGAAGTTGCTGCGGCCGTGGCCGATTATGTGGTGCTCTTGATGGATGGCAGCAAAGCACAGGCAGGTCCGGCTGAGGATATGCTGAACGACGCATACCTCAGTGAGACGTATGGTATCATGGTGCGCACGGCACAAGCCGATGGAAAAAAGGTCATTCTTTGGGATAACGATGAAGGATATGATGAAAAGCAATAATCAAATACTGATCATTACCGGCTGGCGCAATACCGGTAAAACGACCTTCTGCCAATTCTTGGTCGAAGCTGCCCGTGAACGCAGTTTACAGGTCAGTGGCGTGATCTCACCGGGCGTGTTTGAAGCGTATCAAAAGGTACATATAGAGCTTGAGGATTTAAAAAGCGGGGAACGCCGCCTGCTGGCTGAAAAGGGACATGACCTCCAATCCGAGTTCAATACCCCGCAATGGGTTTTCAACAAGGAAAATTTGCAGTGGGGCAATGAAATTTTTGCCGATTCGGTGCCCACCGATGTTCTGATTGTGGATGAGCTGGGCCCGATTGAACTGGAACAAAACAAAGGCTGGGTGAATGGCATTCAAGCTGTGGATAGCGCAGCGTATCAGTTATGTGTGCTGGTGATTCGTCCTGAGTTATTGCAAATCGCCAGGCAGCGCTGGCCGCAGGCACAGATGATTACACTGCAATCTGTGAACCTGGTGCCATCCTTATCAGCAGAAATTATCCGCGAATATTTACCAGAAAAATAAATCCATCTAATGTAAATATGTAAACCGGTGACCGCCCAGATCCTGTTCTTTTAGGCGTGCAAAATGCATCAAAATTGGACGGTTTTTCCTGCATTCCTGTGATGAGCAAGTTGATTTCCACATTGCAAAACTTTATAATACAGACAATATGAATATCTTACCATTCATATTAAAGGATATTCCTCATGAACAAAGAACAATTAGAACGAATCCACTCAGGGAAGGGCTTTATTGCTGCTTTAGATCAAAGTGGTGGAAGTACACCCAAAGCGCTTCAACTGTATGGTATCGATGAAAATCAATATTCCACAAACGAACAAATGTTTAGTTTGGTTCACGAAATGCGAACCCGTATTATCAAGAGTCCTGCATTTCAATCTAAATACATACTCGCTGCAATTTTATTTAAAAACACCATGAATCGAACCATTGAGGAAAAATTTACGCCCGATTATTTATGGGAAGAAAAAGGTGTTGTGCCAATCCTAAAAATTGATGAAGGGCTTGCCAAAATAGAAAATGGGGTACAACTCATGAATCCTATCGCTGACCTCAATGGATTGCTTAAGCAGGCGCTTGACAAAAATATTTTTGGTACAAAAATGCGTTCAGTGATTAAAGAAGCCAATTCCGATGGTATAAAGGCGATTGTTGCACAGCAATTTGATTATGGTTTACAAATCTGCGCTATGGGACTGGTACCCATTTTAGAGCCGGAAGTTGATATCCATTGTTCGGAAAAAGTTGAAGCGGAAAAATTATTAAAAAAAGAAATTCTGAACAATTTAGCCAGCTTGGATCAGGACATGAAATTAATGTTCAAAATAACAATTCCAACGATGGAAAATTTCTATGCCGATTTAATGTATGATCCACGTGTTGTCAGGGTTGTGGCACTATCAGGTGGCTATTCACAGCATGAAGCAAATGATAAGCTCTCGCGAAATCATGGTTTGATTGCCAGTTTCTCCCGTGCGCTTTCACAGGGATTATCCGCCTCACAGACAGATGCAGAATTTGATGCCATGCTGGCTGAATCCATCCAATCGATTTA
This sequence comes from Chloroflexota bacterium, assembly GCA_016838895.1. Lineage (GTDB taxonomy): Bacteria > Chloroflexota > Anaerolineae > Anaerolineales > Anaerolineaceae > UBA5203. The sequence continues at coordinate 37,326 of JAEKNU010000035.1, forward strand.
TGAGTCTTCTATCACCTGATAGATCATGTCATTTTAATAAGATGCACAAAGACCTCACGGGGATTAAAACCTACGGGGTCTTTGTTTTCCCACCATTCGAGTTTGATTGAAATATTCTGCTCATCGGAGGTCGAATTATGTGGGTATATAATTGAAAACGATGTTTTTTTGATCTTTTCAAACAATCCAGGGGTTGCAGCTCGAAGAGCGTATCAATTGATTGAATAAAATGATTTCATTTCAACAATGACGTCCGTAACTCTTTTTCAATTAATACAGGCAGGTCGCCGCCATAGGAATTTATTTTCATAAATGATGAATGCAATTTTACGGTGTATGGGTGACCTGCGGTTGCCCACACCTATCCATAATATAAAACCGGATCAGCGAAAACTGATCCGGTTTGTTTTGCTTCTACGTATGATTACTTTTCGAACTCGACCACCCAATCAGGACCGTAGCTAAGGTTAAAAGTATCGCAGAAACTACCCTGATTGACGGAAAGTGAAACCCTCATCAATTCATTGTTATAAATCGTCACTTCACCCTTGGAAACATAGCCAAAGGATTCATTGAATGGCACACGCTGCTGGTATACAATTTTACCGGCATGTGTGACGGTCAGGTTAAGTTTGTCGCCGTACTTAAAACCAGCCTGCTTGAAGGTCTCCAGTGGAATATTGGTCCACAAATTGCCAAAATTGGGATCACCGATTTCAAAGATGCCGCGAACTTTTCCATCCTTTAGTACCGGTTCCAGTAGCGGATAGGTGATAATCTCATCCAGCGGATAGGCAGGTCCAACGCCTTGGAAATCGATAATGCCGCTGGCCAGACGAGCGGCACAATAGGCGAATACATCCCTTCCGTGGAAAACACTGACGCCTTCGGTATTCTTGCCTTTCAGGCGGTTGACGTTCTCATCAATCTCACGAACTTCTTTAATGCCCACCCAGGCCTTTAAATGGGTCAGGCTGCCATTGTCGGGTGTGACTACATAGTATCCGTCATTGGTTAAGGCCACACAGCCCTTGCGCGGCGTGCCTACACCTGGGTCAACCACCGAGACAAACACGGTGCCCTGCGGCCAGAACTTCATGGGCTGGAACAAGCGAAATGAAGCACTCCAGATATCATATTGAGGAATTTCGTGGGTGGCGTCAATGATTTCCAGTTCACGGTCTACGCTTTTCACTACGCCGTACATGGCGCTGACTGCACTTTCTTTATATGTAAAATCTGTTTGGAAAACCAGTATGGGTTTCATCATTTATACCTTTCCTAAATAAACGGATTATAGAAACGACTGTGATTGATAAAGATAGAAACAAAAACCGTCGCAGCAAAGATCAGAGCGGAAATTGATAAAGCCAGAAAATCCTCTCGATTGAGTTTGCGTGATGTATACCATGTACGCGTATTGCTCTTTGAAAAGCCGCGCAAATCCATGGCATTACTGATCATTTCAATGCGATCCAGGGTGGAAAAAATCAACGGAACCACAATTAATAGCGAGTTTTTGAATCGATCAAGAATTTTCGCTTTATTGGATAGTTCCAATCCGCGCGCCTGCTGCGAGAGATGAATGTCAAGATAATCACGCTGCACATCAGGGAAATAACGCAGGGTCAGCGCCACAGCATAGGCAGCCTTGTAATTAACTTTGATGCCATTCAATGAAGAGGCAAACTCACTCGGATTGGTGGTCAGCAAAAAGATCATACCCAGCGGAACTACCGAAGCGTACTTGAATAGCTTGGTCACCTGATAGAAGAGCTGCTCATAGGTTAGCGATATGCCAAAGACCTCGGCGAATTCGTGTTTTGTACCGTAGATGCTCATGCCGTATTCCGGAGCGAAGAAAAAGGAGATGATCGCATTGGTCACCAGGAAAATGGACACATAAATCACCATGACCTTGATCTGGGAAAAACGGATCATGGAGATGCGCATAAGAATAAGAGAAAAGACCATAACGGCCAATATGGATCGAATATCATAGGAGTACATCACTGCAAAGGTCAGGAAAAGGAAACAGAGCAGTTTGGTCAGACCGGAGAGGCGATGGATGAATGTATCCGCGATATTATACGAGAACAGCTTCATTTTCGGGTTCATCGGTTTTTCAACCTCCGTTCATAATCAATAAAAGCCTGTACAAAATGCGTACCATCCTTAATACACGCCATGTGAGATAGAGCAAACAGCGATGTTTCTTTGAGATTTGCTTCAGCAATGACATCAGCATCGGTTAAGACTACCGATGCCGCCGTATCAGCAATTTGGTTACCACCTGCCAAGACAATAGCACGGGGGGTGTATTCCAGCATTAAATGCATGTCATGTGTAATCAGAATAATGGTCACACCCAGACGGTTAATCTCCACCAAAAATTCCATGATCTCGGTGTAATGGTAAAAGTCCTGCCCGGCTGTGGGTTCATCCAGAATGAGTATTTGCGGATCCAGTACCAGAATGGCTGCAATGGTAACGCGCTTCTTTTGTCCATAACTCAGCGCAGATATCGGCCATTCACGGAAGGGATGCAGTCCGCAAATTTTGAGCACTTTCTCAACACGTGCAGAGATTTCTTCTTCCGGCACCTGGCGTAAACGTAACCCCAGTGCAACTTCATCAAAGATCAGATTCTTGGATATCATCTGATTGGGGTTTTGCATGACCAATCCTATGATTTCAGCTCGTTCCTTGATGGATTTATCCTTGATATCTTCGCTGCGATAACGGATGATACCGCTATCCGGTTTTATGAAACCGCAAAGTAGTTTTGAGAGGGTTGATTTTCCAGCGCCGTTCTTGCCCACAATGGATACCATCTCCCCTTCCTGAATATCGAAATGAATATTCGATAAAATCGGGCGTATGCCATCATAGGAAAATGAAATATTTTCCATGCTTAATATGGAATCGTTGTTGTTCTGATCCTCTCCAGGTTTGATATGGGCATACCAGTCTTGCAGGGCATCACGCGAAAATTCTGTTTTCAGCGTATAAATATGTCCGGCCTGCATCTGCTCAGTCAGTTGAACGTCGGCGTATTTCATGGCAGTTACATAGAGTGGTTCACGAATCCCGGTATCCTTTAATATGGGCGAAGCCACCAGGGCATGCGCGTTCATATCGGCAATGATACGCCCGTCATTCATGACGATCACGCGGTCAACATGGCGATGTAGAACATCCTCAAGACGATGCTCAATGATCAGTATGGTTTTTCCAGACTGCTGATGAATATCATCAATAATCTCAATGGCTGTTTTGCCCGTTGCCGGATCCAGATTTGCCAGAGGTTCATCAAATAGCAGGATATCCACATCATCAATCATCACCCCGGCCAGGGAAGTACGCTGTTTTTGTCCACCGGAAAGCTCGAACGGAGAGGAATTCAATAAGTTTTCCATATCCACCATACAGGAAACATCATGTACGCGTGTATGCATATCCACGGTGGGAATATTGTCATTCTCCAGAGCGAAAGCAATATCTTCACCAACGGTGAGTCCCACAAATTGGGCATCGGAATCCTGTAAGACGGTACCAATTTCTTTGGATAATTGAAAAATATCTTGTTGGCTGGTTTCCTGACCTTTGAGTTTAAGGCTGCCCGTGATTTCCCCACGATAGGAAAAAGGTATCAATCCGTTTAAGCAGTGCCCCAGTGTGCTTTTACCGCTGCCGCTGGGACCAACGATGAGTATTTTTTCACCGGAATAAATTTTAAGATTAATATTATGCAGGGTGGCTTCTGCCTGACTGTAATACTTAAACGTGAAGTCTGTAAATTCGATGATTGGCGTTGGATTCATATGATCTATTATAAAAGAAAAAGCTCAGACTTCTTTAATTTATTAAGTCTGAGCTTTGTAATGGGAATGGTATTACGTCTTAGTCTTTTTTAAGGCTGCCTTGCTTGGTGCGGGTAGCAGCATAGGCGACCAACAATAAGGTACCCAGTACACCGGCGCTGATTGAATTCATCAATGCAGCAATACCGCCCTGAGCAAAAACCAAGCTAACAGGTTCCTGGTAGATTAAAATATCCAGTAATGGAGCAACCAGCAACCAGGAGACTGCGTTACCAATGACTTGAATGACATTGAAGGTCAGGATGTCTTTTCCTTTGAATGAACCTTCTTCAACACGGGTGCGTTTGTAAGCGAAACCAAATATGAAACCGGAAACGCCGCTGGCAATGACCCAGCTCCACCATGGAGATCCGTATTGGAGACCATCGCTGAGGGCATGACCAATGAATGAAATCAATGCGCCGGCGATCGGTCCAAACAGGGTGGCAAGGAAAGCACTTAAGCCATAAGCAGTTTGAAAACTTGTTTCAGGCACGGGGGATGGTACTTTGACATACATAAACAACAGGGTGAAAATTGCAGCACCCAATCCGGTAGCAACGATGGTTTTGGTGTTTACTTTGAATAAATCCTTCATTTCGTCTTCTCCTTGAAACAATTGAATGAATAATACACTTATCTATTTATCATTTTACATAAAAGAAATTTTTCCGTCAATTAAAAAGGCTGTGTGTTAAAACACACACAACCTGAAATCGTTTCCCTTAGAGCAGAAAAGACCTTTTTTTGCGAAATCATGATTCTTCCAGCAACCAAATCACCTCATGCGGTATAAACTGCCAAGGCTGACCGGCAATGAATTCTTTCCCATTTGATATATTCTTCCATTTAGAATCTGCAATAACATCATTTTCATCCAGGGTAATTTCCTGCTGCTCTGTTGAGAAATTAACCAGGCAAAGGACACTTTGCCCCATATCCATACTGTAGCGCTGAATTACCCAGATGTGCTGATGATGTTGGAGTTGAATTTGTGCTCCCTGCGGGTGAAACGTTTCCAGAGTTAAACGTGAGACAAGTAATTTCGCCACGTTTTGGAAATCAGCACAGATAAACAAGTCATTGAGTTGTTCCGGTAATGCTTTTCGCGTGGCATGCTCAGGAAGATATACGCTCAATAAGTATCATCTCAATAAAACGGGGTAGAGCTAAGATTTAGGAAAAGACCAACCCAAATTAATTTGAGAAGCGCGT
>JAEKNU010000036.1 GCA_016838895.1 Chloroflexota bacterium
TACGCGCTTCTCAAATTAATTTGGGTTGGTCTTTTCCTAAATCTTAGCTCTACCCCGTTTTATTGAGATGATACTAAATTTTTCATAAAAAAAAGATCAAAAGCTTTTTGCTTTCGATCTTTTTTATGCATGCTTGAGTACGATGTTGGCTGTTGGCAAGTTCAAATGTCTGGCAATCACCGCACATTTTGATAGAAATAATAAATACAATGGGTCTAAGGGCTTCTCGTCCAGCGTCTCAAAGTTTGCCTGCCCCTTCGCCAATATCAGTGGGGCTTCGTCAAATAATCTTCGAAACGTGTCTGAACATTGATGCAGCGTCGTACCAGGTCCATTTGATCCGGTTTCAATAATTTCAGCAATAGGATCAATACCTGATGCAATCGCATCTGCTTTTGTTGCATCGTTGAGGATGGGACCACTTTTTACAGCATATTGTACTGGAATCGGTAATGTCTCGATCAGTACCCGATCAAACACCGTTTCCCCCGCATTATCCGCAATTAATAATAAATAGTCGGCGTTAGCAATATAAGCAAGAAAATCTGTAATACCATCACCCAGAAATGGTAAATCCAGCACCCTTTGCATAATTTTCTCTACATCAAATGAAGTGCCATGAATCACATCAATGGCATTTCCGGCAGCACTGATCCGCAATGCCATATCTAATGGATTAGCAGCCGCCTGCACAAGTGCTTTTAATTTTGGATAAAATACCAGGGCTTTCTGAATGGATTCTTTCTTAATATCTGCGTAAAAATCTTCAATCCCCGTAATCTGCCGAATAATTTGATTTGTGCTACCGGTAATTTCAGAAGGTGGCACATTTTCATCTGCCACCTTCATTAATCCCATTATTTTGCGAATAACAACTCTTTGTTTATCATTCTCAATTGAATTGAGCGTCATCGCAGTTATTGCCTGTTTGATAATGCAAACATAGCATTCAGCATAGAGATTCATATCAATAATCTACCTATAAAGTGTTGATTAAATTTCAGATATAGAGACTTTACAAATTCACGATTGGCAATAAATCGCGTACATAGGTTTGTACCTGTTCACTATTTTCCAATGTCAATACAAGATCAGCAATTTCTTTCGACTGCTCTTTTGAAATAGAGCGGATTATTTGCTTGGCAATCGGAATTGCCGGTGGGTTCATACTGAATTCATCCAGACCTAGCCCCAATAAAATGGGGATTGCCACGGGTTCTCCGGCTAATTCACCACACATGCCTACCCACTTCCCTTCTTTATGAGCCGCATCAATCACCATTTTCACCAGCCGTAAAACAGATGGTTGGAAACTGGATGCAATATTAGCAACATTGGCATTGGTCCGATCCGCTGCCATTGTATATTGGCTCAAATCATTTGTACCTATAGAGAAAAAGTCAATTTCTTTTGCCAATATATCTGACATAATGGCTGCCGCAGGAATTTCGATCATGATACCGATATCCACCTTTCTGGCGAAAGCAACTCTTTCCGATTTCAATTCTTGCTGGCACTCTTCCAATATTGCGCGTGCCTGGCGCACTTCATCCACTGTAGCAACCATTGGGAACATAATTTTGAGGTCTTTCCCGTCAGCCGCACGTAAAGCAGCACGCAATTGCGGTTTAAACAAATCCGGCCTGGCAAAGCACAAGCGAATTGCGCGTACACCCAGGAAAGGATTGGCTTCTTTTGGTAATGACAAATAGGATAATTCCTTATCGCCACCAATATCCAGTGTGCGTAATATGACCGGATTTTTACCAAAAGGTTCCACAATAGCTTTGTAGCTCTGATACTGTTCTTCTTCGGTGGGCAAATTACTACGTTCCAAATACAGGAATTCTGTACGCAGCAGCCCAACCCCTTCGGCGCCGAATTCAACAGCCGCTTTGGCACTTTCTACATTACCAATATTGGCAACAACTTCCACCTGATGTCCATCCAGCGTTATCGCAGGTTCTTTAGCTTTTACACGGGATTCTTTCATCACCTGATTGAAATGCTTTATCTTTTCAGTGTAAGTCTTGACCATATCATTTGAAGGATCAATAAATACCAGACCATCTGATCCATCAAGAATTACTTTATTGCCATTTTTTACTTTAAGCACATCCTCACCGGCACCAACAACCGCAGGCAATCCCAATCCGCGCGCCAAAATCGCGGTATGAGATGTCGCACCGCCTTGCGCAATGCAGAAGCCCAAGATCAGGTCTTTACTAATCAATACGGTGTCCGAGGGAGTTAAATCATCAGCCAGAATAATAGAGGCTTCCTTCAAATATTCCGTAGGTGATTCTGCAATACCAAGCAATATTCTTAATACACGGTTACCAACGTCGCGAATATCCAATGCTCTGGCTTTGAGGTATTCATCTTCCAGCATTTCCAAAGTATTAGCATACCCTTCGATGGCTTCGTGTAATGCAGATTCAATATTTATTCTTTTACTTTCCAAAACGCTTTTTACCTGGTCCATCAAATCAGGATCATCCAGAATCATTAATTGAGCAGAGAAGATCTCTGCTTGTTCTTCTCCGCTCTCATTTTTCACATGTTCATAGATATCTGAAATTTGTTCTTTTGCGGTTTGCTGTGCATCAACAAAACGTTGCCACTCTACAGATACATCCTTATCCTGGCATTCTTCAATTTTGATTTCCTCTCGTTCATACAAAAAAACGGGACCAATTGCAAACCCCAAGGAAGCTGCTATACCCTTCAGTTCTTTCATTTGCTATCTCCGAAATCATCTTTGATCAGTTCTTCAAGGAATATTAATGCTTCTTCGGCACCTTCTCCTTCAGTTTTCAAAATAATTTCAGAATCTTTCTGAACACCTAATGATAGGACACCCAAAATACTTTTGGCATTAGAAGTTCGTACACCATGCGAAATAAAAATTTTGCATTTAAATTTCGCTGCTGCACGCACAAAGATTGATGCGGGTCTTGCATGTAAACCCACCGGATGTGTAACAATCAATTTCTTTTCGGGCATGAGCACCTGCCTTCTCTAGTAGAGTATTAGTATTGGATTTTCAAATATGTTTTTCAAGTCGGCTATAAACTTAGCCGCTACAGCGCCATCAATAATACGGTGATCAGCAGATAAGGTAATACGCATAATCGGGCGAATGACAACTTCTCCATTCACCGGAACAACTTCATCTTGTGTAGTACTAATAGCCAATATTGCAGATTGTGGCGGATTGATTATAGCATCAAACTGCTCAATTCCAAATGGCCCAAGGTTCGAAATTGTAAAAGTACCCCCGCTTACCTCGTTCGGTTGCAGTTCACCTTTACGGGCTTTTTCCGCCAGCAGGTTTGTTTCTGCGGCAATCCGGGAAATACTCTTCATTGTTACATCATGGACGACAGGGACAATTAATCCATCATCTAATGCTACTGCCACCCCCATATTAACATTTTTATGCAACACAATACGATCTTCTTTCATAGAGGCGTTCAAATAAGGATGTTGCTTTAATGCAGACGCAACGATTTTTACAAACATTGCTGTAGCAGATATTCGATCCGAGCCCGCTTTTTCAGCAAATGTATTCATTGACTTGCGCGCTTCATTAAATGCTGTCATATCAATACGTGTTGTAAATTTAATATGCGGAATCGTCTGATAGCTCATTGTTAGCCGTTGCGCAATCGTAGCTCGCATACCCACTATTGGAATCACCTCATCATCCTCTGTCATTGGCACAGGGATACCACCGGTTATCGGTTTTGGTACAAAGGCAGACACATCCGCTGCCTGAATCCGTTGAGCTGGTCCGCTGCCGGCTATTTTTGTTAGATCGACGCCCATCTCAGAAGCGATACGACGTGCAGCCGGTGTGGCATTTACTTTTCCGGGCGGTACATTCACGGTTGCCTTACTGGCAGCCTGTTCCACATCCGTTCTGGTGATTTTTCCAAGTGCACCACTGCCAGATACCTGAGATAAATCAATACCCAAGGCCTCCGCCATTTTTCGGGCAACAGGGGTCACTTCTACTGAAACGGGTAAATTAGCCATATTGCTTGCTGCCTGTGTGGCAGCCTGGGCTTCAGGCGCATTCTTTTCAGGAAGGGCTTCGCCTGGTTCAAGAATGTACCCAATGACGACACCTATTGGAAATACCTCACCTGGTTGTGCTGAAACCCCATCCAAAATACCAGTTGCAGGTGCTTCAACGTCAATGGCGACTTTGGCAGTTTCAATAACCAGAATGGTTTCGCCTTCTTTGACATGATCCCCATTATGCTTTTTCCACTCCGATATGGTACCCGTTTCCTGGTCCATATCGACTTTTGGCATAATTAATTCAGTTGCCATTTTAGATCCTGCCTTTTACCACGTCTAATGCTTTGGCATATATATCATCAACCTGGGGCACAGTGTTTAATTCCAGATTCCGATTATAAGGAACGGGCATTTCGCGACCAGCTAATCGAACAATAGGTGCATCCAAATAGCCAAATGCTTCGCTTTCAGCGATTAGCGCTGCTAATTCTCCGCCAAAACCGCCCGTTTTTACAGCTTCATGCACAAGTAATACTTTACCAGTTTTCTTTACAGATTGCACAATCGGATCGGCATTCAATGGGCGCAATGTGCGCGGATCTACGATTTCTACCTCAATGCCTTCAGCGGCAAGTCTATCAGCTGCTTCCATCGCCCGTGAAACCATGATTGATGTTGCTACAATGGTCAGGTCTGTGCCTTTCCGTTTGACATCGGGTTCACCCAGTGGAATTGTATAGGGTTCTTCTGGTACCTCACCCTTGGTTTTATATAACAATTTGTGCTCAATAAACAAAACCGGATTATCATCACGAATTGCAGAAATTAATAAACCCTTTGCATCATAGGGTGTAGTAGGCATAACCACCTTTAAGCCTGGCACATGTACAAACCAGTTCTCAAGAGATTGCGAATGATGTTCTGCCGCACCAGTACCTGAGCCTGCCGGAGTTCGCAGCACCATAGGTACTGTGGCTTTACCGCCAAACATAAAGCGCAATTTTGCCGCCTGATTCACCAATTGCTCTGATGCAAGTGTAGTGAAATCCATAAACATAATTTCAGCAATTGGACGCATGCCTATCAAGGCGGCGCCCACTGCAGCACCTGTTAACCCTAGTTCGGTGATCGGTGTGTCCAGAATACGATCCGGACCAAATTTTTCCAACATGCCATAGGAAACCTGGAAAGCGCCACCATAAACGCCAACATCTTCACCAATCAGGAAAACTTTATCATCTCTTTCCATTTCCTGAGTCATGGCTTCCCGAATTGCTTCAAGATAAGTTATCTCTCTCATGGTGCGTATACTCCTTCCTCTATTGTTTCCAGCGCAGGTTCGGGGCTGGCTTCTGCAAACTGACGAGCAGATTCAATATTGGCATACGCTTGTACTTTGATTTCATCCGCTTTCTTTTCAGACATAATTTTGTTATCCGCTAAATATTTCCGGAAGCGCAAAATTGGATCTTTGCTTTTCCATTCATCGATTTCCTCAGCCGTCCGATAGCGATTTCGATCACTTTTTGAATGACCACGCCAGCGATAAGTATTATTAACAACCATATAAGGACCTTTACCACTGCGAGCATGTTCAACAGCGACTTGTACTGCATCCTGTACGGCGATAAGATCATTCCCATCCACAGCAACACCAGGAAAACCGTATAACTCAGCGCGTGCAGCCAGCATTTCACTGGTTGTCCATTTCTCAGATGGAAAGGACATTGCGTATTGATTGTTTTCACAGATCCAGACCACCGGTACATTGTACAGATGAGACAAAATCATCGATTCATGAAACGCACCTGTTGAAGCCGCGCCATCACCAAAGAAGCAAAGTAAAACTTCGTCTTTTTTATAGTGTTTCAAGCCCAGCCCAACACCAACTGCCATAGGCAAGCCGCCGCCCACAACACCGTTGGCACCCAAATTGCGGCCTTCCATGTCTGCAATGTGCATAGAACCACCGCGTCCACGGCAATAACCATTTTCTTTGCCGTAAAACTCAGACATCATCAGATTCAAATCGGCACCCTTGGCAATACATAAGCCATGTCCACGATGATGCCCCAGGATATAATCGGTTGGTTTCAGTGTACTGATTGAACCCACTGCCGATGCTTCCTGACCAATTGAAAGATGCATTGTGCCATGAATCTTTCCTGCCATATAACTTTTTTCAGCTTGCTCTTCAAATGCGCGAACTTCATACATTTGTAAAAGCAAATTTGCTGCTTCCTCTTTTTTTAAGGTCATACTCTCTACCTCACTTTTTACCATCATGGCTTTCACCATTTTTACTACCTGCTAAAATCGGGTCATCTACAGAACTAAAATACATAAGGAGCGCTTAACCCCAATATTTGTTAATTTCTTCGCTAAACTTTTTCGCTTCTGCGATCGGATCAGCAGCTTCACGGATGGCGCGACCAATAACCAGCACACTGATATCAACATCTTTGAAAAACCTGACCATATCCAGCCCTAATCCACCGGCAACAGAAACCTGGAAACCCATCTCAATCAATTGACCGATGGTATCCAAATCATCAGCACCCCAAATGCGAGAGGTATTACCTTCATCCCATCCACGGTGATAAACCATGCGTTCAACACCAATGTCACGCCATTCGGATGCGCGAGCCATGATGTCACGAACACCTGTTAATTCGATAAACATTTCATGTCCATCACGATTTTCAGCTTCTTCATATGCCAAACGAACGGTGGCTAATGGTGCAGCGCCCAGAACCGTCATCCAGTTTGCGCCAGCATCAAAACAAATTTTCGCCTCTAACCCGCCAACATCCGGGGTTTTTACATCCGCTAAAATAATGTTATTCGGGCATAAATGGCGAACCGTTCGTACAGCCAACATACCGGCTGCTTTTGTTAAGGGCGTGCCAATTTCGATTGCTTCCACTTCTTTGCCCACCAATTGAGCCATTGCCAATGCGGGTGCCATTTCTACATAATCTAATGCAAGTTGTAATATCGGTTTTTTTGCCATCTAAAGCGTTCTCCTTAATTGGCTCATTACAAGCCTAACTATTTCAACCAACCTTCACGCATTTTTTCACGAATCCAAACATTGCTTGATTTGACAATATCCATGGCATTGGGTAAATCAGCAGTCCACAATTCCAATACAATTGATCCTACAAAATCAAGGTCTGCCAGTTTTTCAAATACCGGTACAAAAGGTACATCACCTTCACCCGGTGTAACAAATCGTAGTTGTCCGGGTTTGGTGTCTTTCACATGCACTGCCGCTAAATGCCCCCTGGCAAATTCCATCTCTGCCAGCACATCTTTCTCAGCGTAAACTAGATTTCCTACATCTACATAGGCCTGAAACCAGGGAGAATTAAAATAATTAACATAGTGCATCACTTTGGAAATTGATTCTATACGGATGTCCCAATTTTCCAGTGCGAGCATAACGCCTGCCTGTGCTGCATATATCACCCCCTGCTCCAAGTTTGCCAGAAAATTTTCCTGCGTCTTTGCATTACTTTCTTCATGATATACATCACTGCCAGCTATTAGAATATATCGAATACCGAGATCAACCGAAAAATCGATGGCCTTTTTTAGTATATCTACTGCAATCGTGCTGGTCTTGGGATTTTCACTGCCTAATGGGAATCGACGATGAGCGCTTAAACTCATTGATTTTATGCGCATATCGCTTTCCTGGATTTCACGCTTTAATTTATTACGAGTTGTAAGCCCCCATTCCAACCGTTGAATTCGTTCATCGGAATCATCAATTGACATTTCCACGAAATCATAGTTCGCATCCCTGGCAGCCGCCAGGCGCTGCGCCCAGCTCAAGGATTGCGGAAGAGCCTTCTCATACATTCCCAGTTCGATCATTTCAGGATTAATTTTCATAGCATTTCTTTATTATAAATATCTCAACTATGTGATTATAACATACACATATGTGATTGTTCAATATACAAAATTGTAGGTTTGAGAAATTCAACCCAAACCTGCTACCTAATCTTAAGTTATTTTGAATTTTTTTCTTTTATATTTTCAATATCCCGAGCCAGCATATGCTTTGAGATTGGTGTGATCTTCTTAATACTTCGCCCGTTATTAACAGCCAAAGCATGTTCTGCGATATCTTCTATAACCAATAATTCCTTTAATACAGCAATAGATTTTCGCCTGGGCCACAAACCACTCATTTTTGCTACAAATGGAAAACGGGATTTCTCAATGGCCTTTCCCCATGGGATACTGACTTTCTTGATAACCTTTTTTGGTGAACTTTCTTTATCCAGGTCTTTTCGGGTATGGATTTGTTTTGCCACCTCGATAACCAAAAACCGGTAAATTTTTACGGTGTTTGACCATGATAAAAATAAGATAATGCCATAAGTGATAACAACCAGACTAATAATTAATTGATTGGCTTCATAAAAATATAATATTTGCCTGCCAAACTCCCCAAGCAAGTTTTCCACAAAAGCTCGTACCATAATTTTTTTCACCAATGTTGATTCATATTACCTGAACGATTTGGGTGTGGTCATGTTCAACCACACCCAATTTTGTTTAAGACGAAATCATTTTCTAAGCAATTAGAAAAGTTTATTCTGCAGATGCGCCAACCAGTTTGTCCCAGGATGCGCGGTTCTTGTTGTAGAAGAAGAACAACAGACCAACGATAACAGCGAACAATCCGATAGCAACCCATCCGAATACATTACCCAATGAACCAGCCCACATAAAGGCTAATGGCGTCCAGATAAAGCCATCAGCGATACTGGAAATATAGACGGCATTTTCCGGAATTGCAAAACCAGCATTGCCAGCTACCGTGGTAATCACAGGTGCCAAAGCATTGGCGATATAGAAACCAATTGCCAGCAAGAAGGTGCCGATGGTAACCATTTTTACAATGTTACCCTTGGCCATAGGTGCAATCTGTGAACAGAGGAAGGGTAATACTGCCAGATCAGCAAAGAGCAGCATACGGTTGCCAGGCAGAATGATGGAGAGGATAATTGCGATCGGAACCAGCAATAAACCGGTGGAAATCGCAGAAGGATGTCCGATTAATACCGCAGAATCCAAACCGATATAGATTTCATCATTTGATGAAGCACGTTTGGACATGAAATCACGGGCAGCCTCAGATACAGGAATCAAACCTTCCATTAAGATGCGGACCATGCGAGGCAGTAAAACCATAACAGCGGCGAGATTTACACCTAGAAGTATGATTTTTCCAATTGTACCAATCCAATCTGTTGCAAATTCGCCAAAGTAGGCAATCAAACCAAGAACCACACCAATCAACAAACCCATGACCATGGGATCGCCAAGTGTTGGTCCAAGCTTGTCTTCAATGGCTTGTGGATCTGCATCAATTTTATTTAATCCGGGGATTCGGTCATATAACCAGGAAAATGGTAACGCCAAGGGAACAACCGGCGCAGTCATACCATGAGGAATTGAAATACCAGGCAGGTCATAAAATTCTTGAATGCCTTTAGCAGTCCAATCACCCAGGAAGAGCATGAAAGCAGCGCCAACACCTGCTGCAACCAAACCCATGGGTAAGCTGCCGGAAACTGCAGCTACTAATGAGCCTAAGAATGCATAATGCCAGAAATTCCAGATGTCGACGTTCAATGTACGGGTTACACCGAAGAATAACAACACAAAGTTTACAATCAATGCAACCGGAATTACCCACAATCCTACATCAGTTGCAAATGCAACTGCTGCAGCAGCAGGCCAACCCACATCAACAATGTCGCGTTCGATACCGGCGTTAGTAACAAGAGCCTGCGAAACTCCGGATAAGGAGCCCCACATCAAACCAACAACAAGATTGATACCAATGAAAGCTACACCGATGGTAACGGCAGCGCGGAATGCTTTACCGGCTTTGGCACCTAATATTAAGGCAAAAATAAAGATGAATACCGGGAGCAGTACTGTTGCGCCTAAGGTATCAACAAGACTTTTTAGAGCAGTTAAAAAATCCACAGTTTTGATCCTCCTAGAGGGTAAATGACTTGACGAAAAAGTTTAAGATAATACATTATTTGTCTCTTTCTAACACCCCTTTCTATCTCTTTTCTTTTGCACCTCCTCTTTCGTTTCAATATATCGTTCATAAAAATTTTCCTTTTTATTTCAATGATTATTGATGTGCAAGGAAAAAAAACATCCAATATAAATAACACCTATAACAACGAAGAGATACTAGGTCATTCTAACCAATATATTACCAATATTATATATCAATTGCAATAGAAATGTTATTCTCTAAGGATGGTCATTATTTGATTAATTACCCTATCTTTACCAATACCAGTCAAAAAGGCTAACCCACGAATAACTGGTATACCAGGATCAAATCGCATTTGGGTGGTAGTTACAATTAAATCAGCGCCCTGATCAATTAATACCTGGATTTCTGCAGATTTACATTGTTTGGTTACTACAGGGATCCCCGCTGCCTTGCAGTTTTCTTCAATTGCTTTAGCTACTACTGTTGAGGTAGCAATACCAGTTCCACAAGATACAATAACGGTTTTTGTCATAGCTTCACCTTTCAGTAATAATGGTTACGAGTTAATTGTAGCAAACTTTAATATTTTTAGTACCTGTCGCGGCCAATAAGCTTTCATTAATTTATTGATTATTTCCGGGTCCTGTAATAGCATTGAAACAGATTGCAACATTTCAATTTGTGATTTTGGCTGATCAAAAGCCAGCATAATTACCAATCGGACTGGAACCACCTCATCCGGATCAACCATATTTGAAAAGGAAACCGGATATTGCAATGTTGCCATTGCTAGAGCTGGTTTGTTTACATATTCAATATCTACATGGGGAATCGCTGCATTAATTTCACCACCCAGGGGCAAGCCGGTTGGCATAGAGGTCTCTCGTTCCAGCGTTGCTTCGACAAATCCATCCTTTACATAGCCCAGCTTGTATAACATCCCACCTAGATCCCGGATTACTGCTTCAGACGTTCTTGCAGTGCTGCGTAGTCGAATTGCTTTTGGGTTTAAAAACTCATGAATATTCATTTTTTTCTCTTTTTTCCTGTAATTTGGCTTGACTAGCAAGTTGGACTGTTATAATATATATTATATAACATATGTGACTATTTAGTTCACATATTTGATATATTACAGTAATTCTTTTTCCTTGTCAATATATTCTTACATAATCTAATTGATTATGTAAAATAAATTCGGTTAGCAATATCAAGAGGTTGGAATAATATGAAACGAAAAAGCTATGATGACCGATCAGAACTCTTGGCGGATGTCGCGGAAATGTATTATGAAGAAGTTAAAACTCAGGCACAGATTTCCGGTAACTTTGGTATCACTCGGTCTGCAATTTCTCGCATCTTAACCGAAGCACGTCAAAAAGGCATTGTTGAAATAACGATACATAGGAAAATTAATTTTAATTATGCCCTCGAACAAGCCCTCAAACAGCGATTTAATCTGAGAAGCACGCATATTGTTTCCCTTCAGCATACCTCACGCCGCGAGGCTCTGATGAATCGTATTGGCACCGCTGCAGCACGCGTAATTGACGGCTACCTTCTACCAAATCAAACCGTTGGCCTTGCCTGGGGATACACCATTGCGGCAACCATTGAGCAATTTAGCGCCCATGAGATTGAAAACATCAAGGTAGTGCAATTGGTCGGTGTATTGGGTTCATCCATGCATACATACAGCGGACAAGCTTTGGTAGAGCAATTAACCCGCAAAGTACATGGTGAGGGCACGTATTTATACACACCCTTCATTGTAAAAGATGCTGAAACAGCCCAAGCTCTGCTTCTGGACCCCAGCACTCGTAAAGCGATCACAATCGGTCAGCAATGCCAGACGGCATTGCTGGGCGTCGGCTCTACTATACCGGAACATTGCAGCTTATATCAGGGGGGCTATATTACCCTTGAAGATTTAACAACGCTGCAAAATGCCGGTGCCGTAGGAGATGTGGGCGGTCACTACTTTGATATTGATGGCAACACAGCCAACAGCGATTTCCACCAAAGAATGGTTGGTATTTCAAAATCTGATATGAAAAACATTCCTAATCGCATTGGTATCGCTGGTGGAAAATTAAAGACAGAAGCCATCTACGGCGCTATTGTTGGCGGTTACCTCAACATTCTAATTTCTGACAGCCAATTAGCTGAGAGCTTATTGCAATTAGCAGATAAAAAAGGGTACAAGAAATAATTTTTCAGGCAGGTTAATCAATGGATTTTTCAAATATTAAAACGATTTTGTTTGACGGAGATGGTGTATTATGGCGAGCAGAAGAAAAAATTTCCGGCTTTGATCACATATTCCAGATCCTGGATCAAAATCATATTCAATGGGCATTACTGACCAATAACAATACCAAAACAGTTCAAAACTATATTGATAAATTAGCCAAGTTTGGCATTGAAACAGATGAAAGTAAAATATTCTCCAGTTCCACAATCACCGTTGCGTATGTAAAAAAACACTATGGTGCTGGTGCATCAATCTTTGTGGTAGGTATGCCGGCATTGATAGAAACATTGCAAACAGCAGGCTTTAACGTCTATCATGGTGAAACAGCCCCTCCCGAAAAAGTAAATGCAGTCGTATCAGGCATGGATCGTGCCATTACACATAATAAAATTAAAGTAGCCATGCGCTTAATTCTCGCTGGAGCTGAGTTTATCGCCACAAACACTGACAGTTCCTTCCCTACACCAGAGGGCATAAACCCCGGCACCGGCATGGTGATTGGCGCCTTAATTGGCACAACCAATATTCAACCAACGGTAATTGGTAAACCGGCCAGTGAAATTTATCTTACTGCAATTGAGCAGCTTGGCGCATCACCAGACAGTACGATTATGATTGGTGACCGCCTTAATACGGATATTCAGGGGGCGAACATAGCTGGCATTAAAAGCGTAGTTGTATTCAGCGGTGTTACCTCCCAAGAGGTATACAAAGAGAGCACAATCAAAGCTGACGCTGCCTATCCATCCATTGCGGAACTCGCTCAAGCCTTGGAAAAATCATTTCATGTCTGAAACGATGCCCAGAATTCTGATAACCAATGATGACGGGATACAATCCCCTGGTCTGGCTGCCGTTGCAGCAGCGGTACATGATTTAGGCGAAATTCTACTGGTAGCCCCACAAGAACAACAAACCAGCATGAGCCGCGCTCGTTCACAATTTGGGCAGCATTTTGGAAAGTATTACAAACATAGCGTACAGCACAAAGAGAAAAGCTGGCATGGCATTGGTATCCAGTGCACACCAGCTTTATGTGTCAATTATGCCATCGATGAAATCAGCCCCGGCCCGGTTGATCTGGTCATCTCTGGGATCAATTACGGCGAAAACATTGGCACATGTGTCACTGTTTCCGGCACGATTGGCGCAGCCATTGAAGCTGCTGACCGCGGCA
Organism: Chloroflexota bacterium; assembly: GCA_016838895.1. GTDB lineage: Bacteria > Chloroflexota > Anaerolineae > Anaerolineales > Anaerolineaceae > UBA5203. The sequence continues at coordinate 13,504 of JAEKNU010000036.1, forward strand.
TTCCGGCCATAGCAGTCTCCCTTGAATTGAACAGCACAGATTATCATTCCTTTGATCAAGCCATCGATTTCCAGGCCGCTATGGCCTTTACTCGTCAATTCACCATCAAGGCATTAGCTGGAGATTTCCCTGACGATGTAGACATCCTGAAAATCGAAGTGCCGGTTGATGCCACCCCTCAAACCCAATGGGTATTAACCCGCCAAGATCGGATTCGCTACTACGCTCCACACTTTATCCCACGCAATGATCCCTATCAACAGAAAGCCGAAATCACTCATACACCACAAAAAAAACAATTCATTAGCGAAAATACGGATGCTCACGCTGCAGCCCAGGGTCTGGTTTCAGTAACACCACTAAGCATAAACCTGACCTCCCGTACAGATTTTCAACAGCTTGAGCAAATTCTTCATTAAAGGAAGGAGCACTACCATGAGCAGTACACATCATTCGTTTTCGGGAAAATGGGGGGAGAAATATCAATGGGAAGGTGCCAGGTCCCGTGTATACCAGATGCAAGATAGCGGCACCGTAACCGAAAACTGGCTGATAGGCAAAGCCGAAAGCGCAGAGAACTTCGCATTGCGTTTTTATGAAGTGCAGCCACATTGTTCTACAAAAGAGGAAAAACATGCACATGATCATGGTATTGTTATTTTGCAGGGCCAGGCAGATATTGAAATAAACGGCGCTGTACGGCCCGTAAAACAAGGTGACGTTGTTTTTATCGCCCCTAACGATTTGCATGTGTTACACAACACGGGAGACGGCTTGTTGGGCTTTTTTTGTATCATCCCTGCAAAACGCATTAAAAAAGATCAGTTAGTTTGGGCTGAAGGAGATTTCTTTGATGAGAAACCCTCATCATAAATACTGAACCATACAATATTATTTAATGAAGTAAAAAAGAAATAATAATTTACAAGCAACTTGCCATTAGAAATACCAGCAGGAGAAAAATTATGACTGATCGAATTCGTTGGGGTATATTAGGAACCGGAAAAATTGCAAATCGTTTTGCCGCTTCCCTAAACAATATCTCTGATAAAGCAGAACTACTTGCAATTGGTTCGCGTACTGCAAAGACAGGTGACGCATTTGCCGATAAATACAATATTCCGCGGCGTTATGTAGGCTACGAAGGGGTTGTTAATGACCCGGATGTTGATATCGTTTATATTGGTACACCAGGAGTGTTCCATAAGCATGATGTGAGTATGTGTTTGAATCACGGAAAACATGTGCTTTGCGAAAAAGCATTGACCATTAATGCCCAGGAAGCCAAAGAGATCATCGCGTTGGCACGTGAAAAAAGATTATTCCTCATGGAAGCCATGTGGACGCGTTTTTTCCCTATTCACGTTAAAATACGCTCCCTATTAAAGGAAAAAACCATTGGTGATGTCACTGCAATGGCGATAAACTTTGCTGCAACACCACCCTTTGACCTTAACAATCGCTTCTTTAAACTAGATTTGGGCGCAGGTGTTTTGCTGGATACAGGATCCTATGGCATATCATGGGCGTATAGTTTATTAGGCAAACCACAGGAGGTGGTAGGCCTGGCACATTTTGGTGAAAGTGGTGCTGATTACCAGATAGCCTGTTTAATGAAATTCCCTGCCGGTCAGTTAGTTTCAATACTCAGTTCACAAATGTCTTATGATCACAAAAACGCCACAATTATCGGAACAAAAGGAAAAATAGAAATTCATGATCCCTGGTACAAACCAGAGGTAATGACTATTTATCGTGAAAACCAAGAACCTGAACGCGTTGAAATGCCGCTGGATGGCTATGTCGGCTATGAATACGAAGCCATGGCTGTAATGGATTGTATTCAAAATGGAAAAACCGAATGTGATGTAATGCCACTGGATGAATCAATAGAAATCATGAAAACCCTGGATAGCCTGCGAGCGTCCTGGAATCATAAATACCCATTTGAAGAATAATTAAGTAATAATAATGAAAGCGGGTACATTTTCATTCGTAAAACGTACCCGCTTTTTATTAATTTTACAGCATTTCATATGTCCAATTATTACTTTTTTGTGTATTCTGCTTGAGTTTACTACCAATCACCTCCATATTATGGTTTCTTTTTTGTTTTCTTAAATCTCATTAACAATATATGCAACAAGGAATTTGAATCCAAAAAAGTACCCCAATGGGTACTTTTTTAATATCCACGCCAGTCCTATAATTGTGCAAGAAATGCGGCACAGTGCTTTAAGAATTATGTTTCTGTTAAAAGTTTAGAACCACTTTCTTGAAATAAAAGCAGTGTTTTTCTCCTAAAGCAAGTTGAATTCTTGGAGAAGAGATTCAATTTATTGCACCTGCATTTCAAAAGCCTTCTGGGTCATGGTTTGTCTTTCCTTTATTTATCTTTTCGCCGACGGATTACAACGCCACCGAACATTCTGATCATTTTTTATGATGCCATTCATCAATCAGATATGTCTCGAAATCAGTCACTGGGGGCACCACGCCAACTGGGATATTCCTTTTCTTGGGTAGGGATAACTCAGTTGGCGTACTAATTCTCTTAATTCTTTCTTTTTGGTTCTTAACGATAAAACCGCAGGGTCTGCACCTGCGGTTTTATCGTAATATCAGATTGCTCTCATTCACCTATCCCCTACAAATAGATGAATTTAAGACGGAGGAGAAAACGAGAAATGCTATTTTCCGCGACTTCTTGTAGCTACATCAAAAATTACTGCGGCAGCCAATACGGCGCCACGCACAATGTACTGATAAGCGATACCGATACCCATCAAGTTCATACCACTTGTCAGGGACATCATCACCAATGCACCAATCAACGAGCCGACGACTTTACCAACACCACCAGCAGCAGATACACCACCTACATATGCAGCAGCAATAGCATCAAGTTCAAACAAGGTGCCAGCTGTTGTGGTTGCAGATTGTAAACGTGACGAGAATAAAATGCCTGATAAAGCTGTCAGCATACCCATGGAACCAAATACGACATAGATTAATTTCTTTACGCTAATACCACTTAGTTCCGCCGCTTCCGGGTTGCCCCCGATTGCATAAATATAACGACCTAGCACAGTTTGCGTTGTTATAAAGTGATAAATCAGAACCACCAGCAACACAATCACCACTGTCCAGGATAATCCGTTATAACCAGCCAAAATCCAGGTAATTGCTCCTACAATAATTGAAATGAACACCAGTTTCAGAGTAAACATATTCAATGGCAGCACTTCGAAATTGTAGCTCTGTTTATTTCTACGTCCCCGTAATTCTGAGACGATAAACAATATAACAGCGATCAAGCCCAGTAACAAGGTCAACTTATGAACTTCGGGCAGAAACATTAATCCTGGGAAATCAGGGATATAACCATTGCCAATAGCATTGAAGGTGTCATCAGGAATGATAATTGTGCCGGTGCTTTCTGTAACAACCAGAATCGCACCACGATAGATCAGCCAGCCCGCCAATGTAGCTACAAAGGAAGGAATCTTCAATTGTGCTACCAGAAAACCAGTTAATAAACCTGCGACCACACCCAACGCCAGTACTAAAGGAATAACAATATAAACTGGTAATTTCCAGAAAACCAGGGCAATAGCAGCAACAGCACCCAGGAATCCTGCCAGGAATCCCACAGAGAGATCAATGTGGCGAATCACAATGACCAGCGTCATACCCACACCTAAAACGGCAATATACCCGGTTTGGTTTAACAAGTTACTGATATTGCGAGACGATATAAAAATACCATCCGTTGTAACGGTAAAGATCACCATGATTACAAACAAGGCAATGTACATACCATATTCACGGATATTTTGGGATAATAATTTCTTAAGGTTTTCGTAGAATGACATCTAAGGCCTCCTCAATTCGTTGCCAGATGCATGATTTTTTCCTGTGTTGCTTCCTCGCTTGGAAGTTCACCTGTGATTTTCCCGGAGGAAACAATATAAATTCGGTCACTCATACCCAGAATTTCCGGCAACTCAGATGAGATCATAATAATGCTCATACCTTGTTGCACAAGTTTGTTCATGATGGTATAGATTTCAAATTTTGTGCCAACATCAATGCCGCGAGTCGGTTCATCCAGAATCAGAATATCCGGGCCAACAAATAGCCATTTGGCAACAGATACCTTTTGTTGGTTACCACCGCTTAAATTATTAACTAATTGTTCAACACTCGGGGTTTTAATGTTGAGTGAATTTTTGTATTCATTAGATACAACAACTTCTTCGTTATAGTTGAGAATACCACGATCTGATATCTGCTTAAGATTTGCTAGAGTAATGTTTTCCTTAACATCCTGCATCAAAATCAAGCCGTCCCCCTTACGATCTTCACTGACGTATGCTAGACCTGCACGGATAGCATTCCGAGGATGCCTAAATTTCTTTTTATGGCCTTTCACATACATCTCACCATCAATATGGTACCCGCCCGGATTGCCAAAAAGACTTAAAGCCAATTCCGTCCGACCTGAGCCCATCAGACCCGCAAAACCAATAATTTCGCCTTTTTTTAGATTAAAGTTTATATCTTTCAAAATCGTGCGCCCCAAACTGGGGTCGTATGCATTCCAGTCTTTTACTTCTAAAACCGTTTCACCGATTTCATGATTTTCACGTGGCGGATAAATGTTATCAATTTCACGACCAACCATGTTCTTGATTAACGCATTTTCAGAAATTTCGCCTTTTTTAGCATCCAGCGTACAAATCGTCTGGCCATCGCGTAATACAGTTACCTTATCAGCAATATCAATAACTTCTTTTAATTTGTGGGAAATCAGAACACATGTCACGCCCTGATTTTTGATCTCACGTAAAATTTCTAATAGGTTTTTGCTATCATCTTCATTTAAAGCAGAGGTTGGTTCATCCAGAATTAATAATTTTACATCTTTACTGAGTGCTTTGGCAATTTCAATTAATTGTTGTTTACCAACCCCTAGTTCCTTTACAAGTAAAGCAGGATTCACATCCAGCTTAACTTTTTTTAACATATCATTGGCCTGTTGAACGGTTTCATTCCAGTCCATCAGTGGGCCTTTTCGGATTTCATGTCCAAGGAAAATATTCTCATATACTGTCATCTGAGGAATTAATGCTAATTCCTGATAAATAATCGCAATGCCAACATTTTCGCTGTCCCGAATACCTTTGAATTTTTGAATTTCACCATTAATGAGAATATCGCCATAGTAGTCCCCATGGGGATATACACCACTCAATACCTTCATTAATGTTGACTTTCCTGCTCCATTTTCGCCAACCAGACAATGGATTTCTTTTTGACCAACTTGAAAACTGACATTGTCTAATGCGCGAACACCAGGAAACTCTTTTGTAATATTTTGCATTTCTAAGATTGGTGTACTCATGGTCGCTCCGGTTCATGCCATTTTGCGAAAAATTTGGGATAGTGGTGAAATTCACCACTATCCCATAAATCTTACTTGCTTTGTTTATGGTAAATTTGTGAAATCTGCTGCTTCATAGTAACCGGAGTCAATCAGAGCTGCCTGTACATTGGCGGCATCTACGGTCACAACTTCAGATTGTTTGGCAGGAACTTCCATAGCACCATTGTCATAGGCTCCGGTGGTCTCGGGGGTTGCGCCTTGTAACACGGATACTGCCATACCAATGGCATCTTTTACCAGGGTACGAACGTCTTTGAAGACCGTCATGGACTGTTTGCCATCAATGATGTACTGCACGGATGCTTTTTCAGCATCCTGACCGGTTACGGCGTAGCTGCTTACATCTTTGTCTGCTGCGAAAGCATCAGCGATTGCGCGTGCGGTACCATCGTTCGGGGCAAGGATGAATACATCACCTTTGTCGGCGGCGGTGGTGGCTGTCAGGTTGGATTCTGCCAATGTCTTGGCGGTGTTGAAATCCCAATTGGTGGTTACCTGACCAACGATTGCACTCATTTCGTCTCGGGTCAATGAAGCTTTGTCTTGCAGAGCAATGGCTTCTTCTGAGTTCTTGATTACGAATGTTCCGTCTGCAATTTTCGGCTGCAAAACGTTCCATGCGCCTTCAAAGAACAAGAAAGCATTGTTATCAGAAGCCGCGCCAGCGTACAAGTACAATGGGTTGTCGGATCCACTGGCATTGTCAACCAGGTACTGAGCCTGAGCTTCACCAACGGCTACGCTGTCGAAAGTCACATAGTAGTCCACGGTGTCAGTACCGGTGATCAGACGGTCATATGAAATAACCGTTACACCAGCGTCGCGGGCTGCGTCAGCAGCAGCGGCGGCGGCATTTCCATCTTGTGGGCAAATGACGAGGACTTTGATACCTTTTGTGATCAAAGCTTCAACATTGGCCAATTCTTTTGCGGAATCACCCTGGCTGAAGAGAATTTCTACTTCATAACCAGCAGTTGCCAGTGCATCCTCAAAACGAGTTTCGTCTTGAATCCAGCGGGGTTCGTCTTTGGTTGGTAATACGATACCAACAGAGAGTCCCATATCTTCAGCTGAGACAGCAGCATCTAAACCACTGAAATCTGCAGCTTCGTAGTAACCAGATTCGATCAGAGCTGCCTGTACATTGGCGGCATCTACGGTCACAACTTCAGATTGTTTGGCAGGAACATCCATAGCACCATTGTTGTAGGCACCGGTGGTCTCGGGGGTTGCGCCTTGTAACACGGATACTGCCATACCAATGGCATCTTTTACCAGGGTACGAACGTCTTTGAAGACCGTCATGGACTGTTTGCCATCAATGATGTACTGCACGGATGCTTTTTCAGCATCCTGACCGGTTACGGCGTAGCTGCTTACATCTTTGTCTGCTGCGAAAGCATCAGCGATTGCGCGTGCGGTACCATCGTTCGGGGCAAGGATGAATACATCACCTTTGTCGGCGGCGGTGGTGGCTGTCAGGTTGGATTCTGCCAATGTCTTGGCGGTGTTGAAATCCCAATTGGTGGTTACCTGACCAACGATTGCACTCATTTCGTCTCGGGTCAATGAAGCTTTGTCTTGCAGAGCAATGGCTTCTTCTGAGTTCTTGATTACGAATGTTCCGTCTGCAATTTTCGGCTGCAAAACGTTCCATGCGCCTTCAAAGAACAAGAAAGCATTGTTATCAGAAGCCGCGCCAGCGTACAAGTACAATGGGTTGTCGGATCCACTGGCATTGTCAACCAGGTACTGAGCCTGAGCTTCACCAACGGCTACGCTGTCGAAAGTCACGTAGTAGTCTACGGTGTCAGTACCGGTGATCAGACGGTCATATGAAATAACCGTTACACCAGCTTCGGATGCAGCATCAGCGGCGGCAGCGGCGGCATCACCATCTTGCGGGCAAATGATGAGAACCTGAATGCCTTTGGTAATTAATGCTTCTACATTGGCTAATTCTTTTGCGGAATCGCCCTGGCTGAAGAGAATTTCTACTTCATAGCCAGCTTCTATCAAAGCCGCCTCGAAGCGGGTTTCATCCTGAATCCAGCGGGGTTCGTCTTTGGTTGGCAATACGATACCAACTGCCAGACCACTGGCTTCTTCACTTGCAGCTTCTTCAGCAGGGGCTGCTGGTTTACAAGCTGAAAGCAGCATGACGGCCATCACAATGATGGTCATCAAAGTAAATAATGAACTTCTTTTATGCATTGTCTTTCCTCCAAATGTGGATCATAAAAATAGTTTCAAAACTGGTACTCATGTACCAATTCCTTCCGGGGGTGAAGCATGTTATGCAAAACACCTCTAGAAAAGTTTTTTGCCTGACTTTTAAGAGGTAGGAGTATGCGGTAAACAAACGTTGCAAAACTAATGACCTGTAAGATAATTTATTCCTCGTCTGCGATGATCAGTGTCGGTTTATCCAAAGTTGTAAACAATACGTTTTTACTTATTTATCTTTGTAATTTAAGTGGTGACAATCTTCTATAGATCCATGCGGCTGCATTAAATCTTTTCTAAATATATATATACGTTTAATTTAATACTATAAAAGTTTAGCAAAATTTGATCAGTTCTTCTTATCATTTTCCCCCCATTATTTTGGGGGATTCCCCCTAATAGCGCTTAATAAATGCTTATTTCTTCAGGAATTGTATGAATTCGCGGGTGGGGAATTTCTACTAACAGTATCGTACCCTTGTTGTTTCCTTCTTGAATACGAAAACGTCCGTCCAACAAAGCAACCCTTTCGTTTATACCAATTAAACCAAAATGACCATTGTTTGCCAATTTCGTTAAATCAAAATCTTCCAGTCCTCCCCTTCCATCATCTGCGATGGATATCATCAATGTGCGCGGTGACGTATGTTCAAGAACAATATCCACTTTGGTTGCATCAGCATGATGCCAGATATTGCTCAACCCCTCCTGAACAATGCGGAATATGGATAATTCGGCGCTTTCCGGCAAACGGCCCAAATTTTCATCTAATTTCAAGGAAACTTTCACGCCAGTGCGGCTCGTCCAATCACGGGCATAGGATTGTAAAGCAGCGCCTAATCCTAAACTATCAATGGTTGGTGGTCGCAAATTACCGCAAATGTTACGTAAATTATCCACAAGTTCACGAATATTCTGGCGAACATCGGTCAGGTCATTGGTTAATGTTTTGGAAACGGGCACAACCGTTTCCATATCTTCCAATTCGTAATTTATACTGAGCAAATCTTGAATCACTTGATCGTGAATTTCACGCGCAACGTGTTTACGTTCTTCCTCACGTTCAGCAATTAAACGTCTTTGGGCTTCCAACAATGCCAAATTAGCTTGATCCAATGCTTGAACCTGCTCTGCTAATTGCTCGGTTAATTGGCGGTTTAAGCCCGGTCCAATCGCCATATCTTTTCCAACCATCATCTGGTGATAGCGTAATTTCTCCGAGTTCTCACGAATACGATTATAACTATCCAGATCTAAAATGGCCGGATCAGGTAATTGAGGATTCCCTAAACCAAGCAATAAATCTACCACAGATTTACGATTTGTTTCATCGGTAATTAAATCAGCCAGTTTTCTACCCTGATGCAGCACAATAATGCGATCCGTGACAGCAAAAAGATGGTCCAAATTATTGCTGGTGAATAGTACAGATACCCCTTGTTGGCGCCAATTCTGAATAAGTGCTAATAATCTCTGTTGGTAAGGATAACCCAACATCAGGGTTGGCTCATCAATAATGACCATTTTGGCATTATAGGTTAGCGTGCGTCCGATAGCGATCATCTGCCTTAATTCACCGGACAGGTTATACACCTTTTCATTAAGCGAGCTAATCTCGATGCCTAATTGTTCAACAATTTGTTTTGCCTTTCGATCCATCCCTTTTTGATCAATGATACGCAGCCAGCCAAGTTTTGATAACTTTCCGATCTCATTACCCAGAAACAAATTGCTTACTACATCATAGTGATCCTGCAAATGTGGTTTTTGGTGAATAACTGCAATGCCATGCTTTTTAGAGGGAAACGGCCAAACAAGTTCTTTCCCGGCGAATTCAATTCGTCCCTGATTTGATTTATATAATCCAGCAATCATCATGGCAATAACTGATTTACCTGATCCAATACTACCAGTCAGCCCCACAACCTCCCCGGGATTAATATCAAAACTGACCCGTTGGACAACAGGTAATGTGCCAAAATATTTCGAAAGATTATCAACTTTTAATATGGGTTTCTTATTGTTATTCATCATTCACATTATACCGGATTCAATTCATATATGTATTTTTCTACTACTTGAGAAAATTGCACTTCTTTAAAGATAATACATGACCGTAAAAACTGCTTATCTGATTAAATCAACCGTGGTATAAATAGCGTATGAATCAAGCACGACTATTATTAGCAGATGATCACGCAATTGTACGCGCAGGTATAAGAAAAACGCTTGAAGAAATGCCAGAATTACTACTTGTTGATGAAGTGGGCAATGGGCCAGATGTTTTTATATCATTAGAAAAAAATGATATTGATTGTTTATTGATTGATGTTTCCATGCCAAATTTTGATCCGATTGCTGCTATGCAAATCATCAAAGAAAAATATCCTACCTTAAAGGTGCTGGTTGTTAGCGCACATGATGACGATGTCTACGTTCAGGGCTTGCTCAGCGCTGGCGTCAATGGCTATCACATGAAAGATCAGCCCCTTAATGATTTAAAATTGGCAGTTCAACGTATTCTGGAAGGGGAGCGCTGGATTTCCAGTTCATTGATTGATAAATTAATTGACCATGCTCAAGGGAAATCAGCAACCCCAACATTGACCAATCGCCAGCGAATGTTGTTGTCTCTGCTACAGCAAGGCATGGATAACCAGACCATCGCTCAGGAAACAGGGTTAAGTGTAAAGACAATTGAGAATCACCTCACCCGCTTATACAGACAGCTCAATGTACAAAGTAGACTCGAAGCCGTAAATTTCAGCATGCGCAATCCACAAATTTTAGGAACGCCCGGACAAGAAGCCGCCCAAACAGAAACAAAACGGGAACCCGAAATTACTAGTGGGATCAATATCCTGGTAGTAGATGATAATTCACGCTATCGCAAGCAACTTCAACGCATGATCGGCAGGCTCGTTCCCAGAGCAACAATTTACGAAGCAAAAGACATTAAAGGCGCTGTACATCTGGTTGAGCGCATTGATTTTCATCTCAGTCTGATTGATGTGGTGCTTGGCGACGTAGACGGCATTACTTGTACAAGACGCATTAAAGCCATTCGTCCCAATAGTCGTATTGTACTCATCAGCGCCTATCCGGATCGAGAATTTCATAAACAAGGCCTGCAAGCTGGCGCCGTTGCCTTCCTTGATAAAAAAGACCTGGATCTTTCGACTTTGCGACAATTAATTGCGGACGTTGTAACCTGAAGAAAAATTATTATTAAAAAGCTGTACTCCAATCTAATTGATTTGGTTCCTTTTTTCAGCACGAATATAATATATAAATGTTGGTGTTCAATCTGACACTATTAGGATTGGCTCTTTTTTTATCTATTCGTATATTATTTTCACGCCGTATATTATATTTTTGTCTATAATAAATCAAACACATTCTCATAAGGACATGATGATGACCGTTGAAATCAAGGAAGTTCAAAGTCGCAAAGGCCTCAGAAAATTCATCCGTTTTCCCCACTCGCTATACAAGAATAATCCTTACTGGGTACCAGCACTTGATTTTGATGAAGTGAACACCCTTGACCCTAAAAAAAATCCGGCATTTGAATATTGTGAAACTCATTATTGGCTTGCCTATCGAGACAATCAGATTGTCGGACGTATTGCCGGCATCATTAATCATCATGCTGTAGACAAATGGAATCAGAAATATGTGCGCTTCGGCTGGATTGACTTTGTTGATGATATTGAAGTCTCGCGCGCTTTATTAAACAAAGTGGAATCCTGGGCAAAAGAGAAAGAGATGTTGGCCGTACACGGTCCATTAGGATTCACTGATTTGGATCGTGAAGGTATGCTAGTGGAAGGTTTTGATGAATTAGGCACCCTGGCTACCAATTACAATCATCCTTACTATCCGCTGCATCTGCAACAGTTAGGGTATGCCAAGGATATCGATTGGGTAGAATATGAAATATCAGTCCCTAATCCCCCTAACGAAACCATTGAACGTATGGCAAAAATATCCTTGCGACGCAATAATCTTAAACTTATTCATTTTAATACAAAGAAAGAACTCCTCAAACATGCTAAAGCCTTATTTAATCTATTAGAGGAAGAGTATAAGCATCTATACGGTGTTGCGCCCCTGACAGAAAAGCAGATCGAAGCATATATTGACCAATACCTCGGATTTGTTAAACCAAGCTATGTGCCTATTGTAGTTAATGAAAATAATGAAATGGTTGCCTTTGGTATTGTAATGAATTCACTATCCATTGCCCTGCAACGCTCCAGTGGAATGGTCTTTCCATTCGGGTTTATTCATTTAATAAAAGCACTTTGGAAAAACGACCGTGCGGATCTTTATCTTGTGGCAGTTAAATCAGAATATCAGGGGAAGGGTGTAAATGCCATCGTAATGAATCATATCAACCACATGTTGCTCAAGCACAAAGTGCGTGTTGTAGAATCAAACCCGGAATTAGAAACCAATACTGATGTGCAAAGCCAGTGGAAATTTTTTGACACACGCCAACATAAACGCCGTACGTGTTTCATAAAAACATTATAAAAAACACCCGTCAATATTTTTGGCGGGTGTTTTTTATTTACATTTCTTCGCGAAAGATAAGTCCATATTTTTTACGTGCTGCCAACCAGGCTTTACGCAACAATTCATAAACATCATGGGGTTGCGGCACATTGCGTAAAATAATCATCGGCGAACTCGCATCAGCACCACTGATTGTAATATCGCCAATCCCAATAAGCCGGTCCCCAACCGATTGACTCACATCAAGGTCCTGCACGCGTATCAGTTCAAAATTTTCAATATCTTTGCTGATCAATCCGCGTACGATTTTTATACGTTCATTTGTAATTGTGTACGATTCAACCAGTGATAAAAATGGCCTACCGTGCCATAGCACTTCTTCTAATTCATCATCGCTCTCTGGAACTGGATCAACAGACTGTATATTCTCTGTTTCAGAAAACAACATTGGATATAGCGTCTCGGTAAGTTGATCAACAAATCTTGACTGATCTTCATTGGACAGATTATTGAATGGAACTCCGCTCTGTGCAATGGCCTTCCAAATACTCACCTTAAGTTCTGCTTTTGATTTTTCCATCAGGTTATGCATCTCCTTCAAGATACAATGATCTTTGGTTACAGATTCAGTCTAGCAAAGAATAGTATTGAAGACAACTAGATAAAAATGGTTCCTTGTGAATTACTTAATTATCGTCTTCATGGCTTCCATTGGATAATAATACGCTGTAGGTTTAGGTGATTTTCTTTTACACTTCGACCAAGAATCAAGACCGTTGCCATCAAGAAAACATCCCCCAAGTTGAATTAATTTTTCCACTTGCTCAGAGTAATCATCATCACCAAACAACTTTCCTTGCCACCAATCAGGGTGTCCTCTACCTGCTTCCATTAGCATAAGCAATCCATTGTGCCGAATAAATTGAGTTGACAGCAAATAATCTAAACACATTTTTCGAACCGCTCCATCCACTATGACAATATCACATTCAGTATTTATTGCCTGGGCATAGTCGGATGCGTCTGGCCTTAGTTTCAATGTAACAGTGCATTTCCCTTGTTTAATTGTTACGTCAATATTTGACGAATTTAAAAACCTTTTTGTCACTATTGAAATATCACTTGAATAGATAGCCGCAGATTTTGTCAGCGCACCAACAACACCCCAAAACCAATTTTCATCAAATTCAACACCAATATAGTCCCCACTTCCTTTTTTCTGCAGGTTTTTATAATGCCAAACACTTGAAATACCAGTGCCATACTCGAATATTATGGGACCTTTTATAACATCATAAAATGATGTTAATTCATTCCATATATTGGGACTAGACCATGGATATTGATTTTCAGTAAACAATTTACCTACAAACACATATGGAGGAATTTGTTTCCTTTTTTCAATAACCTCTTTTAGAGATTCGGGCAAAATGTTTTTAACCCATTTTTTCAATTGTGCAAATTTAACATCCTGTAGATATATTTTTCTCTGATCCATGATTTAGATCCTTGTATCTTTTATATAAGAAAATAATACTAATTGAAAGACTATATATAGAAGCCGAAAGTATTCGCCCTAATGCTGCACCCATCAGGCCAAGTTGATTTATTAATATTGGCCCAATTAATAATGTAAATATACTTGATAGACTATATGCATATAACAAATACTTTGATTTCTCCATTATTCTGGTACCAATTTGTGCGCCTTGAGATAATGACAAAACGATTGGCACTGATAACAGTATTGGAAAAAGCCATAAATAATCGATATATCGGTCTTTATATATATAGTCGCTAATTTGATTTTGTAAAAGAAGTACTGTGATCAAATATACTATACCAACAAGTGCAATAGCAACACTTACTAACGGCAATTTTTTATACACTGATTTTGGATCTTTTTGGCTTAATTCATTTGAAAACCAAGGAAGAAGAAATTGGGTTAATCCCACTGATATTTGTTCAAAAGGCTGAGCAAAATTTTGTATTGCTCTAAAACCAGCAGTATCAGATAAACTCAACAAATTTGCTATCCAAACTGTATATATTTGAGTTGAAGTCCATTGTAAAATGCCAGCCAATGCAATCCAACTGCCATAATTCCAATTTTGTGTAATTGTCTGGAAAAGCAGTTCTTTATTTTTGGAAAACAAATATCGAAAATCCGGGATACAAATCATAATGCTTGCAATGCCAAGTATTACGAAATAACTAGAGGATGACAAAATGTGATTTATATAAAATAAAAATAAAATACCCAGGGAAAGTACAGAATACACCATAGATTTGATTAACGCTTTTTTGGGCATTAATAAGGAATATTGTCTTCTCCTTACAAGCCAGAAATTTAATATAAACGGAGAACAGAAAACAGCAATTACACTCGTAGAAATTTGACTAAAACTGCCTACGTAGTATCCTACGAGATAACCAATAAAAATGATTATGCTTAGGAAGTAGTGTAATTGTAATATAGTTCCAAAATAATTATGCTTATTGTGATTCTCCTTCGAACCAAATATACTCAATGGCTCTAATAAAAATGAGACATATATACCAGAAATTAACAAAAAAAATGAAAATAAAACCGAAAATGTACCATAATCATCAGAACTTAACCATCTTGCCAATAATAGTGAAACAAAAAAATTGGTTCCAGAAAAAAAACCTTGATCCATTATTGATATAAGCCCTAAATTTACTATCCGTAATGACAATTTCTTCAATCGATACATCTCCAAATATGATAAATAAAATGTGTTTCCATCGCACAAATTATTATGTGATTACTGTCTCATAAATACGCAATAAGGATTGATATGCTGCATTAGAAGAAAACCTCTTTTGAAATTCATGATAAGCATTAACTCCAAACTTTTCCATTGTCAGTAGATCTTTCCAAGCAATAGTCATTGCTTCCATTATTGCATTTGAATCTCCAGGTGAAAATCCAATTCCACACTCAACCTCATCCAAAATTTCACCCAGTACCCCTAATCGACTCGCCAGAATTGGCGTCCCTTGAGAAAAGGCCTCAGCAATAATCATCGGAAATCCTTCATACCATAAGGATGGGATAATGATTGCAATTGCGCCTTGCATCAATGACAATACTTCATCTCTTGCAACTTGCCCCAGATATTCACAATTGGATAAATTGTTTTCATTTATATACTGAATTACAAGATTTTCAAGAGGACCGGAACCAACGATTTTAATGGGATATTGGGTCTTTTTTACTGCCTCTAAAAGTGAAAGAATCCCTTTTTCTTGAGATAGTCTCCCCACAAACAGGAAATATTTCTTGTCAATTGCCGGTTGTGCATTTGTTGAATTGTCGAAAATAAAATTTGGTTTAATATGTGTTTTCTCTTTTGGTATTCCGGCTCTGATAAATAGATTTTCAGCAAATTTCGATAATACGATGAATGAATTCACCCTGGTTTGAAATGTCTTTCTAAAACGGTGCAATGTCAACATCATAGCTACAGTTGCGCTAGGTAAAAATGCCTCATGATAGCATTTATATCGAATACCTGGAATGGGCGGGGTTCGGCCAATACATAATTCACACACTTTCCCATCACGCATCAATGTCGCATTTAAACACAAAAGTCGATAATTATGCAATGTCTGTACAACAGGTATTTTACAATCATATGCAGCTTCATATCCTGCAGGTGAAATAAGGGGAAAGGTATTATGAAAATGTACGATATCAGGATTGGTCTTCTCAATATTTTCTCGAATTAATTGATACCCATCCGGATTCCAAATTGTTTTTAAACCAACTTCAATTGAATTCATCTCATTTATGGTCTCATTATTCATACTACATTGATAAACTTGATGACCATGAAATTCTAACAGCTTTGCCTCTTCCTTAAAAACAACATCTTCGCCCCCAGCCTGCAAATAATAATTATGTGCTATGAGAATTTTCATGAATTTCGCCTGGTTACATACTCAATGGCCTCTACAAATCCTTCAGCCATCTTCCCAATATCCCAACTATTGATTTTTTTTGAAGCATTTTTTCCAAAAGATTTTCTCTTATTCTCATTTTCAAGAAGCTCATTCAGGGCATCAGCAAATGCCGATATATTGTTCTCTTCAAATATTAATCCATTAATTTGATCTTCCACAAGTCCACCTGCAGCAGCCCCGACAACATTGCTTGTTACAACCGGAATTCCTCTATTAAACACTTCATTAATTGTCAATCCCCAAGGTTCCTTGCCTGTTGGCACGGTTACTGATGGTAGCACAAAAATATCGGCCAAATCATAGTAATCAATTGTATTTTCTCGTTCAATATAACCAGGGAAACGGACAGATTGCTGTATCTCTAATTCACTTGTCAATTCAAGTAGACTTTCTGCAAGTGTCCCGTCTCCTGCAATAATCAGGATCGTATCGTCTCTATTTAATAAAGCAAAAGCTTTAATTAAGGTATCCACCCCTTTCATTGCTTCCAATCGCCCTAAATATAAAATTATTTTTTTCCTTTCTGGGATCTCTAATTGTTCTTTCAATAATTTCTGCTTTGCAAAATTTTGAGGGATTTGGTACGCCGCATTATCTACTGCATGCGGTGCGACAAATATTATTTCTGCCTGGACCCCTTCAGAAATTAAATACGTTTTAATATGTTGTCCATACACAACAATTGCATCAGCATTACGATAGATATAACGTGTCAGCGGAAAAATAACTTTATGCAAAACCGATTCCAGACGCATCCATATACCAGTATATAAAATGAAAGGCTTTCCAAGAATTTTCGCCAGTATATATGTGCTGGGCAATGCAAATTTTCCGTTAATACATTTTATGAATACATCATATCTCCCCCGCAGTAATTCAAGCAATAATGTAATCGTTACTCTCGTTTTGCCTACCCAAAATCCTGGCAGATATTTTGAATTAAAATTTCCGTTTTGTACACCATGAGATTTTTGCCAGTACCATTCTTTTCCCTCGGAATAAAACAAGAACATCATCTCGTAAGAATCAGACAATGTCTCAAATAGTTTAATCCGATAGAATGGACAGAAATTAGTTACAAAAGCAATCCGCTTCATTAGAATCTCAGAATAATATCTTATTGAGTAATTTTGAACCCAGTAATAGATTATACCTGCAATTATTGTTATTTGACTTTTACTAACGCCATCCAGATTAATCCATTAATTATTTTTTACGATATACTAGAGTCATGAATATTTCACTGCGTAATTTTTCCCAGAATGATTTGGAACTCCTCTCAAAATGGGATTCTGATATTAATGCCCAACAATATATGTCCAGGTGTGAGCCGGAAGTATATGCCCAAACCAATATTATGCAATCCTATCTCTCTGCATGGTATGTGATTCTGATGGATGAACAACCGATTGGCACGATTTGGTTCGAAAAAGAAACCATTGATGATGATTTTGTCATCCTTGGTATTCTGCTGGGAAATGCAACCCATTTTGGAAAAGGGATCGGAAGAAAAGCCATAGAACTAGGCCTGCAACGTGCAGCCAATCGTCTTGAGTTTAGCAAAGTCAGGCTCCATGTTCGAAAGTCCAATAAAAGAGCAATCAACTGTTATATAAAATGCGGTTTTGAAATCACAGGTGAAGACACAAAAGAAATGGATGAGGGTGAGGTTATCCCATTTATTGAAATGGAGTATCAGCGAAAATAATCAGGCGTAAGGTTTGGCATTCCGCTTGTCAAAAGCATTATTCTTCTTCAATTCCTGATCCCAATATCCGGTTGTCATGCCTAATTTTGTCATTATCGGCAATACCAGTCCTGTTATTGCGGGATAGCGCTCACTACCAGCTAGTATATCGAGCAGTTCAACATCTAGCACACCTTTTTGCCCAAAATTCTCACCCAACTTTTCCATTGTTGCAAATAATTTCCGAGTCATTTTTTCCGACATAATCTGGATACCTTCCGTACCTCCACGCACAATTGTCCCCGCGTATTCACAGCCCAACCTGGCGCTCAGTTTCTCCAGATAACGTTCCACATAACGAGAGTGCAAAGGTTCCGGGAATCCGGAGTGAACACAGTATGCCATTTTGGGATTCCCTTTTCTTCCACAGTATGGACGCAATGATTCAATAAATGCTTTTACCATGCCTGGCATGGCATCTATATACAATGGAAAAGCAATCATCACAGCATCGGATGAAAGGAAAGAATCCACAGATTGCACAGCATCCATTTTACTGCTCAAATAAATCAACTCAGCTTTATTACCTATTACGGTTTCAAAACCACTAATAAAATATTTCATTAATAATGCTGTATTACTTTTTGCACCGCGCCCAGAGCCACTATAAATGGTTAATTTCATTACACACCTCTTTCATATCATCATCAATGGTATAGGTAAAAGCCAAATCACTTTTCAAATTTCGTGCGGCGCGAGAAAAAAGATCTCTGACAATATTAATGTCAACTTTATCTGTGTCATTTTCCTTTTCGAGAAGCAATGCCAAGCGCGGATACTTTTCATAACGCGCCCAATGATGACATTCGCCTCGATCCCATTCAATATACGGATGCACCAGTGGAATCATGCGATCCATGAAACGTTTGGTTAACGCACTTGGGTACCCCATAAATAGTGGAGCGGCAAAAATTAAGAGATCGGCATGAATAATTTGGCGCAAGCAGTTCGCCACATCGTCCTGCAAAATACATTCACCAGGTGTTTTATTCCAGCAACTCCAGCAGCCCGTACAATGATCAATCCTCAATTCACGCAATTTGATTTGAGTAGAAGTAATAGCGTTATTGATTAGTTCGGCATGCAATTGATTTGCTTTTTTATTCAAACCATTTTTGTCCGAGGGAGAACCATTAATAATTACTACATTTTTCATATTCTCATCCATCTTAATAAATTTCAGTTTCCAAGAAATAGAGCTGGATATTCCTTCCTAATCTACAATAGATCATGTATCATATTGTAAATCATTCTTAAAAGAGTTGCTATTAACAGTATATCGAGTCTATTCCTATCAGGTGGTAAAAACATAGAAAAAGGTGACATTATCATGATCCCCATCATTCGCAAAGCAAAAAATGGATATAAAAAATGGACGACATGGATCAAATCTGCCAGGAGTATTCCACTGATTGATATTTTGGTTAAGAAAAAACATTTTGGATCCCATTACGGCGGATATACAATAGCAACGGATAACATTGATTCAAACACCATCTTTTATTCCTTCGGCGTTGGAAAAGACATCACTTTTGAAATTGAAACAGCAAAAAAATACAAGTGCAAATTCCATTTGTTCGATCCTACACCAGGATCTGTTGAATGGATATCTGCACAGAAATTACCGGATCATTTTTCTTTCTATGATTACGGCATATCCGATCAAGACGGATATATAACAGTTTTCCCACCTAGTAGTGAAAACCGTATTTCACATTCAATTATTAAACATAAATGGACATCGGATACCGCATTAAAATTCCCAGTAAAATCTTTATCTTCAATCATGCAGACATTAGCACATCAACATATCGATGTCCTAAAAATGGATATTGAAGGTTCGGAATATGCTGTCCTTGAAAACCTGGCTGACAGTTCAATTCGACCATCCCAAATCATTGTTGAATACCATCATCATTTTCCTGAAATTGGGGTTTTGCGTACATATCAATCCATACAATTGCTGCGATCAATCGGATATAAACTATTCTCCTATTCCCCTGAACTGGAAGAATTCAGTTTTATTCATCAATCCGCTGATATGGATTCAAAATAGAATGTTTACTTACAAAACCGTCCCTCTTCCTTGGCGTACTACTCAATGAAAAACATCATACGCTGTTTCATTGCTGCTTGGTATTTATTGGGATGGATGGTCCATGTTTATCTGGTATTCAATAGCCCAGAAATATACGCTGTGTTTGGCAATACCAGCATATTTCCAGGGTTTGAATTAATCTGGGTAAATTTGATTATGCCAAATATAATGTTATTCGCATGCCTATTGGCTGCTTTTGAGCTTGCTACAGGTTTGTTATTGGTCAATAAAAATGATAAAGTAAAGATTGGTCTGCTGATCAGTATTATTTTTAATCTTTTTCTGGTACAGATGGGGCTCGGTTTAACAACACCTGATTTTCTGATGGATTTCCTTTCTAATCGGCTGCCGAATATTATATTCATCATGATACAATTACCTCTATTCTGGGGTAAATATCCCAAAACCATCGTTGAAGAAATCAGAATTCGCGCAAAGGCAATCAAATAAGTGTTTGCAAATACAAAAGGGGAGAAATATGCAATATACATACAAAATTGAAAATGAAATTTTTAATACAATCCCGGGCTATCAACGGGGTATTGTGCTGGGTTTTGATACAGAAAACAATGAATCGCCCACAGAATTAATTTCTAACCTGCGGGAAGCGGAAGCCGATCTGCGTGCTCAAATGAGCCTGCCCGATATTCTCCAAAATCCGCATATTGCTGCCTGGCGAGATGCTTATCGGCTGGCAGGCATCAAACCTGCTGATTTCCGCCCATCCGTTGAAGGATTGGTTCGCAGGGTTTTGCGTGGAGACAATCTACCATCCATTAATTGTATTGTTGATATCGGCACATTGCTCTCTATCAAATATCTGCTTCCCATTGGTGCACATGCCATTGATCATCTGAAGCATGGCATGAGTTTACGCAAAGCTACTGGCGAAGAAAAATTTGAACCCTTTGGGTCAAATCTGACTGAAAATCCAAATCAGGGCGAAATTATTTTTTCAGATGGAAATCAAGTCATGACTCGCCGCTGGACCTGGCGACAAGCCAATCACACAATCATCGCAACACAAACCAAAGCTGTTGAATACAATATTGATGCTTTATCGCACATCAGCAATGAGTCAATCCATGCAATCGCCGCAGAAACCATGAATCTGCTTGAAAAATACTGCCATGCCAATTGCCGATTTTCGATACTAAATCATGAAAACCCTCAAATTCAATTCAATTTCCCTTAGGATTGGATGATATTGCTTGCAATTGTATAAATACCGTTTAGAATAATATAATAGTCAACTAATTTTTTGGAGGATATCAATGAGTGAAGAATTTGTACAAGAATCTGGTGTAACCAGTGATGATCGCATGTGGGCAATGTTAGCTTATCTTCTTTCCCCGCTGGTCCCCATCATTATTCTTTTGATGGAAGACAAAAAGGATCGGCCTTTTATTAAAGCCCATAATGTTCAGGCTTTAATTTGGGGTTTGGTCAGTTCCATTTTGATCGGTGTTTTATCTCTGGTTGTTGTGGGTTGTTTCCTGGCAGTGGCATACATTATCATCACAATCATCTGGGCTGTCAAAGCCAATAAAGGTGAATACATCGAAATTCCAGTCATTACCAATTTCGTAAAGGGTCAGGGCTGGGCATAATTAACTCCGCTCATTAATGCTAAACACCCGCTGAATCAGCGGGTGTTTTTTCTAGAATTTAATTTCTTCTCTCTATATTCCATGGAATATCTATATCGAAACAGTAAATATGCCTTCTACTCTTGTATCCAGTATGCAACAAGCGTGTTATATACTATGTAACCATATCAGATAAATTGCATCCAAATACATAATACAGATCATAACAACTTCATCATCGTGATTTGGAAGAAGTAATAAAATTTTAACGATTATGTTTTCTATCCGGGAGGATGATTATGAAAAAAAATATGGGATCATTAGATCGAATTATTCGTCTGTTATTGGTAGCCCTTGTGGCAATTTTGTACTTTACAAATGTCATTTCTGGCACATTGGCACTAATTCTTGGTATTCTGGCCGTTGTATTCCTGGTTACCAGCCTGGTTAGCTTCTGCCCATTATACAAACTATTTGGAATTTCAACCAACAAATAACACAAATTAAATCAAAAACTGCCCTCGTTAGGGCAGTTTTTGATTTAACCTGCAAAATCCACAAATTTTCGAATAAACTCAATCACGGTAAACACATCCTCAAAATTGCTGACTAATCCAACGGAAACACGTACTGCTCCCGTACTTTTATCATCAATACAGCGCCGGAAATCATCGTATTCCATCCGCTGCTGCACTGCAAAACAAGAAGTCAATTCATCAGCGGATAAGCCCAATGCCAACTCGCCACCACCTGGATTACAGAAACATCCTGAGCGCAGCGAGATATTCATTTTATTGGCTTGCTGCTCCACAAAAACATGATCAATGAAATGTCCAATCTGGTCAAATAAGTTGAAGGTAATCGTGCCCCCACGCATGTGGCTGTCCGTTGGACCGTAAATCTTAATCAATGGATTTCCATTACTGTGTTTGATTTTACTAAACGAATCCAGCAGCCAACCTGTCAGGCTGTATACCCGTTTATGAATCCCATCTATCCCTATACTTTGCAAATGACGTAACCCCATCTCTACAGCGGGCAACATCAGGAAATTTAATGTACCGTCTTCAAATCCTTCGGCGCCTTCACGCAGGAAGTATGTATCACCCTGAACGGAAGCAACCGTAATCGTTCCACCAGCAAACCAGGGACGGTTAAGATTTGCCAATGCCGAGCGACGGGCAATTAAGGCGCCAACCCCAGTGGGATAGCCGAACATTTTATAAAATGAGAGCGCCACAAAATCAGGCTTCACAACCGATAAATCCAATTTATTCGTCGGTACAAAAGCTGCGGCATCCAGCAGCACATCCCAACCCAATGCATGGGCTTTCTCAATCCAATCCAGGGGATGTTGCACACCGGAAAAATTGGATTGCGCAGGGAACGCAAACAAACTCTGCCCAACTGGTTTCTCAGCCAAAGCAGCCAATAATTTGATCTCATTCATGCGCATTTCGGGCGGGGTTACAGGCAAATATTGTACTGCTGCGTTTTTTTTGCGGGCATACTCGCGTATACCATTCACTGAATTGTGATTATCAAAAGCGAGTAAATATTTGCTATCACCAGTAAATGGATACGCCTCTCCAATCAATTTAAGTGCACCACTGGCATTACTGGTAAAAATGCATACATATTCATCTGATGCAGCATTGAAATAGGATAAAACATAGGCTCTGGCTTGTTTTACCATGTCTGTCATCGCGCTGGATGATGGATTAGAAGAATGCGGATTTCCAAAAACATGTTCCTGTAATATGGCATGATGATTCGCCAACTGGCTGCGCGCATATAAACCCGAACCCGTATAATCCAGATAAACATGCTTTGTCTCATCAAGCAAAGGATAATCCGTTTGACGTAAATCATCAATTTTCATTGTATGTTGAAAATCTGGATAACGGGATAAGAAATCTGTTTTTGCCTGTTGCAAGTTTGAGGTCTGTTCAGAAATTTGATCCATTGGTTTCTCCATTTTAATGATTTCTAAATGTATATGCACTGTCTTCTTTTAGCGAATTAAGTTTGGAAAATGTTCTGCAGAATATGGGATATACGGGAGGCGTTTCAATGCCTGCAAGACGCGTTCCCTTGAACGGGTGACTTCTCGGTGTATGGCATGTTCCGCAGCATCAGCATCACGTTCTGATAATGCTCTTGCCAATAAAGTGTGATCCATATGCATCTCTTCAGCACTATCTCGATAATCCAAACCCAGATGGAATACTCGGTTTAATTCATTCAACGTTTTATCAATCATACCCACCAGGCGCTGATTACCACTGGCAAGTGCAATCTGATGATGAAACTCAGCATTATAATCCAAAAATTTGCTGTATGATTTTGTATCCTTATAGGTATAGGTGAAATCAACCTCATGGTTGATTGATTTCAATTGTTCATCCGTTGCCCTGGTGGCGGCCATACGAACCGCTGCAGTTTCTAATAACATACGCATCTCATAAATTTCTTCCACATCCTGAATGGTAATCAAACTTACAATATAACCCAGGCGTGGTACGGATTGAACAAATCCTTCTTGCGCCAATTGGCGTAATGCCTCTCTGATCGGGGTAATGCCCACTTCATAGGCAGTAGTTAATTCTGCCTGACCAATTAACTGACCCGGGCTCAAAGTACAGGTGACGATATCCTGCTTAATTACTTGATATGCTTGTTTGGATAAAGAAACTTTTTTGACTTCTGGCATAGTTTTCCTAATATATTACTAATATATCAAGCCGTTATCATGTTTTCAAGTGACATATTTCATATTTATTTTCTTTTCACAATTTTCAGCTAATTCGGATGTTTCCTATGATATAATTCTATGTTTGGCTCGTACCAGGTAAATATTTGTGCTTGGTTTGAAGAGCCTCGCCAATCATTGGCGGGTTCTTTTTTTGTTTTAGGAGTATTTAATGAGTTTATCTTTTGAAAAGATGGGATTGCAACTTGAGTTACTAGATGCAATAAATAATCTCAAGTTCAATGAACCCACGCCCATTCAGCTGGAAGCCATTCCATCTTTGCTGGCTGGGAAAAATGTATTAGGGCAAGCACAAACCGGCACAGGTAAAACTGCTGCTTTTGCTCTGCCTATGTTACAACAGATCGATCCTGAGGACAGACATATACAGGCACTAGTCTTAGCGCCTACACGCGAATTAGCAGTACAAGTTGCAAAAGCAACTCAACAAATGGCTGGCAATTCCCATGTACGTATCCTTCCCGTGTATGGTGGACAATCCTATACCATTCAGAAAAAAGAATTGAAACGCGGTGTCGAAATTGTTGTCGGAACACCGGGACGTATGCTTGATTTAATCAATCAAGGCGTTCTGGATCTAAGTCATGTTCGTTATGTCGTCCTTGATGAAGCTGATGTGATGTTGGAAATGGGTTTTATCGATGATGTCGATACAATTCTGGCTGAAGCCCCAGTCGACAGACAAATGGCGCTCTTTTCTGCAACCATGCCCAGGGCCATCCGAAAATTGGCTGATAAGCATATGCGGGATATCCATGAAATTAAAATCAGCCCCAGGCAAGTTACCGTAGCTGAAACCGAACAACGCCATTACATTTTACGAGAAGAGAATAAAAAAGATGCCTTGATACGTCTGCTGGAAATTGAAGCAGTTACCAGTGCATTGATTTTTTCCCGCACCAAAATTAGAACTCAGGAACTCGCGGATACATTAAACGCAATGGGCTACAAGGTGGATGCCTTGCATGGTGACCTGAATCAATCACGACGCGAATATGTGATGAATCGCTTTCGAAAAGGGATCAATAACATCCTGATTGCAACTGACGTAGCTGCCAGAGGCTTGGATATTGAAAACGTATCTCATGTAATTAATTTTGATGCCCCCGCGGATGCAGAAGATTATGTGCACCGTATTGGACGAACTGGACGGGCTGGACGTAAAGGTATCGCGATAACATTTGTCACACCAAATGAGCGAGGTCGCTTCCTGCGAATTGAATCTTACATTCATCAATCGATAAATGTAGCCAATATTCCCACCAAACAACAAATTCTTGATTACCGGGAAAAACAATTCATCACCCGACTGACAGATCTGTTAGGGAAAGGCAATATTGATGCCGAGCGCAGCATCATTACAAAATTGGAAGAAACCAGTTTCAGTATGATTGATATTACTGCAGCCGCCATTAAACTGGCCCGTGAGACCGAAAACCACGTTGTAATTGAAGAATTTGCCGAACATCAATCCCCCCGCAAAAGAAATTCCAATAAAAAGAGTTTTTCTGGTGGAAAACCAGGTTCAAAATACAATCGTAACAATGGCAGTGAAAGCAAACGCAGTAAAAAATCATCCCAACGACGCAAAGGTTCCGATGAACTAGAAACTGGTATGGTGCGTCTGCGCATGAATCTGGGGAATAGCCACGGTATCCGCCCTGGTGACGTAGTGGGTGCCATAGCCGGCGAAGTCGGTATTCCAGGCCGCGCAATTGGTGAAATTAATATTCAGAATGACCACACCTACATTGACGTAGCCGAACAACATGCTTCAAATGTTCTTAAAGCCAGTACCGGTAAGTATTCCTTACGCGGGAAACCTGTGATGCTGACCAAAGATAAATAGCACAAAGCTACTATCGACAGCAGAAAGCGCTTCATGTCAGAAGCGCTTTTTTATTCTCTTGTATCAAAGAAGGAATTCCACTAACTGCTCATACCAGTCCGTATGAGCTTCATAAAATTTCGGATATTCATTTCAAGTAATTCATCCAGGCCAATATCAACATTATTCAACATCGAAAGAATCATCTCATCTGTTTTTCTGATAACCCCTTGATAAAACAAAGCCAGAATGTCATCCTCCACATCTTGTCGAATCGTGCCTTTTGCTTTGCCAGTTTGGATCATTCGCAGCAAATCAGCATTTCCCCCATGCCGTATCTCTTCATCAATCTCTTGTGTTAATTCATTGTATTTTCCCAAATATACATCCAGTAATAGTTTCGCCATGACTGGCTCTTGTTTCATCAGCTCAATTCTCTGTTTGTTGTTGATTAACAAGTATTCAAAAATATCCATTTTCAATATCAGTGTTTGTTGATTTTGATGATGTAAGAAATATTTATGTGCCCATAGGACGGTATATTGAAAGAAATCAATCTTATCTTCAAAATACTGATAAATACTGCCTTTAGCGATACCTGCCTTTTTGGCAATATTGCCTACTTTTGCGTGCTCAAATCCATTTTTCTGAAATTCATCAACGGCAGAACGCATCACGCGTTCCTGTTTATTTTCATCCAATCTAAAAAAAGTGTCTTTTGGCAATACTTTGACCTCCGAATCTAAATGACTCAAGTTTCATATTGTATGACCCACAGGTCATCTTGTCAATCTAAATATGCCATAATATCCATTCTTATAGGTCCTTTCAATTATTTTACCTTTTGTTTTTGTCTAATTTCCTGCACCAATACCACAAACCGGCGGCAATGCCCCCAAGTAACAGCCCGCCATAGAATGTAATATCATGCCAGAGGAAGAGTTTGAGAAGAAGGACTTGCAGCCAGACAATAAATATAAGCACTCGGTTACTTGGTCTGCTTACTGAAAACAATGCAAACGATAAAAATAATGCATGCCCGGAAACATATGGCACTTTGTAAAAAACTCTTAGTATTGAAAAAAATAAAATCAAGACATCAATGACCCCACAATACCATTTGGTATCGGTAACAATTTCCAAACGATCAAAAAAGTATACAAAGAATGCGACATAAACAGGAAAGAAATAAGAAAACACAAATTTTATCTGCGTATCAATCTGAAATTCAATGGTCAGCCAACAAGCAATATATGCTAAAAAGAAAGCAGTTAGTAGTCTAAAACCAGGATTGTTCCGAAATTCCACCAATTGATCCAACAACAATTGTGTCATTTTCCACCACCATTTCTTCGTCATAGGATTATTTCTATGCTCATTATAGAAAACACAAAAAGGATTTCATTTCTGATCCCCCATTTCTCCCCTGTACAATGAGAATGTTCAGATTATACTAAAGTTCACTGCAGGAAAAAACCCTATGAGAATAACAAAAAACCAGGCAAAGAGCATATTCGTAGCATCTAAAATTCCGGATACCGATTATTGTGTTAACCCTTATACGGGCTGCCAATTTGGCTGCCTGTATTGTTATGCTGCCTTTAGCTGCCGCTTTGTCAATGAACCACGTAGTGAATGGGGTAATTTCATTGCCATCAAAGAAAATGCCGTTGAGCTGGCAAAGAAGCAGCTTTCCCGCTGGCCAAAAGGCAAACAAAATGCCTCCATCTTTTTCAGTTCTATTACTGATCCATATCAGGGGATCGAAAAAGAGCAACAACTCACCCGCGGTATCTTATCCGAACTGGTACACGCTGGCTATCAAGGAAAGGTTTCTATATTAACCAAATCGCCGCTGGTTTTGCGCGATATGGATCTGTTCAAACAGCTCAACGCCGATATCGGCCTGACAATCACCACCACCGACGATAAACTGGGACGCTTTCTGGAAGTTCGTGCACCACTGGAAAGTAAACGCCTGGAAACGTTAGCAAAATTGAATCAGATCGGATTACGAACGTATGCCTTCGTGGGTCCATTGCTGCCCCATTATCGCCAACAACCCGATCAATTGGAAAGCATTTTCCAGCACATCGCGCAAGCAGGCACGCGCGAGATCTACGCCGAGCAGCTTAATCTGGGTCCCAAAATCCGCCAGCGCATCTGGGCTAAATTTGCTGAAAGCCAACCCGACTGGATTCCGGTTTACCAAAAGGCCGTCACAGCAGAACACCGCGCTTTGTTGGCTGATTTGGTTTTGTCTTTCAGCAGGAAATACAAATTGCATTTACGATTAAACGAAGCCATTTATCATCAGGACATGAAAAAGAAATAGTCATTGCTTATAATAAATTACCCAACACCCCTGTATGGGGTGTTTTTTTGTTAATCAACTCCCTTGAACTTTTGAATGACATCTATAATGACCCCAAAAAACTAGACCACAAGCTAAGGTAAAATTAATAGAGCTTGTGGAGGCAAAAAGTGACAGGAA
>JAEKNU010000037.1 GCA_016838895.1 Chloroflexota bacterium
TATATTAAAGTTCTCTCCATTCGTGAAGGGTACAATTTGGGTTGTTTTTGTCCTGTCGTTTTTTCAGTGAAGTCATGCTTGGATAATGCGGATTGGGAACAATAAAGAATATCCGATGCTTCAAGAAAGTTTTTGGTCTGTGCAAGGATAACAAATTCTTTTAGATATTCGATCTCCACGATGAGCTCCTATAATGATTTATTCCTCTTTTGCATAAATCATATTTAAATTCGAATTGCTTGTCAAGGCTATGCTCCTTACAATCTTAACAAAGAAAAGCATTAATATGAAAGAGGAACAAAATGAAAATAAGCAAATTGCTATATGATTGTCTATTTAATTTAATTGTCTCAATAATTATGTCCATTGTAATGTCACTGGTATTAACATCTGTAAATGTTGGCTTTACCCATGTCTTTTTTTCCGCATTTCTGAAATCGTTCATCATATCTGTATTTATTTCATTCTTTGTTATATATTTTACAATTCCCCTGGTATCAAAATGGCTTCAAAAAGTATTTATCATTAACAATGAAAATAAGTAGGAAATAAATTACTTTAAAAGAAACAGGATTCAGCATGCATGATTTAGCTAGAGGAGTCAACTAACGATGGTTATTGATGCAAACATGTACTGGTTTCCGGAAGAAGTTTTTCTCAATGATCAGTTGATGAAAGCTTTTTTAGCGGAAATTCCAAACGTAAATGACGTTCATGGATATGAAACCACAATCGAAAATACAAATCGAAAGCAAATTGTCATTGAAAAACCAATAGGCTATCCAAGTTTAAATTATGCCCAGGGCGATTATGTGCTAATGCAGCAGTTAATGGATATGGATAAAGCCGGGTTTGAGAAATCAATTTTAAAAATACCTGGTTGTTTCGAATGGTTGACGCTTGATCTATGCAAAATATTCAATGATGGGATGGCAAACCATGTAAAACAAAGCAAAGGCAGAATGAATGCTTTGGCTGTTGTTCCACCTATGGGTACACCCGAATGCATTTATGAACTTGAACGATGTACAGATGATTTGGGCATGACGGGATTACAACTTGGCTCGCATTATGGAACATCCTATTTGGATGACGAAAGGTTTTCTTCATTTTTTAGAAAAGTAAACCAACTTGAGCTGACAGTATATGTACACCACTCTCCCGTTCCGGTTCAGTTTGATTCAATTTGTGAATTCAATAATTTGCGTCGCCAATATGGTAGGTGTATGGATCAGGCTATCGCTGTTGGCAGAGAATTATTCAGTGGCTTTTTCGAAAAATACCCAAACATTAAACTTGTCCATTCCATGTTGGGAGGCGGCTTTTTCACCTATATCAATATGTTATTTCCTGCTATGCCTACAAAAAAAGAAGATGTTGGCAGGTTTGAATCAGGAAACAAATCCATTCGTGAGCAGATACAAAACAATCTCTTTTTCGAAATGTCTCAGGGGCAATCCTGGGGAAAAGCGCAACTTGAATGTGCTGTTTCCGTTCTCGGGGCTGATCATATCATTTTTGGCACCTCCTACCCAGTTAAACGGGAATGGCTGCTTGAAGGAGCCAATTTTGTAAAACAATTAGATATTAGTGATGAAGACAAAGATTTAATCCTGGCAAAAAATGCGCAAAGGATTTATCAAGTCTAATTGGCAGTAATCAAATAAATGTGTTTTTTTAGGAAACCATAATGCAGAATACATGTCTTCAGGCAGGTGCTGGCAAATGTGATATTCATTTCCCGGATGATTTTTTTCCAACAGAAGGTTATACTGGTGTGCATGATGAACTCAAAATACGCTTAATTCTTCTGGAATGTGGAAACAAAATCGCAATTGTCTCCATCGAATTAACCTCTATTCCTGATGAATTCATTCAAACTTTTCAACAATTTATTGCTGAGTGCACGGAAACAAACCCGGAAAATGTTCTGGTTTTTGTCTCACATACATTTTCTGCACCGCATTTTGTTCCCGAAAAGTTTTGTAAGTCATCCGCAGATAAAAAAAAGAATAATTGTTTATTAAAATACATAAAGAAAGCCATTCTGAATGCTTCGATTCAGGCAAAGACAAACATGCAGCCGGCACATTTTGGATATGCAACCGGTATTTGTAATATTAATGTCAACAGAGATTTTCTAACTCCAGCAGGTTGGTGGCTTGGAAGCAATGACTCTGGCCCATCAGATAAAACCGTGAGTGTTTTTCGATTTGACACATTTGATGGCAAACCCATTGCAATGCTCTACTGTTACAGCGTTCAACCATCAGTTTTGGATGGGTTGCACAAAGCAGGGGAGCCGTACCTCATATCAGCTGATCTCACAGGGGTTTCTTCCAGTTTTTTAGAGCAGGAATACAACAATGAAATCGTTGCATTATTTTGCCTTGGTGCAGCAGGAGACCAGTCTCCTTCATTTAAAATATTTTCCCAGTATATTGACAGTAATGGCCATATTCAGACGCTCAATTACCAGGCATATGGATATGCGATAGCTGAAATGCTTGGAAATAGATTGGGCATTGAAGTCCTTCAAGTATCCAAAACCATTAATTGCCAGGCTGTTCATAGTGACATTTTAATTGAAAGAACTTTGCTAAAATGCCCCGGTCAAGTGCTGCCAAGGGATACACATTCCATACGTCCAACCACTCAATATGAATATCAGCAGGCAGAAGATCGTGAAGAATCAATTGTTATGTTCAAAATAGGTGAAATTGCTTTGATTGGTGTTCGTCCTGAACTATCCTGCTCTACTGCTGAAATTATTAAAAGGCAATCCCCTATCCCAATGACAACGATTTGCACAATGGTAAACGGTGCCGCAAAATATATGCCCGAACAAAGTGCCTATGACCGCATCACTTATGAAGCCATGAATTCACCCTTTGGTAGAGGGTCCGCTGAACTGCTTTGCGAAAAAGTGTTGGAACTGCTGCGAAACCAGGTTTAATTGTAGATTCACACAGTAATTCCACAAAGCAATTAATATTTTAACTAAATAGTAGAACCATATAAAAAATCGTCGAGAACGGGTACAATGCTGTGCTCTCGGCGATTTGCTATTATCCTTTTCTAATTTTCAAGATTAAATCAAGGCATCATTCTATGCTTTTTCCTGGGCAAATAACCAGTCTCGCAGACCTTCAATTGCATAAGTAATCGGCCAGGTATGTATATGATTATTGAGCCCATCGTCTGGCTGATCTTCAGGGACAACAGTGCCTTTTGCAAGCACGCTGTATTTAATATTGTTGCCTTCCGCGATCATTGTATTTACTGCTGATGCAAACTCTTTGACACTCGCTTGACCGTTCCAAATCGCCCTGCTGATCTTTGCCCCGGCTTTTTGCAGAGCAGCCATGCTGGCATTCATGCCGGGAAATGCTTTTCGATCTCCTTCTGAAACAATAATCCACATATTCTCGTTAGTCAATACAGACATCTTTGTTGCATTCCATTGACCAGCGACAAGCAGCGCGGCTGCAAACATATTGGGATACTTTGTCAACATCTCTATTGAAGCCATACACCCCATAGACTGCCCTGTCAAATACATCCTATTTTTATCAATGCTATACTGGCGCGCTAAAGTTTTTACCAAATCCACCGTAACGTCTACATCTTGCGTTGCTTCTGAATCATCATTAACGATTCGATTGGAATATTGAGGCGCCAGAACGAAACATTCATGTTTTGCCTGTTCAGCCGAAGTTGCCCAGATAAATCCCCCCATACCTTGTGTTAAAGTCACTCGTGTATCTGTGCTTAATACACCGGCGTCATGGATGAACATGACCAATGGATAGGATCTATTCTCATCATACTTCTTAGGAAGAAACAAATTGTATTTAACCATTAATTCAGAACCAGGGTCAATGAATTCCAGTTGTTGAAAATCATCCCTTACCATATTAATCTCTTCATTGAATTTCATAATGTCTCCTATCAGTCATGAAAATCTTACTTCCCTAATATTGATCATGCTGGCATTCTCTCAATTCACGAGCATGAACCATTCGCTTTAATAGTTGAATTCTTTCGAAATGTGATTAATAAAAACTCAGTCTGGATAAATAAATCAAAAATCAATACCGGGTAGCACAATTATCTACCCGGTACATTATTAATATAAATATGGGGATCTAATTAATCTTCGCTTAAATCACAATTAGATACTATTGAGTTCTTTTACTCTACAGCAAGAAACAAAGTGATTGGGTGACACTTCTTCAAGCTGCTGCGGTTGATGACATTTATCAATCGCATAATTACATCTTGCAGCAAACCTACAACCGGGTTTGGGATTGATCGGTGAGGTGATTTCTCCTTCAAGAATAATACGTTCTTTCTTGTGGTGAATATCCATTGAAGGCACCGCAGATATCAGCGCTTGCGTATAAGGATGTAAAGATTTTTTGAACAATTCTTTTGAGGGGCTTGTTTCTACCAACTGGCCTAAATACATTACACAAATATCATCAGAGAAAAGGCGAACGACTGAAAGATCATGGGTGACAAACATATATGTTAAGCCACATTTATCCTGAAGATCCTTTAGCAAGTTCAGCACCTGAGCCTGGATGGAAACATCCAAAGCTGAAACAGGTTCATCACAGACCACAAACTTGGGATTTAATGCCAATGCACGCCCAATGCCGACTCGCTGCCTTCTACCGCCATCCAATTCATGCGGGTAGGCTAACCTGAGACGCTGGTCAATCCCTACCATGGACATGATAAATTCTGCTTCCGCTACCCTTTCTTTTTTGGAATAGCGACCAGAGATGATCAAAGGTTCCATGATGGTTTGTTCCACGGTCATTCTCGGATTTAATGAAGAGAATGGATCCTGGAAGATAATCTTCATATTTTCACGTAATTTTTTCAATTTTCGTGCATTTACTACAGTAATATCTTCACCTTCAAAATAAATCGAGCCATCTGTGCTGTCTTGCAAATGGATGATCGTGCGGCCAAGCGTTGATTTACCGCAGCCTGATTCGCCAACGATACCCAATGTTTTGCCTTTTTCGATTTTAAAAGAAACATCGTCGACCGCATGTAGCATTCCTCTGGGTGTTTCAAAATATTTTTTTAAATTCTTAACCTCAATTAATGCGGTCATTTCATTCCTCCTGATGGATGTCTCTGGTGCAACGACAGAAGTGTCCAGGTTCAATTTCAATTAATTCATGGTGCTCAATCTTACATTCTTCCATTGCATATTCGCATCGAGGATGAAAATGGCAGCCGGTTGGCAGGTTTGAGGGATCTGCTGGTAAACCAGAAATCGGATTAAGCCTATCTGTCTCATCATCTATATGGGGAACCGCTTTAAACAAACCTAAAGTGTACGGGTGTGTCGGATGATCAAAGATCGCTTCCTTACTACCACTTTCAATAATTTCGCCTGCGTAAATCACTGCAATATCATCACATACTTCAGCCACAACACCCAGATTGTGTGAAATCATAATCATGGAGGTATTAAAATCACTTTTGAGCTTATTGATCATTTCAAGCACCTGCGCCTGGATCGTTACATCCAAAGCGGTAGTGGGTTCATCTGCGAGCAACAATTCTGGACTACACGCCAATGCAATTGCGATAACAACGCGCTGTTTCATACCTCCGGAAAATTGATGGGGGTATTCATTGAAACGTTCTCTGGGAATACCGACCATTTCAAGCATTTTCATTGCTCTTTCGGCCGCCTCGTCCTTGGAAACTTTATTGTGCAGTTCAATGACCTCTGAAATTTGATCGCCAATTTTCATAATTGGGTTTAATGCCGTCATTGGATCTTGAAAGATCATAGAGATCTTTTGACCGCGGATCTTTCGCATATCCTTCTCACTGATTTTAAGTAAGTCTTCCCCGTCGAGGAAAATTTCGCCGCTTCTAATCTTTGCAGGAGGATCGGGAAGGATGCGCAGGATCGTCTTGGCGGTTGAAGTCTTACCTGCACCTGTCTCTCCGACTAGTCCGAAAGTCCTGCCACGTTCCAGTTCAAATGAAACACCATTAACTGCATGGATCACTTGACCCTCTGCTGAGTATTCAACCACCAGATCCTTTACTGATAGAAATGGACTACTTTTATCATTCGTTTTATTATTCATTGTATAACTCACCCTTACTTCTTCAGCTTAGGATCGAGAACATCGCGCAAACCGTCGCCAAACATATTGAGTGCCAGGACTGTCAGCATAATAAAGATACCCGGGTAAGTGACCATCCAGGGACAACTACGGATCAGGGTTCGTCCTCCGGCGATCATCGCCCCCCACTCGGGTGTAGGGGGCTGAACCCCCAGGCCGATAAAACTGAGCATAGCACCCATCATGATTACGTTTCCGATACTCATTGTTGATGAAACCAAAACGGGAGCAAAGCTGTTTGGAATGACATGTCGTAGAATAATTCGGGGGGTACTGGCATTGATAGAAGTGGCTGCTTCCAAATACTCCTGGTGTCGGATACCCAGGATTGCAGCGCGCGTCAGACGTATAGTCATCGGTATGCTTCCAATAGATAGGGCAAGCATACTATTTATAAAGCCCGGACCCAAGACAACAGAAACAGAGATTGCAAGCAGGATGCCGGGAATCGATTGAAGCACATCCGTCAGACGCATGATGATATCATCCATCAAACCGCCAAAATAACCTGCAAGGGCGCCTAAAAACATACCAATTGCAGAAGATACAACAACTGCGAGAACGCCAATACTCAAGGAGAAACGACTTCCCCAAACAATCCTGCTAAAAACGTCGCGCCCCAGTTCATCCGTTCCAAAAATATGCTGCATGGAAGGAGCTGTACGGGTTTGATACAAGTCTACCTGATCATATGGGTACGGTGCGATCAGCGGGGCGAATATCGCGATGAGTGCCAGCAGTACACCTACAATGAAACCAATCACAGCAGATGGATTTTTGGACAATCGCCGTGCAACGACAGTAAACTCGCTTTGCCGTTTGATTTTGGATTGATTTCCTTCCGCAGTTACAAAGTTAAGCATTTTGTTTTCTCCTCTTCGTGCCTGCGAATTGCCCCTTGATACGGGGATCGATGAAAGCATACGCCAGGTCCACCAGTAGCATGACCAGAGTAAAGGCAAGAGCCAAAAATATCACTGAGCTTTGAACAATGTTGTAATCTCGTGTGTTGATCCCACCAACCAGATACATGCCAACGCCGGGGATGGAAAAAATAGATTCGATGACGACCGTGCCGGCCAGCATCATACCCATACCATTCCCGATAACAGTGATGACCGGCAGCAGTGCGTTCGGGAGGGCGTGTTTGAGAAGGATACGCATCTCAGACATACCCTTTGCTCGAGCTGTAGTAATGTAATCGGAACGAATCACTTCCAGCA
The DNA here is from genome assembly GCA_016838895.1 of Chloroflexota bacterium. Taxonomy (GTDB): domain Bacteria; phylum Chloroflexota; class Anaerolineae; order Anaerolineales; family Anaerolineaceae; genus UBA5203. The sequence continues at coordinate 7,391 of JAEKNU010000037.1, forward strand.
TGCTCGAGCGTGTCTGGCGAGCTTGTGTGGCGATACACGGAAAGGCATTGGCAATGCAGGGAAGGATATAGTATTCTAGCCCGCCGATACCATATGGAGGCAGCCAACCCAGCTTCAACGAGAAAAAAAGTACCAACATTAATGCAATCCAGAAGTTGGGCATGGATATTCCGAATAAGGCAATGAACATCGAGATGCGATCCCCCCAGCCATTATGGTTGACCGCCGCAATGATCCCCAAGGGGATGCCTATGATTATTTGCATTAGAATACAAATAACCGCGATGGTTAATGTGCGTGGTAAACGATGCATCAATTCTGTGGTGACGGGGGTATGATATACCCAGGACTCTCCGAAATCGAAATGCAGGACGATTCCCCCTACAAATTTGCCAAGGCGTACAAGATAGGGGTCGTCTAAACCCAGATCTTGCCGTTTGGCATCCATTTGCTCAGCAGTGGAATCTGGACCAAGCATCATTTTTACGGGGTCGCCCGGAATGAAATACATGATCGTGAAGATCAGGATTGTCACTCCCAGCACTACCGGGATCAGCCAGAAGATCCTTTTTAGTATATATCTACCCATCGATAAAATCCTTCCTTTTCATTGGAGATAATTAGTTTATCTATAAAATACTGTATGAGTGCATTATCAAAATTTTAGCGTTCTTAATGATACTCAAGTGATATATATTGACTTGTTTATACTTCAAACAATTTGTGCGGCACTGCCTTCCCCGTAGTGATTGCAAGTTCAAGCAGTGCCGCATCTTTCTTAAGGCACGTTAATTGGTAAGGAATACATTCAAACAATTCGCTTTATTTGAAATCTGCCGAAAATTCACAGGCGCCTGGGAAAACCTGGCCTCTACCATCTACAGAGACATTGGTGACGCCATCGACACCCACAACAATTGCGCTGAAAGATAACAGCCCATAGGCATATGCCTGATCCTTCTGATATTGTTGAAAAGCATCGATCGTTTCCGGGGTAAAGTCTGCAGCGATCGTATCCAAAAGCGACTGTAACTGATCATCCTGGGTGAAACCCCAGGTTGTACCATTGTTACGGTTTTGGTCATAAACAAGCTGCCACGGATTGTTAATGAAATCTCCACCTGCGGCTGCATCGAGCGCAAAATCAAACGCAGTGGGATCCATCCTCTCCTGATTGAACACAGTCGCCTCTACCTGGCTGATTTCCACGGTAATCCCGAGTTCTTTAAGTTGACTCTGGATGACCTGCGCCATCAGGCCTGTTCTGGCATCGTTCTGGACCAACAATTTGACAGTCAAATCTTCAGCAGCACCAGAGGTAGCTAACAATTCCTGCGCCTTGGTTAAATTGTACGCATAATAGTCTTCTGTTTTCCATTCGTCCATAAAGCTGCCGAAATTGCTGTTGCCAATGGTAACTGAGGGAGTACAGGCTCCAGGGGAGACAGCTTGGCACATGGCCGTGGTATCAATTGCATATGCAACAGCCTGGCGGAGTTCTTTATTGCCAAAGGCTTTCCCCTCGGTCGTATTGAAAAACATTAATTGTGTCAGGTTGTCTTGAAATGTAAATAAGGAGTAGTCCTGGTTATCTGAGAAACGGACCGCGTCATCTGAAGCAATAGATCCGGAAATATCAGCAGTACCGGTTTCCAGGGCAATTGCATGTTGAGCTGATTCAGTGATAATCTGCATAAAGACTTTTTGAACATTCGCCTGGTTATACTTTGGTCCCATTGACTTATCCGTCTGCCAGTAATCAGCGCGTTTTTCAAATGTAAGGCTGGAGCCAGGAACATACTCTGTTAATACGTAGGGGCTGCTTGTGATCGGATCGGTAGCAAATTGATCCGGGCTGGCTTCATATGAAGCCTGGCTTACAATTGGAGCCTCACAAAGCACTTTTTCAAGATCACCCATTCCAGGTTCATTTTTGAGCACAAAATCCACAGTATAATCACCTGTGGCTGTAACCGATTCGATATCTCCTAATGGACGAAGATTGCCCATTTCCATACCGGTATTGTACGACCAGGCCACATCTGCAGCTGTGATGGGATTGCCAGCGCTGTCGATTATGTTCTCGAAGATAGTTACAGTATAGGTCTTTTCACCGGTCAGCTCTACACTCTTGCCGATATAGGCTGTCAAAGGCTCACCTGCTTTTGCCAGATCAAACAGGTACTCATATATCATATGAAGGACCTGGATACGTCCGTAGCTCATACCGACATACGGGGCCAGATCAGCCGGATCAGCACCAATGGCCACGACAACCTCAGGCACAATACTATCAGCTTCGCTAGCTTCTGCGGCTTCAGAAGAAACCTCTTCGCTGGACTCATCCGCAGCAGGTTGTTCAACAGCAGCTTCACTTGTATCTACTGAATTATTAGCAGGCTTATTGGCACATCCAGCCAATGCACCCATCAAAATGGTAAGTAGTAATAGGAACGAAACATATTTCTTCATCTTGTTCATCATCTTTCTCCTAAGATAGTTTGTTTTTCAAATGCATTTACAGCATATGATTCCAGGATATAAGCGCCTATTTACATCACTTGCTTTATTTATCCAAAATGTAGCGCACATCATAGCCAATGGCAGTATTTTTATATACAGACATCCGCTTATATTCAATCTGATACATCACAAAATCTTCCGGACCATCATCAGCCATAACCATTTGTTCACCTTCTATACCAGACATAATACGTTTGTCATTTTCCAAATATTCTTCCACCAACGCAGCGTCACCCATCACTTGTTCATGACCAGCACAGATATATTTATAATCATCGCGAACGGTTAATAATTTCTCCATATTTCTGGCGTGCTGCTCAATGCTAGGCTGCGGTTCATTTTGCATCCAGACCAGCATGGCATGGGAATCAACTTCATCTCCAGTAAACAAAATTTCTTCTTTTGTATCCAGGAAAGCGATGCTGCTGGGAGCATGGGCGGGGATTTCAAACACTTTCAAAATACGATTACCCAACTCCAGTTGATCTCCATCACCAATCACAGTAACCGGATAATCGACAGGATATTTTGATGCATCCAAACTGGGATAGGGTTTTTTAGCAATATCCAATGCCTTGGCGCTCATATATGCGCCAGAGAACCAACCATTGCCTCCAGTATGATCAAAATGTCCGTGTGTGTTAGCAGCCATTTTTACCGGTTTGTCTGTTAATGATTGTGCATATTTCTGGATATTTTCAGTTGCAAACCCAGTGTCAATCACTACACCCCGTTTATCACCTACAATGAGATACGAATTACAGCCGTCTCCCTGAATAAGCCAGGTATCCGGGCAAAGCTTTCTGGAACTAAAAACTGTGTCTTTCATCAAACAATAATCCTCCCAAAACATGTAGTTCTGTATTTTCCATATTCATTATGTTGGAAATAAAAGCCAACATACCTCATTGAGAACTACATCTTAGTTTTAATGTGAAATTCTTTATTCCTGACTAGATTATATAAATCGGATTTTTCATATGCAATTCGATTTTTTTTAGCATTTATTCCAAAACGGAAATAATCATTTTTAGTACGAGCACAATGGAATGAATAAAGACTTACCATTTTCCTGTTTTGGATATATTATTGTTATAGTTAGAGAAGTGTATTCAATATAAAAAATATAGATTCGCTTGAAATAAATCTGACATTCATGGATAAATCACAGCAAAGAGTGACTTTGATCACAAGAAGCTTGCTTTATAAAAAGGGATAAATGAAAATGAAATATGTTGGTCAGTCTGTACCTCGAATTGATGCATTGTCAAAAGTAAGGGGTGAGGCAGTTTTTGCTTCTGATATGGTTCTGCCTGACCAGGCATATATAAAAATGTTAATGGCTCACCGACCACATGCCCTTGTAAAAAATGTGGATACTTCAAAGGCCGAGGCATTGCCAGGTGTATTAACTGTCCTTTCATCGAAAGATGTGCCATGCAATGAATTTGGCTACTATACTTACGATCAACCGGTCCTTTGTGGTCCCAGTCAGAAACCATACACGGACCGCGTTCGTTATGTGGGCGACCGCGTTGCCGCGGTTGTAGCAGAAACGGAAGCCATTGCTGAGCAAGCACGAGACTTGATTCAAGTAGAATATGAGGATTTACCCATTATCAGCAACGTGGATGAGGCATTGGAACCAAATGCCACCATCATTCACCCCGATATAGAAAGCAATATGTTCTGTCACCATAAACTTTACAATGGCGATCTGGAGGCCGGGTTTAAGCAAGCTGATGTCATCATCGAATCCGATTATGATACGCCTGCTCAGGAGCATGCTTATTTACAAACCGAATGTGGATTAGCCTATATCGATGAGCAAAAACGTTTGGCGATCATTACCTCCGGTCAATGGGGCGCGAAAGACCGCAAACAGATCGCGCATGCCCTGGGACTTGAAGAAGATCAGGTCAGGGTTATTTATCCCATGAGCGGAGGCGCTTTTGGGGGGCGTGAAGATATCTCGGTGCAAATTATTGTAGGGCTCGCAGTACTGAAACTACAACGCATGAATATTCCTCGCCCTGTAAAAGTAACCTGGACGCGTGAGGAATCCATTATTGGGCACTGCAAACGTCATCCAATCAAATTTAAAGCGCGTTGGGGAGCAACCAAAGATGGCAAGATCACGGCGGCTGACGTAAAAATGCTTGCTGATGGGGGTGCCTACAAGTTCACAACCAGCATTGTCACCAGTAATGCGGTGATCAATTCGCTGGGGCCCTATGTCATCCCCAATGTGAAAGTGGATGCCTATGACATCTACACAAACAACGTTCCACGGGGCGCATTTCGCGGTTTCGGTGGACCGCAGGCCGTTTTCTGTGCCGAACAAATGGTCAATAAATTGGCACTGGCACTGCATATTGACCCTGTAGAAATCCGTATGCGAAATTTGGCGGGAGAGGGATCGCTTCAAACCATGGGAGCACCTTATCCCCCTGGCATATCCATTCGTGAAGTAACCGAAACCTGCGCCAAGAAAGCCGGTTGGAACAAAACCGCGGATGGATGGAAACTCACCGATTCCCCCCTAAAGGCTGACCAAAACCATTCAAGCATTCGACGTGGTCTTGGTTTTGCTTGTGCGCATAAGAATATCGGTTTTTCTTACGGATACCCGGAAAGTTGTACCATCGGTATTGAACTTTATGGTGAATCAGAAATAGATAGAGCGGTTATCCGTCATGGAGCCAGTGAGGTTGGTATGGGTACTCATACCGTGATAACACAAATGTCTGCCGAAGCATTGCATATCCCCATGCAGAGCATTGAGTTGATCTCCACTGACACCGCTGAGGTGCAAGATTCCGGCTCCGTTTCCGCTTCGCGGATGACATTCTTTATTGGAAATGCAATCAAAGAAGGTGCTGAGAAAGCATTGGCATCATGGAAAAATGAAAAGCATCCCGTGATCATGGAACATACCTATGTCCCGCATCCAACCACTGCCCCAGACCCTGTAACAGGTCAGTGTGACCCCAATGTAGCCTATGGTTACACAGCCCAGGCAGTTGAAATATCCGTGGATACACAAACCGGGGAGGTCAAAATTGACAAAATTTATTGTGCCATTGATGTTGGAAAAGCGATTAATCCGCAACAGGTTATTAAACAAATTGAAGGCGGACTCGTCCAGGCCGCTGGGTATGCTACGCTAGAGAATTTCATTGAAAAAAATGGACGGGTGCTCACCCCTAATTTATCCACTTATTTAATTCCGACCGTGCTCGATATTCCGAAAGAAATGGATATCATGGTGCTGGAAATTCCCGATCCGCGAGGTCCCTGGGGAGCGCGCGGCCTGGGTGAAACGATGATTATGTGCCTTGCGCCGGCCATAACGGCAGCCATTTATGATGCTACAGGCGTATGGTTTGATCATTTCCCATTAGTCCCGGAAGAAATCATCATGGGGCTTCATCAAGAAGGTGTTATTTAGAAAAAAACACCTATCGCTGAAAAAATGATAGTCGGCGTCATTCAACTATGTTTCTTCAGACACAAAAAATGCCCGGTATTTGCATAGCACCCTCATAGTCAAATAGTGTTTCTTGATCTTCCAATTATATAATGCATAAGGTGTATAACCCAACATTTTCTGGATTTTTTGAGTCAATAGTGGTAAGTAACCCCTAAAATAGGTCCAAAAAAAGTAGACAAAAACTGAGATAATAAAAGCAGGAATGTATCAATAGATTAAATTCAGCAATACAATGAACTTGTAAATCGTCTTCTTTCGCAAAAAAATCCATTCAACTGAATGGATTTTTTAATATATCACAGCAGGGTAGAATCCCTGGTTTTATTTCTAAAAACAATACCCGATTAAAATCACCAAAAGATCAAGTGGTTTCGATTTTTATTTCATCCTTCTGATAACTTTTGTAAATTCGGGTGGCTCGATTAATCAGATCTACAACATCAACCATGTTTTTCATCGCTGCAAATCTCAAGGAATTAAACCATAGAGGAGGAACCTTTGTAATTGTTATCGCGGGTTTATGCTCATAATATACATGGATGAGATGGAAGGTTGCATCATATTCTACACGATCTACACCGTGATGATGTACTTTCAATATTTCAATCTGACTTTTTACTGGAAGTTCTTTAGCAGAGAGTCTATAGCGTGAATACCTCACAGTAGGGGGAAAATCTCTTTCGTCTATCACGCTGATAACATACGAGCCATCCTTGGCATTTTCTGAATTTTTTTCAACAAAGAAATCCAGGTTTAAATTTTGATCAAAGTATTGCGAACTGAATACATTTTTTAAGAAATCAAGCTCTTTCTGCGACATCATTTCACCTTCTTTGTCCTGTGTACTGGCGGTTGTTTCAATGCTTTCAAATCCTGCTTTTTGAATATCCAGTTTGTTTTCCCCTCGATGATTACATTTAATCTGTGACATTCATCACAGTATACAGCCACCTTGTAAGCTCATAATTCAACGATCACAAAGCGACCTGCAATTTCTTGGAGTATTCATGACATTGATACTAACCAGCTTCTGCTAGCATTTTTGCTATTACTAGGTTTTCTTTCATATCTGTCTCCGTCATGTTTATACTATTATTGTATATATTTATACGTAGTTAATCATCTTTTTTATAAGACCAATTTTTTGTTAAATGAACCATTCCATATATAGATAGGGGAAAAATAATGTATCGGTGATGGATTTGGCTTTACTTGCACTACAGACCAGCAACTCTCCAATAATATGATACATAACTGGTTAAATACACTGACATATATTTGCCGCATTTCTCAAAAATCATCTTCAAGGCAAAAAATGTTCTATAGTAACCCATGGCTGCTTTATATGAAATATACATAAAATTCATGGCTAGCGCACAAGGGGTTTGATACAATAGCAAAGATTCTCCCTAAATTCTGAGTTCATTAAATCGTATGGGAGTTATCATATTTTGAGATATATTCAGGTGATAATCTTTTTATTATGAATACATTGGATACGAAACTCAACCCTATCAACCCAATATCTACGGCCATCGTAAACACTCCCTTACGTATCCTGTTTGTGGAAGATTCAGCCAATGATGCAGAATTAATCACTCGTCAATTACAAAAAGCGGGTTTTTCTATCATTGCTGAACGGGTGGAAACTGCTGAATTAATGAAAACAGCCTTAAAAAATAACAGTTTTGATTTGGTTCTTGCTGATTATCATCTACCAGCTTTTGATGCTCCTGCTGCGCTGAATATGCTGCAATCTATCGGTTTAGATCTGCCTTTCATAGTTATCTCTGGTACGATTCCGGAAGAAGCTGCAATCGCCTTAATGCAGGCTGGTGCGCATGATTTTTTGATGAAAAACAAGCTAGCACGGCTGGCTGCGGTGATCCAACGCGAACTGGCTGAAGCAAAAATCCGAAGAGATCGAAAACAGATCAAAGAAGAACTGGAGGAATCCAGGAATCTCTTCCACTTATTAATCGAAAGCCTACCTCAAAATATTTTTGCCAAGGATCTGGATGGTAGATTTATTATCGTCAACCAGCGTTATTGCGATACACAAAACAAAACCTTGGACGAGATTATTGGCAAAACCGACCTGGAAATTCATCCACCTGATATGGCGGAAAAGTATAAAAAGGATGATCATCTGGTAATCAGTTCAGGGCAAACCATCGAAATAGAAGAACAACACCAGCCCATGGATCAAGAGAAGACCTTTGTTCAGGTGATTAAAGCGCCGCTTTATGACAGTAAAAAACAGATCGTCGGTACACTGGGTATCTTTTGGGATATCACCGAGCGTAAACGTATGGAAGAAGCTCAGATTGCTGAACGCAATCTCCTGCGGACGCTGATTGATAATTTACCCGACCGTATCTATGTAAAAGATTTGCAGGGGCGAAAGACTTTGTCGAATATTTCTGACAGTATGGTCTCAGGTGGAAAAAATATTCATGATGTGATTGGAAAGTTGGATTCTGCCATGTATCCACCCGAATTAGCCATTCAATACGCAGCAGATGATAAATCCGTACTGGAACAAGGCATACCAATCATCAACCGTGAAGAACCTGGGCTAGATGAACACGGCAATCCGGTCTGGGTTTTATCCACCAAAGTTCCTCTACGAGACAGCCATGGACAAATTTCGGGGATGGTCGGAATTGGGCGTGATATCACCGAGCGAAAACAACACGAACTAGAATCCGTAGTCATTGCCTCAATTAGTTCTGCCCTTCGGATAGCTTCCACTCGCAACGAGATGCTGCCCATTATCCTCGACCAGGCCTCTGTTTTGGTTGGGACATCTCATGTATCGCTGATCCTTTGGAATGATAAAACAAACACATATGTCGTTGAAATTGCGCGAGGGGATTGGGTTAAATCTCAAGGTGTACATGTGCCTTTGCAGGAAAGCATCAGCGGACTCGTCATCTCCAAGGGCCAGCCTTATCTTTGTGAGGATTCCAATATTGATGCTTTGTTATCCAATGTTGCTACATCTGACCAACCGATGATGCTTGCTGCTGTTCCACTTATCGCCAATAAACAAACCATCGGTGTTTTATGGGTCGGACGATATAAGGATAATTCTGCCAACCAAATGTTCAGTGAGGCTGAGGTGCGATTACTGAGCGCTATTGCTGATATCTCGGCAAACGCCATCAACCGCACAACATTGTATGAGGAATCGCAGCGTGTGGCAATAGACCTTATGCAGGCCTACGATAGAACGCTGGAAGGTTGGGCATACGCTTTAGAACTTCGCGATCAGGAAACGGAAGGACATACGCGAAGAGTCTCCCAGATTACTGTTAAACTAGCGCGCACATTTGGCTTTAGCCCAGTTGAATTAGAACACATCAGGCGTGGCGCATTATTACATGATATCGGCAAAATGGGCATACCTGATGCTGTACTGCTCAAACCAGGTCCGCTGGATGATGCTGAAAGGGAAATTATGCGCCGTCATCCAGGGTATGCCAATGACTTATTAAACCCAATTGAATACTTACGTCCCGCACTGGATATTCCTTATTATCATCATGAAAGATGGGATGGTACAGGTTACCCGCTAGGGTTAAAGGCTGAAGAAATCCCCCTGACAGCGCGCATCTTTGCCATCATTGATGTATGGGATGCGCTAACCAGTGACCGTCCTTATCGCAAGGCATGGTCCAAGGAAGAAGCGCTGGCATATATTCTCGATCAAAGTGGCAAACATTTTGATCCCCAAGTCGTAAAAGCGTTTACAAATCAATTGATCGTTGAGTAGTTTAATGCAATTTACTGATGTACCCATAATTCAATTAATATTGCATTGATCCAAAACCATACTACAAACAAGAACCTGTTTTCGACAGGTTCTTGTTTCTTATTGATTATCTGATTCAACTTCAATGAGGAAGAATGCAATCTCAAGTATGCAGTTCTGTTAGTTTTCCTTTCTCTATGCGAATCTGACGGAACAGATCAGTATAATGTTTATTAAACGTTACACAGCCAACCGGCACCTGTCGGATCATCAACTCTTCACAATTCATGCATTGATTGCAATATTTGATTTCATCCTCGCGACCCTCTTCCAATTTAAGCGGTGTCAACGGATCAGCGAAAGATTGGCGCCCAAGACCAACCATATCCATCATGCCATCTTCTATACAGCGTGCACCCATCGCAAACATGGATGATTTTTCAGGCTCAATGGACAAAAGTTTGTTTTTCTTTCCGCGGAATGATGAGAAATGTGATCCAACGACAACCGTCTCCGGCTTGAGATTTTTCTTCATCAAGTCTGTAAAATACATATGCAAATAGGAAAGATATGGATCCTCTTTACCGGCTTCCATGAATTCCATGCTGCAATGCACATTACCCAGCGATTCCACAAAATACTGGGCACCTCGTTCTTCCAGACCTTTCAGCATATCAATCGGCTCGGTCATATCCATCAATGGAGAATCAGCACCGGCAGAACCGCAGCCACCTGGGAATGCCTCCCACATGGAAACTTTGGAGCCAATCAGGAAATCCTTATCGTAATTAACTGCTTTCAGTATGCGTTCCTGTAAATCAAAGGCAAACTGTCGTCGTTTTTCCCACGATCCGCCGTATTTCCAGTTCCGGTCATTATACGGTCGCAATATCTGGCTGCCCAGATAGCCATGGCACAACTTCATATCCACGCCATCCGCACCGATATCCTGCACTATTTTTGATGCCAGCGCAAACTGATCCATGATCACATCAACTTCTTCTTCAGAAAGCAAATCACCTTCTAAACCGTAGACAGGTTTTACTGTAACACGGCGAGAAAATTCTGGTTCGCTGATTTCACCGGAATGGGTTAATTGGAAAACAAACAAAGCCTGAGGATAAATTTCCTTGAGACGTTTTACAAATTTTTCCAATGCTTTCACATTCCGCGGCATAATTTCCAATTGGGTCTTTCGAGCACGGCTTTCATTTGTTACGGTTATGGCTTCCAGATCAATGAATCCAAAGTGGCCATTGAACAATTTTTCATAGCGTTGATACGTCAGGTCTGTTGGATTTCCTTCTTCATCCGAATCTACACATTCCATCGGCTGTGCGAAAAAACGATTTTCACATTTCCGGTTTCCAATCATAATCGGTTGAAGTAATGTTTCTTTGTAACCCATTTTGCATCTCCTTATTCGGCCATTTGGCTTATAAATAATCTTCGATGTTGATTTCGGGAATCTCGATTTCATCATGACAGGCAATAGCTTCTTCAGCGATTGCTACTGAACTTTTCAAGCCTACGCCAAATTGAGTAACACCCATGGCAACCATTTTCACCAATTGATCCAATGTCCGTACACCACCGGCAGCTTTGATCTTACAGCGGTTGCCGACTGTTTTTTTCATCACAGCAATATGATGCAGAGTGGTTGGCGCGGCTGAGAATCCGGTTCCACTTTTAACATAGTCGGCATTACAATCTGCCACAATTTTACAAGCTGCGGTGATTTCTTCATCTGTCAAAAGCATGGCTTCAATAATGACTTTCAATGAAGTTGATTTGGTCGCTTCACGGACAGCGGCAATATCATCATGTACCAGGTCATATTTGCCACTTTTCAGAAACCCAATATTCATGACCATGTCCACCTGGTCTGCACCCAGGCTGGTAAAAATACGTGCCTGATGTACTTTTATTTCAGTTGGCTCTTGTCCCGAGGGAAACGCCAATGAGGTACCGAATTCAATGTCGGTGTCTTTTAAGGCTTCAGCAAGCATGGCAGAATAGGCAGGCCAGATAAAGGCACAACCAAATTTATATTTTTTGCATGTCCCCACAAGTTCACGAAAATCATCAAAAGACGTATCCAGTTTGAGTGCACTGGCATCAATCATTTTCGCAAATTGTGCATAAGTAATTTTCACTATGGTACGCTCCTTAATTTCGATTCTAACTAAAATAATTTCTTGCCTGTTTTGGATAATGAGTTAAGTGACAATTCACCGCCATTATCAAATCAGGAGTATTCTTTCTGTAATTTCTGGGCAGACCAATACCTTCACCAGGTCTTTGTTATCATGCAGCTCATTCAAAGCTTCTTCCAACTCAGAAAGCGGCACTATCATGGAGATCAACGGGCACGGGTCAACCCGTTTATATTGCAGCAAGGAAATGGCAACTTCCCAATCATGACCAATTCCGGCACATGAGCCAGCGATCTTTTTCTCCTGCAACACAAATGCTGCTGGCGGAAGTTTGGCAAAATCATCATCTGAGCAAATACCAAAGGCTTCCAATTTACCGCCACGGCGAATCATCTGAAAGGCTTGCTCATAGGTTTTTGATGAACCAACTGCCTCAATCACATAGTCCACACCTACACCATTGGTGATCTTCATAATCTCGGCGACTGTATCTGGTGTTTTGGTAAAATCGATGACCATATCCGCGGACATATTTTTTGCCATCTCTAAACGCTTTTGCTGGCCATCAATCACGATCACAGGTGCCGCGCCACGCAGTTTGGCCAGGAGCGCATGGATAATACCTAATCCGGCCCCGATCACTGCGACCGAAGCACCCAATTCACAATTCATTTTGCGGGAGGCATTGATACAAGCGGTCAAAGGTTCAATGAAAGTAGCCGAATGATCGTCAATTTCATCCGGGACAATATAGCAATTGTTCGCAGGTGCTTTGACATATTCAGCAAAGGCGCCATCCACATGAATACCAATTTGAGAAAATTCTTCACACAGAAGCGGTTCTCCGCGGCGGCAATAGTAGCAAGTACCGCAAGTTAAACAAATATCCACAGCAACCCGATCCCCTGCTTTAATCGATGTTACATTTTCGCCGACTTTTTCCACGACACCCCAAAATTCATGTCCGGTTATCAAGGGTAAACAGGCAACTTCGTCTTCGTACATGCCGTTATAAGAGCCCCAATCAGAGCCGCAAATACCGCAAAATTTAACCTTGATCAACACTTCATCAGTGTTAATGGTGGGTACCGGTACGTCTTTGTAAACAAATTTCTTTGGTTCTTCCAGAACCATGGCTTTCATCATTTTCATCGGGTTCTCTCCTTATTTCTGGAACAATTTATCGCTGCGCCCTTCGTATGGCTGATCAATCATCAATGGTTTTAGGAAAGCAATGGTTTTATCCAAACCATCTGCACGGGACATAGTCACATCTTCATGCTCGTACGCGAATACTCCCGTATAACCTGTGATGAACAATTCAGTGATTATGCTTTTCCAGTTGATGGAACCCCAACCAGGAATACGGAAACGGAAGGAACGATCCAATGTACCCCAATCACGCTGCAGCATCCAATAGCCGCCGCGAGCCATATTGTGTTCGACCAACTCACAGTCTTTGGCATGCACCAGTACAATCCGATCCCCGATTTCATCTATGTAAGCACCCAGGTTAATGCCGGTATAAAAAATGTTGGCCGGATCAAAATTGATCCCGAAGGCTGGGTGGTTATCACACAACGCCAAACAGCGCTTGGTGGTATGAATATCGTAGATAATATTATTGGGATGCGGCTCAAAGGCGACCTTGACGCCATATTTCTGGTAGGCATCAAAGATGGGTACCCAATTTTTTACGAACGCTTCTTCTTCCTCAATCCAGCCATCCGGATATGGCCAATCATTGAAGTGCCCAAAGTTGCCCACGCCAGAGAAGGCTACAACTGCCGGTACTTCCAACTCGCTGGCCAATTGAGCGCATTTAATCATGCTCTCCGTTCCAAACTTTATCTGCTCTTCAGGGGTGCCGTCGCAAATACTGGCCAAATCTCGGCCATGTGGACCAAGTACCAACGGGGAATCAGCATGATTGGAAATCGCTGAAATGAATAAACCGGCATCTTCAATTTGCTTTTTCAGTTTTTTAGCATTGCCATCCCGCAACATCTCATCGACGTCCATTTGTTCGTTATCGGTATAAGCAGGGATTTCAACTGCTTCATACCCTTTCCTGGCAACCAGTTCAACAACTTCATTCAACGGCAAATCAGAATAATTAATCGTACAAAATCCAACTTTCATTGACCTAACCTCCATTTGTTTTTCAATGTTGTTCTTCTTTCATGTTGTCATGTAAAACAGCCAAACCATAAATCCATCTGGTAAACCATTTTGCCATCACGGCATATTGATCCCGGTTTTCATCAATGGGTGTGAATGTTTTTTGTATCTCGAACAGCTTATCCAACGGGGAATAGTCCTGCCATAATCCTGCACCACGTGCAGCAATGGCAGCGGCCCCCAACGAGGCCGCATCCTGATCCACATTTGTGATAACAACTTTCCTGTTGTAAATATCCGCAAATATTTGCATCCATAAATCGCTTTTGGCTCCCCCGCCACAAATAATCATGGGTTCATCCGATTCAATCATGGCATCAATCACAGATAGGCAGCAGGTACTCAGGCTATAGGCCACACCTTCCAATACAGCGCGCAGCAGATCTGCCCTTTTACTGGAAAGCGTTAACCCGAAAAAGCCGCCCAATAACGCTTCACTGGGTTCCTGTGAACTGCCCCCTGCCATTGACGGATTAAACATGACGCCATTGGCTCCCACAGGCGAACTTGCTGCGAGTGCATTCATCTCTTCATAGGCATTGCCATTCAACTCACCGCAAAACGTATCTCGTGCCCAACGATAAGTATTGCCTGCTGCAAAAATGGAAACGGCGGATGTGTAATACCCTTTTTCGATATGTGCAAAAATGAAGGGCAGATTCTTTGCGTCCAGAATTGGTTTATCCGCCGAGACAGCAATCCAGGATGAGGAGCCTAAAGAGGTATACAATCTGCCGTTGCCAACGCCAGTTGTGCCCAATGCCATACACGAATTATCCACGCCCCCACAGATTACCTTGGTTCCTTCACACAAGCCGCATTGTTTAGATGCTTCCTTTGTAACCGTGCCAACCACAGCGTGAGATTCAATTGGATCAATGAACAGGCTGTGTGGGATACCGGAGGCGTTAATAAACGTCTCACTATATTGCCAGTGCTGCAGCTCGAATACACCGCTGCCCGAGGCATAGGAATAATCGGTGGCATACTTACCGGTCAACTGATAATTAATATAATCTTTGCTGCCAAGCACCGTGCGGATTTTGGTAAAAAGTTCCGGGAAATGTTTTTTCAGCCAGATCAATTTAAATACAGCATACGTCTCAGGCGGATCGCCATTGCCTGTGGACCTATACCATTGTTTGTAGTCTATCCGGGAAAAGAATTCAGCGGCTTCCTCATGTGCTCGCCTATCGGACCAGATCGGTACGCGCTCCAACAGCAATCTTCCACCTTCATCAAGGGGTGCAGCCACCAGGCTGTGTCCGCTGGCTGCCACAGAAACCACCTTTGCGGGATCAATGCCGGTGGTTTGTAAGAGTTTTTGAGTCGATTTACAGACAGCCTGCCACCAATCCTGAGGATATTGTTCATGGCAATACGCTTCAGGGAAATATGTTTCATATGGATAAAAAACAAAATCAAGCGATGATCCATCTGCGCGGTAAAGTCCGGCTTTCAGACCCCCAGTGCCTAAATCATAAGATATAACGTATGGCATGCAGATCACTCCTCAAGCATTCGAATTATTAGAAAACGCCTAAGAATAATGTAAACGATTTCACAGTATGCTATCTATTACAGAATAGGACAAAACAGCACTTTCCTACCGCCATGTATTTGCCATTTAATTGCCGGGAAACGGAGCAAATCAAATGTTGTTTTCTGGCTAACTTGTTCATCATATTGCATGCTATATATCCAATAAAATCGAAATCAATAAATCCACATTTATTTCATTGGATGCAATACCGATAAATGACATTATATTATTCACTTTTGGTATATAATTAACCTATCAGTTTAGTCAAAATAATCACACTCAACAAACCAAATGCTTATAAAATAATCCCTATAAAAAAATCAAAAAGCAATATAGATTCATTTACAAATCAACGGTTGAGATTTATTGATCAACACATCTTTGGATTAATTAATAAGGAAGAGACTTCAGGAGGAACAGGAACATGCAATACCGAAAATTTGGAAAAACCGATTGGCAAACTTCAGTACTTGGCTTTGGATACATGCGTCTGCCAACCATAGGTGGTGACAGCGGAAAAATTGATCAGGAAAAGGCTGAGGAAATGGTCAACACTGCTATTGAGGGTGGTGTAAATTATTTCGATACTGCCTATGTCTATCACGAGCAAAACAGCGAAACCTCTCTGGGGAAAGCATTAAAAGGCCAGCGGGACAAGGTTCACATAGCAACCAAACTTCCCATCTGGTTATGTAAAGAAAGTGCTGATTTCGATCGCATGCTCGATGAAGAATTGGAACGTCTGCAAACGGATCATATTGATAATTATTTATTGCACGCATTGAATAAAAATTCATGGGAAACGGTAAAGAAGCTAAACCTGATCGAACGCGGCGAAGCTGCCATAGCCGATGGACGAATACACAATCTGGGTTTCTCATTCCATGATAATTTGGAAACCTTCAAGAATATTGTAGATGGCTATGATAAATGGGATTTTTGCCAGATTCAATACAATTATCTGGACACCGAAGTGCAGGCAGGTACCGAGGGCTTACAGTATGCGGCCAACAGAGGTATAGCCATTGTCATCATGGAACCTCTGCGCGGCGGGAAACTCGCCCTGGATTTGCCACCAACACGGCCATTATGGGAATCCGCTCCACAGAAACGCACCCCCGCGGACTGGGCTTTACAATGGGTCTGGAATCATCCAGAGGTTGCCGTCTTGCTCAGCGGCATGAGCACCCTGGAACAGGTGCAGCAAAACCTTGTATCTGCCAGCCAATCCAAAGTGAATGCTTTAAGCAAAGAAGAATTGGTATTAATCAATCAGGTGAAGGATACATTGAATAGTCGCAGTCCTATTCCTTGCACTGCTTGTGAATACTGCCTGCCCTGCCCCAGCGGCGTGAACATTCCCCGCAACATTGATGTGTATAATCGTGTGGCCATGTTCGATGATATTGAAGGCAGCACAACCGAATATACTAAATTCATTGACGATGCTCAAAAAGCAGCGCAATGCATTCAATGTGATGAGTGTTTATCCAAGTGTCCACAGAGCATTGAAATCAGTTCATGGATGCCGGTCATTGAGGATGTACTGGGCAAGAATCAGCCGTATCAGATGACTCTTAAATAAACAGCATCTAAACAGATCCTAATGCCTTAGTCCAACTTGACTACATAATGATGTATAAAACCCCTGCCAGGTTTTCAGACCTGGCAGGGGTTTTTTGATGATATATATGACCTCGATTCCACTCGATCATCAAGTGGTCGCACTCTCAATCATCTACTTTGCCGATTTTCCTTATCCACCTAACCTGACCATCATCTCCATGCACATTCGTGCATGATGATAGGGGCACTCCCATGGACCCACTTTAACATGATCCAGGATTGCTGTTCCATCCTCTTCCAGCACTTTGAACCAATCCCCATTCTTTCGATCAACAAAATGCTGTTGAATATATTCCCAGACCCGTAAGGCAGCTTTTTGATAATGATCTTCGCCAGAAAGTTGATAGGCATTATAAAATCCAACGACTGCCTCAGCATGTGCCCACCAATGACGCTTTGATACTTGCTGTCCATTTGCCTCTTCTTCGTAGATGATGCTGCCATCTGCACCACAAGCTTGTTGATAAACTTTTTGAGCCATATCAACGCCAATGGCTTTCGCCTGGGCAATTAAGTCTGTATCATTTAAAGCTTCAGCAGCTTCTAACAACAGCCAGCTTGCTTCAATATCATGTCCAAACGAAATTTGCCCTGATAAGGATTGCCATTGTTCATCAAAAAATAAGCGTTGATGAGCGGTTTCCGGATCAATAATATGCTTAATAAAAATACGCACCAGTTCATCCAGCCGCCGAATCAGTAGAGCGTCAGGCCAGATTTTCGACAGTGCAGTATAAGCTTCCATCAAATGCAGTAAAGTGTTCATCGATTTTTGCGAATCAATTTCCAAGGCACTCAAGCGCATATCAGTCAGAGTACTCCAATCACGAGCGCGGCATTCAATATTTCCACCATTCACATTATCGTAGGTATGCTGATCAATCAATTTAAATAATTGCTTTGCTAGGGACAGACTTTCTTCCCGCCCTGTCACCTGATAGTAGGCAGACAGCCCATAGATGGCAAATGCTTGAGCATAGGTGTGTTTTCGATCATTGACAGGTAGTCCTTGCGCATCCAAAGCCCAATAAATCCCCTGATATTTCTCATCCCAAAATCGAGTCGTTAAATAATCAAAAAACCATTCTGCAGTCTCTAAATACGATTCATCTTTAAAGTGATTATACGCAAGGGAGTATGTCCAGAGCAATCGGCCACAAAGGACCGCGCTTCGTTCAATTTCATTATGAATCTGGTTATCATTGGTGATCTCACCGTAAAAGCCGCCATTTTCCCGATCCAGGGGATGTGTCATCCAATACTTCAGGATATTTTCTCGCAGTTCTGCTTCAAATTGCTTTCTCAATTCGCTATTGCTAAATGCTGGCTTCATTCTTTCTCCTGCCAATAAATATTATGCGTACTTGTTATTTTATCCTTCAAGCCTGATTTTTATTTTTTTACAATTCACTGTTGCTGCGGATTAATGCCAAACGAGTTTGTACACTGGCTGCAGAACGCAGACCATCTTCAGGGGTGTTGATAACATAATCAAGCAATCGATCAATGCTGGTGGTTGCCATGTGCATACGGGTATCTGATGAAGCATAATAGATATAGACGGTTCCATCCACTTTGGCAACCCAGCCATTGCTAAACAGCACATTGGATACATCTCCGAAACGTTCCTCTTCGATGGGTGCCATAAAATATCCTGAGGGTTGTTTGATGACTTTCCATGGTTCAGCTAAATCGCTCAGGTATAAATAAAGCACGTAGCGCAATCCAGCGGCGGTATTGCGAACACCGTGAGCTAAATGCAGCCAACCCTGACCTGTTTTGATCGGGGCTGGTCCCTCGCCATTTTTCTCTTCTTTAATCGTATGGTAAGCGCGGTTTTCAATCACCTTTTCATGGTCAATAACAGCCGGATTTATGTGTTCTGATAGTCCCCAACCTATCCCTCCGCCCGAACCTGCCTGAATAAAATTATCCTGAGGTCGCGTATAAAACGCATACTTTCCATCAATAAATTCCGGATGCAGAACTACATTACGCTGTTGAGGGGATTTTGTCTTCAAATCGGGTAATCGTTCCCAAGTACGCAGATCATGCGTTCGGGCAATGCCTGCCTGAGCAATCGCCCGGCTATAATCACCTGCCGGCGCATCAGGGTCTTTGCGCTCCGTACAAAACACCCCATAGATCCAACCATCCTCATGTTTTACCAGGCGCATATCGTATACATTGATATCCGGATCTTCCGTTTCTGGCATAAGCATGGGTTCATCCCAGAATTTGAAGCAATCAATCCCATTTTCACTTTCAGCAATGGCAAAAAAAGATTTCCTGTCCCAACCTTCCACTCGCACAGACAAGTATATCTTTTCATTTAACTCAATGGCACCTGCATTGAAAGTGGCGTTAATCCCCAGACGTTCCATTAAATAAGGATTGGTTTTCTGATTCAAATCATAACGCCAGCTTAATGGAGTGTGAGCAGCAGTCAATACAGGATAGGTGTAACGCTCATACATGCCGTTATTCCAACGCTGATTGATGGAATTCTTTTGAGAAATGATTGCTTCAAATTGAAGCTCGAGTTGAGATAAGCGTTTGTTATATCGTTCGTTCACCATTTTTTCCTCGTTCTATATAAAACTATTGCACTCTGCTATCCAGAATAAGCTGTAACATATCGCGATCAACAACATAACCATGGAGTTTTTCAAAATGCGCACCTTTGCGCCTATGATTAATGATTCCAAATGGACCCTCAAAATTCCAAAGGGCAAATCCCCACCTGAATTCATGAAATAAACCTAATAAATCCTTAAACCATGCCAGGGCAATATCATTATCCAATTGGTCAAAACAACCCATCTCTCCGATATGCACCTCTATTCCCTGAGATTGCACTTCACACCAGGATTGATATACTTCACGCAGCGTGTCCTTATTCCAGATTTTTCCATTATATACCAAACCAGGCCAGCTCGGGTTCTGCGGTGCACTGCGCCATTCAGGCCACCAATCCGCTTGATAATGGCTAATCGCATGCGGCGCATATCCACGCCCACTATGTGTAACGTTTAAATCTGTCAATTCGGGCATCGCCATAGCACCACCATCCAATCCATCAATACTGATCAGCCGCTGGGGATCAATAGCACGAATCGCAGCCACCACTCGTCGAATAATGGCAGCATGTTTCTCTCTGGTCATACCATATTGTCCTGGCATTGGTGGTTCATTAATCAGATCAAAGCTCAAATCCTTTGCAGGAACCCCAGCAAAATGCCTGGCAATTTGTTCCCATTGATATACAAGACCGTCCTGGGCAATTGAGTCCACCCACAAATTGTCACGTTCAAGATGATTGCCATTGATACAATAGCCTGGCACGCGATGCATGTTTAACGAAAGATGCATTTGTCGTGATGTGCAGGCATGCAAATAACGATCAAAGTAGTTGAAATAGCTTTCATTTGGTTGGAAATAATCAAAATCCGGCGTCCAAATTCGATAATCTGTTGGGATGCGAACGAAATTGAACTTATACGCAGCCAGAAAATCCAGCGCTCGTTCATCAGGTTCAGCTGGTTCAGCGCCGGAATCAGCAAACATCCATTGAAAATTAAATCCGTAGTATTTCATTGCATCTCTGTTATCTGATTGTCTTCACTTTTTAGAAACACAGCAGCGAAGTAGCTCTGCTGTGTTTCTACCGAAAAAGAGGAAAGAGAAATTTCATTCGAATCGTTTATTTCACAGCGCCTTGAATCAAACCATTGTAGATATATTTCTGTAGAAACAAAAATACAATCAAAGTAGGAATGATAGTAATGACAATGCCAGCACAAATGACATGCCACTGGGCGCTAAAAGGACCAATAAACCTGAACAAAGCCGTGGAGATAACGCCCAAATCCTTATCAGGCATGTACAAAAATGGTGTATAAAAATCATTGTAAAATGCGACCATTTTAATGATCAGCACTGTTGCAATTGCAGGTTTTAATAGCGGAAATATAATACTCGTGTAAATTCTGAAAAAGGAAGCACCATCCATCAAAGCTGCTTCATCAATATCGGTTGGAATTCCATTTAGGAATTGCAAAAAGATATAAACGGAGATGATGTCCGTTCCCACAAATAAAATGATATTGGACCACATGGTGTTAAATAATCCCAGTCCTTCAACAATTTGAAATGTAGCTACCTGAGTGGAAACAGCAGGAATTAATGCTGCCAACAGGAATAAAGTGCCTACCAAGCGATTGAATTTAAAATTAAATCGGCTTAATACATATGCCGTCATCGAACCTATAATAATGGTGCCTGCACAGGAGACCAACATAATTATGGTTGTATTGAAAAAACCTTCCAGCATTTTTCCACTGACAAATGCAGACACATAATTCGCAAAATTAAATATATTGGATGGCAATGATAAAACAGGCGATTCATAGAACTCCTGTTGGGTTTTAAAAGAAGAAAGAAAAATCACCAGCAGTGGCACAAAGGCGATCAAACAGCCTGTTATTAAAGAGAAATATTTTACAAACTCTGCAGGTAAATCTGCTATTCGAATTTTCATAATGTTGCTCTGCCTCCTTTCTCATTAAGGACAGCATTCTGAATCCAGGTGACGATAACAATCAGGATAAGCAAAACAACAGCCATTGCTGAAGCCAGCCCTACTTTATGGAACTTAAAAGCGGTGACCACGGTCTGAATAACAAAGGTAGAGCTACCATTTTGACCATTTGTCATGATATATGGAATTTCAAAGACACTCAAGGCGCCTTTAATAGCCAGAATTGAACTTAATGCCACAATCGGTTTGATGCTGGGCATGATAATGTACAAGAATTGTTGCCAGCGGTTGGCACCATCAAGTTCACTGGCTTCGTAAATTTCTGAAGGAATCGACTGAATGGCACCCAAAAACATGACGAAATTAAACCCCATGTATCGCCACACAGAAACGGCAGCCAGAGAAATATTAATCAGCTTGCGATTTCCCAACCACAATGGAAGCGAATCGGCGTTCGCCCCAAAAAATATGAGCAATGAGTCAAGCACACCATCGGGTTGAAAAAAATATAGGAATGTAAAGCCAATGGCTACACCATTGATCAGATAAGGGAAGAATATTACCCCTTTGAAAAAATTCTTATAACGTACTTTGAAACTAAGCAGAACTGCAAAGTACATCGCGATAATTAACTGTACAATTGCGCCTACAAAATAATAAAAACTAACAATGAATACCTCAAAATACTGGGGTCTGGTAAAGATATCGATATAGTTCTTTAAGCCGATATATCGATCAAGTGAACCAAATCCATCCCATTTATAGAAGCTGTAGAGAAACATATTAAATGCAGGCAGGTACGTAAATACAATCAACAAAGTCATTGGCACCAACAAAAACATGACGGATGTCAATATTTTCTGCCGCCTGTAGGTATAGGAAGACGATGAAAAGGTTGGAATACTCATTTTTATCAACTCACTTTTTGGGTGACAGGGAGGAATAAATTATCCCTCCCTGCATTCTACATGGTCTATCCATTGGTAAAAACTAAGGCGTTACACCAAGGGATACGCGTGCTTCAGCCCATCTAGTATTGGCTTCATTCATGATATCTTCGAAAGTTTCGCCAGATTGTCCTTTGGCGGCATCAACAATTCTGGATTGCCATAAACCACTTCCGTTTGAAAAACCAACTTCTGCTTCATTGTCAATTGAGTTGTATAACCCTTCTTCACCGGGATTTGCTGCTGTATCAACGATCCATTCCACGCCTGCTTCAGCAAAAGCATCATAATTCGATGGCAAGGCAGCAGATTTCAGGGGTGGAATACCACCCTGATCGTATGCAAAATTCGATTCATCCAGGAACCATGTCAGGAACACCTGAGCAATTTCCTGGTTTTCGGAGTTTACATTAATACCAATCTTGTAATCACCACCAGCGCTTGCGTATTGATTTCCATCAATATTGGTTGGGAAAGGCATATAGCCTATAATTGAAGGATCATTTCCTACACTTTCTGCAGCAGCTTGCATTTGAGATATCGCCCATGAACCAAGGGCCATGACACCTATCTCACCATTGGCGATCATTGTCTTGGATGTTTCCCAATCTGTTGTGGTGGGGTCTTCTTCTGTATACCCTTCAGCTACAGCATCATACAAAACTTTATAAATCGTGTACTCTACTTCGCCTGCTGCGAAAGGAGCATCCATGTGCGGGATGTCAAGATTTTTCGTATCAGGATTACCGCTGACGGATCCTAATTGAGAATCCCACTGGGTAAGCGGCCAACCGGCAGCATAGTTTGTGTACAATGGAATTGCATCGGTATTTTCTTTGATCAAAGCCAAAGCAGCCTGGAAAGCTTCGGGGGTATTTGGAATTTCAGCAATACCAGCAGCTTCAAATACTTCCTTGTTGTAAAGCAAGCCCTGACCATTGCCAACGACGGCAATACCATAGACTGTGCCCTCAAAGGTTGCTTCATGGATGAAGTTATATTTTTCACCAAGATCGTCCACACTACCTAATGGGGTCAGGAATTGAGGGAATTTTTCTGCGACAAGTGCAGGTGGCAGTAATAGTACATCACCATATTCGGTGGTGTTCATTCTGGTTTCAACTTCACCCACGTAGTCTGTCATGGTTTCCCATTCAACAGTAACACCTGGATACAGGGCGGAGAAGGCATCTGAGTATTGAGCCAGAGTACCATCTTCATCTAAATCTGTACGATTTGAAAGAACGGTAAGTGTGCCGGATAAGGCAACTTCTTCAACAACTTCAGCGGCAGGGGCTTCAGCAGCATCTGATTCGGCGGCAGCCGGAGCATCCGCTTCAGGGGCAGCGGCTGGTTCCGGGGTTGTACAGGCAGCTAAGGCAATAGAAAAAATCATCAAAACGACGATTAGCTTGTATAAATTTGTTTTCATTTTCTCCTCACATTAAAACCAATTTATGGTATATTGTGAGAAGGATACCCCCGCACATTTTTCCGAGTGGAAGGGGTTCCTTCTCTGGGTGCCCGGATTCTTCGTAGGATTCGGGCGCCTCTTTACTTGTATTTTCTCTCCGATATAACTTACTTATTGTTGAAAAATCACCTCCTTCGCATATCTCAAAATTCTATACTTCTGAATGCTTTTTTGTGTACTTGAGTACTTCATCCAGATGAGTGAATGCCAGAGCTGTCACTGTATCAGCTCCGCCATAATAGATTGCAATACGGCCTGTTTCTACATCATGCAAAGTTGCACATGGAAAAACCACATTAGGTACATCACCAACACATTCGTATAGGGTTTGTGGTGATAAAAGATATGGGGCAGTACGGTAGCGTACGATCCAAGGCTTTTCCAGATCAAGGATCGCGGATCCAAAACTGTATACATAGCCATTACAAGAGGTAAGTACACCGTGATAGAACAACAACCAGCCTTCGGCTGTCTCAATAGGTACGGGACCCGCTCCAATTTTTGTGTTTTGCCAACCACCAGACGGCGCCATCACAAAACGGTGCTCGCCCCAGTGGATCAGGTTTGTGCTCTGACTGATGAATATATCGCCAAAAGGAGTATGCCCACGGTCACTCGGACGGCTAAGCATCAGGTATTTTCCATTAATTTTTCGTGGAAAGAGAACACCGTTTCTGTTATACGGCAATAATGCATTTTCCACAAAGTGGAATTCTTTGAAATCAAAGGTGTACCCCAATCCAATCGTGGGGCCATGCATGCCGTTACACCAGGTAATATAGTAACGGTCCTCCAACCAGACAACCCGCGGATCATATGCATACTCTGATGCCGGCACTTCAGCATTATCATAAATCCATTCAATTGGATTCGGGTCTAATTGCCAATTAATACCATCCGTACTTCGACCGGCATGAACTGCCATCTCACGTGTGCGGCTATCACAGCGAAATACGCCTGCAAATCCATCTTGATATGGCACAACTGCACTATTGAAAATACTATTTGAGTTTGGCAGTAAATCCCGCGGTATAATCGGATTTTCGCTGTACCGCCAAATCACATCTTTATTTCCAGTCGGTTGTTCTTCCCAGGGCATATTCGGCTGGGTCAGATTACTAGTCGAAGTCATTTGTTTTTTCCTGTAGGTTTTTTAAGTTTTATAATCCGAAACGGATGCTCTTTCAATCAATGTTGGATTAACCGTCAATGTCATACGTGCGATATCAGGATTATCCAACCGTAAACTAAGCAAATGGACTGCTGCCCGCCCCATAGCCGTTGTATCAACCCGCATCGTTGTTAGCGCTGGGGCAGCATTTTTCGCCAGGTTGATGTCATCGTATCCAACAACCGATAAATCATGGGGAATCTTCAGCCCTAAATCTTGTGCTGCCCGCATCGCAGTTACAGCCACCTCATCATTAATACAGAATATGGCTGTAATTCCCGGATTTTCTTTTAATAAGGCTGAAACCTCTGCATAGCCTTTTGTTTTATTGATATTGAAATTTGCTACATAGGTATCAGGAACATCATTTTCTTTCAACGCCCGGAAATAGCCATTGCGCCGGTCACGAAGACTGGGATAGGCATTTGGCTCTGCGCCAACCAGGCCAATATGACGATGACCTTTACTCATCAGGTATTCAACTTCCTGATAGGCCGCCCGGAAATTATCGGAGATAACCGTATCAAAACTATCCGTATTCGAATACGCATCTACCAGAACAATTGGCGGTGTGCGTTTCCCGCTAACTGAAAAAACCGTCTCATCCACAAAAGTACCCACCATCAAAACGCCATCCACACTATCGTTGTATAGTAATGCGGGCGTCTCAACCGGATGGTTTTGATCATCCACAGGTAACGTTGCAAACAACAGCGAAATACCATTACGCCGGCAGCTATCCTCAATACCCATAATAATGCGCGAATAAAAAGGGTTTTCGGATGGTCCTTGATCAAAATCAGTTTTTACAATCATGCCTAATGTTGAGAGCACATTTCCACGCAAATTGATTGCAGATTGTTTTATTGGATATCCCAATTGCTCAGCAGTATCAATCACTTTTGCTCTGGTGATATCTGCGACACCGGGTTTATTGTTTAAAACAAGAGAGACGGTGGATAAAGATACACCGGTCTTCTGGGCAATATTACTAATCGTTACACGTTCATCCATAAATCAAGTCATCCTTGGCAAACAGTATTATTGGAACCAGTAAAGGGGTACTATTATTTATAATATTTGATTAAAATTTTAATGGAATTTCTATTAAAATTTTATATCTTTTTTAGTAACTTGTCAAGTGATAGTTTTTATAGCCAAATAATGAGTAAGCATTCCTCACCGATCCAGCAGCTTTTCATCGTATAACGCGATCCACAAAAAGGAGGGCTTCCATTTTGATGGAAGCCCTCTTGATCAAACCTGATTAATTGTGGCACACTTCTATATCGGCGCCGCTAACATGAGTCATAAAATCAAGATCAAATCAATCAAGGAAAAACAGCATAATCTGGTCATTTAACCCTGGCAGCTCTTCATGACGAAAATCCGGAAAGATGGCCATTTTCTTTTGTGACTTCACCTTATTAAAGGCTGCATATTGTGTGGATGGCGGGCAAACGGTATCCATCAAGCCAATGCTCCACAATACCTTTGCCTGAATGCGTTCTGCCAGATGCTGAATATCAATATAACCAAGCTGCTCAAAGATAGCCTCTTCTTTTTTATGCTGCGGATCAAAGTGCCGGAAATATTCCTTTAATTCGGTATAGGCATCTTTGGCATAATCCATTTCCCAGACGCGTTGGTAATCACTAAGGAAGGGATATACCGGTGCAGCCCGTTTAATGCGTGGTTCTAGGGCTGCGCAAGCCACAGTTAATCCCCCACCCTGACTGGCGCCTGTGGCATATACACGCTCTTCATCCACCTCAGGCATCTCCATCATAATGCCGGCTAACTGAGCGGTGTCCAAAAAGATTTGCTGAAAGAGTAATTTCTGCGGATTTCCTGCCAAAGCATCCGTCAATCCACGCACGATGTGCCCATTCAAGGTGTTGCCCTGAACACCACCAGGATCCTCGGATAATCCCCCCTGGCCGCGGCAGTCCATAGCGGCAACAATAAATCCCTGGGCAACATAGCCAAGCTTATTGGACCAGTCACTGGAATCACAGGAATAGCCATGGAACATGAGGATCAGCGGACATGGTTCCGTAATAGAGGCCGGACGCAGCAGCTTACAATGGATGCGTGCCCCACCCACCCCACGGAAATACATGTCATAACACTCCACACCCGCAACCTGGAACTCAGCAGGGATCATCTCAACCTGCGCATCCAGGGATCGCATTTCTTTTATTCCATTATCCCAAAAGGCGTCGAAATCCATAGGACGCGGATTGACCCCTTTGTATTGTTTTAATGCTTCCAAAGGTAAATCAAAAGTAAGCGGCATAATTTTTCTCCTTTGATGAAATTCTATACAGGAAACCCAATCCATACAAGCAAAAAACACGCTTTAATCCGGCGCAGATCCAATATTGATCATAACCGTACCATCCTCCACCTACCCGTTTCCTCATATCTATTGACAATTCGCCAATGACAGGCTACTATAAACAGAACATTGATTTATCTGAGAAATATATGAAACAGACAACTTTTTCCCGCTATTTTAGCTTTTTCTTTTTTTGGGGCTTCGGTCATCCGGACGCCAGTGGCGGCGCTTAAGTAGTTGGTAAAAAAAGTAAGAGAAAGAACAACGAAGAGCGAGGTCAACGGCCTCGCTCTTTTTATTTTATTCAGGAGCGTGCGAAATGATGATTATTATGAAAGTTGAAGCAACAAAAAACCAAATCCTGGCCGTGAAGGACAAAATTCATGTACTGGGATTTGAAGCTCACTCAATCGAAGGTGAAGAACGCAGTGTTATCGGTGTGGTAGGTGATAATCCGATTATTGCTCAACACCAATTTGCGCATATGTTGGGTGTGGACCGAATCACACCCATTTCGCGTCCGTTTAAATTAGCCTCACGTGAATTTAAAGATGAGGATTCTACATTTCCTCTGGACGGGGTACAGATGGGCGGGAAAGGGGTTATCATCATTGCCGGCCCTTGTGCTGTTGAGGATCGCAGTTTACTGCTTGAGAATGCAATCGCGGTACAGGAAGCCGGTGCGCACGCCTTACGCGGCGGGGCATTCAAGCCGCGCTCTTCACCCTATGCCTTTCAGGGATTAGGCGAAAAAGGATTGGAAATGCTGGCGGAAGTACGTGAAATCACGGGCATGCCGGTGGTCACCGAAGCCATGTCCGCCGATCAGGTGCCATTGATTACCAAATACGCCGACATGATCCAGATCGGCGCACGCAATATGCAGA
Source organism: Chloroflexota bacterium (assembly GCA_016838895.1). GTDB lineage: Bacteria > Chloroflexota > Anaerolineae > Anaerolineales > Anaerolineaceae > UBA5203. Next base: position 36,030 of record JAEKNU010000037.1, read on the forward strand.
ACTTCAATTTACTGAACGCCGTCGGGGAAAGTCAACATCCTGTGCTGCTAAAACGCGGCCTGGCTTCCACTATTGAAGACCTGCTCATGGCAGCGGAATATGTGCTCTCGCATGGCAATCGTCGCGTTGTCCTCTGTGAACGCGGCATTCGTACCTTTGAAACCTCAACCCGTAACACCACCGATATCAATGCCATCCCGGTACTAAAAGCCCAAACCCATTTACCTGTCGTTCTGGACCCCAGCCACAGCACTGGTCATTGGCAGTATGTCACCGCAATTGCCAGAGCCGCCGTCGCTGCCGGTGCGGATGGATTGATTATTGAAGTGCATCCCAAACCAGATGAAGCCCTCTCGGATGGCGTGCAATCCTTAAAACCGGAGCGCTTTGCTGAACTGGTGCGCCAGATTCGCGGGATTGCCGAAGCCGTGGATCGTTATGTGCCGCCCAGTAAGACGACATCAAAATAAGTGCTGCTATATCGCTTGTCACACGGCTGCCAATGCAACATGCCAGATAGATATAATATTCTTTTTGATCTGCTATCAAACACGCCACTATTAACCCATGGCGTGTTTGCTTTTCCGTAAATGTGTTGCAACTGTACATTTACTTCGTTTCCATTTTCTCATATCTATTGACAATTCTCCAATGACAGGCTACGATAAACAGAACATTGATTAATCTGAGAAATATATGAAACAGACAACTTTTTCCCGCTATTTTAGCTTTTTCTATTATTTTGGCTTCGGTCATCCGGATGCCAGTGGCGGCGCTTAAGTAGTTGGGAAAAAGGGTAGGTAAAGAACAACAAAGAGCGAGGTCGCTGACCTCGTTCTTTTTATTTTATGCTGGAGAGTGCGAAATGATGATTATCATGAAAGTTGAAGCAACTGATAAACAAGTTGAAGCCGTGGTCGAAAAAGTACATGCGCTGGGATTTGAAACCCACACTTCTCAAGGTGAAGAGCGCAGCATTATTGGTGTGGTAGGTAACAACCCGATTACTGCTCAACACCAATTTGTGCGCATGCTGGGTGTGGACAGAATTGTTCCTATTTCGCGCCCTTACAAATTAGCCTCGCGTGAATTTATCAAGGAGGATTCCACTTTTCCGATTGATGGCGTAGAGATAGGCGGGAAAGGTATTCTGATCATTGCCGGTCCCTGCGCCGTAGAAGACCGCTCTTTACTGCTCGAAAACGCTCTGGCTGTACAAGAAGCCGGCGCCCACGCACTACGCGGTGGGGCATTCAAGCCGCGCTCCTCACCCTATGCCTTTCAGGGATTAGGCGAAAAAGGATTGGAAATGCTGGCGGAAGTACGTGAAATCACGGGCATGCCGGTGGTCACCGAAGCCATGTCCGCCGATCAGGTGCCATTGATTACCAAATACGCCGACATGATCCAGATCGGCGCACGCAATATGCAGAACTTCAATTTACTGAACGCCGTCGGGGAAAGTCAACATCCTGTGCTGCTAAAACGCGGCCTGGCTTCCACTATTGAAGACCTGCTCATGGCAGCGGAATATGTGCTCTCGCATGGCAATCGTCGCGTTGTCCTCTGTGAACGCGGCATTCGTACCTTTGAAACCTCAACCCGTAACACCACCGATATCAATGCCATCCCCGTACTAAAAGCACAAACCCATTTGCCCGTCGTGCTGGACCCCAGCCACAGTACCGGTCATTGGCAGTATGTCACCGCAATTGCCAGAGCCGCCATTGCTGCTGGTGCGGATGGATTGATTATTGAAGTGCATCCCAAACCTGATGAAGCCCTCTCGGATGGCGTGCAATCCTTAAAACCGGAGCGCTTCGCTGAACTGGTGCGCCAGATTCGCGGCATCGCTGAAGCTGTGGATCGTTATGTGCCGCCCAGTAAAGTGACAAAAAAATAAACTCTACCGCATAGTTTGTCAATCCAGATGCCAACAACAATACTATTGATCTTTTGCAAACACGCCATACACCAAGTGCATGGCGTGTTTGCCTTTTCATAAACCGGATCATTTTTCTGACTGCTCTTATGCTAGAATATTAACAGCGTACCTTTTCTTTTCTGCATACAGGAGTGGTGGCAATATGAAGAAATTTACTCATGCTTGGATTGCGTTCAAAGCCATTGAACGCCTCAAAAATGCAGCCCTCAATGATACCAATCGCAATTATGCTGATTTCCTGATCAATTGGTTCGAGAACCACAAAGACGGCGTCATCCGCGGCGCCTGGTACCCCGATACGGTGATTGTGGATAACAGCTGCAGCCACATCATGAAATACAAGCCCGATACCAACGCCCCGGTCAGGGAATTTGGCAAATTACCCAGACCATCCCTGCTCTACCAGCATTTCAAAGATGATCCCAGACAAGATATGGGGTTCAGCATTGACCCGAAATACAACTTACCGGAACGCTGCGAAGCCTTCTCCCATTCCATTATTGACAACTTCAAAATCCAGAATCGCGAAGAAAAAGGGTCTGCGCTGTCCCCCACGGATCACCATATTGCCCTGCTGATCTTCATGCTTAGCCATTACATCGCCGATGCGCATATGCCGCTGCACTGTGATGACCGTCCTGGCACACTGAACAAATTCAATTTACATGCCGCTATCGAAAAAAAGTGGGATGTGGAAGTGGTGAAATACTACGCCATTGACCGCCCCAATCAGCGCTTTCTCTATGACCCGGCGGGCTTCCCGCTGCTTGTGAGTGATGCAACTTACCCGCAATCCATTCTGAAAAGCGTCGACGACGAATTAGCGCAGCGCCATTTTCAGGTCGGGTACGGCGCTGGAAACGACAATGTGCTGGAATACATGCACAGCATCTCGCGCTATACCTACTTGCTGTCCTACGCGTACCTACCGGAGGGGTTTACCCTCAATCAGCTCGACCATAACACCCTGCAAGTACCGCAAGGCATGCCCTTCCGTGAGATGAGTCTGATCTCCCTGGCCGACGCCGTGGACGCCGTTGCGCGTATCTGGCTGCATGATGTGCGCCGGTTCATCAGATGGGAACGGGAGAATTAAAAGCAAAAGGCGGGGGATGAAATCCGCCTTATTTGCCAATCAAATAGGGTTTCATTTTCTCTTTATGCTCTTCAGACAAACAATTCAGACTATGGTCCAGGTGCCTGGCACATTGCCTGCTTTACCGTACAGCAACCAACATAATATGTAGAAGGCATAACATAACGCTCATCATCAAATTTGAGGCCTGATTTTGATAGCAGTGTATTTTCATAGCCGACGATCCAGCGATATTTCATCCATTCACAAATTTCCAGATTTTCTGACGAGGGCAAATCAAAATAATATTGATTCTCGCTGTTTTCAACTCGCGTGGCACTTTCAAACCCGTCTACATCAAGGGAATCTGACCAATACATGACAATCGGAGGATTGGTTACAGCTCGATTCTCCCCCAAATTGATGCTGATTTGGATTCTTTTCGTCCCTAGTCTATTCGTTGTTGTTGTACTTCCATCCGGCAAAATGGTCAATGTTTCTCCCGGAACGATGTCAACCAAAGAAGCAGTACCGCACCCACGTTGATATCGATCAACATACTTCAGGGCCAATTCTTCAGATTCAAACTGGTACAAACCGAGATCATCAAAAAAAGCCTGCGCACCGGTATAAGACTCGTCAAACATTAATGATTGACTCATAAAAAACCTGATGGATGTTGTGGTAGTCGGAATCGCATATATCCCCCAAGCTGTGGTCCATTGATCCTGAACAATACCAACGCCGCCCATATTTTGCCCCTGTAAATATTCATCAATGTGGTTATTTTCATTTTTCATGTATCCATATAAACTGGGTAAATCCGTTATACTGCCGTCCTGGTGCACGTAATCTGCTGCCATACAGCCAATTAAGAGCGCATATTGTCCTTGCTCCCTGTTAATCTGAACATCCTGAAACAACGTAGCTCCATTCCGTATTGAAAAACACAGGCTATCGCCTTGTTCATTATCAATCAATACCCCTTCATCATAACTTGTCCAATGGTCCAAATCCTGTTCTGCATCAGGATTTAACAATTGATTATCCGGCCAATCGATCTCACTGGTATTATTACAAGCAGAAAGTGTGACCATAACGATGATGGATGACAGGCTCAGAATTAAACTTGAAATTATCCTAATTGATTTCATACGCGTACCTCCCATTGATTCTTCTCAAATCCTGGTTTTGTGATCAATAAGCAAAATAAGGGTTAAAGCGACATCGCATCCATGGGATATTATTGGTATGAGAATATTTTTTTCTCTTTTTTTGTGTCATCAGCGTATTTTGTACTTATTGTGAAACCCAATATTTGCGTACTGATACCATCGAACTTTTAGTACTACATATATTTTCGATAAATAGCAACAAAACAATTATTCCAAAATAATTGATTATTTCATCGAAATTACCATATCCGGTAGATATATCTCGACCTGTTTTACCAATAAAGGCATTTCCCCATACAACTATTGAATTATTACAGTTAATTCGAATCTGGAAAATGATTGCAAGCAGGTAATCCTTGCCAGCATAAATATACTAAAATAAATTATTGCTACTCTATTATACAAATCTGCTAATATAAAATCAAATAACGCCAGAATTAGTATCAGAAATGAATACCCAATAGCTATCTGACCACATGGCCTTCCGCGAGATGAACCTCGTTTCCCTGGCCGACGCCGTGGATGCGGTGCTCCCCTCTGCTTCGCTTCGGGAGTACTGCGCAGTTTCACTGAAAGTAAGGTATGAACTGCTTGCAAGCCCGTGTCTGGCTGCACGATGTACGCCGATTTATCAGATGGGAACAGGAGAACTGAGAGGAAATAAAGCCTGTAAATCATGGCTCACAAATCGCCCCGACCCTGGCGCATAGTAGCGAGCGCGCAGGTACAGCAGACCGGTTTGGGTGTCGTATTTCTAGTCATTGTAGCCGAAGTTGGCCGTACTTTCCCTGTAATTTCCCAGCTCTTTGCCAAGCGGAGTTATGCAGTGAGCCAGCAACAAGGCCATATCGCTTTATAAATCGTGGCTTGCTCCGGGCTGTAATCTTCTATTAAATCCCACAGATCCGCCAATCAGTTCAGATAAGCGTTTTTCTTCAGGATAAATTTACAAGAAAGATCGTGGATTTTTAAAGTCAACGAAAGAACAGGTATGAGTCGTTAATCAAGCCATAATGTGGGCAAACAAATTATGATAAAATATCCAAAAAAG
>JAEKNU010000038.1 GCA_016838895.1 Chloroflexota bacterium
TATAGCAATGCCACCTGCCGTGAATGTCAGGTAGGGCATTATCATTTAAAGGCTGTCAGTTATTTTACCTGGATGGGTGATGAGATGGTGGTTATCCCTGATTTCCCAGCCTGGGCGTGTGATGTATGCGGTACCCGTATTTATGACGATCATGCCCTGACGCAGCTCAATTTTTTGCTGAATCCTTCGGCGGGGAAACCCATATCCCAGACTCGCAGCTGGCCGGTTGCAGGCACACCGCCTGAAAGTGATTTTCCAGATGCACTGGAGCATAAGCCTACAAGAGGCTTAGGATAATAAAGATAAAAAAAGTAGCGGATTTTTCCACTACTTTTTTTTTACCAGGGAATCAATATTTACACATATTTTAATAATTCTGCCACAGACGGAATCACGTGACGCGGACGGTATGGATATAATGAGATGCTTTCTTTTGTGGTGACGCCTGTGAGGACCAATATCGTATCCATGCCACTTTCTGTTCCTGCTATGATATCTGTATCCATGCGATCACCCATCATAATTGTATTTTCAGAATGTACACCCAGATAATTTAGGGCAGAACGCATCATAAAGGGGTTGGGTTTTCCAACAAAAAATGGTGCTTTTCCACTGGCGGATTGAATTAATGCAGCCATAGCACCACAAGCGGGTACAATACCCTTATCAGATGGCCCAGTTGTATCTGGATTTGTGGCAACGAAAATGGCGCCATTCAGGATAAGGCGAATCCCTTTGGTAATATGTTCATAATGGTAAGTAAAGGTTTCACCCAGTACGACATAATCTGGATTGGTATCCGTAACGATATAACCAACCTGGTGAATTGCTTCGGTTAATCCACTCTCCCCGATCACAAAAGCTGTTCCATTGGGCACTTGTGATTGCATGAAATTCGCCGTTGCCATAGCAGATGTAAAGATACGTTCCATTGGAATATCCAGACCGGAATTTTGAAATCTATGGGATAAATCAGTTGGTGTATACAATGGATTATTCGTTAAGACAAGGAATGGTATATCCTTTTCTTTTAATGTATTAATAAATTTATCAGCGCCGGGAATCATTTTTTTGCCATGAACTAAAACACCATCCATATCGATAAGAAAATTTTTATTCCAAATGTCTTTCATAATACCTCAATTGTCGTTTGCTATTTGCTGCCATGCAGCCTGGCGATCATTCGCTTCATGCATAGTCAGATTTGTTTTTAGTAATCCAGTGGAGGTCATAATAAATACATCCTCCTGCGAGCCGTTTTCACCATAGGCGGTATACACAATCCAATTTCCATCAGGTGACCATTCCGGCCAACGGCTGTAATTATTATCTGCGGTTAACAGTGTCTTTTTTGCACCAGAAAAGCGCATTTCCATACTGTAAATGTGGTATAGCCTACCTTCAATTCTACTGTAAACCAGATAAGTACCGTCGGCTGACAAATCAGGGTCAGTAACTTCTCCTAATTGACCAAATGTAGTTGTTCTATCAAATGGTCTGGGTGTGGGGTAAGGTGTAGGAAAAATATCACCTTCCCAGATATGCTTATATAGATATTGGTGGCTGCGGGCATTGATTACGTTTAGCAGAGCGTCCATGTTGGGTGTCCAAAAAGGCGAATATTCATCATACTCGGAGACGATTCGCTGCATATTACGGCCATCAGGTTCCATAAAATAAATTTGATGTACCTCACTATACCGTCCAAAATTGGCAAAAGCGATATACTCACCATCCGGAGAATATACAGCCCCAGTATCATCACCTTTTTGATAAGTAAGATTTCTGGCAGGCATATCTGGTTTATTCAGATTCAGAACCCAAATCTCTTTTCCAAGATGCCCGTCAGCTGGGTTTCCTTCGGCGGTGTAAAGCATTTTACTGCCATCCGGTGACCAGGCGATATCGGATTTATCATATTCGTCAAAGGTGAGTTGGCGTGGATCATCTGCTGTGAGAGCGCCATCGGCGTTCATAAACACATTCATAGTCCAGATTTGATCAACCCCATCAGGAGAACGATCACTGATAAAGGCTACTTTTCCGCCACCGCCAATGCTTTCAAAAGCAGGTGTTGGCGTCAATGTAATCGTTGGGCTGGGAGTTGGTTGTGCTGTTTCTGTTGAGGTTGGCTCCAGGCTGGCTGTACTGCTTATTTCCGCAGCATTGGAAGTATTTGAATTATTTTGATCGGTATTCACAGCAGCTACAGACGGATTATTATTGGATGGTGTAAATAACTTTGGCAGGAAAATTACCCCACTACCGATTATTGAAATGGCTAATATTCCACCAATAACAGGCATTAGCCATTTCGGTGTTGGTTTCTTGACCAATGAGACCGTACTGTACATAGACGGTCCGCTGGCGATGGGTGTGTAAGCAGGGTCAACCAGCGTGCGAATAAAATCTTCCACACTGACAAAACGTTGATCCGGCTTAATGGATAAGGCACGTTCGAAAGCTGGTGCAAAATGAGGTGGTAAACCTGATTTTAGTAAATTCATTGGTGTGAGTATGGCTTTACCTAAAGCACGCTGTACGCTATCTGCAGGTCGTTGTCCTGTTATGAGATGGAAAAGGGTTGCAGCAAGAGAGTACTGGTCAGAAAATGGGCCTGTACGCGCATTACCATATTGTTCTGGTGGTGCATAACCGGGGGTGTAGCCTTTTGCACCCGCTGAGGTAGCCTGAGCAGTACTGCCGCTTTTGGCAATACCGAAGTCTACCAACACACAATGGCCTTTATCATCTACCTTAATATTGGCAGGTTTGATATCTCTGTGAATAATAGGAGGATTTTGAGCATGCAGAAATTGTACAGCTTTACCAAGTTGGCGGGCGTAAGATAGAACCACATCCAATGGGAAGGTCTCACCTCTGTCAAGAATGTCCTGCAGATCCTGTCCTTTGACAAAATCCATTACCAGATATTCGTTTGTTTGCAGAATAAAGTGATCAATAACGCGTGGCAAATTTGGATGATGCAGTGCAGCCAACATACGCGCTTCCTGCAGGAATTGGGTCGTACTTTCCTCGCTATGATCACGATTGCTTTTGATGGCAACCTGAATATCCAGGTTTTGATCGTAAGCTAAATAAACAGCCCCCATACCGCCTCTGCCTAACAATCGGATGATTCGGTAACGATTTTTTAAAATGGTTTCTGGTTGCAAAAACATACCTTTTCTCCTCATACTCCTACTCTACTAATATTAACAGGAATTGAGTGGAAAGGAAACCGCAGATGGTTAATGAATTTAGAAAAACGTTAATTAATCTTGATTGATGTGATTAGTTGAGGTAAATCGCTATTTTTACAAACAGGTGAGGATCAAAAGTACACCCATGATGAGTACAACTGCATAAATGGTCTTGTTAAATTTTTGAGTTGGCAAATGTTTTGCTATGAGGCTTCCCAATACAAAAGCGAGGAATACAGCCGGTATCGCGATGGAAAATAAATGGAATGCTTCTGTTGTCCACAATCCGCTGCTGAGATGACTGATAATAATTAGTAAATTCGTGGGCAGGAAATAGCTTTGCATGGTGGCGCGAAAAGTAGCGGGATCCCATTTACGCATCAGACCATATAACACAATCGGGGGACCATTTGTATTGTAGGCACTGCCTAACACACCTGCGACAAATCCGAATCCATATGCGGAGCCCTCGGAGATCGTAGGAGTTTGTTTTGGATAAAAAATATTTAGTAATGCGGTCAGAATGAGGATGATGCCCAGAATTAATTTTGTAATTGGTTCAGGAATATACTGAAGATAAAGGACACCGAAGGGAATACCGATTAATGAAGCAAGAATCAAACGCCAGGTACTGCGAATATTGATGAAGCGCCACTCACGCAGCAGTATGGCAACTGCCAAAAGAAATCCAAAAACAGCCACAATGGGTGTGGCTAATTTTATGCTGATAACCAAAGCCAGCAGGGGCATTTCTATCAGGGCGTCCCCAAAGCCAAAGGTAGTACGTACCAGTGCGCCGAGGAACAATATTAAAATTGGCAGAAATATCGGTGAATGAAAGAATTCCATCGCAATAGTATAACCGCAAATATTGATTTTGTTGGTGATGTTTTTAATTCAGGAAATAAGAGGATAAATTGGCTGGGTTTACAAAGTAATGCTTGAAACAACATGCATAAGCTAAACTAGCAATTCTAGGGATACAATCTAGTCATTCACAATTTTAAGTAAGACAAATTTGAGATAACGCAATTCGCTCATTGCCAATGGGGCGGGGTGGTCAGAGGATTGTGAATTTATTTTTAAAACAACTGCTTTACGGCGTGCTTTTGAAACGCCCTCCTCACAGCATTGGATAAACATTTCCTGGGTGATATGGCTGGAACAGGAAGATAATGCCAAATAGCCATTTTTGCGTGTTATGCGAGCCCCTTTTTCGATAAGGGTTTGATAAGCTGCCATCGCCTTGGGAACGGATGCCTCTGAATGCGCAAAGGATGGTGGATCCAGAATGACAATATCCCAGTTGCGTTGTGTTTGAATGGCTTCATCCATGAATTGATAGGCGTCACTGGCGACAGCCAGATGACAGCCTTCTGAAAGACCATTCATTTGCCAATGAGTATTAGCAGTTTCTACCGCAGGTTTGGCAATATCAACTGTGGTTACTTCACTGGCGCCGCCTTTTCCGGCATAGACAGAAAACCCGCCTGTATATCCAAAAATATTTACGACCTGCTTTCCATTGGCAATCAATTCAATCTGCCGTCGGTTTTCTCGCTGATCCAGAAAGAAGCCGGTTTTTTGGCCCTGCTGCAAATCTGCAGTGAAGAGGTGTCCATATTCATTAAACGTTACCGGTTCATTTGGTACTGTTCCAAAAAGAGTTAATGGTTTATTGTGAAAGCGCGAACGATCGATAATTGATTTGAGAGAAAAAGTCGTTTGCAACCAGTTAATGATGGTTTCCTGAGCATAAAATGCCCGGCATCCAGCGCTATCAAACTGAATAACAGCATACTCATTGTAAATGTCACAGATCATGCCGGGTAAGCGATCACCTTCGCCGTTGATTAAGCGATATGCAGTTGTTGCAGGAGGCATACTTTGCTGCCTTATCGCAAATGCCTCATTCAGGCGTGAGAGTAACCAGTTTTCTCTAGTAATATCCACGATTTGTGTGCTGCAAATACGGAAAGGGATGGGATGTTGTGGATCCAGAAAACCAACCGCGATGGGTTTTCCACCCCTGTTATCCAGTAACACCGCTGCTGAACCCGATTTTGCAGTGGGGATATTGCGTAATGCATTTGCATAAACCCAACAATGACCGCGCTTTATGTTTTTTATGAGATCTTTTTGCAATTGAATTTGTTTGAAACCGAAGAATTTATCTGCCACCACAATCTTCCCTTTATGACGTTAATTCATCTATTCTTATAAAGATCCATAATAAATAATGACCGCCGAAGAAATTGTTGCGGCAATTCATGAATTGTCACTACTACAACAACAGGGTAATACATTAAGAAATTGAATCAAGAAAATTGATGATTTCTAGGTTTATTGTAATTCATTCAAATCAAATGGCGTTTCCTGATAAACGTAATAGTTCAGCCAATTGGAAAATAGCAGATTGGCATGTGCCCGCCAGGTAACCAGTGGCGTGGTGTTGGGATCATCATTAAGATAGTAATTGCATGGCACCTGGATATCCAACCCTTTGGCAATATCACGATCGTATTCAGCTTTGAGGGTAAGGGGTTCATATTCAGAATGACCTGTGACAAATATCTGGCGACCATCTTTGGAGGCTACAATGTAGATGCCTGCCTGTTCAGATTCGACTAGAATATCGAGTTCCGGGCATTTTTCTATATCCTCACGGCGCACTTCTGTATGCCGGGAATGTGGCGCATATACAATATCATCAAATCCGCGCAGCAATTTTACATGCTGTTGGTTGATAGAATGTGCAAAGACACCGAACATTTTCCGGGGCAGCGGGTATTTTGGAATACCGTAAAAGTGGTACATGCCTGCCTGCGCGCCCCAACAAATATGAAATGTGGAAAAGACGTTTTTACGTGCCCATTCCATGATTTGGGTTAACTCTTCCCAGTAATCGACTTCTTCAAAGGGCAGTAATTCAACCGGAGCACCGGTGATGATCATGCCATCAAAGCGCTGATTTTTAATTTCATCAAATGTGTTATAAAAAGATTCGAGATGCTCGTGAGATGTATTTTTCGAATGATGGGAAATGGGATGCAAAAAGGTTACATCCACCTGTAAGGAAGTATTCCCGATCACACGGAGTAATTGTGTTTCTGTAAAAATTTTTGTGGGCATGATATTCATGATCACGATTTTTAAGGGGCGAATATCCTGATGGCTGGCGCGTTCAACGCCCATGACGAAAATATTCTCGCTTTCAAGTATTCCTTTGGCTGGCAAATGTTCAGCTATTCTTACGGGCATAATAAAACCTTTTCTGTTTAATTTTGATGATGGGAAACCTGAGCGTGCTTGTCAGGACAATGTGCAGGAATTCAGGCACAATTTTACCATAAAAAAACCCCTGCAATTTGCAGGGGTTTTGAGCGATCAATCTGTATTTAGTAAGGCATTTGTGGTTGTGCTGGCATTGCGGATTCCGGTTGGGGAACATCAGTTACCAATGCTTCGGTGGTCAGGATCATAGCAGCGATTGAAGCTGCATTTTCCATTGCGCCGCGGGTAACTTTTGCAGGGTCAATTACACCGGCTTTGAGCATATCGCCATAGGTTTCGGTGAGCACATCGTAGCCGATTTTCAAACTTTTTACTTTGGCTTGTTCACGACGGACATTCTCAATGATCACGGAACCATCTTTTCCGGCATTTTCAGCGATCTTTCGCATGGGAACTTCCAATGCTTTGCGAACGATGTTGACGCCGATCTGTTCGTCATCGCTATCCATTTTGATACCATCCAGAGCGGAAATGGCGTTAATCAATGCAACTCCACCACCTGGGACGATACCTTCTTCAACGGCTGCACGAGTGGCAGAAAGAGCATCTTCAACACGATGTTTCTTTTCTTTCAGCTCAGTTTCGGTTGCTGCGCCAACACGAATGATGGCAACACCACCGGTCAGTTTAGCCAGGCGTTCCTGCAGTTTTTCGCGATCGTAATCGCTGGTGCTTTTGTCGATTTCGATACGAATCTGATCGATACGGCCTTTGATAGCGGCTTCGTCGCCTTTACCACCGATGATGGTGGTATTCTCTTTGTCGGAGACAACTTTTTCAGCCTGTCCAAGATCAGCGATGGTGACGGTTTCGAGCTTGCGCCCAGTTTCTTCAGAGATAACGGCAGCACCGGTGAGGGTGGCGATATCCTGCAGCATAGCTTTACGGCGATCGCCAAAGCCAGGGGCTTTGATACCGAGTACGTTTACCATACCACGCAGTTTGTTCAATACCAGGGTTGCCAGTGCTTCGCCATCAATATCTTCGGCGATGATTACCAGGTCGCGTTTTCCAACCTGGACCAATTTCTCAAGAACAGGAACGATATCAGCAGCAGCAGAGATCTTCTTGTCGTAAATCAGGATATTGGGTTCACTGATAACGGCATCCATATGTTCGGAATCAGTCACGAAATAAGCAGAAATATAGCCGCGGTCAAATTGCATACCTTCAACATATTCCTGTTCGAATTCCAAACCTTTGGATTCTTCAACGGTGATCACACCGTCTTTACCAACTTTGTCCATCACATCAGCGATCAGATTGCCGATCATACGGTCCTGAGCGGAGATGCTGGCGACATTGGCAATGTCATCTTTGGTTGTTAGTTCAATCGCCTGGCTTTTGATATTTTCGGCGATTGCTTTAGAGGAAGCCTCAATGCCACGTTTCAGTAACATGGGATTGGCGCCAGCGGCTAAAGTTTTCAAGCCTTCAGTTACGATTGCGTGAGCAAGTACGGTTGAGGTAGTTGTACCATCACCAGCGATATCGTTGGTTTTGGTTGCTGCTTCTTTCAGTAATTGGGCGCCCATATTTTCAAATGGATCTTCCAATTCAATTTCTTTGGCTACGGTTACGCCATCATGGGTGATGGTAGGTGAACCAAATTTGCGATCGATTGCAACATTGCGACCTTTGGGGCCTAAGGTAGTCGCGACTGCGTTAGCGACGATGTCAATACCATTTTTTAAACTTCGGCGGGCCTCTTCGCCAAATAAAAGTTGTTTTGCTGCCATAGGTAAACTCCCTTTCTATTTCCTATTATTATTCTACAATTGCCAGAATGTCGCTTTCGCGCAGAATGAGATATTTTTTGCCATCAAGTTTAATTTCAGTGCCACCGTATTTGGCAAATAACACGGTATCTTTTACTGCCACATCCATAGCGATGCGGTTACCTTTGTCGTCGCGATCACCAGCGCCCACTGCCAAAACAACACCCTTTTGGGGTTTTTCTTTAGCGGATTCCGGTAAAACGATGCCCGAAGCTGTAACTTCTTCTTGTTCAACGGGTTCAACGACAACTCTACTCCCTAATGGTTTGAGATTCATTGCCATAACTGCCTCCAGTATCAAATATTGATCTGTTTTTCGTTTATTGTGTTTTAGCACTCTTTGCACATGAGTGCTAATCCGTCCAAATGATACCTATCTTTGGAGCAGAAGTCAAGGAAAAAAAATCCATTCTAATAAAATTCTGATACTGATTTATTGGGGAATCGTATAACCGTAAGAAAAGCAGATTTCCTGGCTTTCAGTTACGATGGGATGAATAATTTCATCATCGAAATATACTTCATCTACTTCTTTAAGTACTTTCATGGCTTCTTCACAATGGCCATTTACATCGCGGTGCATCGCAGCCAAAACACTGCCGTAGGTATAGTAATAAACGGATGTGGTATCAGATAGGGCGACTCCGCTTACCGGTGCCATGACATCTGTTTCCGGATCACATTGGCGCACTTCACAGCTCTCTTCTGCAGTGCAACCATAAACAGCGCATTTCAGGGCCGGTATGGCGCCTTCGTAGTTGCGGTTTTTAAAGTAGGTGATCCCAACCGAGGCGAAAATATCCGGATTGGTTGGATCAAAATTCAAAGCTTTTTGCATATTCAACGAAGCAATGAAGAAATCACCTGTTTGTGAATAGGTTTTCCCGATGGCCAGGTAAGGAATCGGATCTTTGATTTCAAGATTTTCATTGATTTTGGCAGCCTTGGCAAAATATTCCAGCGCTGTGTCATATTCACGTAGTTGTCTGTAATTCACACCAATTTGAATATATAAAAAGGTCAGACTGGGTGTAATTTCTACGGCACGTTCATAGGCATCAATGGCATCGCCATATAACCCTTGCGATTCCAGAATCAAAGCATGAATACGGTGAACATCCATGATTCCCTGATCTTGCGCGAGTGCTTCTCTAATGGTTAATTCTGCCGCGTTTAGTTTTTGTTCATCCGCAAGAATTTCAGCGTAATAGGCTAACGCCAAGGTATTGGTATTATCCAATTCTGTAGCAATTTGTGATTCTGTAAATGCCTCAGCCAGATATTCGGCACTTTCAACCCCAGATATTATAGGGTTTGAGTACCAATCTAATACAAAAGCGCGCACGGCATGTGCCATGCTGCTGTTTTCATCCAATTCAACAGCTTTGTTGATGTTGTCCAAAGCCTCCTGCAGGCGTTCTCGCTTTTGAATATCCGTGGTTAGTAGATTTGAGGAGTATGTTTGAATACGAGCTAATTCAGCATATAATTGTGCGTTTTCAGGATCAATGGCGATGCCAGATTGATATACTTTGATGGCTTTATTTATGGCACCGGAATAAAAATGAGTTTCAGCTTCCATGCGATAGGATTCAGAAGAGCGTGTCGGAATGGGTGTCGGTGCAAATGGAGAGACAATCCGCCCCTGATTTTGTGCCTGCAAGATAAATGCTACGGCGATTAATAATGCTAATAAAACCAGAACGCGATTCGGGTTGCTTTTGTTATTTTGATTGCGAAAGGAAATATTCTTTCCAGTAAGGTTCATATTTACTGTTCCGTATCAGGAACGGGTGTTTCTTCGATTTGGCCTTCAAGCGTTGCCGTGGCTGTGGGGAAGGGTTTATTGGCTTCAATAAGACACATTTCATTCATGGCTTCGGCATTTGCCACGGCATATTCATCATCCGGGACAATTTGAACCAGCGCTTGTGCAATTTGTAACGCCTCGGCGCACTCGCCTTCACGGGCCAGTGAGAGACCATAAATGTAATAGTATTCGGAAATTGTGCCGTAATCCAGTGGCAATCCTTCAACGATTACACCATCATCCGTAACACCTCCCTGAATTGCCATGCGTAGTGCATCAATAGCACGATTGTATTGTTTATAACGATAATACAAGGTACCCAAATTACCGTATAAAACTGGATATTCAGGATAATCAGTAATTGCCTGTTCAGCGAATTGAATCGCTTTTACATAATCACCAATCGAAGCATAAGTCCGTGATATATAGTATTCTGGCAAAAAATCATTGGGGTTAAGGGAGTTGGCACGAACAAATTCGGTGACGGCATCATCATAACGTTCTAATACCCGATAATTACGACCTAATGAAAGATGTAAATCGGCGATATCAGAATTTTGAGCGATGGCAGCTTCGAACTCGGTGGCGGCTTCTTCATAATTTGAGGTTAATTCAAGGATTAATCCTCTGGCTCTATGGGTTTCCATAGCAGTGGGATTCAATTCTTGTGCCGTACGTGAATACTCAATGGCTTCTTCCAATGTACCGATTTGTCCTTGCCCATCCAATTGTTGTAACGATAACACTTCGGAATAGTAGGCATAAGCAATACTATTATTTGGATCATAGGTAATTGCGTTTTTCAAAGATTCGGTAGCAGCCAAATAATCACCATCCAGGCCTTTTACCCAACCTCGTATGGCTAATGCCATAGAATTATTAGGATTTAATAACAGAGCGTTTTCTGCCTGGGTAGCAGATTCTTCGTAATTGCCAGTATAAGCGAGTAAACGAGCGACTTTAATATAATTACTGACATTTTTAGGATCCGCCAATATCGCATTTTGATAGGAAGCAATAGCTTGCGAGGTTTTACCTTCCAGTAGATAATTCTCCGCTTCATTAATAAATGAATCAGGTGATCGTGTTGCTGTAGGCGTGGGTATGAACCATGGTTCGGTTACTGGAACAACAAAAGCTTGTAAATAGACAAAAAAGCCTATTACTACCATTAATAAGATAATCCGCCATGGATTCGGATGGCGCTTCCTTTTATTCATACTCCATTTACTGCCACTTAAATACATATTGTCATCTTACCATTCGCTTGGATTGCCCGTCAAGAAGTTGAATGCTATACAAATAGGTTTCTAACATAGTGTTAACATGTGAATGTCTTGCCAGTGTATGTACCTGCCATTAGAATATAAGCATGCAATTCGACATTTTTTCTTTATTTCCGGAAATTTTTGAACCCTATATAAAAATTAGTATTTTGAACCGGGCAATTGAAAAAGGTCTGGTACAGGTAGCATTGCACAACATTCGAGATTGGACTACAGACAAACATCATGTTACCGATGATACGCCATATGGCGGTGGTGGGGGAATGGTAATGAAACCAGAGCCGATTTTTGCTGCGGTTGAAGATATCATGGGAAAAACATCTCAATACCCAATTGTATTGTTAACACCCCAAGGCAGAGTATTTGATCAACGTATCGCACAGGAATTTGCCAGTTATGAGCGCATTGGGTTGATCTGTGGTCGTTATGAAGGTGTGGATGAACGAGTGCGTGAGCACCTGGTCACCGATGAAATATCCATTGGTGATTATGTGCTGACCGGGGGTGAGTTACCAACACTGATCATGATGGATGCCATTTCTCGTATACTCCCTGGTGTTTTGGGCGATCCAACCGGAGCATCGGATGATTCGCATGCCAGTGGTTTACTAGAGTATCCACATTATACACGCCCGGCTGAATTTCGTGATTGGGGTGTGCCGGAGGTATTGATTTCTGGCAATCATGCCCATATTAATTTGTGGCGCAGGCAACAATCCTTGTTGCGAACATCAAAAAAAAGACCTGATTTATTGGAGAGCGCTTCATTAGATAAAGCAGATTTGAAATTCCTAGCTGCACTAGAGCAGGAAGACTCAATTCCAGAGCAGAATCATGAAACTGATCAATAAGGAAATTATATAATGCAGAAAAAATTTAGCTATTCAAAAATATTCTTGCTTGGTTTTGGCTTTTTTGGCGTTAGTATTATTTGGTCAACTTACAATGCATTTGTACCCATTTTTCTCAATCAAAAGTTTGGGTTAAGCGCAGGATGGGTTGGTTTCTTCATGGTGCTGGATAACATTGCTGGATTGCTCATTCAACCTCCAGTGGGTGCGTTCTCTGATCGCTTGCGCACTAAAATTGGCAGGCGTTTGCCATTCATTGCAATCGGGGCACCAATCAGCGCTGTAGCATTTGGATTCATTCCGATTGCCCATATATTGCCACTATTTGTTGCGTCAACAATGAGCCTCTTGTTATCTATGGCATTTTGGCGTACACCTGTTGTAGCTTTAATGCCGGATATTACACCATCCAAATATCGATCACAAGCAAATGGTATTATCAATTTCATGGGAGGAGTTGGGGCAGTTGTTTCTTATTTCATCGGCTCAAAACTGTTTGCGATGAATGAAGCCTTTCCTTTTTGGTTAGGCTCTGTTTTGGTGGTGATTTCATCTCTATTAGTCCTTGTTTTGATTAAAGAACCACGTGACTATGAAATTGCTGCAAAAGAGGATACACCAGGGCTGATCAAGAGTATTAAACTCCTGTTTAAAGAAGAAGACAAAAGTGCATTGTACATGCTCAGTGCCATTTTTTTGTGGTTTGTGAGCTACAATGCCATTGAAGCATTTTTCACCTTGTACGGGGTTAATCACCTGGGATTATCCGGATCGGAAAGTGCATTTCAGTTAACTTTTATTTCCCTGCTATTTCTGATTTTTGCTTTACCTTCAGGATTTATCGGGGCAAAATTTGGCCGAAAACGGACTATTTCAGTGGGATTGGTTTTGCTTGCTTTATCTGTATTTTCCATGTATATCTTGAAAGCTGATACACTGCTCACCCTAGTGGCAACCATCCCGGTGGTTGGCAAATTAAGAGTCGTGGGTTTAGTGCTCATGGTTGCTGGCATTGGTTGGGCATTTATTAATATTAATTCCCTGCCGATGATTGTGGATATGACAGAAGATGCACGCATTGGTACATATACCGGTTTATATTATTTTGCATCCACTCTGGCAGCCATTACAGGACCAATTGTATTTGGTCAGTTAATTCAGCATACAGGTAATAATTACAACTTGATGATGTTAATTAGTCCGATTTTTATATTTTTAGCAATATTTTTGATGAGTTTATTGAAAAAAGGCGAAGCAAAAGCGGATTAAATGATGGAAAAGGACATTGTTCATATCAAATGTCTGACAAACTCCCTGATTTAATTGCAAGTGGTTTATAATTACTGTATACTTTTTAACACGTTACAGCGTTTTTAAAAAGCATAGAATGTTTCAGAGATTTCAAAAAATGAGGAGAAAGAAATGTTGAAAAAATTCTATCCAATTTTTAGTGTGTTAATCGTGCTTGCCATGTTATTGTCAGCATGCCAGAACACCACAGCCCCGGCTGAAGCTCCTGCTGCAGAAGAACCTGCCGCTGAAGCTCCTGCAGCAGAAGAACCTGCTGCTGAAGAGCCTGCCGCTATGATGTATAAGGTTTGCGAAGTAACCGATGCAGGCGGTATTGACGACAAATCCTTTAATGCAACTGCATATAAAGGAATCGAGAATGCCATGGCCGAACTGGGTGTTGAAGGTAAATACCTGGAAAGCCAGCAGCAAACCGATTATGAGAAGAACATCAATGCTTTCATTGAAGAAGGTTGTGATCTGATCGTAACCGTTGGTTTCTTGTTGGGTGATGCCACTGCAGCAGCCGCCGAAGCCAATCCTGATCAGAGCTTTGCCATTATTGACTATGGCTATGATCCCGTAATCCCCAATGTTTTGGGCCTGGTATATGCAACTGACGAAGCTGCTTTCCTGGCAGGTTACCTGGCAGCAGGTATGACCGAGACTGGTAAAGTTGGTACCTTTGGTGGTATCCAGATTCCTACCGTAACTGCTATCATGGATGGCTTTGCCATGGGTGTGAAGTATTACAATGCAGAGAAAGGAACCGATGTAGCAGTATTAGGTTGGGACGAAGAAGCCCAGACTGGTTTGTTCGCTGGTAACTTCGAAAGCACCGACGATGGCCGCAACCTGGCCGAGAGCCTGATGGACGAAGGCGCCGACATCATCATGCCGGTAGCTGGTCCTGTTGGTTTGGGTGCCGCAGCCGCCGTACAACAACGCGGAAATGCCTACATCATTGGTGTAGACTCTGACTGGTACGAGAGTGCTTCCAATTATGCTGATGTAACCCTGACTTCAGTATTGAAGAAAATGGATCTATCTGTATTTGATGTGACAAAACAAGTTGTTGATGGTGAATTCGCTGGCGGTTTCTTCAGTGGTACCCTCGAAAACGGTGGCGTTGGCATTGCTGACTTCCACGATGTAGATGGCATGGTATCCGATGAAATGAAAGCCGAATTAGATGCTTTGAAAGCCGCAATCATTGCTGGTGACATTCAAACTAGTCCTGCTCAATAAATCGTTACTTAGCTCTGTGAAAACAGATAATATATCAATGGCATGTTGTAGTTTGCAACACGCCTGCATAGCAAAATGAATCGCAATGCTGGGCTGGCCTCATTATTTTGGGTGCCAGCCCATTTTGCAAGAAGCAATGTTGAAAACCCTTTTGGGAGAAAAGTATGACGCCAATTCTTGAATTGAATGGAATTACCAAGCGTTTCCCAGGTGTATTGGCTAATGATCACATTGATTTGACCCTGAACGAGGGTGAGATTCATGCATTATTGGGGGAAAATGGTGCAGGGAAATCCACCTTAATGAATATTTTGTATGGGTTATATCAGCCCACTGAAGGGAATATCCATGTGCGTGGGAAAGAGATTGCCGTTCATTCCCCAAGTGATGCTATTGATGCCGGAATTGGCATGGTGCATCAGCATTTTATGTTAATTCCAGTATTTACCGTAACTGAAAATGTAATGCTTGGTGAGGAAGAAAGTAAATTTGGTTTTCTGGACCGTGTATCTGCCGCTGAAAAGATTCGCGAAATTTCTGAAAAATATGGTTTGCAAGTTGATCCGGAGTCCTATGTCAGAGACTTGCCAGTTGGTGTACAGCAGCGTGTTGAAATTATTAAATTACTATATCGTCAGGCTGATATCCTTATTTTTGATGAGCCGACTGCTGTTTTAACGCCACAAGAAGCTGATGAACTCTTTAAAATCATGCGCTCCCTGGCCGAACAAGGAAAATCGATCATCTTTATCACCCATAAATTGCGCGAGGTTCTGGATATTTCTGATCGAATCACTGTGATTCGCCGCGGAAAAGTTGTTGGCTCAACCAAACCTCAGGAAGCAGATCAAAGTAAATTAGCTGAAATGATGGTTGGGCGGCCAGTTGATTTGGTTTTGCATAAAGCAGCCAGTACGCCGACTGATTTGGTGCTGGATGTCAAAGATCTGGTTGTTACCAATCAATTAAATCAGATTGCTGTAGAAGGTCTTAATTTTGAAGTTTTTCGAGGTGAGATTCTTGGTGTTGCAGGCGTTCAGGGGAATGGCCAAACCGAATTGGTTGAGGTTATAACAGGTTTGTGCGGTGCACAATCGGGAAGTATAAAGTTGATGGAAACGGAGATTGCCAATGCTTCTCCACGCAGGATTACTGAGCTGGGCTCGGGACATATCCCTGAAGATCGTCAACGAGATGGTTTGGTTTTAGGTTTTCCGGTCAAAGATAATTTGATTCTCAATATGTATTACAAGGATCCATATGCAAAAGGGATTCAAATGAATTGGGATCAGGCCTTAGAAAACGCTGATGGTTTAATTTCAGATTTTGATATTAGGACACCCAGCGCTGAAACCAATGCAGGTTCTCTTTCAGGTGGGAATCAACAAAAAGTGATTGTTGCACGGGAGTTATCCCGTCCACTGAATTTTTTGGTAGCAAGTCAACCAACCCGCGGTCTGGATGTTGGTTCCATTGAATATATCCATACACAAATCCTTAAACGCCGTGATGACGGTGTTGCAGTTCTTTTGGTTTCAACCGAATTGGATGAAATTCTTCAGTTATCAGATCGAATTGCAGTAATGTATCGCGGCAAAATTGTTGCGGTCGTCCCTGCAAAAGAAGCCAATAAAAATTATATTGGTTTGTTGATGGCTGGCGTATCCGTTGAACAGGCAAAAGCCCAGGTGGATGAAAACCAAAAAATGGAAGTTCATCAATAAAAAGGCAAACAAAATGACGGATCAAAAAAATAAAAACGAAGCGCCTCGACCTGATGCCGGAAAAATTCTCTTGGAAGAGCTCCAGGAAAATACTCCGCTAAACGGGAAATCAGGCAAGCGCAGCCTGGGACAGATCATTTTGATTCCGATCCTGGCTGTTGTAACTGGTTTACTACTCGGTGGATTGTTTATCATTTTTACTACTGAGCAAGTATATGTTGCTTTCGGACAGTCTTTTGGAGCCGGATTAAAAACCGCATGGGAAACGGTAAGCATCGCCTATCAGGCTTTGTTTAATGGTTCCATCGGTGATCCTGCAGCCATCGTACGTGCACTGGGTTCAGGCGACAACCTGGAAATCCGCAAAGCGTTTAATCCTTTTCTGGAAAGTATGGTTGCTTCAACGCCATATATCTTTGCAGGATTGGCTGTTGCACTCGGTTTCCGCGCTGGTGTTTTCAACATTGGCGTTGAGGGTCAGATTTTTATAGGTGCCATTACCGGTACATTCATTGGATATTCGATCACTGGTTTACCAGCGATTATTCATATACCGTTGACCCTATTGGCTGGTGCAGCAGGTGGTGCGATTTGGGGGTTTATCCCTGGATGGTTGAAAGCAAAAACAGGAGGACATGAAGTCATCAATACGATCATGATGAACTACATTGCCTTCCGCTTAAGTGATTGGCTGCTCAACGGGCCAATGATGCGGCCAGACTCCTTTAACCCGATTAGCCCAAGTATTGCCGATTCTGCAAAATTCCCGGTATTTTTTGGTGAGCCAACCCGTTTCCATATGGGATTCTTTGTGGCTTTGCTAGTAGCCTGGTTGGTATATTGGTTCCTGTTTAAAACAACCTGGGGTTTTGATCTCCGTACTGTTGGTGCGAACCCGAATGCAGCTAAATACGCAGGGATGAATGTAACCAAGAATACGATTCTGGCAATGGTACTTTCTGGTTCGTTAGCTGGTATGGCAGGTATCAATGAGGTTATGGGTGTCAATCACAATTTGGCCATGGCTTTCTCATCCGGGTATGGTTTCGATAGTATTGCATTGGCCTTATTGGGGAATAATCATCCAGTTGGGGTTGTTCTTTCCGCTATTCTATTTGGTACATTGCGAAATGGAGCAACGCGAATGCAGGTGGTTGCCAATATCCCGGTAGATATTATTTCTATTTTGCAGGCAGTTATTTTGATGTTTATCGCCGCACCTGCAATTATCCGCACTATTTATCGACTGCGAAAACCCGCTGATGGTGAAGGTGAAATTACAGTGCGCAGTTGGGGAGGGAATTAAGCCATGAGTGAACAAGTTTTCCATCGCCAACTTTCTACAGAGCCCAAGACTCGTCGTATTGTAATGGGTATCTTATTCCTGTTGTTAGCCATGATTGTCTGGTTATTTTTTATGAATGGCGTAGATGGTGATATTATTTCTACGTTTGGTCTGACACGTGGCAACGTTGCTGTTGAAATTCCTCCCTGGCAAGTACATAGTCGACAAGTTCTCTCCATAATTGCAATCATGGCCGCTGTTGCTGGTGGCTATCAGATTGCACGTGGATTTAAGAAATGGACAAATTGGGTATTAGCCATTGTGGTTGCTTTATTTGTTTTTGGATTCCTGGTTTGGGCAACAGCAGATAAATCATTAAATTTGGCTGGTTTACTGGCTACAACATTGAACAAAGCGGTACCTATTACGCTGGGGGCGCTTTCCGGTGTACTGTGTGAACGTGCTGGTGTAGTGAATATTGCAATCGAGGGCATGATGCTCTCCGGTGCTTTTGTGTCAGCATATGTGGGTAGTGTGGCTCGTATTCATATTGCGAATGAAGCCGTAGGATTATGGCTTGCTTTAGCATCAGCAGTATTTATTGGCGGTTTGATGGGGCTTTTACTGGGTGTATTATCCATCAAGTATAAAGCGAATCAAATTATCGCTGGTACAGTTATTAATATTCTGGCGACAGGTCTCACATCGTATTTGTCGGCGAAATTTCTACAGACATATCAGGAATTAAATAACCCGGCGATTTTTAAATCTACTCCCATTCCCGGATTAGTAGATATACCGGTTATTGGTCCAATTTTGTTTAATAACAATATGTTTGTGTATGCTTTGATTTTTTTCCTGATACTCATTCAAGTGGTGTTATTCAAGACCAAATGGGGCTTACGTTTACGCTCCGTTGGTGAGCACCCTAAAGCGGCCGATACATTGGGTATTAATGTGTTCAGAACTCGCTATACTGCTGTAATTCTTGGCGGTATGATGGCAGGTTTTGGCGGTGCATATTTCACGCTAGGTTCTGTTGGACGTTTTGATGAAGTCATGACCGCTGGACGTGGTTTTATTGGCCTGGCAGCGATGATCTTTGGTAACTGGACACCTTTTGGATCGTTCGGTGCCGGTTTGTTGTTTGGTTTTGCGGATTCATTGGCGTCCCGAATCGCGATTTTGCAAATCAATATTCCATCGGAATTCCTATTGATGGCACCGTATGTCGCCACCATGATTGTCCTGGCAGGTGTTGTTGGAAAAGGTCAAATGCCAGCTGCCGATGGGGAGCCTTACGAAAAAGAATAATTTTTTATCTACTTATTGTAAAAGCCTCCCAAACGGGAGGCTTTTTTTATGCTCGTATCTGGTGAAGTTGTTCAATATCGGATAAGATTGTATCTATATATATCGAATGGAGATGACAATGACCTCAATAGTTGTAGATCGAGTGGTTAAAAAATTTGGAAATACGTTGGCAGTAGACCATGCCAGCTTTCAGGTTCAGGCGGGTACCATATTCGGATTACTTGGTCCGAATGGCGCAGGAAAAACGACTTTAATTCGCATCATACTGGATATTTTTAAAGCAGATAGTGGTTCGGTACAGGTATTGGGTGGCAAGATGACCGAAGAAAAGAAGAATCGCATCGGTTATTTGCCTGAAGAACGCGGTTTATATCAGGATATTCAATTGGAATCCTGTTTGTTGTATCTTGCTTCATTAAAGGGTTTATCTAAATCTGTTGCACAAAAAAGATTGCAAAAGTATTTAGAGAAATTTGATTTAGCTGAGCATCGCAAGAAAAAGATAAAAGAACTCAGCAAAGGCATGCAGCAAAAAGCACAATTAATTGCAACACTGATCCATCATCCGGAAGTGATTATCATTGATGAGCCATTCACTGCATTGGATCCGGTAAATACTCAGATGGTCAAGGAAATCCTGCATGAGGAACGTCGTCGAGGTACTGCCGTGATCATGTGTACGCATCAGATGCATCAGGCTGAATCGATGTGTGATGAAATTGTATTGATTGATAAAGGGAAAGTATTATTGAACGGGGATGTTCAAAAAATACGTCAGTCATACAGCGGCCGCGATATTATTTTACAGTCACAAAACGGATTGCCGGATCATATTGCTGGCATAGCATCCATGAAAAAGGAAAATGGCGGGTACTGCTGTGTTTTGGAGGAAGGCGTCTCTGCCCAGGATTTGTTAAAATCTTTGGTTGAGCAGGGAATATCATTGAATCGATTTGAAGTTGCGGTACCTTCTCTGGATGAAATATTCATAGAGGTTGTCAAAGGTCAGACGGAGCAGCGCGATGAATAAAATTTGGCTGGTGGCAAAATATGAATTTTTGAGACATGTTTTGCGGAAACGATTTTTACTCATTCTGTTAGGATTACCTTTGTTTATTGTTTTCATGATGGCAATGGGAGTTGCGATTGGGTTACTGAGTATGGAACAATACAAAATTGGCCTGGTAGACAAAGGTGGGTATCTTTCCGAGCAGGTCTCAGCTTATATTGCTGACGGGAAGAATGATGAATTATTTTCTGAAACCGAACTGATTTTTGCAACTCGTGAGGACCAGGTTGCGGATTTACTGGAAGCAGAGGAAATTAATGCCTATTATATTATCCCGGAAGGCTATCCTGAACAGGGCGTTATCCACCTGATCTCGAATGGTGAACCAGATCACAATGTCTTGACCGTGTTGGATGATATGATGAATGAACGTTCTTTGGCAAATGTTGCCACAGATTTACGATCACGAATCTTGTATGATCCTGAAATTACCGTTCAATCTATTGAAACCGATCGTCAGCAATCTTCGAATGAATGGTATGTGATATTTGTTCCCATTATTAGCGGTATATTGTTTATGGTCGTAATAAACACCAGTGGGGGATATTTGCTTCGAGCAGTTGTTGAAGAAAAAGAAAATCGAACGATGGAAATTATGCTGACTTCGGTTTCATCAAATCAATTAATGACCGGGAAAATTTACGGTAATTTATCTGTTGGTTTGGTGCAAATGTTATTCTGGTTTGGTTTGCCATTACTGGCATATATTTTCGTTGGGCCAGCAATTTTAGAAAACTTTAATGCACGGATTGACCCCCAGTTTTTTTACCTGTCTTTATTAACTTTGATTCCGGCGTTTATTCTCGTTGCAGCAATGATGGCGGCATTAGGCGCTACCGTAACAGAAACGCAGGAAGCGCAACAAGTGTCCGGTTTATTTACGCTGCCGATTGTCGCGCCATATTGGTTTATGGCATTATTAATTGAAAATCCAAATTCCGCATTCAGCGTTGGATTGAGTCTTTTCCCCTTGACTGCCCCGGTTACCTTACCCTTGCGCGCTGTATTTACAGACATCCCCATATGGCAAAGTGCATTATCCATCACTTTGCTGGTCGTCTCTGCCTATGTCGCTGTGCGATTAACAGGCTCCATTTTCCGTTTAGGTATGCTGCGCTATGGAAAACGGTTGTCTTTTAAAGAAATATTCCGTGGATTACGGGGCAGGGAGGCATGATGAAATCCAAATTATGGACCATTTTCAAACACGAACTGATCAGTGTTGTTAACCGAAAATCATTTTTAATTTCACTGTTTCTCTTACCTCTAATTTCTTCTGCGGTA
Organism: Chloroflexota bacterium; assembly: GCA_016838895.1. Lineage (GTDB taxonomy): Bacteria > Chloroflexota > Anaerolineae > Anaerolineales > Anaerolineaceae > UBA5203. Next base: position 21,437 of record JAEKNU010000038.1, read on the forward strand.
TTTCTGATTGCCGGGCAAATGACTAAATCAAAAGGGATTGAAAATAATGCAATCGTTGAAATGATTGCTCCTCAAGAGGAATCAATGCCTGAAGGATTGGTAGATCAATCCGCATTAATTCTTGAACTTCCTGATAATGTTCAAGCCCTGTTGATCGCCTATCCGGACACTGATGCTGCACAAAAAGCACTGGATGATGGCACGATCAGCGGATATTATCTTGTTCCGGAAGACTATTTGACAGGTGGTCAAATCATCTCCTACCAAGTGGATTACGATATGATGCAGGGTTTGGAACGTACCTGGGTTATTGAGGTTGCACTGCGAGAGAATTTGTTAACGAAGGCGGGATTGAGTGTTGAGCAGTTTTATAATCCACTTTCAGACATACAGATTGAAGTACGAGATGTAAGTCAGGGCAAACCTGTGGCAGAGCAGCGTGATCCTGAAGAAGGGTTAACCTTTATTGTGCCCTATGTTGTCTCGATGTTGTTTTATGTGATCATCATTACCACATCCAGTATGTTAATGAATAGTATTACCACGGAAAAAGAAAATCGGGTCATGGAGATATTATTAACATCCATTGATCCTGAGACCATGTTGTTTGGAAAGATACTATCTCGTGGAGTGGTGGGTTTACTGCAATTCCTGTTATGGGGCGGGACGGGCTGGTTGCTACTGCAATTAAGTGGTCAAACATTCCAGATCAGCGATCAATTCCAATTGCCGCCAATTTTCCTGGTCTGGAGTGTCGTCTTCATTTTATTGGGATATTTTCTATATGCCGTTCTCATGGCGGGTGTGGGGGCAATGGCACCCAACATGCGTGAGTCTTCGCAGATGACCGTGTTTTTTGTTATGCCCATGATTGTGCCATTGATGTTTGTCAGTGTATTTTCACAGGCACCAAACAAAGTTTTTCCAGTTATTCTTAGTTATTTTCCGCTTACCTCACCATTGGCAATGATGATGCGTTATTCGGTTGCCAAGCTGCCATTTTGGGAGCCGTTGCTATCTGCGCTCATTCTGGCGGGGAGTGCGTACATCTGTATGAGGTTAATCGCAGGGTTATTCCAGGCAGATTTGCTGCTATCCGGAGAAAGTTTGAACATAAAGCGCTATATTAAGGTGCTGTTCAAACGAAATTGATTGGTTTCCCGCTGTAAATGGAGCAAGAGTCAATCAATTGGCGAATCAAAGAAAATCAAGTATAATGGTGCTGAGTCCGCCCCAGTAGCTCAATGGATAGAGTACCTGACTTCGAATCAGTTGGTTGGGGGTTCGAGTCCCTCCTGGGGCACATATATATGGGGGTTTCTACGATGTCAGACGGCACATATACGGGTATATGCCGTCTGATTTCTTTAATCCCAAAAAAACGTGCACCAATCGTGCAATACTTTTTTTAAATTCTCTCAACTTTCTTTAAGATTCAAAAATTACTTTTTAAGATTTGAATGTGAGAGAAATTCAGCGGGGAGGGGAGTAGGTTGTGATTTTGAGAAAATATCATCCATCAGGCAGGCGGCCTGCACTTCCATGGCACTGAATTGGTGACCGTACATGTTTAATGTGGTGGATGGCTGTGAATGTCCCAAGATGTAGGTTACTGTTAATAATGGAATCCCATGGTTGAGCATGATTGAGGCAGCGATGTGCCGCAGATCATGAAAACGAATGTGTCGGAGTTTGGCTTCCTTCAGGATCAATGAGAATTGTTTTATGGTATTGCTCTGACTCATCGGGGTACCGATGCTTGACGGAAAAACAAGATCGTTCTCCTGCCAGCGTTTCTTTACCAGCATCTTTTTTAGTTCATTTTCCCGCTGTTGAAATCTTAATACCTCAATGGTTTTATCTCCAACCACGATTACCCGATTGCTTGTCGCGGTTTTTGGGGTGCTGAAATCGCGTACTTGTTTTCCTCCGCGTAATACACGCTGCAAATTACGTTGGATGTGAATCTGCTGATTTTGCCAATTGATGTCTTCCCACTTCAGGGCAAACAATTCGCCTTGCCGCATGCCTGTTTTAATCGCCAGATAGATCAAGGGTCCGATTGGATTCTGCATGGCGGTGGTTACCAGCAAGTCACATTGCTCTTCATTCAAAGGGCAGTTGATGCGCTGTAATTTTTTCTTTTTCGGCGCTTTCGCGCCATCACTGGGATTGAATGGTAAAATCCGGTCGTTCACCGCATCCTGCAGGGCCTTGTGGATAATCCGATGAATATATCGGATTTGAGTATCTCCAACTGGAATTTTCCTAAGGTTTGTATAGAACTTATCAAACAGGGAGCGGTGAAGTGTATTGAGTACTACATGACTTAACCCAGGCAGGATGTATTTGTGGATGATGATTTCGTAATCGCATCGTGTAGATTCTTTGATCTGTGAGGAATGGTGCTCAAACCATTCCAGTATGTATTCTCCAAATGTCTGCTCAGCCTGTGAAGGTTGTTCCTCTTCTGATTGTTTTTGCTGCAGCCAATCGCGTGCTTCAGTTCTTGTGGAGAGTGTTTTGCTGATGCGTCTACCTGAACTCAATGTAACCCAAACTCGCCATGTTCCATTTTGGGTTGGTTGAATACTTCCCTCATTACGGGCGCGTCGCTTTGTTTTACTTTCCTTGGATTGCTGTCTCATCGTTTCCTCCTGTGCAAAACGTCTGTGAGCAATCCAAAATTTTCCCGGTATTCGATTATTAAAGTGCGGTTGTTACAAATCATTGTAGCATTTTTCCATTGAAAATGGAACATTAGTTCTGTATATTGCGTCCAGCTGTTAAGCTGTTTTGTGCCAGATTCATGGCGATAAATTGCTCCAGATCCTCTGGCCTGACCCGCACGCTGCGTCCGATCTTGACTGTTGTGATCTGTTTTTGGCGCATGAGCTGGTAGGCATAAGCCCGTGAGACATGCAGGATTTCTGCGATTTCCTCGCCGGTCAGTAAATTTGAGAATTGTGTATTTGTTTTTTCCATAATACTCCTCATAAATATATTTTGATTTGATATTTGGGTAAAACGAAACGACTTGCCAGGGAATCCTGACAAGTCGCTCCGACGATTTCTATTCATTCTTACGATAATAGCGACTACTAATCTAAATGGGTTTTATAGACTTATTCTACAAAGCAGAATGGGATGATCCAAGGGGGGAGGTATACTAAAAAAAAATCTTGAAGAACATATGAATTATCTCTTTCAGGGTGCTGTGTGATCTGAGCTGGCACAACGAAAGCCTATGAATTGGTAAGAATTGTTTGGCGGATAATAGTCGCGGATCGCAGAGCGGACGTAGTACTCATTAAAGTACCAACTATGTCCACGTAAAACTTTGTTTTCCGAATCTACAGTGTTCTCTGGGTTATCATCACTGGCTGATGATATTGCATAGAAATTTTTATCATACCAGTCTGCCACCCATTCCTTAACATTCCCTGACATATCATAGGCTCCATAGGGACTGGCTCCTTCTGGAAAACTTCCCACTGGTGCAGTGGTATCGTATTTATCACACTCTGGACCGCCTTTTACCACTGAAAAATCGACTAATGGTTCATCATAATAATTGAAGTTTCCGTTATTACAATCAAATTCATTGCCCCATGGATATATTCTTTCATCCGGTCCCCTGACTGCCTTTTCCCACTGGGCTTCTGTTGGCAATTCTCTTCCTGCCCATTTACAGTAGGCTGCTGCGTCATTCCAGCTTATTTGAACGACTGGATGTGCCTCTAACCCTTCCAGGCTGCTTTCTGGACCTATGGGATGTTTCCAATCTGCTCCATCTATTATTTCCCATCCCATATCTGTTTTTTTGTTAAAAATCCATGAGTAACTTCTTTTTTCCGCGTCTGTTTTATAACCAGTATCATCAATAAACGCCTGGAACATTCCATTTGTCACTTCTGTCTGATCTATCCAGTATGCGTCCAGGAAAACTGTATGCAACGGGTTTTCGTCCTCGCGACCATTTTCTGACCCTATCTTTGAACCCATTCTAAATTCTCCTGCAGGCACATATACTTGGACCATTTCATCCGCTATACTTTCTCGGGTCCGAACTGTAATCGTTGATGGAGTTATGGAGGGAGTATTGGTAGGTGTCGAAGTGATGGTTGGTGAAGGAGTCTCAGTTGCCGTAATAGTAGGTGTAGCAGATATCATGTAAGATTGTGATTGAGAGCAACTACTCAGGAAGAGTAAAACAAAGTAGCTGAGTATGAGTTTCAAAGAAATGGATCGCTGCATGTAATCCCTCCAAAGCGATAAGAATTGCATATACCTATTCTAATTATAATTAAAATACATGTAATTATTTGTGTGTATTAGCTCTGATCTGGGAAAAATGAATTAACCGACTCGTAAAACGATGCAGCAAGAGCTTCCTATGCTAAAATTAATGGAGTTCAACACAATTCTTCACCTTTCAAAATGAAAACGTCGACATGATATTGTGGGCGTGAAATTCCATTGAAAAAATCTTTTTTTGGGGTATTGGGGATGAAAAGAAAAGCAATTTTTATATCGATCATTATTTTGATCTTGTTATCCATTATTGTTTTCCAAGAAAAAATTCAGAAACAATTCCAAAAAGCCGAATTAATACAAACCAGTACGCCATATACGGTGACTGGAACCCCTTCTCCTACAATTACAGCAACGGCAATTGTGCAACCAGAATTAGTGCTGCTTGCCGAAATGGGGAACGGAACGATACCTGATTTTTTTCGTTCACCGGATGGATCAAAAATTTTTATCTCGGATGGTTATGATGCAAAGGTTTATGACGGCGTGGATCACTTTGGAATAACAACAATCCCATTATCGGATGATGGCTATGGAATCGTAGATTCAACCAACCAGGATGGTACCCTTGTTGTTACATCAAATTTCGGTAGTATGGGCTTTAAGGTAATGGATCTTTTCAGTGGTGATATCATTGCAAGCGGGTATGGTAGTAATGGTAGCACTTCCGGCGAAACTTTTACAAATGACGAAAAATATATCATCTACTCAAGCAATGGTCGTACAACCGGAGGACCATATCATATTATTTGCCGTGAGAAATTAATCGGTGAGCATACTGAAGAAGACAATAACTTTTTGAATAAGTGTTATCTCACCGGGTATGATGATTATCGCTACACGGTTACCTCCAATCCGGCGATCAGTCCGGATGGAAAACTGGTTGCAGCAGGTTATCGTGACTCTACACGGAATGTACTTTTTATCTGGGATCTCGAAAGCAGAGAAATTATCCATAAATTGGATCACCAACCCGATATGATTGACAGTGTTACTTTCACACCAGACGGTTCGATGTTGGTCTCTGCTGGTGATGACGGTATTGTCCGTTTTTGGAATACTTACACCGGTAAACAAGTTAGAACAATAAATACATTCACCAATGATATTTCAAAAATTTCATTCCAGGAAAATCCCAATGAGCTAATTGTAAGAGCTTATAATCAGGATTCAATGATCTATGATCTATCTACCGGGAAAACAAGTCCAAAACCTGCCACACCTCTGGACCCATACATTCAAGAAATGATCGATGCTGGTTATATGTTATCGGGCGGAACATCATTTAATATATATTCGGGCAGAAAATCATTTGTGCTTTTCAGTCCAGATGGCAACAAAATAGCTATCGGCGATGGCAACATTCAGATTTGGAATATTGCCTCCCAATCACTGAAGACATCCCTTTATGCAAAATATTCCCTGGATCTGGTATCAATGGTTTACTCAAACGATGGAAAAATGATTGCCGCTGCAGTACGGGATGGCAATGTCTACGTCTGGAATATCGAAACCTCAGAACTTGTTTTTTCAACGCAGGTAGCATCTATGTCTGATCCCCAGGTTTATTTCGCCGCCGGATATAACGGTATCGGGCCAGCCATCGGTTCCGATGTTTACGGCGAATACGGCATAACATTCTCATCAGATGATCAGCAAATCATTATCCCAAATGGTTTGCACATCGATTTCTGGGAGCTATCCAGCAGTACCATCACCAAAACGATTCATATCACTGATCCATCCCAGATTCCTTTTCGGATTACAACGCATCAAAATGGGAATGAAATATACACACTGATGAATCGAAACCGTAACGTACTATCATGGGATGTTTATACTGGAGAGCAAACCGGTGATCTCAATCTGCCGGATGTGGACGCAAGTGCTTTTACGGCAACTGCCCTGGAAGGGAAATGGCTGGCTCGAAATAACGCCGATTCTGAACCGGAGAGGTATTGGATTGAATTGATAAATCTGGAAACAGGAGAAATCACCAAACTGAATACCTATGAACGGGATGTTGCCCCATTGAGATTTAGTAAAAATGGGAAATATCTGGCTGCATTATTGGATAACAGACGGCTCTCCCTTTGGGAAACCGACACCGGTAATTTGGTTTTTATTTCCGAACCAAATTTTACTGAACTCAATGATTTTGCAGTAGATGATCATACAAATACCCTTGCTACGGTAAATGCGGGACAAATCAAGTTATGGGATTTATCTCCATTTGTTGAACTCAGCTCAATCTCGGAAACTAAAACAGCGATAAACACCCCAACTATAACCCCAACTTATGAATACAGTAGTGATTTAAGCACTTCTACGCCAGAGCCAACATTGATCGTGGAAACACAGGCGGTTCCTGAAACATCAAAAAATGCCATTACTCGAAATAACAGCAAGGATGTGAAATTAATTAAGACCATCGGGAAGGGGGCCATCACGGATATTTATTGGGGTCAGATACCTGGAACATTATTTGTTATAAGTCCGATAGGTATTTATGAAATGGATTCCAATACCAGGCAAATCGTGAATGAATTTCAAAGGGATGGGTTCTGGATCAGCCATCATCAACAACTATCGGATGAAACACAGCTCATCACTGGCTACAATACGGATTTGATCACTCAGGTCTGGAAGGATAATAATCCGGACTCTCTGTTTGAATTTGAAAATGCCTCGGAACCGGCTATCAGCCCGGATGGAAAATGGCTGGTATTTGCAAATCAAAATGATGGATTAACCACCTGGAATCTTGAAAACAACCAGCAGGGACCGGATTTACTCAGTAATTCAGGATATTATTCACAAATTCGTTTTAGCCCGGATGGAAAATTTGTGGCAGCAATCTGTTCCTATCGGACAGCAAGAATTTGGGAATTAGATACCGGAATTGTCTATAATACTGTAGGTGGTTCCGAAGATGGTATTGTTGATATTCAGTTCAGCGCCGACAGTAAATATCTGGTCGGTGCAGCCGGCGGTGATGCCTGGGTTTGGGGTGTGGACCCGGATATTCTGCCGCGTCGAATTCAGTTATTCGAGCCAAAATATAAGGGTAATTTATCCATTTATCTTGATTTTGTTTCTGCTGTGGCCATTAATCCAACAAACACATCCTTTGCGGTTGGGACAAATGAGAGGGAAATCATCTTCTATAATCCGGCAAATGGCCTGGAGCAAAACACAATCAGAGGATTACCTTCGAAGCCCGTCAAAATGATTTTCAGTTCAGATGGGAAAGCATTGGTTGTTGCTGATGAAAATGGCCAAATTTCTTTTGTGAATTTGATCCAGGGAGATGTGAGTACCTCCGGGCTTGAATTCTCAGGACAATTCAAAAACATTCTTTCGAGGCAAGATGGTGATCTGGCAACCTGGATCAGCAATATTTATTACATCATTGATCAGGATGATCTTTTCATAAAAAGCGCTACAATTGTGGATACTGACCAGATATTAGCAGGGGATCCCTCCGGAAAAATTATTCTTGGTTATGAACCGTATCAGGTAAGTATGTTCAATGAGCAGGATGGTACGCTGATAAAAACCTTACCAGAAGAAGCAGAAGATGTATTTGTAGAATATCAATTTGAAGGGTCTGTTTTGCAGCAATTCTATGATGCTATGTTCACCCCCAACGGAGATCATTTCATTACATCTGGCACAGGCGGGGTCTGGTATTATGATAGTAACAATGGGAATTTGCTCAGTCATATTGAAGGACAAAGCACAAAAAGAGCCGCTTTTAGCTCTGATGGACAATGGGTGATTGCATCTCGTAGTTCATATGCTCAAGTACCGTATATTTATGATATTTCAGCCGGATTAGATGCTGCCAACTACAGGTTGTTTTCCAATAGAAGCAGCTCCGTTTATGAAAACAGAATATATCAATACCTGTTCCATCCGGATACGAGTCAAATTGCAATGATATATTATGACTATGATGGCATAAACTGGGTGAAAATTGTTGATACTTCTACTCATGAAGGCGTAGCGGAGTTTTCACTAGAAGATACACGGCTGGTTTGTGAAGCGTATTCTCCAGATGGTAAAATCCTTGCCGTGGGTACCATGGACGGACAAATCTATCTGTTTGACAGCACAACTTTGGAAATTTATGCAAACTGGCAGGCACATATTGGGCAGGTAACAGCGCTGGCGTTTGTAATGGATGGCAGCCAGTTATTTTCCACCAGCAATGAGGGAACCATTAAAGTGTGGGGCATACGATAATACAAAATAGATAGATGTCAGGTTTAATGAATTATTCCTGTTTACTAATTTACCGCATTGTCATTCTCCCATTATGGAATTATTACTTGATATGAGACATGCGATCATTTTCTTTTTGTGTTGTTTTTTCAATATGCGCATGAAGGACTTCAGCCTTAGCAACTTTATATAGACTTTCTTTTAGTTCTTCCGGTGTCTTTCCAGTGATTTTTTCAACAACAATCTCCTTTTTCAAATAAATGGATAGGGAAGTCGCCAATTGCTCTGCACTATACCCTGCCTCGATTTTTCCATCAGATCGCCGCTGCCAGAATCCTCCGATTGTCGGCAGCGTGCTGTCCTCGGGAAGGCAAAGCAGGATTTCACATTCTTTTTTCCAGTTTTCTTTCGATTGTGATATTAAGACATCTGTGACATTTGTGACAGTTAAAAGTGAAGCCAGACGGTCTGGCACATTAATTCCGTAACTATTGATCCATTTATGAATATTGGATATTGAAATTCTCCATTGCCTCAGTGAGGTTTCGTATCGTCTCTATATTTTCTTGGATTTCTTTGTGATTGTTTCCACTTTTGAAAACGGAACATTAGTTCTGTTATTAAAGTGCGACCTGTGAGGAATTGTCCTTAATGAAAGTCGCCAAATCCTCCGGACGGGCACGGAAGCTGCAGCCGATTTTTACGGTCCTGATTTGTTGCTGGCGCATTAACTGATATGCATACGCGCGTGAGACATTCAGGATTCTGGCGATTTCCTCACCGGTCAGTAAAACAGTAAATTCGGTATTTGTTGTTTCCATAGTTCTCCTTATTAATAAATGTCGATTTAATATTTAGGTAAAACGAAACGACTTGCCAGGGCATTCTGACAAGTCGCTCCGACGATTTCTATTCATTCTTACGATAATAGCGACAGATAATCTAAATGGGTTTTATAGACTTATTCTACATAGCAGATTGAGGGGCTCCAAGGGGGAAAGTAAATTGATTATTTTATTCTACTTATGGATGATGTTGTATGATATGGCACTCAGTTTACGAAAACAATCTTGAATATTTGGATTATTCAGATTAATTGCATTTCCAGATTAAGAATACAGATATCTTCATTTGCTCATATAAGTGGTTTACGAGGATGAATTTATGAGTATTTTGAAAAGTTGACAATTAAGTTTTTCTTAATTGAAAATATTTTCATATTTCCCTTTGGAAAACAAAAAGTAATGATTTTTTGGCGTTTTACCCTTATAGGTACTACCTTATGAGTAGGTACCTTATGAGTAGATTGCTGTAATTGTGCGAGAATTGGAAAAATGCTATTATGTGAACGGAAAAATTCGGTATGGAATTTGATCATTTGGGCTGGAGGATATCATGGATGAAAATGGATTTAGAAATTGGTTACTTCAATATAAAGGTCAGAGTAAAAAAACAGCAAGTTCAAGGATATCCAATTGCCGTAGAATTGAAGCGTATGAAGGAAATTTGGATCAGTTTTATCGGATCGATAAAATGGCATCTTTAATCGAACGATTGAAATACACGCAGGATTATTCAGCGATTAGCAAGAAACTGGATCATAATATTCCGATTAATGGCAATAAACAGACTGGTTCTGCAACATTGAAACAAGCTGCAAATTTATATCTTCAGTTCAAAGAGTATGAAAAGGGTTTTGATATTCATCCGTTCCAGTCCAATGAGTGTAATACTAAGAAATCTTTTTCCAAACAAAAAAACATAAAATCGAAATACACAATAATTGATGAAACGATTTACAGAATAATGAAAATTCTAGCTAGGTATGCAAGATTTCACAATCCTGAATTTATTGAAAGAATAGTTGAAGAATATGACAATTCTAATGAGCAATGGGAAAATAACAATAAAAGTATAAAAAAGGATCAACCAGATATCGTTATAGAGTTTTCATCTACTCGAACTAACGGTCAGATCGAAGGAATAGATGATTCTATGCAACAAGAGGATAACCCGAAAATCGGAGAGTATGTCCAGAAAAAAATAAAATATCTAATTACAAAAAATGTAATTGATGAGCAAGTGGTCGAGGATTTATTGTCTCCAATATATTGTAAAGCTCAGCTTAAAACAGGTTTTCCTTTATTACGAACAATTTCTCAAGGAATATATGATCATAAGGGACGGGCACGATATTATATGATACCTTTGTTGATCAATGATGAAAAGTATTTTTTTTCTAGCCAATGGTATGAAAAACAGAGAGAAAGTTTTGATAATTGGTGCCAGAGTATTTTGCAGAAAAAAAATTTTGAAACAGGATCAGAAAACATCATGCAAAATTCTGAAGAAGGAGTAAATATGAACCAAAATCAAGTAAAGCGCGCTATTCAATCGGTTGGTATGGGGTGTTTTGTTAAGTATTTTGAGGAATTTCTTGATGATAATAATTCTGTTGAGGATCTTGTTAAACTCCTTAAAGAAAGAGAACACTATTCTGAAGCTGCATCAAGATCTAGGAGGGTAAAAAATGCAAGAAGTATTATCAAAAATGGTCATGCACACGAAGTGTTACTTGATATAACCAAATCGGACAGATTGGATTATGAAACCATAAAAAAGGCAAAAGAACTGATCAAGAAATATTTCGCATAAGTGATTATTTCATACATAATCATTCAGAATTTGTTTTTTAGAGAAATGCATATGGGTATGCGTAAATCAGATTGGGAAATAGTATTCAAGGAAGATTTCTACAAAGAATGCGGATCACCTATGCTGCCTATTCCGGTAAGTATGGAGGATATGCTAGAAGTTACTCAAGTAAACTATCTTGCAAGAGATGTTATTGCAGATAATTTACTCCAGATGGTTAAGGATTTTCCGGAAAGGATTAATACATATCATCGTCTACTTGTACATTGTTGTTTGGTCGCAGGTGGTGAGGCAGCTCATAAGGGGGATCACCATCGTTCAAATTACTATTTCCTTAAAGCTGTAGACTTTGCTCCAGGCAACTTCGAAGTCCACAAAAATTTAGCCCGAAGTTACCAACATCTTGGTTTATTTTATGAAGCAATTTGCCATTATCAATTTGTTATTGATAATCAAAAGAATTTTCACCCAAGTCTTTGGGTCTACCTCCTGGAATGTATGCATGCGAAGGGGGAGGTAGAAGAAGCAAAAAAATTGTTTGATATGCTTTTTGAAGTAATGAGTGATCCAAAAGTAAATCAAAAGTTAGTGTTTGGTGTGCTGGGAGTTTCTATACTTACACAAGATAATGCACCGGAAGAACTAAAAAATATGTTTGATAGATTGTTCTACGATACAATGTAAGATTCTTTTAGGTCCATTTGCCCAAAATCAGTGAATAACTCACGGATATATTTTTATGAATGAAATGATAGTCAAATTAACCCCCTTCTTCCAAAAAATGCCATTATTAAAAAGGCAATGAGAGTTTTTCACACAATGGTTCTTTTTATTTTTATTTCTTCTTTCATATTCAAATGAAGCACTTCCGCTTGTGTGACTTCAATGATGCGGTTTTTAAACTGCTCTGCCGGCATACTTTTTATTTTTTCCAATTCAATCTCTTTATCCAAATATATAGATAATGCCATGACGAGTTGTTCAACACTGTACCCTGCCTCGATTTTTCCATCGGATCGCCGCTGCCAGAATCCTCCGATTGTAGGCAGCGTGCTATCCTCGGGAAGGCAAAGCAGGATTTCACATCCTTCTTTCCAGGATTCTTTCGATTGTGACATTAAGACATCTGTGACATTTGTGACACTTAAAAGTGAAGCCAGACGGTCTGGTACGTGAATTCCATAACTATTGATCCATCTATGAATATTGAATATTGTTATGACCCATTGCCTGTTTCCTGTACCGGATTCTCTGGCTTGTTCTAAACGTAGTTGTCCAAGTATTTTACCTACTCTGTATGGATTGATCGTGTGAATGTCAATGTCAGCCTCTTTAATTTTTGCATAGGATTGAACAGCTTCCGTGATTTTTTTTGTTAAAATCTGCCACTTATGATTTATGATGTCACTACCGTCACAAGTGTCACAAATGTCACTACTTTCACTGATCAACTGGCAGACACCAGACATGACAAGGTAGGTCAGATCGCCTGTTTGTATTTCTTCGCTTACTTTTTGCTGGTATCTCCAGGAGATTTCTTCAAGCCGGCCGTATAAACCTGAAAATTGTGTCTTGCCATTTTCTCCAATAGTTCCGCGCAGGAAAATACGCTTTACATCCATAGCGTCAAGCCAGGCTGCAATCGTAAGAATAGCTATCCATGGCTCCAAGGGTCTGCCTTTCAATCTTGCATTTTCAGCGACGTATTCCTGATACTGATGAAGATGCGGCAGGTAAAGTAAGCCAATTGCCCATAAGTCATCCTGAACGCTTTTCCTATCGTGAGGCCATTTCGCATTATTATGGGGATCGTAATTGGCTTTCTCCCGATTGGTGGTACGGATCAATGGGATGATGATGGACCGAGAGCTCAAAACAGGTTCTGGAATACTGATTGCCGAGAATAATCGCGGACAAAAAGCATTAACGTAGCGTGTTTTCCAACTCCTTTGCCCATCCGGTTCTTTCAGGGACACCGCTGGCCCCTTTCGATTTCCGGCCAATAATAGGGTTCGTTTATCCGGATTGGTGAGTTTGGGATCTGAAATGTTCTCTGAATCGTCAAAGGCCAAGGTGGCGCCATAATCTGATAAATCGCGTAGACTTGCAAAGCTGCCGCCGGCCTGGATGAGCTGGCCAAGGTACGCCAACATTGAGACAATGATCAGTAAATTGGTTTTTCCAGAACCGGCGATGCCATTTGCCCAAAGATAACCAATTACAGTGAAGGCATCCAGCAGATAGGTAGCCATGATGTAACAAGCCAGCAATTCACACATACTTTGCTGGTCTGCAAGCGAGTTTTCAAAATCCAGAAAGGTGTCGACGATTTCCGTTATTTTTAGGAAAGTTTGCAATGGGTTGGGGTGATGGCCAAACAAGAATTTTTGAATTCCCTTTGTTGTCCATCTCTTCTCAAGTGGAATGATTTCAGGCAAGTTGATGTTGACCCCCAATTTTTCATACGACTTGATATGACCATCCTGAAATTCACCGAAGATTTGTCCATCATTGCGCAGGATATGTAAGACTAATTTCTCCTCCACCTGCGGTTCAGGAAGTTCGACGACATGACCCTTTTCATCCAGAGATTGCTTCCGGGTGATTTTTAACGGAATCCATGCTGCAGCATAGGCATAATTGTCGATCAGACATAATGGACGGGTTATGGTGGGGGTTGGCTCATCCAGTAATTCAATAATTGGATTTGCCGGCTTTGGCAGGGGGCGAGGCTGCTCTGCCAGGTTTTCAAGTTCCTCCATGGTATGGCCGGCAGCTAGCCAATCATCGATGCCCCATTTGTGACCATCGGCTTGATGGGGCAGGTATATGGAGGACACTCGAGCCCCTTTTCTCTGCAGGATTTCAGTCAGACGTTCCATGGCTTTACGAACGTGTGGAATGTACATCACATCGGAATCAAACACAATTCGTATCGAGCGTTCTTTCCAGGCGATGTAATCAAAATCTACCAGGACGGTTACTCCATCAAAATCATTTTTCCCTTTGAAATTCCAGACGCCAAGTAAGTCAATAACACAGGCGCCATGGGATGCCAGCGCATCCGCTTTCTTTTGTCCTTCCGTGATATACAGTGGAATATTTGGATTTCCTATATCTTTCCTACAAACAGGCGGACAGTCTATTCGTACCTCTCCTTTTTGGGGTATTTCATATTTGGTCACTTTTACCGGATGCATGCCATCAGCATCGCGCTTTTTCCGATTTTCGCGGGTACGTGGATTATCCGGGCGATAGACGTGCAAGCCTATATTTCCATCGGTGGTATGCAGCGGCAGCAATAATCCGGGAACTCTACGTTGCCGGGGAGAGAATCCATATTCGACTAACTCTCCTTCTTCAGTAACCGTGCGATACCCACGAGCATCAATGACCTGGTCGGAGATGCCTGATTCGGCTTTGAGCATATTTAAATGGTGTTCAGATAATTGTGTTATTGGACTTGTCATAACCTTCCTGATTTATTGGTTTGTATGTATGATGATTGAATATAAGGAAAATTGGGATTATTAAGACTGTATGGACAATCATGCACGACATACACCCCTGAGTTTCTTTTTATTGTATGGATCGAAAGGGGGGTATCCCAGGGGGAAAAGAAAAATTGGATAAATAAAAAGAGAAGGTGTCAATTTAGACACCTTCTCCGTGTTTGAAAACTATTTATGATAGGGGCAACTATTATGCGAGGATTATTCCTGGACGTCTACCGCCTGAAACTGGCAGCCATGGGGGGACTGCCGACCCAGCATGGTCCAGGATAAACGCTCAACGGTCTCCCACCAGATATCTGGAATCTCTGTCCAATTTGCTCCAGCTACACCAGTTGCGATATCCGGATCGTTTGCGGTAATGGAAGCTAAAAACCCATCCGGGTGGACGGCCGTATCCGTATAAACAACACTGTAAACTGGTCCAAGAACAACCAGCGAGGTAATCATGCCCCAACCGCATTGAGAAGGTTCAACCGTTTTTGCAGCGTCCAGACGATCTTTCATGAATTCTACATAGGTCATTCCTTCTGGTGCTTCCGAAACGCTCATTGGCTGATTTGCTTTCTCGGTTATAAACAGGATTGAAATGCAAATCAGAAATAAAACGAAATTACGAATCGCCTTCATTATAAATTTGATCATCCTCCACCTCACCATCAATAGTTGTGTATTGCCCTTTCTCATCGGCAATACTGAATCGACCGAAACGAATTTCTTCCCGGTACATACGGTCGATGGCAACTTCTACAATTTCTCCCCGGCTGTGTCCCGTTGCATCAGCCAGCTCTTTAATTTGTGAGATCGTTTCAGAACATAAACGGAAGGATTGTATTGGTTTCGTAGAGGAATGTTTATTTGCCACCTTGGATACCCTCATTTAAATTGTTAGAATTTAAAATAAAAATTGTCAACTAAAATAATTGTAATACAAACGTAATACAAAAACAAGTAGTTAAAATGAAGTAGTTATTATCTTTTATCCAATAGTGATAAAAGTTATTTAAACGATAGACAATTCTTGAATTCTAAACGTTGGGTGGAAATATAAATGTAAGACCTGCACTTACTGACTTGCCAAAAGGGATGAGTCAAAACTGTACGGAGATATTCAGCAGGGCGCTACAGAGTCGCTGGTATCCCGATATGCAACACTCTGCTTTCCCAATCACTGGGAAAGGTACGTCGATTATGATCCTCGACGAATGGCTCAACGGCATAGAAAAAGAAATAAATATATACCTAGAAACGGTTAGAAACACCATCTAAACCGATGGAGGAGCTGTACCTTGTCACATCCATCTATCTCGAACCAGGTTGATCATGCCTTGGCACAGGTGACCTGGGATAAAGAGAAAATAAAGGCATATCAAAAAAAGCATGACGTGATTTCCGTGAAACGGTCATTGCGTCCGGGCGGGGATCCAACCAGAGGTCTGCCGGCAATTTTGGGCATCAACACCAGACGGACCTATTTCCAGACTGCGACATTGTTCTTCTATAGAGCAAAGGAAATAACGGGGGAGGGCTTGCTGTCCAGATTGCTGGATAAGGATATCTTCATGACCACCTTTGAAGAGTGTTATCAGGATGCAGCACCAGGGACAGTAAATAAATTATTGGCAGCGATAGAAAAGGTACAACTTGGCTGCAATAAACTGGGCTGGACTAAGAAATCAGATATCCTTGATAACGAAATGAGAGCCTGGGTAAAAACCTTCCGGGACGATAGTGACGTACGCTCACCCCGATTTGGTTACCGCATGGAAGATGCGGAGAGAATCATCGACCACTTGAAGAACAAAAATTCCGTGTTTGCGCTGCCGGCAGAACTGGCATTGCGATGCGGGTTACGTGAAGATGAGATTGCCGGATTGAGAGGGGAGAATGTGGATGTTGCAAATCAGGTTCTTCATATAAAGGGAAAAGGTGGAAAATGGCGTTGGGTACCGATTTCAGAAGAATTGGTGAAAAAGTTAAACACCTCAAAACAACAGCTGTTCACGCCCAGCGCCTCCTGGCGGTCCAGTTTTCGTCAGACAGTACGGAATGCAACCAGAGCACTTGAGATTGAACTCAGTGGGGTTCATCGTCTGAGATCGAATTATGCGCAGAACAAGTATATGGATTTTCTCGAGCAGGGATTGGATGATCGGGAAGCTCGCCGGCGGGTGTCTGAGTTGCTGGGGCATAATCGGATTGATGTGACATATAAGTATGTGCCGAAGGGGATGGAATAATAGGTGAAGTCAAAACACCTTCAGACCTGTGAAGTGAATTTTATTTTTGCATTGTGTGCTTTACGAATTATGCTTAATCCTTTGTAATGAGTAAAACACATGACCATTTTTTGATGTGTATGTAATAATTTTCCACCGTGGGTTTTCACAAGATTTTATGATTGTCATTCCTTCTTCTTTCGTATGAGAAGAATTGCAAAGATCATTTATATATATACTTGCAAGTCTTAATTTTTGCTGCGGTACCAATTGGCTAAACCCTTTTTCATAGTATTCGGCTGCCTTAATGTAATCCACATCAGTCAATAAGCCTTCAAAATAAACATCTCCAATCCAGGAGCAAGCCCAAACAATTCCTGCATCTGCTGCAGTTTGCATAAATTCATTATACAGAATGAAATCCCTATTACCTTCGTTATCTCGTTTATGAATATACTGCTCTGTAATTTCCACATATGTGTTATGAGGGTTTTTACTGGTTTTTATTCTTTCTATATCCCGGTTGATGGATTGTTCAATTTCATCTGCCCAGAGTGTTTCTTTATAATCATTTTCAAACTGCAATCGTAGAGATTCTATCTTGGCTTTATATTTTCGGGCGTATGAATTTCTTTCATCGTCAGGCACCTTACAATCTTTTGCATTTACAACAGCGGAGATAAATTTGCTAATATTATGCAACGAACCGTATGCCCACTCTAAGAGTTCGGAGTCGGCCTCATTGCCAGTTGTGTGTGCATCAATATTTCTATCATCCTGAAGTAAATCCAGATACTGATTTATCTTACTGAATTTACAATAGTTGAAAGGACCGTCTTTTGTACCTTTAAGAATTGTTATAATGGTTGTTGTATCCATATCATCAATCGAATAGTGATTCAACCCCTTTAACTGCATCTTATTCCATGCACCAACATAGTTATTACGGTATTGAGATTCCGCACCTTTTTGAACCTCATCATGAAATATGGATTTCCATATATCATCAATAAAATTCACTGACAAAGCCATGCTAAAATAGTCTTGTAAAATGTGAGCTTGCAATGTTTTAATATCAGCTATTCTATTTCTGATTTTCAATATCAGATCCTCCTATCAGTTGAAAATTCGAATATTTTTCTTCAAACGGATCGATTCCGTCATTTTCATCCATTATGAAATCTTCCCGGATTTCAGGCTCGTCTGGGTTGTAATTTTCAATATCATTCTTTACTTTATATATAGCCGGCCAAATTTCCTGTCCCATGGCGTTATACGGAAAATGCTTTATTAATACCTTTGCAATTGCATCCTCCAGATCCAGTTGAAATGCTTTTTGCTTTTCAAATAGCAACGCATCAAATTGATGTATAGAAATGTCATGAATGATAAGAATGTATTCTAAATATCTATCATAAAGAAATTTTCCGCCATATTTAATTCGTTGCTGCTTTAGAATGTATGGAAATTTGTCTGCCTTCAATCCGGATTTAAGTCTTAAACAAACTGATTCATCTTTGATTTTCTCGGCGTCGCGATGATATTTTCCAGAAAGATAATCGGTGTCAACATCAAGATATTTTCCAAGAGCATCCATTAACTCGGGAGATACTTCTCCGTCTTTGATTCCTCGTTCAACTGATTTCGACGACCAGCCGAAGTCATAATCTTTTCCAAGTCTCCTAATACTGATATTTCTGAGCTGTAAGGATTCCAGTAAGCATTCTCTATCTAACGTAATTTTTCTTAATTTCTTGTTTGCCATATGTAGACACCTCCAAGGTGCTGACATTTATACATATATTGTCTACTCCGTATTTGCTTTGTTGATATTGAAATGCATACATTAATGTCTTATACTGATGTTATCAAAAAAAACTGAAAATTACAAGTGCTTGTCGAAAGGAAGCGTACTATGAACTCAGAAAATCTTTTTTGGAAAATTGGTAGAGATATTCCCGGCTCAAATGGAAGGATGGATGATGCTGTTTTATACCTTTTTCCTTTCATTGTTCCAATCATTTATAAGGCAATAGACAAGTTAGAGGATTTTACTCACGATGCAATGGAGCATCGGTATGACATAAAAGTTAAAGTGGGACCGATTGATATTGCAATTACAAAAAATAATTTATGATTGAAATGGAGGGAAAAATGAAAAAACTATCGGAATATGATTGGTATTGTGATGAGTGTCATGAATACTTAAATAGCCAGTCAGGATTTGATGCCTATTGTGGTTATTGGACATGTTCGAATTGTGGTAATTCAAATAAAATCGGAAAAAGTGAAATCTTATTTGATGACCATGATGATTTTAGCTATGAAGATGAGGATGAGGATGAGGAAATGCCTGAATGCTGTTCAGCTTGTGGCGGACCATACCCAAACTGCATGACCAGTTGCAAATTATTTGATAATTAGACAAAAAACCAAAAAGCACTGGTGAAGACAATAGAGCGAAAATACACGCGCCCAAGCCTCACAAGCCAACGCGGCCTAGGTATGTGAAAGATAAAATGTGGTGAAATAATAGACACGACGTTGTAATACGGATGACTGGGATTATTCTTACATTCTGGGACAGAGTTGATTGAGATAGCTGGATGATAACGAGAAATGTATCGGCAATCATTCAGGGCATAAACAAATTATGTAAAGAATAAGGTATCATCTCAATAAAGCGGGGCAAACGAAAAAGAACTGAAGCCTATTAATTTTTATCATAGGCTGTTAAAAT
>JAEKNU010000157.1 GCA_016838895.1 Chloroflexota bacterium
TAATTTCCCATATAATTAAATTAACCCCGCTGGAGGATAGAATCGCCAGCCCTACATCCCTTTACAGGGATGTTTTCTATTAATCATAGTTTACAGGATAGTTAGCAACTATAGTAGCAACCATTGCACTGAATTACCAAAAGAATTACCGAATCTGCTCCAGAAAGAACGCCAGCACATCGGCCTTCATCTCATCCGTGATTTCATGCCCCACCCCGGGGTAGAGCTTGAATTGAGAATTCAGTAATCCAGCCTCGGCATAAATATCCCTGACAGCAATGAACTCATCCACATAAACACCCCCTTCGTAAATACGATATTTGATGTGCTCTTCTTCGTCAAAGGTCATCGTAAAACCTGAAGTAATCGGGATTGGGTAATCATCCATACTGGCATCAAACTCAGCCCGCTTGTATTGCTCAAAGTACTCATTGGATGGGTACGTAATGCCATCAATGGTGTCCGTTCCACCGTTGTCCTGATCCCCTTTGTACAGAAAACGAGGCATTGACGCAAATTCCCTCATATCAAACGGCTCGCCGATGATATGTTTATAATCGTATGTACCAATCGGATAAAGCAGGTTTTCGCCACCGTACGCTGCAAAAGGCAGGCTGTGTGTACATCCGCCGGCAGCCACAGCTTGCACACGCTCTGGATGCAGAAGACTGAACCTGTCACTGAATGTTCCGGATGCCGAGAAACCCCACAACAGGAAGCGTTCGTCGGTTTCAATTTGCTGCGCTGATAATTTCCCACGGGCATCATCTACCATCGCCAGCAGTTGCAAATCAAGACGTTGATACCCATCAATGTCCATCAGCAAGGCACTACGATCAAGGTTTTGAGTGTAATATTGGCTCATCTCCCCACCAGGACGCGGGAAAATGGGCACCAGAAGCGCTGTACCCAGCTCATCTGCCAGGCTGCTCATCTCTGTGATTAAATCTTGTGCGCCAGCCTGATGAAAAGCGAAATCACTTTCTTCAAAACCGGTGTTATTGGGAATCACAAGCACATAACGGGAAGTGATCGATTCAGGCAGATACAGCAAGTAATCCCAATCAAAACCTGCCTCACTGTCGGCTGAAACCGTACGATATTGTGCTGAAGGGAGTTCTGTCAAAAACTTGATATTGGAAAAACCAATACGTGCGGATCCGGAATATTGACTGAAGGTCAATTGAACGGTGTAATGACCAGCATCCAGGGGAATATCCTCCAGCACATCAACATTGCGACCCTGTCGCTCGTAAACCAGTACGCCATCTTGATCGAAAATGGAATACTGCAAATTGCCGGTTAATACCTTGCTCCAAATAGCAATATGCGGTTCGATACTTTCTCGTACTAGAATTTCATAAGTAATAGTCTCACTGGCCCACTCCAAAGTAAAGCCACGTGTAATGTGCATGTTCTCAAAGATTGACGCTTGCTCAGCCTGTTGGTAATATCTCTGAATTGTATTCTGAAATAGTGTGGAACTTATCAGGATGACAGCTAGAATAATCACAATAACTATAATGATGGGGGTTAGTTTACTTTTCAAGGATCTCTCCAGTGGTGATCTGTTCTTTTGATTTAAAGAAAAGTAATTTTAACATAGCTGGTATCGATTTTCTGGTCTCATTGCGTATTAGGAATATCTCGCTTGTAAATACATTTTACCGTGCAATATCCCCCTGCCTCTGCACAAAAAAAAGCAGATGGATAATCTCATCCATCTGTTTTTTTTGCTCGGCTTATCCTACGCCTGGCTCTGCAGCCAGGCCTTTGCATCTTCGTAGTTTGTGAAATGCTTCGTTCCTTGTGCTTTGGTGAAGCGCATATAAATATTTATAAATCGGGATAAGGCTTCACTGCTACCAACTAAGGCGCGTGGCTTTGGATTATCTTTTCTTGCTTGCGCTTCCGCTTTTCTCTGTTCCATAGCCGGATGTTTGGTTATCTTATTCATATCACACAGATATCCGATAAATTCATCCTCTCTATCTATCCATTTGGCTGTTTCTGCTATCAACTCTTTAGCATTAAAAACACCCTCCATTTCCAAATAAACAATATTTCCTTCCAATCGCGATGTTACCATGTATGCCTCCTGCAATGTAGTTAATAATCTGTTCATCCAATAAACTGACTTCAATTATAGTCCTGTTGCATTATTGCTGGGAAATCATTCCCTAAGTTTTTTATTGATATTGTTTTCAAGGAGAATGCAAAGATTCAACTCTTGCTTGAAATCAAACAAATAGAAACGATAATTATTCAATTGTTCCGTAAATAAAACTCACGCCTGACTCAGCAACCAGGTTTTGGCATCCTCATGATTACTGAAATGCTTGATGCCTTCCGCTTTGGTAAAGCGCATATAAATGTTAATCAAGGTTGCTGTCGCAGCATTTTTACCTACCACAGCCCGGGGTTTCCCGGAGTTGGTTTTCTTTGTATATTCTTCAGCTTTCTTCTGTTCAATTGCCAGGTACTTGGTCATCTTGTTGATATCCACCACATACCCGACATACTCATCCTTACAAGACTCCAGCCATTTTGATGTCTCGCTTTGCAGTTCATCTGCTAAAAATTCACCTTCAATCTCTAATACAACAACTTGCCCTTCCAAACGCGATTTAATCATTCTTATCTCCCAATAAATTTCAAGATACTATCCAATAAAATAAACAAAAAACAAA
>JAEKNU010000158.1 GCA_016838895.1 Chloroflexota bacterium
ATTTTAACAGCCTATGATAAAAATTAATAGGCTTCAGTTCTTTTTCGTTTGCCCCGCTTTATTGAGATGATACCTTAAATTGGCATAAAAACGACCTGCTATGGTACCGTTTAAAGGATACCCTTTGACAATCAAATTGGGGCCGCCATGTTTTTCGAGATATGGCCTTGTGGAGGCAGAAAAAGTTGTTTGCGCAAATGGATATGCTTCACTGAGGTTCGTAGCCGACCATAAGAAATTACCCAATAAAGCATCATTCCAGACACCGGTTGCTGGATTAAACCCTTGCAGCGTTGTGATTGGGCGGGATTGTAAAATAAACACTTTTTTGTCAACAATTGCCCACTCAATATCCTGAGGTAAACCGAATTCTCTTTCAATTTCCCAGGCTAGTTTATAAAGTTTTTTGGATGATTTGGATAAAGCATTTGAGCCAGTGTAAGCGCCACCCGGACGCTGAAAGGTGAATACCTCAGCAGAAACCTCTCCGGAAACAAGTTTGTCCCCTAAACCGGTGGTGAAATTTCCTTGCATACTGTTTAGGTCACCATTGATTGGGTCTGCTGTGAAAAGAACGCCGGCAAAATCTGCATTAATCTGTTCTTGCACGATAATGCCGATGTCTTGTTTATCATTTGTAAGTGCCTGGGCTTCGCGATAAGCCGCTACCCGATCACTATAAAGCGATTGATGTACATCGTGAATGGCTTTAAAAATTTCTTCATTTGTGCTGACATTGAGCACACTTTCAAATTCACCAGCAAAAGATGCTTGTGCAGAATCCTCTGCCAAAGCGGAGGAGCGCACCGCAAATTTCATCGTATTTTTATTTTTGCGAAGTTTCGCAACGTGATTGATGATTATCTTCTGCATATCATCTGAAATCTCATCCTGAGCGTATGCATTGGGCAAAATGACAAAACCACGTGGAATTGGAAGCCCACTTTGGATTAGCACAGCTAATGCACGGGCTTTACCTCCTGCTGAGCTGAATTCTTCAGGAGGTAGTTTGTTTAGCCAATAAATCTTTTTTCCAGGCTCAGTCAGCGATTTTTTGAAAAGAAGATTGGTAATCTGAGTTGTGAGGAAAGTAAACAGGATATGAGTAATAGTACCGGCTATGGTACAAAAAAGTATTGTGATGAACACACTTTTAAAACCTGATAGTATGGCAATACTCATTGCGGCACAAGAAGCGCCCAAGATCGCAGTGATTTGTATAATTAAATTACGAACTTTCTTGTTCATTCTTCTCCTTCAGGATTTTGTAGTTCCTCATTAATCATGGACATCAGGTTGAGCGACTCTCCTAATTGTCCCAGTAAAACGGTTGCTTTGGCGATTACCAGACCTCGTTCAATATCGCCAAGCACGAGCAATTTATCTCCGACCTCAATATTTAAATCCCGTCTGGCTTCTGCTGGAATGACAATTTGTCCTCGTTCACTGACGGTGATGGATCCATAAAACCGTTGGTTTTCTTTTCTTCCCATAACTTTCTCCATAGTAAGATATATCTTGTATACAAGATATATCTTACTATATATAGTTTTGCTTGTCCAATCTGTTATGAATAGAAACACTAAAATGAAGGTTACCAAGGACGAGATTAGGGGAAATCCCCCTAGTTTTTAGAAAAATATGTTTGTTGCGCGCATAATGTCACATTGTTCATATGACATTAAACGCTTGCTTACAAATTGTTAATTTGCTACGATGTTAGCGTTCCCGTTATCGTTCACGGTTACGTTCACATTACTATAGAGATAAACGGGGTTCCTTTAATGTCAATTAGCTCAAAACGACCCACCATCAAGGAAGTTGCCTCTGCCGCCGGTGTTTCAATACAAACTGTATCGCGTGTTGTTAATGGTAGGCCTGATGTGTCAGATTTAACGCGTACAAAAGTTCAGGACATAATAAGTCAGTTGGGCTACCGTCCAAGTGCACTGGCTCGCAGCTTAATTCAACAAAGAAGTTATACGTTGGGTGTTGTTACAGCAGGTTTGAAATTTATTGGTCCTTCTCGTACATTAAACGGAATTACGAGTGCTGCTGAAGAAGCTGGTTATTCATTATTGTTAAAGGAACTGCCCCACTTCCATGCAAACGATATCGCGCCACGCTTGAATGCTTTGTATGCCATGCATGTGGATGGCATTATTTGGGCGGTACCTGAAATTGGTGATAATCGATACTGGGTCAATAATCTTGCCATTGATTTACCAATTCCTATTTTGTATCTGGCAATGGAACCACGTGAAGGTGTTTCTGTGGTTTCCATCAATAATTATCTTGGCGGACGAATGGCTGCATCCCATTTATTGGAACAGGGCTACAAACATATTGGTCATATCTCCGGACCTTTGGATTGGTGGGAAGGGCGTCAACGCATGACTGGCTGGAAAGACACATTGACAGAATCCGGAATTGCCGTTCAGGATCATCATTGGGTAGAAGGGAACTGGTCATGTAATAGTGCCATACCTGCAGTGGAAAAATTACTTAATCCCTGAATTCCACGTCAACATAAAATTACCTTAAAATTTTCCTAATTGGCAAAGAATTTCGGAAATATTGTTTATAGT
>JAEKNU010000039.1 GCA_016838895.1 Chloroflexota bacterium
TTAACAGCCTATGATAAAAATTAATAGGCTTCAGTTCTTTTTCGTTTGCCCCGCTTTATTGAGATGATACAAAATTTGGATTGAAAATATATTTTTAATGAATAATACATATTGGCCTTACATTGTCAGATTATTTCCAAATATATTTTTATTATTTATATTGGGTTATTTGATCATTCTAACAATTAAAAAAAATCTAAAATTCAGGTGGACAAAAAGATTTTTATTGGTCCTGCTCACTTTGATGATTTGGATAATTGGCGATGTGCTTATACAAATTGCTATAAATCCAATGTTATTTAATTTAAGTGGAAAAATCCTTTTCTCAGGAATTGTATCTGTCCCCTATTTTTGGTTGCTCTTTGTTTTTTCCTACTCCGACCATAATAATTGGCTTACCAGCCGGAGAAAATTTCTCTTATCAATCATTCCAACATTGACATTAATAATCATATATTCTGACACACTAAGCCCAATTATGCGAGTTGTTACATCAATTGAGCTGCATGGGAACCTGATTGAATATACCGTAAAGTACGGGCCCTGGTTTTGGGTTCATACAGTGAGCTCATATGTGATGTTGCTATCTGGACAAATCCTACTGGTATATTCAATCCTGTATACTTCTAAAATCGTTGCTGGTCAAAAAATATTATTATCAATTTCGGCTTTCTTTCCTTTAGTTGCTAATCTTCTGTATCTGATTGGTGTTACAGGAAATAATGATTACACCGTATTTGCCTTCACCATACTTGCTCTTGCGATTGGTGTAAATTTTAAAAAATTCAAATTTCTAGATATCGGTCCAATAGCAAGAGGAATTGTTTTTGAAAATATTGTTGATCCAGTAATTGTTCTCAATGTATATGACAAAATAATTGATATCAACACACCAGCAGCAAATATTGCTCAACAAGACAAAATAAATATCGTGGGACAATCATTTATCGATGTCTTTCCTAAATTTAACATTTCATTGAATAAATCGCGACAGTGCGATAAGTTTACAGAAGACATAGGAATACCTATTAGTCAGCCCAAAATTTTTTATAGCACTCAAATTAATAAGATAAAAAGTAAACAATCTTCCTGGATCGGAACAGTAATTGTTTTAAGAAATATTACTGATCAAGAGATAGCGAAAAAAACACTTCTGGAATTGAATCATGAATTAGATAAACGTGTTTTAATGCGTACCGCAGATCTTCAAAAGGAATTGGAGAAAAATAAGAAAATTCAAAAAGCGCTCAGGGAAAGCGATGAGCGCTACGCAATGGTTATTCAAGGCGCAAATGATGGGATATGGGATTGGAACGTGGATACAGGCACCATATTCTTTTCACCTCGTTGGAAAGCAATGATCGGATATGCCGATGAAGAAATTCCAAATACCATTGATTCGTGGTTTGAAAAAGTACATAAAGATGATAGGAGCTCTCTACAGATTGAATTATCACGTCATTTCGATGGTGAAACCGATCACTTTGAACATACACACAGGATATTTTGCAAAGATGGCAGTGACTTATGGGTTCTATGCAGAGGGTTAGCAAAGCGTAACGATGAAGGACTCGTCTTTCGTATGAGTGGCTCCATGACGGATATCTCTCGTCAGAAACTATATGAGGAACAAATTCTATTCGATGCCATACATGATCATCTGACTGATCTACCTAACCGTACATTTATTATCGAAAGGATCAGTCATGCCATCAATCGAGCAAAACGATCAGATAATTTATTGTTTGCCTTAATTTTCATCGATCTGGATCGATTCAAAATGGTCAATGACAGTCTCGGTCATGAATACGGAGACCAGGTATTAAAAATATCGTCCAAAAGACTGGAAACTTGTTTGCGATCAGTTGATACTATTTCAAGGATCGGTGGGGATGAATTTGTTGTTTTGATCGATTCGGTTGCTGATTTAGATGAAGTAATTACAGTATCAAATCGTATCATCCAATCCTTTTCAGAAGTTATGGTTTTGAATGAAAATGAAGTTTCAATCAGCGCAAGTCTGGGGGTTGTTGTTTTTTGCGATGAATATGATAATGCAGAAGAAATTATTCGTGATGCAGATATCGCGATGTATCAAGCAAAAAAGAATTCCCATCAACAATATGAGATTTTTGATACTTTGATGAGACAAAATTTGGAATTGCGTCAAAAAATGGAATCAGAACTACGTCTTGCTTTGCAATACGATCAATTTGAATTGTTCTACCAGCCAATATTACATGTTAAAGATCTTTCATTAATAAGTTTTGAAGCCTTAATTCGTTGGCGGAAATCTGATACTGAATTCATCAATCCCATGGATTTTATCCCAATTGCAGAAGAAACTGGTCTGATTATTCCAATCGGCCAATGGGTAATACAGGAAGTCTGTAAACAGATTTCCGATTGGAAAAGCGTTCTCCCCCATGGGAAGAATGTTATGGTGAGTATTAATGTATCGGCTAAACAATTTTCTGACCCCCAATTATGGGCAATCGTAACAAAATGTCTCAGTGATTTCCAGATTGAAGGGAATAATCTTGCGATTGAGATTACAGAAAGTATAATTATCGATGAAAAAGAGAACGCCATTAAAATGCTTGGGCAGCTGCGTGGATTAGGTATTCAAATCTACATTGATGATTTTGGCACCGGTTATTCGTCATTGAGTTATTTGCATACATTGCCTTTTGATGCCCTGAAAATCGATAAATCATTTATTAATCAGATGTTCTCAACTGATGAATCAACAAGCATTGAAATTGTTCAGACAATCATCTCCTTGAGTAAAGAGCTTCGGAAAAAGGTGATTGCAGAAGGTGTAGAAACACAAAAAGAACTGGATATGCTAAATAATATCGGTTGCGGTTATTTTCAGGGATACCTTGAATCAAAACCGATGGACAAGATCAAAGCAAGCGACTATTTGGCAAAGGAAATTTCAAATTTGAAGTATGCATCTGAGCAATAATGATTTCATACCAACGATCATATATTCAAACCTTTGCTGTTCTATTTATGAATTAATACCGTTGTTCCCGGTTTTCACGCACAGAATCAATGATTTCCTCACGGGAAATATCTGTATCAATCCCCTCTACATCCAATGGAGATTTCGACTCCTTGATTGAGCGAACAATAAAAGTACCGCCGTTTCTGCGTTTTATAATCACATCCCCATTTTCTCTGCTTGCTGCAAAATTTCAGCTAGGTTTTGCCGTGCTTGTGAAATAGAATCATTGCATTCATTCATCCAAGAAAACTGGATGAGAAAACACTCAACTTTCACCTAAGTGATGTCAGAAGTAGGTCATAAAAAATTAATGATAGATAATCGTAGGGATTTAGCATGCTAAATCCCTACAAACAATAATAATGATTTCAATAAAAATTTCTGAATAGCCTCCACTTACCTACCATCACAAAATGTATTCCTGTCTTTGGGAACAATTGAGCGGATTCCCTCCATCCATTCAGTACTGGTGTGTCGTCGCGAGGGCGCTTTTTGCCCGCGGCGATCTCCCGCCAAAACAAAGAGTTCTGTAGGGGTAGATTTAGAAAATCATTTCCATCCCAAAGCGATCTTTAAAATCTACCCCTACATCAAAAACGCCAAACGTGCCGAATTTTTGAAATTCTATATCCATTGCATTTGAAAAGAACCGCATAATTCCTTGGTCTTCATTCCAAATCCGTTATAAAATACAAAAATACAACTAAATATTATCTATCCAAAAAGGATAAATATGAAAAACGACGTAGAAAATTTCATTTCCAAACGCTCCTGGATCATTATGGCGGCGCTGGCGCTGACCGGACAAATCGCCTGGGCGGTGGAGAATGCCTGGTTCAACACCTTTGTTTTTGATACTATCACCCCGGATCCGCGCCCAGTGGCCTGGATGGTGGCCGCCAGTGCCATCACCGCCACCCTCACTACCCTGCTGATGGGCACGCTCAGTGATCGCACCAAATCCCGTTGGGGGCGTCGCAAACCATACATTCTGATTGGCTATGTGCTGTGGGGCCTTTCCACCATTCTCTTCCCCATGGTCTCCTACATCAAAGTCGCCAGCATGGCCGTGGTTATGGTGGTGGTTGCCGACTCAATCATGACCTTTTTTGGTTCCACGGCAAACGACGCGGCCTTCAACGCCTGGACGGCCGACATTGCCACCAGCAGCAATCGCGGACGCGTGGAGGGTGTGCTTAACTTCAGCTTATTCCTCGCTCAAATTGTTTCCATGGTCGCCGCCGGTATGCTGATCGACTCCTTCGGCTACTTCATTTTCTTCTACAGCCTGGGCGGCATCGTCATGTTGATCGGCCTGGTTGCCGGAAGTTTACTGCAGGATGCCCCAGCCATTGAGAGCGATGAACCCCGTCCGCCATTCTGGCAGGAATTCACTGAACTTTTCAAAATTGATGTTCTAAAGGAAAATAAAAATCTGTTTATCCTTTTGCTTTTCATCATGGTCAGTAACATCGGTATGCAGGTTTCACTACCCTACCTGATTGTCTATCTGGAAAATTTTGTCGGCGTTACCAAAACCGAATTCAGCATCATCGGCGGCTCGGTCATGTTGGGCAGCGCCATCTTTGCGATTCCCTTTGGCATTCTGGCAGATCGCTGGAACAAGAAAAGGATGATTGCCGTTGCCATCATCGTCAGCAGCTTGGGTGGCATTTTACTCTCCATTGTAAAGACCCTACCCCTGCTGGCCCTGACTGGCTTGCTCTGGCAGGCGTTTTTCACCGCCGCCGGCATCGCCTCGGTGGCCTGGTTGAAAGACCTGCTCCCGGAACAAAACAGGGGTAAATTCCTGGGTATCCGCATGATTTTTTGGATCGCCATCCCCATGGTGATTGGCCCCTGGCTGGGCTCAACCCTGATCCAGAACTTCGGCATCCCCACGTTCACTAATGCTGAAGCCGGCTTTATCCCGGTTCCGATTATCTTTCAGGTTGGATCCATGATCGCCTTGCTATCGTTGATTCCGCTTGGTTATATTCAGCGCAGGAAAAACACATGAAGCGGGCAACCATTCTCCCAGGATATTGGTATGACTGTCAGACGGTCAATGCCGAGACAGCCATCTTCCATCAATGGGAGCAGCTTGTCGCCTCGGGCAGCATTGATAATTTCCACATTGCCGCCGGCGAATCCGATGGGTTTCGTGAAGGCTGGTTCTTCGCCGATTCGGATGCCTTCAAATGGCTGGATGCGGCTGCTCGCATCTATGCCACCCATCCCAGCCAACGCCTGGCTGACCTGATGGATGATTTCATCGCCCTCATCGGCCGTGCCCAAATGCCGGATGGATACATCTACACCTATAATCAAATCCATTTTGCTGATACCCGTTGGGTTAATTTGCAAATCGAGCATGAATTGTACTGCCACGGCCATTTGATTGAAGCCGGCGTTTCACACCATGAATCCACCGGGCGCAGTGATCTACTCAATATTGCATGTAAAGGCGCGGATCGCATCGTGGAGGATTTCAAAGAAAAGGGTCCAAAATTCACGCCCGGGCATCAGGAAATCGAGATTGCCTTGTTACGCTTGTACCAAACCACACAACAGACAGATTATCTGGAAATGGCCAGGCAGTTCATTGAGCAACGCGGCTGCAATGTTGGATTTGGGCTCTCCATTTTCCAGCAAAATGCAAGTGCAGACCAAAGAAAGAAGATGATTGTGGAGCAGCGGCAAACGTATATGAATACCCATGCGGATTTTATTCCATTCCAGGTGCCAGCCGGGAACGAAGCCAAAAAGCCCTGGAATATTGAACAGCGCATGATGCTCAACGCCATCAGCGGCAAATATTTCCAGCAGCACGCCCCCGTACGGAAACAGACCACACCCGTGGGGCATTCAGTACGTTTTGCTTATTTGGAAACAGCCATTGCCATGCTGACTCTGGAAAGCGGGGATAAATCTCTACTCGAACCACTTGAACGCATCTGGGACCGAATGGTTTCCCGCCGGATGTACATCACCGGCGGTATCGGCTCCCTGCCTACACTGGAAGGCTTCGGCAATGATTACGAACTCGACCCCGAATTTGCCTATGCCGAGACCTGTGCTGCCCTGGGCAATATGTTCTGGAATTGGGAAATGACCCAACTGACCAACAAAGCACAATACGCGGATTTATTTGAATGGCAGCTCTACAATGCCTCCCGTGTTGGCATGGGTGCAGAAGGCACGACCTATTTTTACAATAATCCGCTTGCCTGTCGCGGCGGCGTCACCCGTAAAGCCTGGTACGAGATCCCCTGCTGTCCATCCAATATCTCGCGTACCTGGGCGGATATCGGCAAATATCTCTACAGCCATGACGAGAAGAATATCTGGGTTCACCAATATGTGGATAGTGAGATGGTATTGGCTGAAGGCGGGCCTGCAAAGATCAAGGTTCAAAGCGGGCTTCCCTGGCAGGGAAAGGTTGTCATCCAGGTAACGCCGCAAGAATCCGGAGAATTTAGCTTGCATCTACGCATACCCTCATGGGCACGCAGTACTGGTTTGCGCATTAATAATGAAGAACAGACCACGCCTACGGCTAAAAGGATTAACACTCAGCAAACGGCTTCCGGCTTTGATCCACGTACCAGCACCTATCAGGAGATCAAACGTAACTGGTCACCTGGCGATGTGGTTGAGATTGATTTCAATATGGACATCCAAATACGACGCGCCCACCCGAAGGTTAAGGGACACAATGGCAAAGCGGCTATCACTGCCGGACCCCTGGTGTTCTGCCTGGAAAGTGTGGATAATCCCGAGATGGACATTTTCAATGTTCAAATCAGCCCCGACTCCCTGGCATTGCAGTTCGATGCCAATCTGCTGGGCGGTACAAACCTGATTACTGCAAAATCGCAAGAAGGAACACTCTTGACGTTAATCCCCTATCATCTATGGGGTAACCGTGGCGCATCCCAAATGACAGTCTGGATGAATGGATGATGCAAAACCTATCATATGGACTGCCTGTCAATCATACCGGGAGATTGCCACGTCGGGCAAAAAACGTGTTTACTGAGCTTGTCGAAGTGCCCTCCTCGCAAAGACATAGCACATCGTGTCATCGCGCGAGCGGGCATTTACCAAACGACTCACTTACGGATGCGTAGCGCGGCGATCTCCCGACTGATACGGAGCTCTCCTACCTGGTCAGAAACAGGCCAATACGCTCACCTCACATTAACACAATTATGATCATTCAATAAAGGATATGCATTATGACAGAAACAAAATGGTCCATCGAAAAAGCAAACGAATGGTACAGATCACAGCCCTGGTTGAGAGGTTGCAATTTCATCCCCAGCACAGCCATCAATCAACTGGAAATGTGGCAGACCGAAACCTTCGACCTGGAAACCATTGACCGGGAGCTGGGATGGGCAGCCGATTTGGGTCTGAACGCCATGCGGGTGTACCTGCATGATCTGCTCTGGCAGCAGGATGCCGCCGGATTCAAGCAGCGCATCGATCAATACCTGACAGTGGCCGAGAAACACGGCATTAAAACCATCTTCGTACTCTTTGATGACTGCTGGCACGATCATCCCAGGCTGGGCACACAGCCCGCCCCACGACCCGGCGTGCATAATTCCGGCTGGGTCAAAGGACCCGGCACTAAGGTGCTGAAAGACCCCACACAATGTCAACGCCTGGAAGAGTACGTCAAGGATATTATCACTGCATATGGAAAGGATCAACGCGTTGTATGTTGGGATATCTATAATGAACCTGGCAACAATTTCCTGATCTCCCTCAATCTTCCCTCGGTTTTGCGAGTTGCAGCCATGCTCTGGCAGTTAATTCGGCACCAGTTCATACACGGCCCCACCAAACGGCTGATGCGCCATGCTTTTGCCTGGGCGCGGGAGGTACATCCCGAACAGCCACTGACAGCGGGTCTATATTACCTGCGTCCCATTCTGGGTGCAAAGCTCAACCCCCTATGTCTGGCATTGAGTGATGTTGTCAGTTTCCATTCCTATTTCAACCTGAAGGAAACGGAGAACATCGTCGCAAAACTGGAGAAACATGGACGGCCATTGGTATGTACGGAATACATGGGCCGCAACGCAGGCAGCACCTTTGAAACCATCATGCCGCTGTACAAAGAACACAAAATCGCTGCCATCAACTGGGGCCTCGTAGCAGGCAAAACACAGACCATGTATTCCTGGGAGGATTACTACCCCGACGGTCAGGAGCCGCCCCTCTGGTATCACGACATCCTGCGCCCGGATGGCACACCTTATAAGTATAATGAGGCGCAGTTTATCAAAAGGATCACAAAATAGAATCAGGGATAAGCTGTGAAATATGTGCTTCGCATTTTTCCGTTTTTCGTGTGTTTCGTATATTTCGTGGTTTATTGTAGTTTTTAGGAAATAATCCAAAATTGAATTGAACTACCAAAGTAAATCTAAATTACAAGCATCATCTGAGGGAGAATAAATATGAAAGCAATCATCATCGGATCAGGCATCGCAGGACTCACCGCAGGTGCAGCACTCTCAAAAGCCGGCCACGAAGTGACCATCTTCGAACAATATCAGCGCCCTGGCGGCGTTACCACCACCATCGAAAAAGATGGCTACAAGTGGGATCTCGGGCAATTGATGCTGGAAGGCTTTGGCAAAGACGAACCCATCGGACAAATCCTGCTCGAACTGGGCATCTACGATCAGGTCTCTTCCGCAGTTGACCAGCGCGGCTACGTTTTTCCGGATTTTGAAATCCGTACACCTGAAACCTATGCTGGCCCGCAATGGCGCATGCAACTCCTCAAAGATCAATTTCCCGAAGAAGCCAAAGGACTGGATAAGTATTGGAAAGACTACCTGCGCTTCAGTAAACTGATGACCTTTGGCCGCAAAGCCGATAAGGCATCCGGTTTCGCCAAAACCCTGCTGATGGCGCGCCTGTATTGGACACTGCTGCCCCTGCTGCCCAAAGCCAAATGGAACGCCGATCAGCTCATGAGCCACTATTTCAAATCCGAGAAGCTAAAAATGGTTTTCACTTCCATTCTGGCTGACTTTTTTACCCTGCCTTCCGATTTCCAGGGTCTGGGCATCTTCATGCTCAATTCTGAACTCTCCTTTGATAAGCGCGTCCCTAAAACGCTGGCTGCCAATACCGACCAGCTCTACCTGTACAGCATGCACGGCGGCATCAATAAACTGAACCAACCCATGATCAGCCTGATCGAAAGCAAGGGTGGAAAAATCCTCATAGAAAGCCCGGTTGAAAAAATTGTGCTTGAAAACAACAAGGTGACCGGCGTTCAGGTCGGCGGCCAATTTCATCCTGCCGATATCGTGCTGGCATCCGGTGATGCCAAACAAATATTCTTCAACCTGATCGGCAAGGAAAACCTGACCGATGATTATGTCCAACTCATCGAAAACCAGACCCTGATGGATTCGGTGTTCATGGTTCATTTGGGCATGGATATGGATCCCTCCCCCTATGTGCACGGCGCAGTGACCTATTACTACGGTACCTATGATCTCGTTAAATCCCTCAACGAAGCCCAGAACGGGGTTTACCACGAAGGCCGCGATGGATTCGTTGTACATGTACCCACCTTGCACTCCCCCGAGATGGCCCCCGCCGGCAAGCACGCCCTCACGGTTTACACCATCTGCCCTGATACCCTGAAAGAGGGCACCTGGGAGGAACGTAAAGAGGAGTTTGCCGATAAACTGCTGACATACACCGAAAAATACATCCCCGGCCTGCGTGAGAAAACCCTCACCCGCGTCATTCTTACTCCCGCGGATTTTCGAACCTTGACCAACGCCAAACACCACGCTTTCGGCGGTCTGGCACCCGTCATGAACCGACCCTATATCAAGCATCAAACCCCCATCGATGGATTATGGTTCATCGGCCAGCAAAGCGAGAGCGGCGGCGGTGTTTTCAATGTGCTGCCATCTTCGTATAAGGTTGCCAGGAAAATTATTGATGGGTGAGGATTCTGTAAATTATTTGAATAAATGAGACGATATAAACAGCAAATCTTGTAGGGGTGGGTTTTCTCAACGGTATTGATCCATACAACAATCAAAAAACCCGCCCATCACCCAAAACTGGAAATTTTTTTTGAATTATGCGGGAAATCGTTGTAAGGGCACGCCGAGCGTGCCCAATTCCTAAAATGGAAAACCGCCTATATTCTCAATCTACTATTTTATTTCATCTTTCCAATAATGAATCCTTCACTTTTATTAAAGATCTTCCAGGTTTTCAGAAAACCTGGAAGATCTGATTCATCACAAAACATACAAACCTTGTCTACTCCCCCATCTTCTTCTGCTTCCTCAATTCCTCCTGCTGAATCGCCCGATGACTGCCGTCACATAGCGGCTTCTTGCTGGATTGTCCGCAGTTACACAACGTCACCCGGTTGCGCGTTTCAAACGGCTCACCATCTGCTCGCTCAATCTCGATATTGCCGGTCACCCAGAGCGGTCCCTGAATAGGTCCATCCGCGGTAATCTCGGTGGTCACTGCAATTTGAACAGGCAGATCCGCTTCAATGTCTGCTTCATCCTTGCTTATCGCATAAGCATACGTACCGGACGGGCAGCGCTCGATCATCGCAATGATTTCCGCCCGCACTCGCGGTTCAGCAGTAGCCTTCATCAGTTCTTCAATATTCGTCATGCGCGTCTTGCAGAAACCGGACAGCATGCACAGTTCGCCGTCATATTTTACAACCAGCCCTTCTCCGCTTTCATCCACGGATTGCCGCTCGGCAAAGCTGCGCGTATCTGCTGTTTCGGTGCCGTCGAAACCGGCGGCGCGGTGTTCGCCATCACAATAAGGCATGTTCTTTGAATGACCGCAGCGGCACAAACTGTAGAATGCGCGGGCTTGTTTCTTTGCGAACTGGTAGGTTTTCTCTTTTTTCCAGGTTAACGGTTCGCCAAATTCGGAAACAACCTGCGTTTTGTGTACCAGGGGCACATTTCCATAGACACGTAAAGCACCGTCGGGTCTGACGACAATTTTTGGCGCATTATTCTCTGATCCAGGTTGCTCTAGCATCAAGCCCTCTTTTTGTGCGAATAGATAGTACCATTTTACCCGGATTTTTTCCTGGGTGTTGCATGACCCTCAATGGCATCAATGACTGCTTCTCGCAGGGTCATCACGGCCAGTTCAGCACAGTGTTCATGGTCTTTGGGTAAGCCGCCCAATACTGTTATTAAGTCCTCAGGGCTTATTTGATTGGCTTCCTGCAGTGTTTTGGCAAAGGCCAGCTTCGTAATCATGCTGCCGCAGGCAATCGTGACGCCGCAGCCATCCGCCACAAAACCAGCCTGCATGATCCGTCCGTCAATCGTATTAATGTCAATTTGCATACGATCACCGCAAATGCCCATAAAAAAGCCCTGCGCAGACGGATGGGCTAACGTACCCATGTTTTCTTTATTGCGAATCAAATGCATCACAATATCGGAATAGGGTTGCACGATGGATTGAAAATCCGTGGATGCGATTGTGCGATCAGGCTGTGTTGCTGGTGCAACGGTTTGCTCATCCGTATCTGTACTTTCTGGTGCTGCGGATACCGATTGCTGTGCTTCAGCCAAAATTTTTGCATCCAGAACAGCGACTGATTTCAAAAAAGAGTCACTCAATTGTTCACATTCATCCAGAGTGATTTCTTCAATCCGTCCCGCATCACAGAATTCGCTGATCATAGGATTCAGCGGTATCCGGGCTAATAAGGGTGCATCGGTAAGATCCTCAATGGATTGGATATGGCTCTCCCCGAAAATGTATGTTTTCTGATCGCTGTCAGGCTGCTGATAATAGGCCATATTTTCCACCACGCCGATCACAGGCACATTATTTTTCCTGACCAGATTAACCACTTTGCTGGTGATTTTTGTGGCCAGCCCCTGCGGCGTAGTTGCGATAACAACCCCTTTGATGGGCAGCGCCTGCAGAATTTCAACACTCACCTCTGAGACGGCCGGCGGCATGTCAATGAACAAATAATCCAAACTGCCCCACTCTACCTCGTTGCAAAGTTGTTTAATCAGTTCACCAACCAAGGATGTTTTCCAAACCACCACATCATCTTCTTCTTTGAACATCAAATTGGTCGAGATGATTTCAACGCCCAGCCGGCTTTGCAGGGGAATAAAACTGTATTGCCCTGCCTGGGCCGGACCCTGTAAACCAAATAACATGGGAATGCTGGAATTTGTAAAATCCGCATCCAGAATGCCAACCTGGAAACCTTGTTTTGCCAGACCGCTTGCAAGCAGGCCTGTCACCAGGGATTTTCCTACCCCGCCTTTGGCACTCATCACACCAATGATTTGCTGGATTTGACTGTGCGAAGCGGCCGCCTGGAACGGTTCTTGATTTAGATGTGTCACATATTCTTTGTTTTTATCGGTGCTCATTTGTGTTGACCTCTATCGTGTTCGATGAAAGTTTGAAATAACATCCAAACCATCTCTCGATTATTATACGCCAAATTAAGCGGATCAAATGAACCCCCACCATTTCACACCAACATATGTATCAGTTTTCACTCATCAAAAGGCTGCACCGGGTAATCGGATTTTGAGTAAACGCTATTCAAAACATCCAGCATACCCTGCTTATTTCAAATCATGGACAAGCTAAAATAAAAAGAATCGGGATTTTTTGTAATGATTTAGCATGCTAAATCATTACAAAAAAAGACCACATAGGGTTTTACCTACAATGTGGTCTGATATGTATAAATCGAATTGTAGATGTAGTCGGATTGAAGCGGAAACTACCGCTGAAATCCGACATTTCCGTGATCGGCAAAGGCAAAACTGATTGATGCCGTCGGGTTTCGCAGCAAGGCTAGCCTTTACCAATAATCCTTTTATGCTTCTCAACACCGACCTACGCGGAGATGTAATTCCTATTTAATTATTTTTGATTTTTAAAACAACCCATTTTCAATGGTTGTCAGGTTGCATATTTCTGATTTTGAACGAGACGTAAACTATACTGCCAGCAAATCCCTGGCCTTTGCTACCGCACGGTTAGCATCTTCTGAATAGCCATCCGCACCGATCTGTTCGGCGTAGGCCTGAGTTACCGGCGCCCCACCGACCATAATTTTCACCTGATCCCGCACACCCGCTTCGATGATCGCATCAATGGTCGTTTTCATATTCGGCATGGTGGTAGTCAATAAAGCCGACATGGCGATGATCTGCACCTGCTCTTCTTCAATCACCTGGATAAAGCGCTGCGGCGTAACATCCGTGCCCAGGTCAATCACCTCAAAGGCGGCACCTTCCAGCATCATGGCCACCAGGTTTTTGCCAATATCATGCAAATCCCCTTTGACCGTGCCAATGGCAATTTTACCCGAGGACTTCACATCCGCTTCTGCCAAACGGGGTTTGAGAATTTCCAAACCCTTTTGCATGGCCCTGGCAGCGATCAACATTTCGGGCACGAAGTACTCACCTTCTTCAAAAAGACTGCCAACCTCACCCATCGCAGCGATCATGCCTTCATTTAAGATCAGTTCAGCAGCAATGCCATCCGCCAATGCCTGTTCTACGCCGGAAGCAACCTGAGCGGCGTTGCCATCCAGAATCCCCTCGTATATGTTTTTCAAATTCGTATTAATCATGTACCTCCACTTTACACAGCGTAAAGCACAAAGTTTATCGTAAGGATTTATATTATAATGCAGGAGGGTGTAAAATTGTTAAAATTCATGACAACGTTGTCTATTTGGTGCTAAATGTCACAGAAGCAAACATATACCATTCTATTTGAACCTTTCGGAAAACGCATCAGCATTCCCGCCGGAACGACCCTGCATCAGGCGGCCGTATTCGCCGGCATTGATCTGGTGGCTTCCTGTAACGGCCTGGGGATGTGTGCTTCCTGTAAGGTGCAGTGTATACAGGGAGAATTTAACACGCCAACGGCCATTGAAAAGAAAAAACTGGCAGATCAGATGACAAAAGATCATCTACGCCTGGCCTGCCAAACTGTACCGCTCAGTGATGGCGTGGTCAATATCCCCTCCAGCTCCCTGATGCATGGTCAGCAATTGCAAATTGACGGGGAAATGCAATCCGTACAATTTTCTCCAGCGATTCGCGTGTTGAAAATCGCTCTGCCCGCTCAGCTATCCGATCATGATCTGTGGATATCCATACAAAACCTTTGTCAGCAGCAGCATCAAATGACGCTTACGGCCAGCCTGTCTGTACTGCGTTCTCTGCAGAATTCCTCACTATTTTCCGGCGAATCGCTTCATTTGGCGGTGAAAACAGGTCCAAATAGACCCGCCGAATTGCTCGCCATTCTGCCAGATGGCGTAAACCCCATCGGTTTGGCCGTGGATGCCGGATCCACCAAAATTGCCTGCACCTGGGTAGATTTATGCAGCGGACAGACCCTCGAGAAGGCGGGGTTGATCAACCCGCAGATTTCACTGGGCGAGGACATTGTCAACCGTATCGCCTATGCCAATCAGGGTCCAGCAAAACAAAAAGAGTTGCAATCTTTACTGATCCAGGCATTGAATGACCATATCTGCGCCACGTTAAAAAAGCACAATTTACAACAGGAGCAGTTGCTTGAAATGGTGCTGGTCGGTAACACCGTCATCCATCACTTGTTTTGCGAGTTCCCGGTCAGATCACTGGGGGAAGCACCCTATACGCCTTTCATCAGACAGGCCATCAACCTGCCAGCCGCTCAGCTCGGACTGCATCTGGCAGCCGCAGCGCATGTATATCTGCCGCCGCTGATTGCCGGCTACGTGGGTGCCGACCATATCGCCGCGCTGATCGCCGCACGTTTTCAGCAAGCCAAACAAACCAGCTGTCTGGTGGATATCGGCACCAATACGGAAATCAGCTTGATGCATCAGGGACAAATCTATACTTGCTCGTGTGCCTCAGGGCCGGCCTTTGAAGGCGCCCAAATCCGTGACGGTATGCGCGCCCTGCCCGGCGCCATTGACCAAATTCACATAGCAGAGGGGCGGGTTAACCTCAGTACGATCGCCAATCAGCCCGCCATCGGCATCTGCGGCAGCGGTATTCTTTCGGCGCTGGCGCAGATGCGCCGACACGGCATCATCGACCGCCGCGGATCATTTAATTCACAGCATGACCTGGTTAATGCTCAAAACAAATCCTTCAAATTGGGTACTACGCCAACAGGCAGCGAGATTGCCGTTACACGTCAGGATGTACATGAAATTCAACTGGCCAAGGCTGCCATCCGCAGCGGTCTGGAAAGCCTGTGCAAGGCTGCCGGGATTGAGACTCAGCAGATCGATCAATTGTTGATCGCCGGTGCCATGGGCACCTATCTGGAGATCAGTGACGCAATAGAAATTGGCATGTTTCCTGATCTGCCGCTGGAACGATACAAACAGATCGGAAACGCCGCCAGTGTTGGCGCCTATGAACTACTGATTAATCAGGATCAACGTCAAACTGCGCTGAAACTGGCCAGTAAAATCAATTATATCGAGTTAACCACCCAACCCGATTTTCAGGATTTATATATCAGTGCGCTGATTTTGGAGAAAAGTGAAAACATCCAGCAACTCCTATAAAGTAATTGCCTGTGAATCAGTCAGCCATGTTATGCAGACCATCGCTAATGGAATATCAGGCAATTTTGAATTTATCAGCAACTCCATCGGCTTACACAACCAGCCTGCCAGGATGCGCAACCTGCTGCAGCAAGAAATTGACCAGACCCAACCAGGTCAATTTGCAGCCATCCTCTTGGGCTATGGGTTGTGTGGCGCTGCCATGCACGGAATTTGCAGCCGTGATATTCCTCTGGTGCTCCCCAGAGCGCATGACTGCATCACTCTGCATCTGGGCAGCCGCGAAAAATACATGCAGCAGCATTTGGCTTTTCCGGGGACATATTGGTTTTCAGAACGCGTCCTGCAAAACACAACTGCGGCCAGTTTGGGTGCGACGAGTTTTGGCGAACAGCAGGCTGACCTGGATACATTGATTAATAAATATGGGCAGGAAAATGCTGCATTTTTGCAGGAAAGCATGAACAATTGGAAAAACAACTATACCCGGGCAGTCTATTTGCAGCTGGAACATGAGGTAGAGACTACTGCGTTGGAAAAAGCGCGCGAGATTGCCAAAAAACAGAACTGGCAGTTTGAGATCATGTCCACGAATGTTGATTTGTTGGAAAATCTACTGCGTGGAAACTGGCAGGATGATTTTCTGATCGTGCCGCCCCACCATCAAATTCACATCACAGGGGATGAACAAATTATCACAGCACGGCCTTGTTGAGCATACATTTTTCTCAATTTCACCGAATCACGATTGACCATTCTTTCAATTGCCCAATGGCTATGCGCATTTTACAATAAGCCTATAAACATTTTGGGTTAACACTCAAATTGTAGTAAAATATGACAACGATGTCAGATCATGCAAGCATTCTCATCAATCATATTTTGTGCCAAAAAATGTTTCTCCTATACAGGAAAGGATAACTGATGAACGCATCCGAATTTCTGGTTTTCATAGAGAAAAAAGGCACTCTCATTCTGGATGGTGCCACCGGTACCAATTTGCAAATGCGCGGATTACCCATCGGCACGGCGCCGGAGAGCTGGGTACTGGATCAGCCGCACAAAATTCAAGCCCTGCATGCCGATTTCCTGCGGGCCGGTTCCGATATTCTGCTGACCTGTACCTTTGGCGGCACTCGTCTGCGTTTGGCGCATGCCGGGCTGGACGAGAAAATCCACGAAGTAAACAGCAACGCCGTAAAGCTGGTGCTTCAGGCAGCCGCCGGAAAAGAGGTGTTGGTTGGCGGCTCCATGGGACCAACCGGCGAAATGATGCTGCCTTACGGTACGCTTAGCGAAGAGGATGCCTATGCTGCTTATCATCAACAGGCTGAAATTTTATTGGCTGCCGGAGTGGATTTACTGGTCATTGAAACACAGTTTGATTTACAGGAAGCCACCCTCGCCGTAAAAGCCGTGCGTGATCTGCATGCCAATATCGCGCTGGTATGTTCCTTCAGTTATGACCGCGGCATGCGCACCATGATGGGCGTCAAACCAGAGCAGATGGCTGAAACCTTCAACCCATTAGAGGTAACTGTATTGGGTATCAATTGCGGCAAAAGTTTGCATGAAAATCTGACTGTACTGAAAACACTCCAAGCCAACACCGACAAACCGATCTGGTTCAAACCCAATGCCGGTATGCCGCAAACTGCCCCCGACGGTAGTCTATTTTATGATGTCACGCCAGAACAAATGGGACAATATGCAAAGGAATGGAAAGCAGCAGGCGCTCGTCTGATCGGCGGATGCTGTGGCACCAGTCCGCAACATCTGGCCGAGATTGCGAAAATCGGGAAATTAATGTAAGGGCCAAACATCAGGAATTTGCAAAAAAATGTTTTTGATGCTTCGCCTATATATTTATTGCCGCAACTGGATATTTATATTATCCCGTAGCGATCTTCCTGATCGACCCACGTTCGACAATGCTGGTCGGGAAAATGATCTGGCGTTGTTCGGGCTGGCGGCCTTCTACCAATTCAATCAGCATCTTAACCGATTCTTCAAC
This sequence comes from Chloroflexota bacterium, assembly GCA_016838895.1. GTDB lineage: Bacteria > Chloroflexota > Anaerolineae > Anaerolineales > Anaerolineaceae > UBA5203. Next base: position 17,650 of record JAEKNU010000039.1, read on the forward strand.
GATCTCTTCCAACGGATACTGCACCGCGCTGATGCCCGGCCAAACCTGCTGGCTGAGCGGTGTATCTCCAAAGGCAGCCAGGGAAACCTGCCCGGGTACTTCGATCTGCAATTCATTCAAGGCATACAAGGCACCCGCTGCGGCTTCATCGCTTAACGCGAAAATTGCTGTGGGCGGTTTAGACAAATCCATCAACATGCACGCTGCAGTGTACCCACCGGGAAAGTTATTCTCAGAATCAACCGTATAGGCTTCCTGAAAAGGAATGCCATTATTTTCCAATGCCGCGCGATAACCGTATAAGCGATCGATACTGCTGCGGTGATTGCGTTGTCCCATCAACAAAGCGATGCGCTGATGTCCATTGCGAATTAACAATTCAGTCATTTGATAAGCCCCTGCATAATCCTCAGCCGAGACATACGGCATCCCACCGGTTGGATTCAATGGCGCAATATGTACATGGGCTATGCCTGACGTATCCAGCAAATCGATCAGGAATGGATCACTATCACAGGGCGGCATGCTGACCAACCCATCAATGCGCTGATGTTGTACCAGATTGGCAATCTTTGTCCGTGAGCGTGAAAAGGAAGGGAAGTAGGTCTGAATCAACAGCTCGTATTCGCCTTCATACCCAATATCGAGTGCTTTGGTAATCAGGGTCGATTGTATAGATCCGGAGGCATGCAGCAGCAAGCAAATCACATAGGAACGATTCTGTACCAGGCGTCTGGCTGAAATATTGGGCACATAGCCCAGCTGATCAATGGCGTCCTGTACTCGCTCGCGCAATTCAGGTTTAACATGTGCCTCTCCATTAACCACCCTGGAAACTGTTTTTATTGAGCAGCCAGCAGCACTGGCAACATCTTTAATCGTAATCGACAATGTTTCACCTTTCGTTTTTGTTTTGATCCCTGAATATTATAAGTGTTTTTCCATCTAAACGTATTGATTTGTTAAGAAGAATATTAATTTATCGTCTATTTTATGAATTAAGTTATTTCAAATTATGAAACAATGCCTCTGAATTGACAACGTTGTCATTTAATGGTATCAATTAACAACTCTTTCATCCCACAAAAAGGCGGCTCATATGAATGCACCATGCTGTATTAATCGCAAACAGAATCTGCTCAACGTACTCAATCACCTCCCCGATCAACAAACCCCGTGGGTTCCCTTTGCCGGTGTGCATGTCGGTAAATTAAAAGGATATGCAGCGGATGAAGTACTACAAGACGGACAAAAACTACTGGAAAGCCTGCTGGAAGCCAATCGGTTATATGCCCCGGACGGCCAGCCGGTGATTTTTGACCTGCAGGTGGAAGCTGAAATTCTGGGCTGCGATCTGCTCTGGGCCAAGGATTCCCCGCCCACGGTGATAAACCACCCTTTACAAAACACCCCTGAAATTCCGAATAAACTGCCCACCCCGGAGGATGGACGCCTGCCCATGATCCTGGATGTGATGCGTAAAATGAAAGACCAGGTCGGGCAGCATACTGCCCTGTACGGCCTGATCACTGGTCCCTTTACCCTGGCCTCGCATCTGCGCGGTACGGATATCTTCATGGACATGATCGACGACCCGGATTATGTGCAAAAACTACTGGCATATTGCACCCGCTTTGCAGAAGAAATGGCAACACTATACACGAGTGCCGGCATGGATGTGATCGCCGTGGTCGACCCGATGGTCTCGCAGATCTCACCACGCCACTTCCAACGCATGATGAAAGAACCCTTCTTGGATTTATTCACTTACATCCGCAGTCTTGGCGTCCACTCGGCTTTCTTTGTCTGCGGGGATGCCAGTAAAAATCTGCAGGGTATGTGTGAAACCGCCCCGGATGCCATCGCCATTGATGAGAACATCAACATGCAATACGCACAATCCATTCTGCAGCCATTCGATATCGTTTTGCAGGGCAATATCCCCCTGACGACCTGTATGTTACTCGGCACCCAGGAAGACAATATGCAATACGTCCTGGATTTATTGGACAACCTGGATCACCACAACTTGATTCTCTCTCCGGGCTGCGATATGCCCTACGACACCCCGCCTGAAAACGTGATCGGCACCGGCGAAGCCATCCGTAATCCTCAGCAGGCGCGCCTGCTGCTGCAAAATTATCACAGCGCAGAAATTGATCTATCCACCATTCAGCTGCCGGATTACAGCAACTTGGAAAAGCCGCTCATGGAAGTCTTCACCCTGGATTCAGCATCCTGTGCAGCCTGCAGTTATATGCTGGCCGCCGCTGTGCGTGCTGCTGAGACACTGGATGGGAATGTTGATCTCAAAGAATACAAGATGACCAGCGCCGAGAATATAGCGCGCATGAAAAAAATGGGCATTCAAAATCTTCCGGCCATATTGATCAATGGTCAACTCAAATTCAGCTCATTGATTCCAAACCAACAGGAATTGCTGGAGGCTATCAAACAAGCCATGTAATGATATAATTTCAAAACCGAATAAATCCAGGTTAGGACAGGTTCATGCCAAAAGTTATCCTTGTTGCCAACACAGATTGGTACCTCTATAATTTTCGCTTTTCATTAATCAAAACCCTGCAAGAAAAAGGCTTTACCCCTGTTCTAGTCAGCCCGATGGGGCGCTTTGTGGAAATTTTCCGCGAACAAGGCTGGGAACATCACGAATGGCAGGTCGGTCGGCAAAGTGTGCTGCCCTGGCAGGAAATTCCGTCGGTAAAACAATTGCAAAACATTTACCAACGGGTACAACCTGATTTGGTCCATCATCACACCAACAAGGCCGTGCTATATGGCACAATGGCTGCGCGAAAGTTCAATATTCCGGTTATAAATTCCATTCCGGGTACCGGTTATGTGTTTTCCTCCCCCACACTCAAAGCCCGTTTGCTCAAGCCTATTACCGAAGGGATGTTCAATCTCTATCTGACGCCCTATCAAAAACAACAAATGATCTTTGAAAACCGCGGGGAGATGGCCTACTTCATTAAAAAGAAGTTCATTCCCGGTGAAAAAGCCATTCTCATCCCCAGTGTAGGTGTAAATCTTTCCAAATATGACGGTACTGCACCCAAGCCTACCGATAAACCCGTGATCGCCTTCATCGGGCGTATGTTGTGGGGCAAAGGTGTGGGTGTCTTCGCTGATGCCGCTAAAATCCTCAAAGAGAAAAAGGTAAACTGCCGCATGGTACTCATTGGCCTGCCCGATTTTGATAATCCTGATTTTGTACCGACCGAAATCCTGCAAAACTGGCAGGAACAAGGCATTCTTGAATGGTGGGGCTGGCGCGAAGATATGCCCGCCACCTATCAGGTGATCGACATCTTGGCACAACCTACCCAGTATGGCGAAGGTGTACCCACCACGCTGATCGAAGCCTCTGCCTCTCGACGAGCCGTGATTGCCACTGACTGGCCTAGCTGCCGTGAGGTGATCAAGCACGGACAAACCGGTCTACTGGTGCGCCCCGGTGATGCCGCCGACCTGGCTGACAAGATCAGTGAGCTGGTTGATAATCCGCAACAGCGGAATAACTTGGCTGAAAACGCCTATGCGCTGGTGAGCAATAAATTCAGCACAGAGCATGTTAATGAAGAGACATTGGGGGTGTATGAACGGGTGATGGGGAATATTTAATGTTTTTGAGTATGATTCAACCAATCTTCTTGAATTTCCTGAAAATACTGTAAATAGGTTTTAACCATTTTTTCTTGGTTATATTGGTCCATTGCAATCTGAGCGGCTTTTCTCCCCATTTGTAATCGTAATGCATCATCACACAATATTATCTTGATAGCAGCGACCATCTCCTCTATATTGCCATGCGCTACCAAATAGCCAGTCTCACCATTCAGAACTTGTTCCGGAATCCCCCCAACATTGGAAGCAACAACCGGTAATCCACAAGCCATTGCCTCAAGTATCGTTGTTGGAAAATTGTCAATTTTGACTGGATGGAAATAAATATCAGCTGCATTGTAATAATCAGCTACCAACTCAGGTTGGTTTATCATCAATACGGTACGCATGGAAACTAAGTCACCGGAAACTGGTGTTCCTTCATCATCCCCCAAACCGACAAAGATGACTTCCTCTTTTCCATCCCAGTTTTCGACAAACCATCGATACGTTTCATCAAAAGTGAAAAAATCTTTGTAATGATTACTCCGCAATCCATTTGCCACAAAAAGAATCACTTTGGCATCAGCTGGCAGATCCAACCGCTTCCGGATTTCCTTTTTGTCTTTTACTTTGAACACGGATAAATCGATACCATTTCGGATAACACGTGCCATCCGTATGGCAGGCTTCAATAATGAGTGTTCCGCTTCATCAAGAATCCATTGTGATGGAGCCGTCATGTATATTTGGGAGTTACCGAAAATTTTTGATTTCGCAAACCAATTCTTATGCGTGGCATCACGCCGAATGGAAGGATACCGTTTTAAATCCGGACAATTGCCGCAGCCTGTTTTCCAACGCATACAGTCCAAAAAATATCCGCAATGTCCCGCAAACAACCAGGTGTCATGGAGGGTAATCACAACGGGCATTTCATATGAGATTTTGCGTAACAACCGCAAATCAAAATAATTGTGATGTAGATTGTGCAAGTGAAGAACATTGAATGGTTTGCTGGAATTACGCAGCCATCGTTTAACACCCATGTGGTGATGATTTTCTCTACCACTTAGATAAGTCATCACCTGCCAAGGATCCAGTAAGAAATTTAAAAATAATTTCTCGATAGTTTGAAGTCGATTGCTGAAAACAGGTAGGGTTTGGCTTCGTTTGCGAATTAGATCTGGAAGGATGCCTTTTTCTTTTTGGGGGATACATTCAGCACTGGAATTTTTATCTACTGCCTGAGAAACCAGGTAAGTGGATTGCACGCCATTTTGCAAATACCCTTTGTGCAAGGTAGCTGCGATGACGGCAGCGCCGCCTTTTCGTTCAAATTGATTAATCAGTAAAACATTCATTATTATTCTTGCTATCAGTCCAGACAATGACGATAAGCTTTTTCAAGTGCTTCCTGTATAATGTGTTTGTTTTCAGAAAATTTTTTAGATATTTTTTCCTGATCATTTTCAATCTTCATAAAAAGTTCAAAAGCGCGTTTGCTTGAAAAATCCCGCCAGGGTATTGAATATTGATCATAAGATAACCATTTCAGCAATCTTGATATTTTTTGATTTTTACCCGAGTAGTCTATTGAGAGATACGGTATGCTCATGGCTGTTAAGAATACATGCGCATGATACCGCACAACAAATCCATATCTTGCATTGCCGATAGATTGAATTAGCTTATTCAGAGGTAGATATGCTCTTTCCAGATACACTGATTCAGGATTTTCCATTAGCTGGACAATTTTTCGATTGAAAATTCGATCATCCTTTCCCTGCCAAATGTTATGCATTGGATAGAGTTCGATTTCATATTTTCTGGTATTCTGAATTCGATCCAGAAACGCAGCAGCGAATTTCGGAAAATTCTGCTGATTATTCAATTCTCTATCATATTCACTTGTTTGATCTGTAAAAAGAACAATGCATTTATCTTTTGATAAGAACTTGTTCTGTTCAATATATCTATATGTATAGTTAAATGCCGGGTCAAAAGCACTGGTAAATTTTCCAACATCATCTTCTAATTGATAAAACTGTAGACTTTCTTCATCTCTAAAAAACCCCGAGGTTGCAAGTTTCAATATTGTTTTCGCAATATGGATTGCTTCGGATGAATACAACGGACCCACTCCATATCCAAATATGACCCTTTCCTTGTTCAGCTTGTTTGCAGTAACAAAAATATCGTAGATATAACGCAAATATGGAAGTTCCATCAATGGTCCGCCGGCAATTACTACGGCATCTACCTCTCCGATAACATTTTTATTTGCTGCTGTATTCAGCGGAATGATTTCTGCTTCATTTAAATCAGTTAGCTCTCTCATTGTTTGTCGGCTGACAGTAGGATTTATAGATGTAATGGCAATCTTGCATTTCGGAGATCGAAGTTTGATCTGATGCAGCGTTTCTCCCAAAATTGCTTTATCACCTGCAGTTTCACTTCCGAACCAGCCTGTAATAAGGACTTTCTTCCAAATTCCTGCGCCATGTCGATCCGGCACATTGTTCCTGCTAACATTTGGGACCCATTTTATTTTTTCATCTCTATTTGTAAGAATTGCTTTATATCTCCAGAAAAGCTCTGTCATCTCCTGACCAGGCGTCAGTGTGCTGTCCAGATGATGATAACAATCATTACATTTGTTCTTTATGATCATTTTACGGTGATCCAAATTCGATTCAAAAATATTTCTAGCGCTTTCCTGCAATGCGTTCCCAAAACAATCACTCTCAGTGTAACAATAACTGATGGTTGCTCTTGAATCAAGTGTTACACCATTATGCCAGTATAAACAAGGTAATTCTCTACGGTTTCCATATGCATAATAATCAGCGATATTGCGATATGCCCGTTTCATAGCTTGACACTTGGGATCACGCGATAATTTTTCAAAAAACATAGCCAGATGGAATTTTTCTTCATCGCTGTAGGGATGCTGGGCTTCATATCCTTTATTGTAGATTCTTTTTATATCTACCGCAGGACGGAACTCATATGAATTTATACCGTTCTGCTCACAAAAGGCAAGCACATCATCCGCCCAATAAACATTGTTAGGGGTAATGGTAAAACCAATGGAATGATTAATGCCATTCTCTTTTAGTTGTCTGAGTAAAACTATGGCGGATTCAAAATTCCCTTTTGCTCCACGGTTTTTATCATGGATATGATTTACCCCATCAATTGAAACAGAAACAAGAAAGTTCTTCCCCTGAGCGCTACATAAATCATTAATCGCAATACATTTTTTCAGTATTTGGTCGGCCAGAATGCCATTGGTTATAAGGCCAATGGTTTTTAATTCAGGTAAACGCTCCACACATGCTTTGGCAATTTCAACCAGATCCTTTCGTAAAGTTGGTTCACCGCCATTAAGGCTCACATACTGAATCTTTTCAAATAAGGGGTCCTTAAGAATCTCATCAATTTCTTCAGCAGCGATCTGTTCGCCCAATTTGTTTTTCCATACATTACACATGACGCAATGTGAATTGCAAATATCATTGACAGGAAATTGCAAAACTTTTGGTGCGTTCACTTTAAAGACCTTCCTTCGCTCAAGAAAAGGAATAACATAATACCCTAATATATTATCAATCAGATGTTGGATTTTTCCAATCTCCCGATTTACTTTTCTATACAGAGAGATCATTTTCAAATAAGAATGTTGTTCTTTCAGGAACTCTTTTAATTTTGATTTTATTGTCATTAAGTATCCAACTTATTTCAAGTATTCATCCAATGAAATTGTTTCCAACACATCCAATTCAGAACCGGGTGTTGCATTCAGCACCTTTATCCCTTTTCTTTCTGAGTACTCCCGAATGTAGCGATAATAAGTCCACAATCTGGAAAGTCTGGCAAAAATCTGCTCCCGATCAAAATTATGTTGGTATTGGATTCCATCATCCTGTCCAACATGCTTTGAATAGAAATGCGGGTTGCCAGTTGGTGAAAGTTTCCTTGCAAAAGTATGATCAATCCCCAGGAATACAATTTCTGAAAATCCCATATGAAGCCCAATTTGTAACGCCTGCATATTGCCTGTTAATGGGCTAAACGGCTTTTTCGTAATATCCCAAATAGATTCCCGTAAATAATTATGAGCCTGTAATTCTTGACCATATGAATAATTAATTTGGTAGGTTTCAGAAAACTGAAATTCAGGATGGGTGCATAGGAAATTATTAACTGAAAGGGGGTAAAAGGTAAAACCAAGAAACAATTTCATAGGCCATCTATAGGTGTCATGAATCCCTTTCAAGCGTTTTTCAATATCATCAAATGTAAATGGTATATGATATGGGGCAATCGTATGGTACTGCGGACGGATGATATCAAAATCGGGATGCAACCATGAATCATGAATTGCAATAATTTTTTCACCCTTCAGTTTTTTTAAATCCATTTTTCCCAAAGATGGTCCGGTTGCCAGCACAAAACATCGTTCACCTTTGTGAATATCCTTTAATTGGCGAATTGTTGAAAAATCAGGCAGCGTATCCCTTTGTAAAAACATGGAATATTTACAACGCAATAATTTTTGTGCGTTGCGATATATCTCATTAATTCTCGGTGGCATAAGCCATTGGGATGAAAAGGTTTTTTTTTTCATATATCTAATTCAATTTTTCTTTAATTAACTGCATATTTTGCATTGTGATTGACCACAACATTTCTTGTCTAGTTTCAATTTCGTTGAGTACAGATTGCCAATTGTCTACTACATGTTGGATTTTTGTTGTTAGCTTATGAAAGAGTTCAGCATCTTGAATATCTACACCCCATTCAGGATGCTGAATATCTTCAAGGAAGTATTTCATTTTCTCGTGGCTTATCAATGAAATAATTGGGTTTCCAACACCAAAAGGTATCATTTGCCCATGTCCTCTCATTCCGATAGTGAGATCAATATCTTTATAAAAATTCAATATATCCCTGTAATTTGCTGATGATAACGATATTTCTTGAAAGCTTACTTGCTCTTTCATTAACCATGGAATCACATGGTTATCATTATATACATGACTTACCAAATAAATTTCCCATCCCTGATCATTTGCCCATTTCATTGCTCTTGCAACCTGGGTTAATATTTCATTTTCCGATTTTCCGAACCTTAATACTCTACGATCAAAAGCAATATTTAAAGCAAGTCTTTTAGAAGGTTTTAATGGTTGTTTTCTGGTATAGCGTGGATAAATATATTTTAATACGGTTGTGGGACAAGGTTGGAAAGTTACTTTTTCAAGTAGTGATTCATCAATATAAGAACTGATTTTTCGTATACTACCATAGTTTCTCATCCCAAAGAATATACTTTTCCTTATCAATTCAGAAATATTCTCAGAAAATATAGGGAGGAAATCTTCCTGATCCCTAAAACGATTATACCCGATTGCAAATCCTATGATGGGGACTTCTATCTTCTTCAATTCTTCCAGAGGACAATCCCAAACCCATCCAGAGTTATTATTCCGATTTGTATCCGGTAAAAGAATCCCACCACCGCCAATTACCAGTCCTCTTGTTTTCGTATTAAGCTGTTTTACTAATTCTGGTGATACATAATGATATACATGTTCAATTATCCAGCGAAAACGAATAATCGAATCATCAAATAGTTTTCGTATTGCGATCAACAACATAATATCTCCGGCATTACCCGCACCCTGAACACCGAAATGAGCCAAAACCGGATGATTGGCAGTTGTGATTTTTGAAATTAATATTTTGAATTTTCGCAAAAAATATGAACCTTTGATTTCAATTCTTTTAATAAATGCTTTTATCAGATAGATCGGATTTTTTGATATTCGTTTTTTAAATTTTATCAACATATCTGATGTTGATAAATAAGCTTTTCGAAGAAAATTATTTAATGAATACGGTGAATTTTTTAATACATAGATATCATTCCAACGTTTTGTCTGGGTGATAATTGCTTCTGGGTGATCAAATGGATATTGAATTTGAATCGAATCAGTATCAGCTAATTTCTTTGCCATTACCCATAAGAAGTTGCCAATATATCCACCATCAACGACCTCAAATCCAATTTTGTTTAATAATCCAGACAAGGTATTTTTTGAAAATGTTTGTATATGTGATTTCCAGAAAAAACTTTTAAGCTTCCCATCATTAGGTCTTTCTATACACGGTACTTCAATGAAGATTAATCCATCTTCCTTCAATTCCTTTCTTGCTTTTATCAGAAAACTGGTAGGAGATAATACATGTTCAAGTACATGAAATGAAAATACTAAATCAAATTGGTATTCGCGAAAATTTACATCTTCATAAAAATCTGAGAGGATAGGAACAAAATTATGCTCTTCACCAAAGTCTGCATATCCTGGGTCAGGTTCAATTCCTTTCACTTCAAAACCAAAACCCTGCATATATCGGATAAAACTACCGATACCACATCCGATTTCCAGTAATCTTCCGGATTTTGGGAGATTATGTTCAACAAGTAAACTTACATACGTATTAAACCGATTCCAAGCCATATTATCGGAATATCGGATCTTCTCTTTTGAAGGAGATATACTCCCCCTTGCTGAAATTGAAAAAGAACCATCAGCATAAGTGTCCTTTATTTCATCATCATTTTCCTTGTTTGTAACGTAAACAAAACCACATTGTTTACAAACAACATTCAGGACTTTTTCATTATTTCGATCCCGATTGTAAAGGGGAAAATTTTCCTTTGATCCGCAAATATCACAAAATGAGTTTTGCATTAATGTCACTCCAAAGAATTTTCTTGTTGTACATGCCAATCTAATGGAAGATTTAACATTCCTCCCCTTGTGAAGCTTTTACTACTTCCATCAACAAAATTATTCTGGACTTCAAATACCAAGCAATCACTTTCTTTATTAATTAGACCTTTGCCTGGTTGCCCGGATGCAATATCAACAGTATAAATTCCCGGTGTTAATATATTTGCTGGCATATCAATTGTTGCTAAATATTTACCTACTTCCCTGTTTGCATACAATTCAGAATTTGAATCAATATCCCATGAGTAAAGTAAAAGAATGCCTTCCTTTTTTAAGGATAATGCAATATTGGAATTTTTAATTGATATATTTATGTGATACTTTAATGAAATATTTAATTGATCAGTAATTTCGAAATTATTATTTAATTCTCTTGAAGGACTGCTAATTGAAATATTCCTGAATTCAATAGGTAAGTTTGACTTTTGGGGAAATGATTTGTTATGAATTTGAGTGGAAATTGTATCACTTAAGTAATATTGTATTGCTTCATCTGTTGAACCTGAAAAACTAACCTGACCTCGGGTCAATACAATTCCCCGATCACACAAACGATTTACCGCGCCCATATTATGGCTTACGAAAAGCACCGTTCGCCCACCCTTGGCCACATCACTCATTTTTCCCAAACATTTTTTCTGGAACTCCGCATCACCCACAGCCAACACTTCATCCACAATCAGGATTTCTGGTTCCAGATGTGCTGCTACCGCAAAGGCTAGACGCACATGCATACCACTGGAATAACGTTTTACTGGCGTATCAATAAATTTCTCAACGCCTGAAAAATCGACAATCTCATCAAACTTATTCGTCACTTCTACACGATTCATGCCTAAAATCGCACCATTAAGAAAAATATTTTCCCGACCCGTTAATTCTGGGTGAAAACCAGTACCAACTTCTAACAAACTACCAATGCGGCCTTTTATTTTTACCCGCCCTGAACTGGGTGCGGTAACTTGCGAGAGTATTTTTAAAAGCGTACTCTTGCCCGCGCCATTACTACCAATAATACCCAACACCTCACCACGGGTTACATCAAAACTGACATCATCCAATGCCAATATGGATTGTCCTTCACGATTGCCATGATCCACTTCACCAATTTTTGCATAAGGATCCGGTTTTCTGCGGATTTTTGCCCACCAGCGATTAAGATCCTTGGATACTGTCCCCGTACCAATCACCCCTAAATCATATCGTTTGGAAAGATTTTCAACCGAAATTACAATATCACTCATATGAGATTCATTATCTCCATGGCTCTCTATACGGTATCCATAAATGTTGTTTCAACTCGATTAAAAATCACCACACCAACCAGAAAAACAACAACCATTACACCAAAGCTATATGCAAGGGATGCCCAGCTAAATGCACCTGTTCCCAAAAAGGCATATCGAAAGGCTTCCACAATGGGACTCAGCGGATTGAGCTGAATAATCCATTGATATTTTTCCGGGATGGAAGATACCGGGTAAATTACAGGAGTAGCATACATCCACAACTGTACCCCAAATTGAATCAGGAATCGCAGGTCACGGTATTTTGTGGTCAATGAAGAAATAATAATGCCGAAACCCAAACCTAAACCCGCCATCAGGAATAACAATAATGGCAAAATAAGTACATTCCAGGTAACCTGAATATTCGAACCTGCAATAAGAAAATAAACAACAAAACCTAAAAAAAGCAGGAATTGAATGACAAAAGTGATCAGGTTGGAAATTAAAACGGAAATCGGCATGATCAGCCGTGGAAAATATACTTTACCGAAGATATTGGCATTTGATATGAAAGTATCCGAAGTCTTTCTTAGACATTCTGCAAAATAGGACCAAATTACTGTGCCTGACATATAGAATAGAAATTGTGGTAGTCCATCAGTAGACATTGATGCAATATTACCAAAAATAACCGTAAAGGTAAGCGTGGTCAAAATTGGCTGGATGAGAAACCATAAAGGACCCAAAATTGTTTGTTTATAATAGGAGACAAAATCCCTCCGTACAAATAACAAAATAAGATCGCGATAACGCCATACTTGCCTTAATCGAAGATCCCACCAGGCTCGATTTGGTTCAAGTATTAAATCCCAACGTTTAGTTTCATTCATAAATTATGCCTATTTCAAAGGTATTAATATGTGCAAAATACAAATAGCATTATAACATGAACGACATATCCCCGATTCCTGCATCACCCTCACGTTGAGCGTATGCTCGACCAGTACAAACAGATCAGAATCATCTGCGATGAAATGGGCGTGGATATTTACAACGCCACAGTGGGCGGGAACCTGGAAGAATTTCCACGGGTAAATTATCAGCAAGTATTGAAGAAACATAACTGATTTTTGCCTTCCGCGCTCAAATCCTGTATGATGTAATTATCACTTATACAGGAAACAAAACATGAGTGACTCATCTTCCAACATTACACACATAAACAATCTGAAGCACCTGCCCACAGCGGATCTGGCTAAGGTACAGCAGTTTCAGGACTGCAAAAATAATTGCGTGCTGCATACGATTGCTTCCATTCTCAATTTGCATTACGGAAGTGAAGTAGATGGGGCCGCCTTGGCAAAATCGATTGATGAAAACTGGCCCAAAATGCCCTTTCTTTATCGTATGGCGCCCAACTGGGCGACCACACCACGCCAGGCACGGCGCATTCTGCAGATGTTAGCCCATCAGGGAAATCTGCAAATACAAACACATCTTGGGGTCTTTTCAGATGAATACCTGAAAAACATCCTGCGTTTCAGCCTGAACACCTACCCAATTCTGACCTTTTACTGGGTTTCCAAAGGACCACAATTGCTTACGCAGCGTGGCAACTTCGAACTGACCATGCAAACCAATCCGGGGTTTGGCGCGCACACCATGCTGCTGGCTGCATATAACCCACAGCGCGTGGATAAGCACGGCCTGCCGCATCCATGGGGGTTTATCAACTCCTGGGCGGATAAAACCATCAGTGATCTGTTCTGGATGAATGAAGAAACCTGGCAAAGATTGAAAAAACTCAAGACCCTGCTGGTTACCTTAACCTAAAACACCCCGAAATGAAATTCAGGGTGTTTTTTGTATGGCATAAATTTTATTCAGGGGTCTTGTAAATAATCATGATCATATTTTCCACACCCCAATACTGCACTACAATCTTGCGCTTGATTGATCCACCATCATTTACAAAGGTCAATAAATAAATTTGATTGGTGCCCTGCATGTCCGCACCGGTTTTGTATCCCAGCGGTGGAATTTCATCATTGAAATATGCACGTACATCGGCGTATTTAGTTGTTGGTGGCATTTCATAAAATTCATAATAATACGGTGATTCAATTGCCAAATTCCGTGCCTGGCTTGCAACGATTTCATCCCAATCAGCCATACCGTCGCGATCATCCAACAAGAAAGTTGAATCCGGATAGGTCGGCACACTCCATTCCCGCAAGGACACCTGAGCATACTCTTCCAGAATGGTTGCCAATTCAGTCGCAGCCGCGGCTTCGTCAAGGGTAGGCTCAACTGTATCTGTTGGCAAAGCTGCTTTTGTTTTGGTTGGTGCAACGGTTGATGTTGTCATTTCTACAACCGCAGCAGTTTCTGCAGTTGCTTCCTCCCCGTTGAATTCGTTTTTTCCCGGCATACAGGAACAGGATATTGTGATCAGGATCATCACTAGCAAGAAGCCACGTAGCAAGTGCTTGTTAATTGGATGACGCATTTCTCCACCTCATTTGCTGACCTTCAGGCCATTGAATTATTTACTAGATTAGTCTAGTATAGCATGAGGTCGGTATAAATGTGAAGTTTTAGTCAGAATTATTAGGGGAAATCTGCCCCTGTCTATCTGCCCCTGTCTATCTACACGATCTACTCTTGATAATGGCTCTGCCATGTTTGCAGAAAACATGGCAGGGCTTAATACTCTCTTCGCATTATTTTAAATAATGTCGATGCGCGGTTTCACAATTGTTTCAACACCCCATCCGTTATCGCCGACGTCCCCAATTTCCCTGCCAATACATCCTGCCCAGATGTTTTCAAAAACGCACGTACTGCCTCTTCAATTCGAACAGCTCCCTCTTCGTTCTGCCAGGCATAGCGTACCAGTAAGGCCGCGCTCAAAATGGCCGCAATCGGGTTGGCAATGCCCTGACCGGCAATATCCGGTGCGGAGCCGTGTACCGGTTCAGCCAGCACTGCATCACGTCCTATATTAATAGAAGGAGCATAACCCATCCCGCCTGCCCAATACGAGGCAACATCTGAAATGATGTCTCCAAACAGGTTGGTGGTCACAATCACGTCATAGCGTTTAGGCTCACTGACCACTTTCAAACAGGCGATATCCACCAACAGTTCATCCACCACAACCATCGGATAATCCGCCGCGGCTTCGCGAACACAGTCCCGAAAGAGACCATCCGTAACCGGTAAAATATTGGCCTTGTGTACAATTGTTAGTAGTTTGCGGTCACGCTGGGCGGCCAAATCCACCGCCACCTGGCCAATACGCAAGGAGGCTGCCCGGGTAATCACCCGCTCGGCGATGGCGGTATCGCCATCGCGGTGTTCTCGCTGAGCATACATGCCTTCGGTGTTCTCCCGAACGACCAAAAAGTCAATCCCCTGCGCCGGGGAGATATGCGGCAGGCTGCGCACGGGGCGCAAATTGGCATATAAATCCAAAGCCTGCCGCATGGTCAATATCGCCGAACGGTAGCCTTTAACCTTTCGACTCGGGGAGGAGACCGCACCAAACAGTGCGGCACCGCAGGCGGTAATGGCATCCAATGTTTCTTGTGGAACCGACACGCCGTGTTTTTCAAAACATGCCCATCCTGCCTCAGCAGGTACAGTTTCCAAATCCGGGATCACTTCCTGCAGCACTTGTAGTGCGGCCGGAATGACCTCTTTTCCAATGCCGTCGCCGGGCATCACACATAATTGCGGCATACTTTCTCCTATGCTGTTTCGCCGGGGAAATGCCCGTGCGCTTTGATGTAATCGATCATGCCGCCGGCTTGCGTGACCTGACGCACAAAGTCGGGCAGTTCCGGTAATGCCAATGTTTCATCACCGATTTGCATGGTCTGTGCATCCGCATCAAACTGCACTGTATCCCCTTCCTGTAAACGGGAAACAATTTCAGGTGCAACGTACAGGGGAATGCCCAAATTAATCGCATTACGGTAAAAAATACGCGCAAAACTATTCGCGATTATCGCGCCTACCTGACGGCGTTTGAGCGCTTCCACGGCGTATTCACGGGAAGATCCGCAGCCAAAATTATCATCCGCCACCAGGATATCACCCGGCAGTAGCTGCTGGTTCAAATCGGGACGCGCTTCAATAAAGGCAGCGTTACCCACATCTTCATTCGGACGCATGTACGGGGCATAACGGCCCGGTACAATCTGGTCCGTATCCACATCATTTCCAAATCGCCATATTTTCGCCATGTTATGCTCCTTGTATTTCTGAAATGCTTTGCGGATCCGTGATCACGCCGCTTAAGGCGCTGGCGGCTGCCACCGCCGGGGATGCCAGATAAATGAACGAGTCAGGGGAACCCATGCGACCGCGGAAGTTGCGATTTCCGGTCGAGAGACATACATCACCTGCCCCAAGCGTACCCTGATGACGTCCCATGCAGGCGCCGCAGCCGGGGGTTGTGATCACCGCGCCGGCATCCATCAGGATCTGCAGGGTATCATCCTGCATGGCGCGCATCATTTCCTGGTTGGATGCTGGCGTGACAATAAAACGGACATCCTCTGAAACGCGCTGACCGCTCAGGATATCTGCGGCGGTGCGCATGTCTTCGTAACGTCCATTGGTGCAGGTACCCAGAAAGACCACGTCCACTTTGGTGCCCATCAGCGATTCAGCCCCTTGCACACGGTCCACGGAATGCGGCAAAGCCACCTGAGGGGTCAAATTATTCAGGTTAATTTCAATTGTCTGTGCATATACAGCATCTTCATCAACGGTCAGCCAATTCGGGATTTCAAAGCGTTCGGGAAGCATATCATTAGGCGGGAAAATACCCGCTTTGGCGCCCAACTCCACCGCCATACCACTCAGGGTCTGGCGGTCAGGCAAGGGCAGCCAATCCAGGCCGTGATATTCCAGGGCCATATACGTTGCACCGGCAATGGTCAGTTTTTTCTCCAGCGCCAGGGCCAAATCTTTGGCACCTACACCGGGCTGGAAGCGTCCGCTGACCTGTACGCGAATCGTCTCGGGAACGCGCAGCCAGGTTTTACCGGTTGCCCAGATCAGGGAGATATCCGTGGAGCCCATGCCAGAGCCAAAAGCGCCCACCGAGCCGTAACTGGTGGAGTGCGAATCGGCACCCAGCACGATCATGCCAGGCTGGGCGATGCCCTCTTCCACCAATACCTGGTGGCAGATACCGCGCCCGATATCAAAGAGGCGAATGCCTTGTTCACGGGCAAACACACGCGTCTGATTCTGTTTTTCAGCCGTCCCCACTGTGGACGCCGGGGCGACGTGGTCCATAACAATCACCAATTGATCCGGGTCATGCACGTTGGCTTTTTCCAAATCCTGCTGCAATAAATCGATAATGCTGGGAGTCAATGAGTCGTGGCTCATGACCACGTCCGGCGCTACAATCACCAGTTCGCCAGGCTGTACAACTCGTCCCACATTGTGGGAGAAGATTTTTTCAGTCAGTGTCTGTGCCATTATGCCTCCTGCTCTGCCGTTTGCTGCGTAACGACATCATTGCCATTTTTCCCATTATGGGCATTCAATAATAAAGTATCCACCACATCCAGGGTCAGCATGGCTTCGTCGGATAATTGTTTGATCTGGTGGGTAATATGTTTGATTTCCTCATCGCTCAGGGTAAGGTTCAACTGCTCGGCGCGATCTTTGACCGCATTCCAACCGGTTAGGCGATGCGCAATATGGATGTAACGCGTCAGGCCGAAATCTTCCGGTTTCAAAATCTCATAAGTGGAAGGGTTATTCAAAACCGCTTTGGCATGAATACCTGCTTTATGGGTGAAAGCCGAGAATCCGGTGATGTAGTTATTAAATGGAATATCAACACCCACCATACGTGCTACGGTTTTATCTAGTTTGATCAGCAGCGGCAAATTGTATTTGGCCACATATTGCGCATCTTCGGCATACAGACGTGCCACCAACCCACCTAATGCAGTAATGCCATTACGTTCTCCGATACCCAGAACACTGGTATCCACGTGTGTGGCGCCGGCTTCCAATGCAGCAAAGGCATTGGCGATCGCACAACCGGTGTCGTTGTGACCGTGAAATTCAATATCCGTATCCACCCGCTGGCGCAAATTGCTGACCAGCTCATAAATCTGTCGCGGATTGCCAATACCGACCGTATCAGCAATGCCCACCCGATCAATGCCCTGTGCATTGACTGCCTCATACAAGCGGAAAATATCTTCCGGGTCACTGCGCAGGCTGTCCTCGGTGCTGAAACGCGTTTCCACATTTTGATCTTTCAAGTATTCAAACACATCTCTGGAAAGATCAATGATTTCATCAATACTTTTGCCGTGGCTGAAATCCCGTAAATAGGAGGACGTACCAATCACCACATCCACGCCGTCCACACCACATTCCACAGCCACTTTTGCATCTTCCAGATTGCAGCGCACATGCGTCAGAACTTTGGCATTCAAACCCATCGCGGCAATCATCTCACAGTCTTTGCGCGATTGCGGGGATGCCAGCGGACTGGTCACTTCAATATATTCCACCCCAAAATCATCCAGCATTTGCGCGATCTGGATTTTTTGGGTCGGGCTGAAAAAGGCGTTCACAAATTGTTCGCCTTCCCGCAGGGTGGATTCAATAATCGAGAATTGATCTAAACTCATCAGATTCCTTCCTTACAGAACCGCCTTCGGTTCCATCACGGTTTGCATAACATAATCCACCATGCGTGCAGGGATATTCACGCCGGTGGGTTCAATACTATTTTTAAATTCCATGGTGTAATTGACTTCATTGACCAACAAATCACCTTCCATTGTTTCAAATAAATCAATCGCCAAAATGCCGCCGCCTACTGCGCGAGCTGCCGCCAGACACATTTCATTGACTTCCGGGGTGACCGGGTAATTTTCAGCGGTACCGCCTTTGGCCGTGTTGGTGATCCAATGCTCTGATGAGCGAGTTATGGCCGCGATGGTTTCATCCCCTACGACAAAGGCGCGGATGTCACGGCCAGGTTTTTGTATATATTCCTGTATATAAAAAATGGAGTGCTGGTAGGTACCCAAAGTTGTTTTATGCTCCAGTACGGCTTCAGCGGCCTCGCGATCATTGATTTTTGCCAGTAAGCGCCCCCATGAACCGACTGCCGGTTTCAAAACCACCGGATAGCCCATCTGGTCAATGGCCTGCAATGCCGATTCGGCGGTGAATGCCACACTGACCCGTGGGGTTGGTATACCTGCATTTTCCAAGGCTTGGCTGGTTTTAATTTTGTCACCACAGATCACTGCTGTTGCCGCGGTATTGACCGTGTTGATGCCCCAGGCATTGAGGATATCCAGAATGGTCAGTGCCTGTGAGTGGCTGACACAGCGCTCAACGACCACGTCAAACTGATCCCAATAGGAGCGGTCGTTCAATTCAAAAATGGCTGTGCGCGGATCAATTTGAACCACGTCCAGGTTTCGTTCTCGCATAATTTCGAGTAATAATTTTTCTTCTCTTCGTACAACTGAGCATAAAAATCCGATTCGCATTGTATTCTCCATTTTTTCTATTGATACGGGCGAATGGCATTCGCCTGGCGTCTTAATCAATTCCGTTTTCTTTCTGCGCACCTCGATTCCACTCGGCGAGCAGAAAGAAAAACGGGTTTGCCGTTTTACCTGGCAAACCCGTTCCATGTTGACAAATTACTATTTCAACAAACAACAAGAAAGACCAGATTTGCATCCGGCTTGTTCTTCTTATCCTTCTTGCTTGTTAAATTCATTTCAAAAATCATCTTCATCACCTTACAAAAAAAAATCCACCCGACCGGGTGGCTCACGTCAATTTTGAACTGCGCAAAGCATCCTGATCCAACTTAGGAACGGCTCACCTTGCGCTTCTTGCTTTCAAGTACTTGTTGTCTAATCATGTTAGCCATTATACGGAAAGGTTGGGGAACTGTCAATGGTATTTTGGGAATTCATCGGATTCATGTTCCATAAACATGGCATCTGCACTCTTTCCCCAAAAATAGGGTAATCATTACATTCAAGAGATAGTCCCCTTGTGAAAAGAAATTCAACCGTGCCAATCCCAGAAAACTTATGTAATAACATTGTAGTGTCTGAATATTTTGTAAATTACTACTTTACAAATATATATTATTTTTGTAAAATAGATATATGACAATCATCAATAGAACCATTTTCTCTCAATTAATCAATGCCCTTTCGGATCAGAGGGTTATTGTCATCACGGGCATGCGGCGTGTCGGGAAAACGACCACCCTGCATTGGCTGCTGGATCAAATTCCTTCCACCAATAAAATCTTTCTGGATCTGGAACGGCTTGACCATCGCCAGATCTTTCAAGAATCCAATTACGATATTGTGCTTAATTATTTCAGAAATCTGGGAATGGACCCACAAAAACCTTTAACCGTTGCACTGGACGAAATCCAATATGCCCCCAACCTTCCCAGTGTTGTAAAATATCTCTATGATCATTATGGTATCAAATTCCTCTTATCCGGCTCAAGTTCTTTTTATTTAAAAAACTTCTTTTCTGAATCCATGGCAGGCCGGAAAATTGTATATGAGATGTTCCCTCTTGGTTTTGGGGAATTTCTGGATTTCAAAGGCGTTCCATATCACCGAAGATCAAATCTACAAGATATGCTTTTTGATCCATATGAATTTGAACGCCTCAAGCGTTATTATGATGAATATGTCACTTATGGGGGTTTACCAAATATTGTTCTGGAATCAGATTTGAATAAAAAGAGGGAAATTCTGCAAGATATATATTCCTCCTACATTAATATTGATGTAAAAAGTATGGCAGATTTCAGGAAGATCGGAGAACTGCAACAATTACTAAAAGCATTAGCAATCCGAATTGGCAATAAAGTGAATTTTACGAAACTATCCCTGATTATCGGAATCTCCCGCCCAACATTATATGAATATCTTGAATTCCTTGATAAAACATACATCATTCATTTACTACCTGCCTATGCTGGCCATGACAAATCTTTGGCTCTTGGAAAGAAACTTTATTTTCGAGACAATGGTATTGCCAGTTTATTAGCCCATCCAGGAGATGGTGCCTTGTTTGAAAATGCACTATTCAACCAGTTATGGGCTTACGGGAGTTTATCCTATTTATCCAAAGGGAATGATTACGAGTTGGATTTCATACTGACGGAATCACAGAACGAACCAGTTGGAGTAGAAGCAAAAATACATCCGGTGATAAAAGATCACAATCGCTTAAAACGAATCGCACAAAAAAATGATATTAACAATTTCTGGCTGGCTGGCCGTTACCCAACACCGGATTTTGACCATTTTATTTGGGGTGGGTTAATTTTCTAATTCAACCAATTTGGAATCAAAAGAATCAAGATGAGGTGAAGCTATACCCTTGACCATACCCTTGCGAAAAAAATCTAATCAATATTTGTGCATCAATTCACACTATAGACCGATCTATCAACCAGATCATACTCGGTTGATATACATTTTATCCTATTGAACGCCGAGGAAGAAAGACAATATATGATAAAATAATCAGAACCTGACCGAAAAATAAAGTGGGATAAATAACCTCATCAGGGATACGGTCCGGATTTTATAGATACCAATCACTGAGCATTGCGAGGGAGTTAACAAAATATGAGTTGGTTTTCACGCTTCATTAAAAAAATTGACATGGCTACCTGGATAGCTATCATATTCCTTCTCAGTTTATTGGTTTTGGGTTTTGTAATTCATTCAGACTACGGCATTAGTTGGGATGAACGTGCTCAAGTGGATACTGGCCGACTGAATTATAGATACATTGGGGAATGTCAGAAATTGTGTGTAAATGGTATTGAAAACTCATTGAGGCCAACGATCCTCAAAACGAATAGCTAATTG
>JAEKNU010000040.1 GCA_016838895.1 Chloroflexota bacterium
ATTTTAACAGCCTATGATAAAAATTAATAGGCTTCAGTTCTTTTTCGTTTGCCCCGCTTTATTGAGATGATACATAATTTTTCTGTTCAAATTAATGTTTTTCTCTTTCAAAGTATTACTCACAGCTGTCTGCGATCTAGAAAAAGACTTTCAACCATCCCAGTGCTTTCTGCTTCCAGGGCACACGATGTGTTACACCATCTCCAGCAGAGAAACGATCCTTATTTTCCTGATACCAACGATAATTCCTGATCATTGCTTCACTGGTGGAATATTTTGGGTTAAATGCCAATTCTTTTTGTGCTTTCTCAATCGAGACAAATGAATCCTTTGAGGCAGTTTCATATATCCAGGGATACAATGGAGAGAGTTTCAACGCTTCCAAAATACGTAGCGCTAAAATTACCGGGGCAGCAGGGAAGGGTACTATTTTCTTTCCGTATCCAGCCTCATTCAGTACAGCCTGATAATCCTCTTTCATGGTGGTGTACAACGCAGATCCAATATTAAAATTCTGATTGATTTTTTCTTCATTGAAGGTCATACAGGCAAAAATAGCCTGACAAAGATCTTCCACAGCCAATAACTGGTATCGATTTTTCCCAGAACCAATCATAGGAAAACTACGGCCTTCACTTGCCCACTGATAAAAAATCGCAAAAACGCCTAATCGTTCCGGACCAACGAATGATTTCGGACGTAAAATGGACACAACCATGCCCTTTTCTCTGAAATCCTCACAGATTTGTTCCGCCATGACCTTTGCTTCCCCATATGGGCCTACACCTTCAACTGCATCCGTCTCAAATAACGGATGGTGATCCGGCACCCCATACACAGCCGTGGACGATATATGAATGACACGCTTCACGCCAAAGGCCTTTGCCTGTTCCAGCACATTGCGGGTTCCGTCAATATCCGTTGTATAAATATCCTGTGCAGAATATAAAGGCAATGCTGCTGCTGTATGTATGACAATATCAGCGCCTTGCATACTATTTTTTAATGCCTCTTTATCTCTAATATCCCCTTGCAGGAATTCAATCTTATCCCGTTCCGGATAAGTAAAATCCACCAGGTCAATACCGGAAATATCGTTATAACCATGCTCAAGTAAATAACGAACCAAATTGATACTCAGAAATCCGCTGATGCCGGTAATATATACTTTCATAAAATGTCTCCCTGTAGGAAATAAATATGGTTAAATTTACCATTATTTGCAAAAGAAAACAAAATATAAATCTTTTCATTCAATAATTTAATACTACCTCCAGTATACTTCATTCGAACTAATATAAATTCTTTCAGATTTTCCAGGTATATGAATAGTGTTCTCCTTCCAGAATATGTTTTTTCTGGATAATAATATGTTTGGTGAGTAGAAACATCCTGAACTGCCTTAGAATCAGTTCATAGACGGTTATACGACTCCATTGGTGTTGGTGCCATTGGTTTTTTTTTTAGACTGGAAAAGGAATATACATATCCAGAATTAAATATCACATTGATATTCAAGCTATAATTAATTTGATCGTATTTTTCAGTAGACATAGATCAGCACAAGAGCAGATCCAAGGTCGGCCCAAGTCGACAGGCTTTGTGCGTGCCAAGCGTCGTATAAACACGAAACATGTCAAAGGAGATACAAACATGACGATAACCATCGTGATCGTTGATGATCATCCTATCGTTCGTGCTGGTATGCGCACAATTCTCAATTCTGCCAGCGATATCGACATTCTGGGTGAAGGGGGAAGTGGCGAGGATGCCCTGCGTCTGGTTGAAGAACTTCATCCGGATGTATTGGCACTCGATGTTCGACTTCCTGACATGCATGGATTGGAGGTGACACGCAAACTGCGTGAAAAAAACAGTAACACTGCCGTGTTGATCCTGACCGGATACGATGATTCCCAAACGGTTTTTGGTCTTCTGGAGACAGGTGCAGTTGGTTATGTGCTGAAAGATGAGGCACTGGAGACGCTAGTTAGTGCGGTGCGGGTTGCGGCGAGTGGCGAGACATGGCTCAGTCCAGCGATTGCAAAACGCGTGGTTCGCCGTGCAGTAGGCAGCGGGGGTTCGACCGTCAAGAATGATATCCACAAAGACCTCTCAATGTTATCAGCTCGCGAAATCGATGTGTTAAGGTTGCTGGCTCAAGGTTTGGATAATACCGCCATAGCCGATCAACTCTGTCTGGCCAAGCGGACTGTCCAGAATCATATCAGCAATATTTACAGTAAATTAGGAGTAAGCAGCCGTACCGAGGCTGTCCTATTTGCCATCCAGCATGGGTTGGGTGCGTCCACTTCTCAAACAAGAAATTAAAAATCGGCAATGAAAACTCGAGAACGTATTCTCTATGGCTTGTTTTTCATCTTAGCGCTGATGATACCAATTATGTCGGTGTATGTGATCTATACTCAAATGCGTACCCCTGTTTTTGATGCAACCATTGATGTTGAAAGTGGAAAAATTCTGTCCGTCGATCAAGAATCTTTTGCCTATACTTCCGAATTTCAGGCAGGCGACATCATCCTTTCCATTAATGATGAACCCTATCCTCAATGGCCGCTAAACGTTGGATATTACCTAGCCAGGATACAACGCGGATCACAAGTATTGATGCTGGAGATGCCGTTGGTATCCATGGCCAGCTTGAATCTGCTTTCTCTGCTAAATGGTTTACTTGTTGCACTGTCATTTTGGGGCGTTAGTACGTTTTTATTGTGGCGACGTTACCAACAATATCCAGTACGTCTATTTTTCTTGATAACACAGAGCATTGGTATTGGCTTACTTTTTCTTCTGTCCTATCCTGATGCATCGAGCAGACCGGGCTGGATGGCCTTATTAATTAGCATTGGTTTTCATTCGTCTGCATCTTTTTTGGTGCACTATTATCTAACATTTCCGGTAATTTTGGGTAACCCACGTCAACGTCGTTGGCTATTGACAATGGTTTATAGTTTAATGTTTGTTGCTTTGGCATGTCGTCTTTCTAACACTGCAATTGGTTTGCGAATTACCTATTTTTACAATACCATGGAGATTCTCACTTCCGTTGGCCTACTGATCTATGCATACCAGCGGCGGGCAAACTCCGATGACCGCCGTAAACTGCGCATTATCATTTTTGGCAGTATTGTGTCTTTTACACCAACATTTATTTTGTATCTGCTTCCAACCATCCTTGGTACAACTCGTGTATCAGATGGAATGATAGGACCATTTATCATTTTCACCCCGCTTTCTTATCTGGTTGCAATTGCCCGCTATAATCTGTTTGGTATTGACCGATTTCTAAACCGAACACTGGTTTATTTTGTGTTTTGGCTGGGTATTTTAATCCTGTATCTTGGCCCATTCTTGTTGATTATCCGATTTGTTCAGGGCGATTGGATGGCACAAATACTTGTTTCTGCTGCCTTAACCTTGCTGGTAGGTATGACTTTTGAACGTACCAAAAAGAGCCTTCAGCCAGTGATTGATCGCATTTTCTACGGTGGCTGGTACGATTACCCCGGCGTGGTCGAAAAGGTAACCAGCACACTGGTAGGGTGTACCTCACGCAAGCAATTGTCAGATGTGCTTACCCGGCAAGTGCCGATCTTAATGCAATTACAAAGCGCAAATTTGCTTTTTGATCAGGATGCGCATCAGGTTCCAGATGGATCTGCTGCTCTATTTAGCCTATCTTTTCAAGAAAAACCACGTGCAATCTGGGCATTGGCTCCACATCGTGACAAGGATGAGTTGAGTGATATTGATCGTCGAATTTTGGGAACACTGGCCAGTCAGGCCGAGATTGCGCTTGGAAATGTGTTATTAATCGAAACACTGCGTACACAACTGGATGAAATCCGCGCCAGCCGTGAAGCTTTGTCTCAGGCGCAGCATCGCCTCTTGCGTTCACGCGAGGATGAGCGTGCCCGTCTAGCGCGCGACCTGCATGATGGCCCCCTGCAAACCTTGATTGGACTAAACCTGCAATTGGGTTTATTGGCGCCGCAGATGGAAGCGTCCGCACAAGTGAATGAAATGCGATCAGAAGTGCATCATTTACTGGATGATCTTAGAGGGGTTTGCTCTGAATTGCGCCCACCCATGCTCGATACACTGGGTTTGGCTGCCGCCCTGCGTTCCCTGGCTGAGGATTGGTCGTCACAATCCGGTGTGGCAGTACAGCTCAATCTGCCCCGCTACACTGTCGAATTATCATCCCTTCCAGGCGATGTTGCTGTGAATCTGTACCGGGTCGCACAAGAAGCACTCGCCAATATTGCCAGGCATGCTCAGGCCAAAAAAGTTGATATCAAATTGGTAGAAATGAATGGTGATATAAAAATGACGATAGACGATGATGGCTGCGGATTTACTCTGCCAGATGAAATTGGTGTTCTCACTACACAAGGGCACTTTGGGCTGGTTGGACTGCGCGAGCGTGTGAACCTGATTGGGGGAAAACTTCACCTGGAATCATCCCCTGGCAGGGGCACACATATCCATATCGAATGGCAACAACAAACCTAATTTCCAAATCGGTACTAATTCGGTACTAAATCGGTACCAACCCAGTACCCTGCTACGTTGAACAGCCAAATACAATCATGCTATTCTGCTATTGATAGCAGATTTTTTTTATTGGGTAAGGATGGCTTAATATATGACCCGCGTTTTGATTATTGATGACCAGCCCAATTTTCGCCGCCAATTGCGCCTATTACTCGAGCGTGCCGGGTTGGAAGTGATAGCCGATATCGATGACATCGCAAGTGCAGAAGCTCTTTTGGAGT
Source organism: Chloroflexota bacterium (assembly GCA_016838895.1). GTDB lineage: Bacteria > Chloroflexota > Anaerolineae > Anaerolineales > Anaerolineaceae > UBA5203. Next base: position 4,800 of record JAEKNU010000040.1, read on the forward strand.
CTTTGCAACCCGACCTTGCTGTTGTGGACGTTTTATTGGGAGACGCAAGCGGCATCGAAGGCACAGTGCGTCTGAAAAATCTTGCTCCAAAAATGCGTGTGATTCTGGTAAGTGCCTATCATGATAATCACTTAAAAACATCTGCAAAGGCTGTTGGAGCAGAAGCCTTTATTCCCAAAGATGAGCTGGATCTGTCCATTGTCCTTAGTTGGGATAAAAAAAAGGAGAAAAAATGAGAAAAGCAATTCAATCACTACGCCAGATACTGATTTGGAGTATCGTCGTGTTTTTAATTTCTTCCTGTACCACGCAGGAAAATGCAAAAGTCAAAGCCTGGATTGATACACCTCGTGATGGCGCATCCTACAATGTCAACGCACCGGTAAATATCATGTCCCATGTCTATGCAAAAGATGGCGCCTCCGAAGTGATGCTCTACATCAATGGCGAAGCCTATCGTAGAGAGGCAATCCCGGCTGATAGTGAAGAAATGACCTCGATCACCCAGGAATGGGTTCCTGTTGCTCCTGGCGATATGCTGATTCAAGTGGTGGCGCTGGATAAAAATGGCGAAAAAAGCCTACCGGCGTCTGTATTGATCAATGTCAAAGATACCAATACAATCTCAGCCACACCCCTCATTACACTGACAGAACCCATTGCAACAACAGTTACGCCCATCATTACAATATCTCCAAGCATAACAACCACCATAACCCCAACGCCAACCATGACACCAACAAGATACATATCGCCAACCCATACTGAAAAAGCACCTGATACGCAGTTTCCACCGGCTCCTGTTCAAACATCTCCTGGTAATGGAGTAACACTCAGTTGCAGGTCAACTCAAAAACTGGTATGGGAGCCTGTTTATGATGAAAGCGGCATTGAAGCCTATTATGTAAAGATGGAATTATTAACAGGTACCGGCGAGTGGCAGGCTGCAGCTGGTTATGGTCCAACCACGGATACGCAGGTCAGTGCCAATGTACAATGCGGCATTATATATCGCTGGATGGTGACTGCCAAGGATGGTGCCGGCAATAGTGGTCATTGGTCGGAACTTCATACTTTTATTATTGCTCTTGAGTAATTGGGAAAGGAGAAATTCAAATGAACAATTATTCAGTAAATCAAAAAACCATTCGTGCCCAATCCACAAATGGTGGAAAAGGGATATCCAAATTACTCTGGATTTTGGGTTGCTCAGGTATAGCAGTGATAGCCGTCATCATACTACTTGTTGCAGGTGTTCTTTATTTCAATACTAGCAGACATTCAAATTCAATTGTTTTTATCAGAGAACCATTAAATAGTGATTCCCTACGCATCGGAGAACCTGTTCCTGTACGTGCTGTTGCTAAAGGTGATATAACGCAGGTTGAAATCTGGGTAGATGATCAATTAATCCAATTTGAAAACAATGATATTCCAGGTGGTGTATCCCCCTTCCCGATAATAACTACCTGGTACCCCACACATTCCGGTATGCACACCATCAGCGCCCGTTCAACCGACAGCAGCGGAAAACAATCTGTGAACCAAGTTGTTGTTACTGTATTGGACAACCAGGATTCAGATGGCGATCTGATTCCTGATCATCTGGATAATTGCCCTGAACAGGCCGGTACAGACGCTGGACTGGGATGTATGGATCAGGATTTTGACGGAATTCCCGATGAAGTGGATGCCTGTCCGGATACAGCAGGTATGCCGGAAGATGGCTGCCCAGCGCCTTCTGAGAATGACCGCGATGGCGACGGTGTTACTGATCCTGTCGATGTCTGTCCGGATGTTGCTGGTTCACCAGGCGCACACGGGTGTCTGGACCAGGATGGTGACGGGTATGCAGATACTGAAGATGAATGCCCCGGTGAACCCGGAACAACAGGAGCATGCCCTACCATCGATGATATGGATAGTGATGGCATCCCCGATGGAGAAGATGCCTGTCCAACTTCATGGGGAACAGCCAATTTCGCTGGATGTTCGGATAGTGATGCAGATGGGGTGATAGACCATGAGGACACCTGTCCAACGACATCTGGTAGTGCAGATAACAATGGTTGTCCCATCCCGCATGGTGTATTACCTCCCCCACCAGATCCTGAAGATATTGAAGTTGCAGGTGATGGATCAAATCCTTTACAGGATATGGGATTTGAATTGGCACCACCTCGTTATTTGGAGCTTATTACGTTGGAACTATCTGCCCATGAATTGGAAATCAGAGGTGATTATCAGCGTGTCTGGTGTTACTTAGTAATAGATGGAAATGCCAGAGATCCAGATTACTTTGAACCAAGTGGTCAAAATTTCTGGAACATTGACGAAGTATTAGGTGGAGATAACAGCATTTCGATTCCACATGAAGAGACCGAACCAATACCAATTATTTTGGACTGCCTGGGAGAAGAAAATGGGGGGAGGGTAACACAACTGGTTTACCAAGAAATCAGTCATGGGGAAGCGGATTGGACCGGAAGAGAATTGTATTTTGCTACTGATGACCATAATTTCATTCTTAAATATCAGATATGCAGAGGCTCATGCGGTGATTCCCAATTTCAAGCACCACGTTTATCACCTATTATAGTAGGTAACTTTAGGCAGGGTCCCTATCGTTTGTATTGGCAATGGGATGGTAGATCTGCGAATATAGATGGTTTTCATGTTAACCATTATCGAGATGGTGAGCTCATTGCTGTTTACAATTATGGATCAACAATCAGAAGGATTGGCATAGACGATTATGTGTCGCCATGTGGACATACCGATGAATTCGAGGTCTATGCCTATAAATTCATTGAAGGAACAATGTTGAGGTCCCCATCAAGCAATATAGAAGCCTGGGTTGCTGACCCTTGCCAATACAATGCAATTGTTACTTTCGACAGTTTGGACATCCATAATCCTCAACAAGATGAAGATGGCTTGTATCAAATGGGACCTATATCTGGATATCTCAGTGCAGGAGATGGTGAACACAATGAATGGTTGGATTTTGAAGCTCGATGGTTTTCCGCCCTAGATACACGCTCTGAAGGATTATGGCTGGGTGAGGGTATTCATTCATTTCAGGACATATTTGATTGGATTCATCGGGAAATGGCAAGTTGTTTAGGAAGAGGCTGCCATAGCAATGATTACTTTGCGCCAGAGATTACGGCAACTCATCTGCAAATTGAAGAAAGGCAAAATATTTTTATCTTCGCACATATTTCGGAACATGACACAGGAATAACTAACCCTAATGAATATATATACTATGGAAGACACACCATCCATTTTGATGATTTGGCATTAAATTCACCCGTGCGTTTTGTTCTTGAAGGAGAAGTCGCAAATCTTATCGTGGTTGTTGAATTAATCGAAGCACAATAACTTTCTCCTTCGAAATTACAGCACCTCATACGGCAAGTTCCAGTGAGATGCACCAATTAATAATTGCAGTAAAAGGATCTGCAAGACTATGGAGATAAATATGAAAAGAATTACTCTCCCCCGAATTTTCGCATTATCAATTTCATTAATTTTCGTCATCTTGTTCTCATCATGCACAACGCAAGAAAATGTAAAAGTCAAAGCCTGGATCGATACCCCACAAGATGGGGCAACATACGAGGTGAACACACCGGTTAATATCATGTCGCATGCTTATGCAAAAGACGGTGTGGGAGAAATTATGCTCTCAATTAACGGAGAAGCCTATCGCCGTGATGCCGCACCACCATCCGACGACAACTTGATCAGCATGACTCAGGAGTGGGTTCCAAAGGAACCCGGCGAATATGTTGTGCAGGTCAAAGTAATTGATGTCAATGGTGAAGTCAGCTTGCCTGCCATCGTTGGCGTGGAAGTTGCTGAAAAGAAAATGGCTTCTGCCACACCTGTCATCACTGCAACTGAAGTTGTGGAAACAACAGTCACGCCTGTGATCACCTTTACCCCGAGCTTCACCCCAACACGATATATCAGCATTACGCCTACAATAAGCCCCACCCGATATATTTCTGTAACACCAATACCAGTTGACAATCAGGGACCACCGGCGCCGATACCTGCTGTTCCCGCAAATGGGTTAGAGCTGGGCTGCCGCAGCACACAAACCTTGGCCTGGCAACCTGTCAGTGATCCCAGCGGTATTGATGGGTACTACGTCAAAGTCGAACTGGTCTCCGGTACCGGCGATTGGCAAAGTGCGGGCGGATATGGCCCCATCAGCGGTAAACAAGTTGATATCAGTGTCGACTGCGGTATCAAGTATCGCTGGATGGTGCGTGCCCAGGATGGTGCCGGCAATTTCAGCGATTGGTCCAGCAAGTCAGAATTTATCATCATTTTGGAATAATTGGGCAAGGAGAAAAAAATGAGTAATCACCCATCTAATTTCAATACAGTTCGTGCCCAAACCGCTAACAACGGGAAAGGGAAATCAAAATCACCCTGTATATTGGGATGCCTGGGGGCCACAGCAATTGTCTTGGGACTGCTGGTTGTTGCAGGAATCGTTTATTTTGGTTCGACACAATCCTCAACATCCGTTGTCCTGATTCGGGAACCTGCAGAGAACGCTACCTTACATACCAGTGAAGCTGTTACTTTACGAGCACTTGCTCGTGATGATCAAAAAGTAAAGCAGGTTGAATTATGGGTAAATGATATTCTGGTGTATTACGAGAATAGTGATATCCCCGGAGGAATTTCTCCATTTCCATTGATTACCTCCTGGACACCTTCCCAGCCCGGCGTTTATACCATCAGTGCACGTTCTACGAACAACAAAGATAAACAATCAGTGAGTCAAGTATCTATTACTGTGCTGGGGAATGTAGATACAGATGGGGATCAAATCCCCGATCACGTTGATCAATGTCCCGAACAAGCCGGGACAGAGGAAGGTCAGGGTTGTATGGATCGCGATTTTGATGGCATCCCTGACGAAGTCGATGCCTGCCCGGATGCTGCTGGTTTGCCAGAGGATGGCTGCCCAGCTCCCTCAGAAAATGACCGTGATGGGGATGGATTCTTAGACGATATAGATTCCTGTCCGGATGAAGCGGGTTCACCCACTGCAGACGGCTGTATTGACAGCGATGGCGACGGTTATGCCGACAGCGAAGATGAATGCCCGGATGAACCCGGCCTCGACGGCGCCTGCCCTTCCACTGCTGATACAGATGGCCCGTTTGATGAGGATGGAGATGGTGTTATGGATTCTGACGACGCCTGCCCTTCCACTGCGGGATCAACAGCCAACGCCGGCTGCCCCGACATGGCTGGTGTACTGCCTCCGCCACCAACACCTGAGGATGATGATGATCCACCAGGTGATGGAGGTATTTTTGAAGAGCTACTTCCTGAACCAGACCCTGTAGAAAAAGCGGTAGTACCTATTGAGATTGAAGCCTACAGCATGTATATCCGCAATGAATATGAAACGGTTACCTGTTATTTGCAGATAAATGACATTTATGATAGCCCACCGCGTCGATTTGAATTTGAATCCAATGGCACCCAGCGTTGGGACATCGCCGCGCAATTGGACGGTGAGAACAGTATCCATACAGTCGCAGATGACGAATTACCACTTAATATTTCCCTGGAATGTATTGGCCATAATGGAGATGCCACCGAGACACTCGTGGATGCAGTCGTTTCCCATCCTTCATCTGAATGGGATGGACAACCACAGCGGTTGATAACTGAAACAAATGAGTTTAGCGTTGATTATCATATCTGTACCCCAAATTGTGAAGAATCAGATATGGCGACACCATATTTCTATGCCATCACGATGGGACCCCGAGGCGAAGGGCCATATATCGCACACTGGGAGTGGGACGGCAATGAGGAAGAAATCGACGGTTTCATGATTGCTCAAGTACAACCCTTTGACACCCCGACTTTAATCCAGTTAAATTACCCAGAGGCAAGAAGCGTGGACATTGCTGACATTGAACCTGTTTGTGGGGAAACCATTGAACTGGTTGTACGAGCGTTCAGATATAATGATGATGGTACTATAACTGTGTCGCGACATAGCAACAGCCAGGTTTGGACAAGTCGAGAAGCCTGCCGGCATACTGCCATGATCACATTCCAGAACCTGGATGTTCACAATCCACCTGGTGACGAAGATGGTTTACATATTGTTGGTCCGCTCGAAGGGTACTTCTACGTTTCCAATGGTTCAGATATTCGATCCTTGAGTTTTGATGGTATCTGGAGATCACCGAACGGATATTATCATGATGGTCTAAAACTACGCGGCGGCACTTACTCCATTCAGAGCATCTTTGACTGGATTAACAGGGAAATGGCAAGTTGTTTGGGCAATGGTTGCCACAGCAACAGTTATCGGGCACCCAGCAATGATTTCATTGTTATTACGTATGACCAACGTGAAGATCTGATTGTTGGCGGAGATATTACCGATGATGATACCGGCAGAAATGACGATGACACCTTTTTCAGCGGACAGACCACGGTTGTCATTGAGGATATTGAATCCGGAAGGCCGCAGTGGGTTACCGTTGAAGGTGAATTTGCAAACCTTCAGGTGATTATTCAAATATTGCCTGAAGATTAAAAAAAGAGAATAAGTTCTAACAACCAGAAACTTCAGAACAATTTCTGAAGTTTCTGGTTCGACAATAGATACTTGAAAGCGAGAACCAGAAGTCAAATCATAACACCTGCTTAACATTTTTTTGCTATACTATGAGCAGCGAATAGGTGAATTCAGGCATCAAAAATGCTTTTCTCAATAGAAAAAAAAGCTTTTTTGTATAAATATCGTTGCAATATTACGACAAATTCCCAAAAAAATTATCATCGAACATTCTCCAGCTACCTTTACAACTACAATAATTCAATATTGTTATAAACAGGCGAAATACATCATTTCATTCAACCATATCAACTGCTCACATGGAGATGATAATGAAAAAATTGTTTTACCCCCAGATATATAACTTAATATTTTCAATCCTATTTATTTGCATCTTATCTTCTTGTACAACTGTGGGAGAAGTCGATTTAAAAGCCTGGATCGACGCGCCAATGGAAAATATTACATATTCTCAAAATGAACCCATTGAAGTTTTTTCCCACGCATATGGAAAAGCAGGTGTGGCTGAAATTATGCTGTATATCAATGGTGAACCCTATCGCCGCGATAAAATTCAAGGTGCGGAAAATGAATTGGTTTCATTCTCTCAGGAATGGACTCCCACTCAACCCGGCACTTACAGCATTCAGATTTACGCAATAGATATCAATGGTGAAAAGAGCTTGCCCGCAAATGTGGTAATCAAAGTAGCCATTCCCCCAACGTCAACTTTTACGTTTACACCAACCAGACCAACCGAAACTCCTACACCAACATTCACAGACACACCAACCTTTACTCCCACACCAACAATCTATAATCCACCACCTGCAACATACACCCCAACTACAAAAGTGGAATCAGCTGATTATGATGAACCGCCAGCACCTGTACCTGCCGTTCCTGCAAATGGTGTGAACCTCAGCTGCCGCAGCACCCAAACTCTGGCATGGCTCCCGGTCAGTGACCCCAGCGGTATTCAAGGATACTATGTCAGTGTAGAGAAAGTATCCGGCGGAGGTGACTGGGTTAATGAAGGCAGCTACGGTCCCATCAGCGGAAAGCAAATGGATATCAGTGTGGATTGCGGTATCAAATATCGTTGGAGAGTCATGGCAAAAGATGGCGCCGGAAATTCAGGCAACTGGTCCGGCAAAGTTGAATTCACCGTTCTACTGGATTAATGGGTAAGGAGAAATAAAATGTCAAATCATCCATCTACTTTTGATACAATCCGTGCCCGCACCGCCAGGAAAGGAAAACCCAAATGGCTGTTGATTTCCGGATGCCTGCTTGTTGTCGGTATCATGGGCATCTTGCTGGTCATCGCCGGATTAGTTTATTTCCGCCCCGTAGATCAATCCCAGTCGGTTATCATCTTTAAAGAACCTGTTGAGAATGCCACATACTATTTGGGCGATACAATTACTTTGCGTACTGTCGCCAAAGATGATGATAATGTTAAACAGGTTGAGATCTGGGCAGGGGATCAATTAATTCAATTAGATAATAGTGAAGTTCAAAGCGGTGTCTCACCCTTTCCGGTGATCACCACCTGGTACCCAATACAGGCTGGCATGTATACCATCAGTGCTCGTTCAACAAATGCATTGGGAAAACAATCTGTCAATTTTATTACTGTAAACATCAAAGAAATAATGGATCAGGATGGCGACCAGATCCCCGATGATATGGATAATTGCCCACAACAAGCCGGAAATGATTCCGGCGTGGGCTGTATGGACACGGATTTTGATGGCATCCCCGATGAAACGGATGTCTGTCCGTTGGAAGCCGGGTTGCCGGATGATGGCTGCCCTAGCCCTTCCGAGGAAGATCGTGATGGGGATGGCATGCTGGACATAGCCGATGCCTGCCCGGATGAGGTCGGCTCGCCTGGTGCCCTTGGCTGCCCGGACCGTGATGGGGATGGCTATGCCGATAATGAAGATGCCTGTCCTGATGAGGCTGGTACATTTTCCGATTGCCCAACACCGGGAGATGCAGACGGCGATTCAGTCCCCGATAGCGAAGATACTTGTCCATTGGAGCCTGGCTCAGCCGATTTAGCCGGCTGCTCCGATGATGATGCCGATGGTGTGCTGGATTTTGAAGACGAATGTCCGGGAACCACAGGCAGCGCTACCGATCTCGGCTGCCCCCAAATGGCCGCCGATGGACCAATGTTTCCACCGGTTCCGGAAGATGACGATAATCCACCGGAAGAGGGCGACGACGGATTGGGAGATCCATTCTCCGGATATAAGACCATTCTTCCAGTGGAAATTGAAGGATACTCATTATTTGTTCGCGGCCGTTATGATCGGGTAGCTTGCTACCTACATGTCAATGGATACAGTCCTCTGCTATATGAGATTAATCGTATCGATAGTCATTATTGGGATATTGCAGCCGAAATGGCTGGCGAGAATAGCCTTTACCTACCCAATGTAGATGATGAATATCCATTGGATTTACAGCTTGAATGTCTTGGATACAATGACGATGATTTTGATGTGATTTCGGATATATCCGTTTCACACCCGGTTGAAGAATGGGACGGCCGCGATTTGCAAGCTGAATACAATGATGGTGGATTTGTCATTAACTATCATATTTGTGCATATTCTTGCGAAGCAGTACCGCTGCCCGCACCATACCTTGAACCAATAGTTATTGGTCCCGAAAGTGAAGGCCCCTATGAAGCCCGTTGGCAGTGGGATGGCGATGAGGGTGCAATTGATGGTTTTGTTATCATTGACGTTCAAAGATATGATACACCAACGTTATATATCATTCACAGCCCGGAAACGCGCAGGGTTTCCATGAATGATTTTGTACCCGCTTGCGGCGAAACACTCAATCTGGCAATCTATGCTTTTCGAGAGACAGAAGATGGGTTGATTATGTCCCGGCGCAGTAATATCGAAGAATGGGCGGCATCCGGTTGTAATCATCAAGCCTTGATTACCTTTAATTATCTGGATGTCCATGATATCCCCGGTGATGAACGTGGGTACAGTACGGTTGGGCCCATCTACGGCTACTTCCTTGCAGATACAACTGCTGCAGAGAGTCAAATGCTGGGTTTTCGTGCTCACTGGTTTAATATTCATGGTACACGTCAGGGAGGATTAAGATTATCTGGTCGCAGATACCCAATCCAGTCGATCTTTGATTGGATTATTCGAGAAATGGATAGCTGTCTTGGAAATGGGTGCAATAGTAATAGGTATGCAACCGCTGAAACCAATACAATTCTGGTTGAATTTGATGAAGGAGATGTCATTAGCGTCGGAGGACGTGTAATGGACCATGATCTTCGAAATGCAGATGATGTATTTTTTGAAGGCTTTGTTCCAATCAACCTTGATGGCGTTGAACCTGGCACATATCCGATGGTAATAGAAGATAGATATGCTGACCTGCATCTGGATGTAACTTTGCTACCTGATGAATAGAAATGGCAACATTGATTAGGAAAAAACAATACTAATTCTTTATTCAGAAATTTTCCCATGGTAAGGAGAAATTCATCTTCGTAAAAATATATGTAGTACAATCTTCTTATAAAATTATCGAACAAATCATCTAATTATTCGTTTCAGGAGAAAAGCATGCCCCCCTCATCCGTCTACTTCACCGATATGCGTACCCGTCCCGGAAAAAACATGCTGGATAAAGTAGCCTCCCTGGCTAAGAAAGCTGGTCTGGATCAAATAGATTTTAAAGACAAATTCGTTGCCATTAAAATTCATTTTGGTGAACCCGGCAACGTTGCCTATATACGCCCCAATTATGTTGCTGTGATTGTAAAAATAATTCAGGATATGGGCGGCAAACCCTTCCTGACTGATGCTAACACGCTCTATCATGGCAAACGAGCCAACGCCGTGGATCATCTGCAATCGGCTATGGAAAACGGATTCAACCGCATCAGCATAGGTTGCGATGTTATCATCGCAGACGGCCTGACCGGTACGGATTATATTGAAATGCCGGTAAATGGTGAACATTGCCAAACAGCCAAAATCGGTGCAGCTATTGCCGAAGCGGATATCATCATCAGCCTTAACCATTTCAAAGGCCATGAGATGACCGGATTTGGTGGCGCATTGAAGAATCTTGGCATGGGTTCCGGCTCCCGCGGCGGTAAAATGGAAATGCACTCCGCTTCACAACCCATTATTGCTACGGAAAAATGTGTGGCCTGCGGCATGTGTATCAAAAATTGTGCCCAACAAGCCATATCCTATAATGAAAACCATAAAGCTCAAATTGATTACGCCCTGTGCGTAGGTTGCGGGCAATGTGTGGCAGTTTGTAAATATGATGCAGCTCAGGTGATCTGGGATGAATCTGCCAGCACAGCCGGAGAAAAAATCGCCGAGTACGCTGCGGCTGTTTGTCATGAAAAACCTCACTTTCATGTTAACTTTATAATGAATGTTTCTCCCAATTGCGACTGCTGGAACAGCAATGATCAGGCAATTACCCCAGATATTGGTATTGCCGCTTCTATGGACCCTACAGCATTGGACAGAGCCAGTGTCGATCTTATTAATCAGGCACCATATGTTGAAACCAGTGAACTATCTGAGAAAAACTATAAACCCGGACAGGATAAATTCACCACCATCCACCCGCGTACCCGTTGGCAAGCCACCCTGGAACACGCCGAAAAAATGGGCCTGGGCCAGCAGGAATATGAATTGAAGAAAGTGTGATCCACAAATAATAATTAGAGATTCAAAACTGTAGTGGCAATTCATGAATTGCCACTACAGTTTTGAATCCACTCTCATCCTTTTATCATCATTCATTTATCCCAACTTGTAAAACCTCCCACTTTGATTATGTTGTCTATACATTTCATGGTATAATTGCGGGAATTTAGTTCCGGGGTATCTATGAAAAATGAAGCCACACTGGTGCTGGAAGACGGCACCACCCTGCACGGGAACGCCTTCGGCGAAAATACCGATGCAGTATTCGAGCTGGTTTTTAACACCAGCATGACAGGATATCAGGAGATCCTCACGGATCCATCCTATCGCGGTCAGGGGGTGCTCTTCACGGTCCCCCATATCGGCAATGTCGGCATTAATAAAGAAGATCACGAATCCCAACGAGCCCAGATTTCTGCGCTCGTTATTCGTACTTTAAGTCCTGTCGTTTCTAATTGGCGATCACAACAGCCATTAAACGATTGGCTAAAAGAAGCCGGCATACCAGGTATCAGCAACGTGGATACCCGCTACCTGACCCGAAAACTGCGAGATGGCGGCACCCAAAAAGCTGCCCTTTCAACCAGTGGTACAGCACCGCAAAAACTGCTTCAAATGGCCCGCGATTGGCCCGGTCTGGATGGTCAGGACATGGTCAAGGAAGTAAGTTGTGATTCAGTTTACCAATGGAAAGGCGATGCAGGTGATGCCTGGGTACACAAAAACTCTGCATCCATACAGCAAAAGCCGTTACATATTGTCGCCTATGATTTCGGCATCAAACGCAATATTTTACGGCATCTGGCATCTTTCAACGCCAGGATCACTGTTGTGCCGGCTTACACCAGTGCTGCAGATGTTCTTGGTATGTCCCCGGATGGCGTTTTCCTATCTAATGGACCCGGTGATCCGGCTGGCCTGCCCAGCATCGTAGAAAACGTAACGCAGTTAATCGAATCAAACACGCCCATATTGGGTATCTGTCTGGGGCACCAACTAATCGGACGAGCATTGGGTGCCAACACGCAAAAATTGAAATTCGGACATCACGGCGGCAATCACCCTGTACAGAACCTGGATAATAAAAAAGTGTTTATCACTGCCCAAAATCATAACTACTGCGTGGATGACAACACCTTGGATCAAAATCTGGCAGAGATCACATACCGCAGCCTGAACGACAATTCTGTTGAAGGATTGCATTTGAAAAAATATCCGGTGTTCTGTATTCAGTATCATCCGGAGGCAGCACCCGGCCCGCATGATGCGCATCCGATATTCGCCGAGTTCTTTAACTGCGTGCGGGGAGCCTGATTATGCCAAAAAGAAATGATATTCACACCATTCTGGTACCCGGATCAGGGGCAATTGTCATCGGACAGGCAGCCGAATTTGATTATTCCGGCACGCAGGCTGTCAAAGCCTTGCGAGCGCAAGGCTATCGCGTGGTGTTAGTCAATGCCAACCCTGCCACCATTATGACCGATCCTGAAATTGCCGATGCAACCTATATTGAGCCATTAACCCCCGAAGCTATGGAAGCCATCATTGCCTATGAAAAACCGGATGCCATGCTGCCCACGGTCGGCGGCCAAACCGGATTAAACCTGGCATTGGCTCTTTCTGAAAATGGTGTGTTAGAAAAATATAACGTCGAACTAATTGGTGCGCCGCTGCCTGCCATTCAAACTGCAGAGGACCGCCATCAGTTTCGCCAGACCATGCAAGTGCACAATATTCCTGTTCCACATGGCGGACCAGCCCATTCTACCAAAGAAGCCGAAGATATCGTTGATCAGTGCGGCTATCCCGTACTGGTACGGGCTTCCTTTGCAATGGGAGGTGCGGCGGCGGCCTGGGTAGAAACACCTCAGGCATTAGCCGAGGCCGTTCGCGCAGCCATCGCTGAATCCCCTATTGAACAAGCCTGGTTGGAGGAATCCGTTGCCGGTTGGAAAGAGTATGAACTGGAAGTCATGTGCGATAAAGCAGGTAATTTTGTAGTCGTCTGTTCGATTGAAAACCTGGATCCCATGGGGGTGCACACCGGAGACAGTATCACCGTGGCACCTGCACAAACCCTGACCGATCGCGAGTATCAGATTCTGCGAGATTTAGCGCGCCAGGTAATGGATACAGTGGGTGTACAAACCGGCGGCGCAAATGTACAGTTTGGTGTGAATCTCGAAAACGGTCGCGTAGTGGTGATTGAGATGAATCCACGTGTTAGTCGTTCATCTGCGCTGGCATCCAAAGCCACAGGCTTCCCGATCGCCAAGCTGGCCGCGCTGGTGGCCGTTGGATATACACTGGATGAAATCACCAATGATATTACCCAACAAACCAAAGCAGCCTTTGAACCATCATTGGATTATGTTGTCGTAAAAATACCACGTTGGGCGTTTGAAAAATTCCCCGGCGTTTCCGAGCAATTAGGACCTCAAATGAAATCCGTCGGTGAAGCCATGTCGCTGGGGCGTACTTTCCCTGAGGCATTGCAAAAAGCGGTGCATTCATTGGAAATTGGTATTGATGCACTGGATGGCTCTGGTCCTGATTATGAAGCACCGCAGACACAGGTAAGCCTGGAAGATTTAAACACTCCGGCACCTGAGCGGCTCTTCCGCGTTTATCGCGCCATTCAACAAGGGTTTCCCTTAGAAAGCATTGCCCAAATCAGCGGATACGATTTATGGTTTTTATCCCAACTATCAGAGATTGCTGATCTGGAAAACCAGATCAAACATATTGCAGTAAACAATCATCAGGAAGCGATATTGCTGGAAGCCAAACAAAATGGTTTCGCTGATACACACCTGGAACGCTTACTGAACAAGCAACCCCATGGAAAACAAAACAACGGCTTAACGTTCAGAAACCTTCGTAAAGAACTGGGCATCCAACCTGTATTCTTACGGGTAGATACATGTGCCGCTGAATTTGAAGCACGAACACCATACCTGTACAGCAGCTATGAAACAGAAGATGAAAGTATGCCAACAGACAGGCAGAAGATTATTATTTTAGGGGGTGGTCCCAATAGAATTGGCCAGGGTATTGAATTTGATTATTGCTGCTGTCAGGCTTCATATGCCCTGCAGGCGCTGGGGTATGAAACCATCATGGTCAATTGCAACCCGGAAACTGTCTCTACTGATTATGATACCGCTGACCGGCTCTATTTTGAACCACTTACGCTTGAACATGTGCTAAATATTGTCGAGTTGGAAAAACCATTAGGCGTAATCGTGCAGTATGGCGGCCAAACGCCGCTCAATCTGGCAGCCGGCCTGGAAGCCGCCGGTGTCAACATCCTGGGTACCTCACCGCACGCCATTCAACTCTCGGAAGACCGTGAGGATTTTGCCAAATTGTTGGCGAAGATGGATATTCCCCAACCGGAAAACGGGATCGCCCGATCCCTTGAGGAAGCCAGAAAAGTAGCTCACCGTATTGGTTACCCTGTTTTGGTCAGGCCATCTTTTGTGCTGGGCGGGCGTGCCATGGCCCTGGTTGAAAAAGAAGAAAATCTGACCGGTTATATTTCCAATGCCATGGAAGCAGCGCCTGGTCAGCCCATCTTGATTGACAAGTTCATGGAAGATGCCTTCGAAATTGACGTGGATGCCCTCTGCGATGGCGAAAAAGTTGTCATTGGAGCAATCATGCAGCATATTGAAGAAGCCGGCGTTCATTCCGGGGATGCAGCTTGTGTGTTACCCCCATACAAAGTAAGCGCCTACCATCAAAATATCATGCGTGAATATACCGAGCGCCTGGGTTTGGCACTGGGTGTAAAAGGCCTGATGAATGTACAGTTTGCCATGCGTGATGAAATCGTATGCGTACTGGAAGTCAATCCACGCGCCTCCCGCACAGTACCCTATGCCAGTAAGGCAACCGGTTTGAATCTGGCCTATGCCGCAGCGCAATTGATGGTTGGCAAAACGTTAGCAGACCTGAATATTCTGGAAGAACCACGTGTAGATGGTTTCTTCATTAAAGAAGCTGTACTGCCATTCAAAAAATTGCCCGGATCCAGTATTCTCCTGGGCCCGGAAATGCATTCTACCGGTGAGGTTATGGGGCACGCCTCCCATTTCGGGCACGCCTTTGCCAAATCTCAAATTGCAGCTGGCACGCCCCTACCCCAATCCGGGGCAGTCCTGATCAGTGTCAACGATTATGATAAAAGTGCAGCTTTAAAATTTGCCCGCGATCTGCATCGCATGGGTTTTGAACTGTACGCCACAACAGGCACAGCAGAATTTATCAAACGTGTTGATATACCCGTACAAAGCATCAACAAATTTGCAGAAGGATCGCCACATACGGTTGATTTGATCCGTGAGGGAAAAATAAAACTGATACTGAATACCCCATTAGGCCCCAATGCACACAGTGATGGCGCCGAAATTCGTATCGCAGCCGTTACAATGAACGTACCGCTATTAACCACCCTCTCTGCTGCCGCAGCTGCCGTAGCGGCTATTCAGGCCATTCGTAAAAATGAATTACACTATCGCAGCTTGCAGGAGCACTTTGCATCAACGCTTGTTAAATAAAAAACAACAGGCTCCAATTACATGGAGCCTGTTGGAACGCTAATAATTCATACGTTGTCTTATGATGCGAAAGACTCTGTAGTTTTTCCAAGAAATTTCCAGCGCGAAAATCCGTATTCCAAACGATAAACATCATAATCCTTAGTTTGCAGGAATCTGGCAGCCTCGTCTGAAAGTCTGCTGTAATAGTCTCTACAATAAACCACAATTGTTTTGTCTTTCTCTAATTGAGTATAGGTTTGCTCTAAATTATCTAATGGTATAGAAACAGCACCAGTAATGTGATCGGTTTTATATTCTGATTGCGGCCGTACATCAAGTATAACCAACTGAGGATTATCCAGCTCTTCTTCCAATTCATCAATCGATTTGACTTTTAAATCTGATCGTGAAAGAATCAACTCATCCACAATACGATCCACCTCTGCCAAACGAACCTGAGCCAGGTCTTGTACTGCCTGCACCAGATTGAATACCATTGGTGCTGATAATCGATAATATATTTCAACGCCTGCTCTGCGAATCAGAACCAGCCTTGAGGAACGTAAATGTTGTAAATGCTGTGATGTGTTTGCCGTTGTCATATGTGTTTCACGTGCTAATTGATCAACGCTGTGTTCCCCTTGAGATAATATGCTTAGAAGCTCAAAGCGATGGGCATTTCCCAGCGCCTTGCAAATTCTGGCGAATTGTTCATATAAATCATCTTTTAATTGCCTGGGGGCTTGAGTTATCATTTATTCCTTATGTTTATTCTATCGTTTTATTGAATACTTGTTTTATTATTATATAACTATTTCGATAAATATGGTATACTGCATTATAGATTTCAGTATTCTTTCAGGAAAGTAACGGGAATCTTACCTAATCAGCACACAAAGCTGGTTGTCCAAATCAGATATAAATCAATTTAGTTGTTTATGTCTGCCAAAACAATGATACATTTTGTGGTTTGTTTATCACAATGCATCATATAACAATAAAAAATCCGATTCCCATCATATAAAGTTTTATATCCGCATATTTACCATGATTTTGATTTGCCCAAAGTTTGCAATAACCTGCAGTCAGATCATTCAACGCGGGAAATGGGTAATTTTAAAGTTTTTTTGTATTCACCCATCACTTGATCAGTAATCAAGTGATTTAAAAGGAGAAGTTTATGTTTAGTAAAAAACCTATGATCGTTGTAAGTTTGATAATTGCCCTTTCATTAATTTTGGGCGCTTGTCAACCTGCTGCAGTTCCTGCTACTGAGGAACCAGCCATTGAAGAGGTTGCTGTAGAAGAGCCTGTTGAAGAAGAAGCCATGGAAGAAATGGAAAAGGCGCCTATCAAATTTATTGATACCATGTTCCAGTCTTTATGGATTAACAATGCCATCGCCATGTATATTACAGAGGAAGGATATGGCTACCCTGTAGAATCAATAGAAATGACTACTGTTGTCGCCCAACAGTCAATAGAAGTCGGCGACATGGATGTATTCATGGAAAACTGGATTAACAACTATCCGGAATGGCACGAAAAAGTGACATCTGAAGGTACCGTAATCGATTTAGGAAACGTCTATGATAAATCAACACAGGGTTGGTATGTGCCCCGATATGTCATCGAAGGTGATGCAGAACGCGGTATTGAACCAATGGCCCCTGACTTAAAATCAATTGATGATTTAGTCAACTACAAAGAACTATTTGCCGATCCTGAAGATCCCGATAAAGGTTTGCTGGTTAATTGTATTATCGGATGGCAATGCCAATCCATTAATCAGGTAAAAGTTCATGCCTATGGCCTGCAAGATGATTTCAACTTACTTGAGCCTGGTGCTGCCGCCGCCCTGGATGCCGCAATCGCCGGCGCATACAAGAAAGGCGATCCCATTTTGTCATACTATTGGGAACCAACCTGGTTAATTGGCCTTTATGACATGGTTCAGATCGAAGAACCTACCTATTCTGATGAATGCTGGGCTGAAATGATTAAAGTACATGAGGGTGAAGTAGACCTGGAAGATACCCCCGCTGAAGCAGGTTGTGCCTATGAATCAGTAGGTATCCCGAAAAGTGTTCACGCCAGTTTGGCTGAACGTGCACCTGAAATCACCGCATTCCTTGAGAAAATGAATGTAGGTACAGATGCATTGAACAAGACTGCTGCATATATGACTTCAGAAGAATCCTCTGCAGAAGAAGCTGCCATTTGGTATCTAAATACCTATCCAGAAAAATGGAACACCTGGGTGACCGAAGAAGCCAAGGCCAACATTGAATCAGCTCTGGCTGCTGAATAGGCTGTTCAAATATCATAAAATAAGAAACTAGGCACAAAATGTCTACGATTCTGTAATAAACAAAAAACTGCCCGCACAACAATGCGGGCAGTTTTTCTATTTACAAATCATAAAATACAATAATTTTTAGAGCTCCGATTGAATTTCTTTTCCCTGAAATTTCCATTCAGAAAAGCCATTCTCGAGCCTGTACACATCCAGCCCTTGCTCCCCAAGATATTTTACAGCATGATCAGATAGCGAGCTGTAATAATTCCTGCAATAAACAACAATTTTTTTCCCCGTCGGAATCGTTGAAATTTCGGCTTCTAATTGACCAAGCGGTATGCTGATTGCCCCTTCAATATGAGCATATTGATATTCACTATGTGGACGAACATCAATAATTAAAATATTGTTTGTATGTATTGCCTCTTCCAATTCAGACGTTGGCATCAGCCTGATATCTGCGCGGGCTAATACCAATTCATCAACAATGCGATCAACCTCGGCCAACTGGGAATTTGCCAAAAACTGTACTGATTGAACCAAATTAAATACCGTTGTGTCCGCCAGCCGATAATATATCTCCACGCCTTTTCTGCGAATTAAAACAAGACGTGATGATTTCAAATGTTGTAAGTGTTGCGATGTGTTTGCAACTGTCATATTTGTTTCTCTGGCAAGCTGCTCCACGCTGTGTTCTCCCTGAGATAACAAACTAATTAATTCAAACCGACGTGCACTGCCTAAAGCCTTGCATATACGGGCAAATTGCTCATAGAGACTGTCGCGTAATTCTCTTTCTGTTTGGAAGTTCATCAATCCTCTTACTATTCAATAAATATATTGAATATTTATTAGAGTGTTTTATTTTATGGGTGTATATTGTGTTATACTAGTATTTGAAAACTTAATCGCCTTATTGTACGATGATCCTATCCTCCAACACATGAGGAATTTATCACTTTTTGAGGATGAACCTAGTCCTCATCTGATAATTCCTCCAAAAATGTGGTTTTATTTCGGAGGAATTCAGCAAATTGTTTACGCAAATAAATACTTTTTTGTAGTTGCTGTTGGAACATGTGTTTCAAAAAATTTTTATTTAGTTTAACCTATTTAATAGAAAATTGCTTGTTTTTTAAGTTTTCCAGATAAAACTGAACCACTGCTTTTACGGAGGCCCCTTTGTCTTACATTGAAATTAAAAATTTATATAAAATATTTGGCTCTCGCCCACAAGAAGCACTTTCCATGTTGAATAAGGGTGTTTCAAAAAATGAGATCCTCAAAAAAACCAAACATACCATTGGATTACAAAATGTTTCTCTCTCCATTGAGAAAGGTGAAACATTTGTTGTCATGGGTTTATCTGGTAGCGGAAAATCAACGTTGGTACGTTGTTTAAATCGTCTGATTGAGCCCACATCCGGGGAAATTATAGTGGATGGCAAGGATGTGCTCAAATTCAATAAAGATGAATTAACCAATCATCGACGCCGCACAATGACAATGGTTTTCCAGCGGTTTGGGTTGCTCCCCCATCGTACTGTATTAGATAACGTTGCATTCGGTTTGGAAATTACCGGCGTTGAAAAAGAAGAACGACTTGAAAAAGCCAAGCAATGGATCGATACTGTTGGCTTAAAAGGGTACGGTGCAAGTTACCCCAAAAACTTGAGTGGTGGTATGCAGCAGCGTGTTGGCTTAGCACGCGCCCTGTGTAACGATCCCGACATCCTGTTAATGGATGAACCATTCAGCGCTCTGGATCCACTTATTCGTCGTGAAATGCAAAACGAATTGATCGACCTGGAAGGGCAAATTCAAAAAACGATCATTTTCATTACCCATGATCTGGATGAAGCTTTACGCCTAGGTGATCGAATTGCGATCCTCAAAGATGGTTTACTTATCCAAGTGGGCACCCCTGAAGAAATTTTATCAGCCCCGGCGGATGATTATGTTGAAGATTTCACCAAAGATGTTAATCGCATCCGAGTATTAACTGCCAGCAGTGCAATGATTAAGCCTTATGCGGTTGTCTCTGATCGTAGCGGACCACGTGTAGCGCTTGATATCATGCAGAAGGAAAGCCATTCCAGTGTTTTTGTAGTTGACCGTGCTGGAAAATTACAAGGCCTGATTACCGCCGATCAGGTTCTTGAAGCCATTAAAAAGAAAATCACCACGCTAAAAGAAATTGAGCTTAATGAAGTGCCAACAACAACAGAAGAAACCACATTGGACGAACTATTGCCCATAACTACCAGTATTAAATGGCCTGTAGCAGTAATCAATGAGGCAAACACCTTGCTTGGCATTTTACCGCGCGTTGCAATCTTGGCAGCTCTCGCCGGTGAATCCTCCTATGAAGAAATTTCCTTAGCTGAATAATATTGCGCTTCACCAGGAACACAATCGATAAGTTCCAACAAGCGTTATGCGATAAAAGGAGAAAAGAATGTTCAAAAATAGAAGTTTATTAATTATCAGTATAATAATGGTTTTATCCCTGATTTTGGGTGCCTGCCAGCCTGCTGCAGAATCATCAGCAATCGAGGAAGTTGCAAATGAAGAGTCAATTGCAGCTGAAGAAGTTATGGCAGAAAAAGAAGTTGTCAAATTTGCTGATACCATGTGGCAGACACTTTGGATTGAAAATGCCATCGCCATGTATATCACCGAAAATGGATATGGCTATCCAGTCGAATCAGTTGAAATGACTACACCGGTTTATCAGCAAGCGATTGTTGATGGTGATGTTGATGTGATGATGGAAAACTGGATCGGAAACATGGTGGATTGGTGGGATGCAGAAACTACTGCCGGTACCATCCTTGATTTAGGAAATACGTTTGATAAATCAACCCAGGGATGGTATGTGCCCCGTTACGTCATCGATGGCGATGCCGAACGCGGTATTGAACCGTTGGCTCCTGATTTGAAATCAGTTCTTGATTTACCCCAATATAAAGATGTATTCGCTGACCCTGAAAACCCTGATAAAGGTTTAATCGTGAATTGTATTATCGGTTGGGATTGTGCTGAAGTAAACCGTGTTAAATTATACGCGTACGGATTACAGGATGATTACAACTTCATGGAACCTGGCGCATCCGCAGCATTGGATGCTGCTATTGCTGGTGCAGTCAAAAAAGGTGAACCCGTATTGAGCTACTACTGGGAACCTACCTGGTTATTAGGTTTGTACGACATGGTTCAACTTGAAGAGCCGGAATACACTGATGAATGTTGGGCACTTAACACTGCTGCAAAAGTAGGTGAAATTGAATTAGAAGCCGTAACGGCCGATGCAGGTTGTGCATATGAAACTGTTGGTATCCCCAAAAGTGTAACAGCTAGCCTGGCCGACCGTGCTCCTGAATTGGTCGAATTCCTCAGCAAAATGAATGTTGGAACCAACGAATTAAATAAAACCGCTGCTTACATGGAATCAGAAGGAACCTCTGCAGAAGAAGCAGCTCTCTATTATTTGAATGAATTCCCTGAAAAATGGCAATCCTGGGTAGCCGAAGATGTCAAAGCCAATATTGAAGCAGCTATAGCTGCTGAATAAAAAACATTATTACTATGACTTAACAAAAAATATGGAGCGCTCAAATTTCATTTGGGCGCTCCGAATAATGAGGTTATTATGTTTGAATTTCCAGAATTTATTTATATTCCACTTGACAAATGGGTTGATGCCATAGTTGAATGGTTAACAATCGCTGGCGAAGGGCTTTTTGATGCCATTGGAGCATTTCTATTAGCACCAATGGTGCAATTAGAGAAATTACTAATTGCTATCCCCTGGTTTGTAATCATTTTATTGGTTGCATTCATGGCCTGGCGTGCCAAAGGCTGGAAGATGGCTACCATGGTGGTTGCAGGTCTGTTTTTCATCGGTGCCTTAGGCTTATGGGAAGCTTCTATGAAAACCCTGGCAATTGTGTTGTTTGCGACATTATTGGCGATCATTTTAGGTGTGCCCGTGGGTATCGCCATGGCTCAAAGTGATCAAGTCAAACGCATATTGCAACCCCTTTTGGATATGATGCAGACTATGCCCAGCTTTGTTTATCTGATCCCGGCTTTGATGTTATTTGGTCTTGGTAAAGTACCTGCACTTATTTCCGTACTAATTTACGCAATTCCCCCTGCAATTCGCCTGACTGACTTAGGGATTCGTCAGGTTCCAGAAGATGTGATAGAAGCAGCTAGAGCATTCGGTTCAAGCGCACGCCAATTGCTTTTTAAAGTTCAAATTCCATTGGCAATGCCTACGATTATGGCTGGCGTAAACCAAACCATCATGATGGCCTTGGCAATGGTGGTTGTCGCTTCTATGATTGGTGCAGGCGGATTAGGTTCCGAGGTTCTCAATGGCATTGCACGTCTGGAAGTTGGTCGCGGATTTAATGGTGGAATTAGCATCGTCATTATGGCAATCATTATAGATCGCTTGACGCAATCACTGGCAAAATCACCAATAAATGGCTAGTTCCTTTCCAATTACTACAGGAAGTAAATACAGGAAATTCAGAAGGCGTATTTAAAAATCAAATACGCCTTTTTTTACTCAAGGTATTACCCACCTACAATTTTTATTTTGAATCCTTTCTTCTTCAAGATTTCAGCGAGACGATCCCGATGATCTCCCTGAATCTCCAGAACATCATCCTTGAGGGTACCTCCGGAGCCACAAATCTGCTTTAGCTCACGCAATAGCAATTTCAATTCATCGTCAGCCAAAGTCACACCACGAATCAAAGTTACTGGTTTCCCTTTACGTCCTTTTGATTGGCGTTCAAGCCGTACAACACCATCACCGGATATTTTACGGGGCGATTTACAAACACAGTCATTGATTGGTTTTCCACATTTGGGGCACATACGCCCCCATTCAGTTGAATAAACTGTTCTGTTTTGATCAGGCATATTTACGCACCATTTTTATTATATAAGTTGATAAAAATTATACGCCATTCTTTCAATCTCTGATCCATCAATCACCTAATCATGAAAATAATAACGGAATTTTTATGCCACGCAAATGCAAATTCATGTTGATTAATGCTATGATAATCAAATGGAAAAGGAACGTAAGGATACTATTTTGGTGGTTACCGAAGACCCACAAATTATTGATCTGGTGGCAAATCAGGCACTAAATGCTGCTGGTTATCAAACTGTAACTGCTAATGATGCGTCCACTGCTGAAACAAAAATACATGAAATCGAACCCGATCTCTTGCTGGTTGATCACGACCTCAGCGGGGTCAGCGCAAAAGATTTGCTGGTTATTCTGAAATCCTCCGGTATTGATATCCCGGTCATCATCATGGCTAAAAAAGGGAAAGAAGCAGAAATTATTCAGAGTTTTCGCTTGGGTGCCACGGACTATCTATTGTTTCCAGTTCGTGAAACGGAGGTTCTCTCTGCTGTCGACCGGGTGCTCAGGCAGTTGCATAATCAACGCAAACGAGCACGCCTGGAAGCTCAAATAAACCAGGCAAATGAGGCCTTACAAGAACGGGTTGATCAATTAACCAGTATGTATTCGATCGGGAAGACCTTTACTTCCACAACAGATGAAGCCGTTTTGTTTGAGAAAGTCATGGACAGCGCCATTGAAATGACAAATGCAAACCTGGGCTGGTTTTTATTAAAAGACGAAGCCACGAAAGACTTCATTCTGGTTGCTCATCGTAATTTACCCAAAGAAATGGCAAAAAAGCTTCATCAGAAATGGGATGATGGAATCAGCCTGCTGGTCGCAAAGACAAGCAAAGTGCTATCCATGCATGGGGAAGCCATTAAACGTTTCACAATCTCTCGATTAGGAATGTCCATATTGGTTGTGCCTATTTTAGCCCAAAGCAATGTTATTGGTTTATTAGTGACCATGAAAAAAGAGGCCCAACCATTTAAAGATAGTCAACAATCTTTATTAGAAGCCATTGCCGATTACGCTTCCATTGCACTGGACAATGCTCGCGTTTTCCTGGCCGTTGAAGAACGCATGCGTGCTTTGGAATCAACACAGAAAATAAGCCAGAAAATTGATCCACGTATGGTACAAAAAGTCAGTCGTGAACAAAGGTCTTCAATTGAAGCAATTTTGGATTCAGTTGAACGATTAGCCAATCGACCCGCATCCCATTGGGCAACACGCAGCAGACGAGATCTGATTACGTTACAAGAACAGGTGCAGCAACTAATTCGTCTGGCTGAAAAAAGTTCCAACAGTCATTAGCTTCCTAAAGCAGGTAGAATAAAACCATAAGTTTTGTTACATAGGGAAAAATTTCCCATGTAACAAATTTACACTGTGCTGCATCTAAATCAATGAAATACAGTCAAGAATAATCGTGTACATGCCACATAAAAGGGAACATTATGGGAAAATTCAATCACTTTAGCTTTTTAGCTCCTAGATATGAAAAATATATTGAACCGAAAATACCTGAAAAACTAATTTCGCTGGCCAAATTACCAGTAGAAGGTCATTTATTGGATGCAGGGGGTGGCACTGGTCGCGTTGCTCAATATCTGACGGCCTATGCTGAAAAAGTAATTTTGGCTGACCAATCCTTCACAATGACTCAAGAAGCATATAGAAAGAACTCTCTATTCCCTGCTTGCAGCGAAAGTGAACATTTACCTTTTTCTTCTAATTTTTTTACGCGTATCATTATGGTTGATGCTTTACATCATGTAAATCATCACAAAAACACACTGGATGAATTATGGCGGGTATTACAACCCGGTGGATTGCTTATCATTGAAGAACCTGACATCCGCCACATGCGAGTGAAATTCATCGCCCTTGCAGAAAAATTAGCATTGATGCGTAGTCATTTTTTGACTCCTAATAAAATTGCTGCACTACTTCCATTTCCACAGGCCTCTATTCAGATTGAACACGAAGACACAACCGCCTGGATAATTGCAAAGAAACAAATACTATCTTAAATTAATTAACCATTCTTTTTTTATTTATCACTTTCAATTCCGGCTTTATTTACCCCTCTGGATTATCCAAGATATTTCCTGCTTCCAGTTATCTTTAGTCAGTTTTTAATCGTGGCTGGGATTAATGGATTACTTTTACAAATAATTGGCATAATAGAACAAGGAAAGACTTCCAAAAAAGAGCAGGTCATTTAAGTCAAAAAAGGAAAGATTCACTTTCCTTTTTTGAACGAACAACGAAGCCATCCCCTTCCATTGATTGATTCGTTTATTCAGATAACATCAAATAC
This sequence comes from Chloroflexota bacterium, assembly GCA_016838895.1. Lineage (GTDB taxonomy): Bacteria > Chloroflexota > Anaerolineae > Anaerolineales > Anaerolineaceae > UBA5203. The sequence goes on from JAEKNU010000040.1 coordinate 30,254, forward strand.
TGATCCACTTCCTCAGCAGCAGCACGGCCTTCCTGAATTGCCCAGACCACTAAACTCTGTCCTCGACGCATATCACCAGCCGAGAAAACACCTGGTACATTGGTTGCATAGCTTCCATTATTGGTTTTTACGTTACTACGTTGATCACGCTCAATATTCATTTTTTCCAATAGTTGATCTTCCGGTCCTAAAAAGCCCATCGCCAGTAGAACCAAATCTGCTTTCCAGACGTGTTCTGTTCCTTGAATTTCACGTGGAACTGGACGACCATTTTCACCAAAGACCCACTCTACATTGACTGTATGAACTTCACGGACATGACCATCATCATCGCCAACAAATCGCTTGGTAAGGATTTCATAATAACGTGGATCTCTGCCATACACAGCTTCGGCTTCTTCCTGACCATAATCCATCTTGTATGTTTTAGGCCATTCAGGCCAAGGATTATCTGCCTGGCGCTCCAGCGGAGGTTGAGGCATAATTTCAAATTGAGCCAGTTTGCGGCAGCCATGCCGCAATGAGGTTGCCACACAGTCTGTTCCTGTGTCACCACCGCCAATGACCACTACATTCTGCCCACGTGCTGATATTGTAAGCGGTTGATCATCCCATAATGAGCCACCCATCAGATTACGCGTATTGGCATGTAAAAAATCCATCGCGAAATGGATACCTGCCAAATCCCGTCCTTCTACCTGCAAATCGCGCGGCTTGGTTGCTCCGCCGCAGATAACAACCGCATCAAATTCACTTAGAAGTTGTTCTGCGGGATAGTCCACCCCTACTTCAGTTTTCTTTCTAAATAATATACCCTCAGCTGCCATTAAATCTGTACGCCGCTTAACAATACTTTTATCCAACTTCATGTTTGGAATACCATTCATTAATAAGCCGCCCAATCGCTCTGAGCGTTCAAAAACAACGACCTGATGTCCGCTTTGATTCAGAGTGTCCGCACAAGCCAGTCCTGCTGGACCAGAACCAATCACAGCAACGGTTTTACCTGTTCTTTCTGGTGGTTGATGTGGCTTAATCCAACCTTCACGAAACCCTTTTTCAATAATTTCTAATTCGATCGATTTAATAGCCACAGCTTCACCATTAAGCCCTGCTGTACAGGACCCTTCACATGGGGCTGGACAAACTCTGCCAGTAAATTCAGGGAAATTATTGGTATATAACAAACGTTTTAAGGCTTCCTTCCACATACCGCGGTATACCAGATCGTTCCACTCCGGAATCAGATTATTAATTGGACAACCCGCAGTCATGCCATGAATGAATTGCCCGGTATGGCAAAATGGAATACCGCAATCCATGCAGCGTGCTCCCTGAATTTGCAAACTTTCTTCGGTAAAGGGTCGGTGAAATTCTTTCCAATGCAAAATACGCTCTTGTGGCGCTAAATCACTGGGATATTCTCTTTTGTAATCTATGAAACCAGTTGGTTTTCCCATAACTTTACCCTACACAAAAAAAACTATGTTTGGCCCAAAAATGACGATAGTGGTTAATTCCCACTGTTGCGTACCAAATCGGTTTGATTCATTTCAAAGCCAGTCATTGCCACAGATTCTGAATCCATCATGCTCTCTTTTAATGCCTGAGCCGCCTGACGAATACGTTTAAAATCCTTCGGCATTACCTGTACAAAACGAGGAAGTAATTTCTCCCAATCAGCCAATACACGGTATGCCAATAAACTGCTGGTGTTTTCTGCATGTTTGGTAATCATCTGGCGTACCAAAGCAATTTCTTCCGCTGCAATCAATGGTTCTAATTCCACCATTTGCTTGTTACAGCGTGTTGCAAAATCACCTTCCCAATCAATAACAAAGGCAATACCACCAGACATGCCCGCTGCGAAATTACGTCCTGTGTGTCCCAAAATGACAACTCGCCCACCTGTCATATACTCACACCCATGATCTCCAACGCCCTCAACCACAGCATGCAACCCGGAATTCCTGACACAGAATCGTTCTCCTGCCATACCCCGAATATATGCTTCCCCTGAGGTAGCACCATAAAACGAGGCATTACCGATGATGATGTTTTCTTCCGGAGCAAAAGTTGTACCTTCCGGCGGATAAACGATAATTTTGCCACCTGACAAACCTTTTCCAATGGCATCATTTGAATCCCCTTCCAGTGTAAGGGTTAATCCAGGAGGGGCAAATGCCCCAAAACTTTGTCCAGCCGAGCCAAAGAAATGTAAATTAATCGTATCTTCACTTAATCCATTAGGACCGTGTCGTCGAGTAACTTCACTACCCACCTGAGTGCCAACAGTACGATGAATATTACGTATCGGCAAATTCGCAGCAACTTTTTGTCCTTGCTCCAATGCCGGTTTACATAAATCCAATAATAGTTGTTGATCTAAAGTCTCACCCAATGAGTGATCCTGCTCCATCGTGCAACGCCGTTCAGATTCATCCACAATTAGTTGATTATTAAATAAGGAAGATAAATCGACATTCTTTGCTTTCCAATGATCCAGTGCCTGACGTGTTTGTAATTTATCACTGCGTCCAATCATTTCATTGACCTTGCGGAAACCCATTTTTGCCATAATTTCACGCATTTCAGTGGCAATAAAATACATAAAGTTGACCACATGCTGTGGATCGCCCTTAAAGTGTTTTCGCAATTCAGGGTTTTGAGTAGCAATACCGGTCGGGCAGGTATCCTGATGGCACACACGCATCATTACACAACCCATAGCAACCAATGGACCAGTCGCAAAACCAAATTCTTCCGCACCCAGCAAAGCTGCTACAACAACATCTCGGCCGGTTTTTAGTTGTCCATCAGTTTCAATCGTCACGCGGCTGCGCAAATTGTTTAATAATAAAGTTTGATGCGTTTCTGCCAGACCTAATTCCCAGGGTAATCCAGCATGTTTAATGCCAGTACGCGGGGATGCACCTGTGCCACCATCATGCCCGCTGATCAGAATGACATCTGCATGGGCTTTTGCAACACCCACGGCAACCGTACCCACACCAACTTCAGATACCAATTTCACATTGATGCGTGCTTGCGAATTCGCATTCTTGAGGTCATAAATTAATTGCGCTAAATCTTCAATGGAATAAATATCATGATGCGGTGGCGGTGAAATCAAACCCACGCCCGGGGTTGAATGACGCACTTTTGCAATCCAGGGATATACTTTACCGCCTGGTAATTGGCCGCCTTCGCCAGGCTTGGCACCCTGAGCCATTTTGATCTGCAATTCACGCGCATTGACCAGGTATTCGCTGGTGACACCAAAACGCGCAGAGGCGACCTGTTTAATGGCACTGATACGATGATCACCATTGGCATCCGGTAAGAAACGATCAGGGTCTTCGCCACCCTCGCCGGAATTGCTCTTGCCGCCAATGCGGTTCATGGCGATCGCCAATGTTTCATGGGCTTCCTTACTGATGGAACCAAATGACATTGCGCCTGTTTTAAAACGTTTTACAATGGATTCTACCGATTCTACTTCATCTAAGGGAATGGAAGTCTCAGCATATTTAAAATCCAGTAACCCACGTAAAGTAACAATTTCATCTGATTGATCATTGATCAAATCAGCGTATTTCTTAAATAATTCATAATCATTATTGCGGCAGGCTTGCTGCAAAAAATAAATGGATTGCGGATTAAATAAATGCACTTCACCATCCTGGCGCCATTGATAATGCCCACCGGAATCAAGTGTGGGCCGATTCTTCGGCCATTTTGGGAAAGCAGTTTCATGTCGCATCACGGCTTCGCGGGCAATTTCTTCAATACCCACACCGCCAATTCGAGTGGGTGTGTTCGCAAAGTAATAATCAATAAATTCTTGTTTTAAACCCACTGCTTCAAAAATCTGTGATCCACAGTAACTCTGCATGGTAGAAATACCCATTTTGGATAATACTTTTACAACACCTTTGACCAATGCTTTTGAATAATTAATCGCAGCTTTCTTGTAATCCACTCCGGTGAGTAATCCTTGATTGATCATCTCTTCAATGGAAGCAAATGCCAGGTAAGGGTTGATTGCCACAACACCATATCCGATCAACATCGCAAAATGATGAACTTCACGCGGCTCAGCCGATTCCAATACCAGGCCGATATGCGTACGAGTCGCCTTGCGAATCAGATGGTGATGCAAGCCGGATACTGCAAGCAAAGAGGGAATCGGAGCATGCTCTTTATCCATACCACGATCAGAGAGAATCACAATATTTGCTTCGTCATTTTCAATGATCCGGTCTACTTTAGCGTATAGATCTTCCAATGCTTGTTTTAAACCGTCTCCACCTTCCGCTGGGTTAAACATTATCGGTAATGTCACAGTACGGAAGTATAAACGATTGAGATGTCGGATCTTTTCCAGTTCTTCATTGGTTAGAATGGGTGTTTTTATTTTTATCTGTCGGCAATTTTCAGGCCGCGATTCAAGTAAATTTTGTTCTGAGCCAATCAGCACATCCGTGGCGGTAATAATTTCCTCGCGAATCGCATCAATAGGTGGGTTGGTAACCTGTGCAAAAAGTTGTTTAAAGTAATTAAACAAAAGCTGTGGTCGTTTGGATAGCACAGCCAAAGGAGCATCATTGCCCATTGAACCTAAAGGCTCAAGCGCAGTCTCGGCCATCGGAACCAGGATTTTACGCAAATCCTCATAGGTATAGCCAAAGCCGATCTGATATTGCAGCACCTTCTTACGCTGATTATCGCCATCCAGATTGATACCAATACCTGCATAAGGTGGCACTTCGGGATCAGGTAAATTTTCCAGATTGATCATAAACTCGTTCAACCAGCGCCTGTATGGGCGGGTTGAAGCAATTTCCTGCTTCATCTCTTCATCCCCGATAATACGGCCTTCTTCTGTATCAATCCACAGCATACGGCCAGGTTCCAATCGCCCTTTCTGGACAATCATTTCAGGGGGAATATCCAGGACACCCACCTCGGAAGCCAAAATCACTCGATCATCCGTGGTTACATAAAAACGAGCCGGTCGTAAACCGTTTCTATCCAGGGTGGCACCGATGCCACGGCCATCAGTAAATACAATAGCCGCCGGGCCATCCCAAGGCTCTATCAATGTACTGTGATACTCGTAGAAATCTTTCTTTTCCTGGCTCATACTTTCATGGTTCGACCAGGGTTCCGGAATCATCATCATCATGGCATGCGGCAAGGAACGACCAGCTAAAACCAGTAATTCCAACACATTGTCAAACATACCAGAATCAGATGTGGTTGAATCAATGACCGGTAATATTTTTGGCAAATCACGTGCAAATAATGCCGATTGGAAACGTGATTGTTCAGCATGAAACCAGTTCACATTCCCTCGCAAAGTATTTATTTCACCGTTGTGGGCTAAATAACGGTATGGATGTGCCCGATCCCAGGACGGGAAGGTATTTGTACTGAATCTGGAGTGAATCATGGCCATACAAGTATCCACCATAGGATCACTCAAATCCGGATAATAATCTCGCACCTGTTCAGGGGTTAACATGCCTTTATAAATCAATGTTTTGAATGATAAACTGCAGATATGAAACTGATCTGCTCGTGGATAGGCTTCATTTTGTACTGTATGTTCCATGCGCTTGCGAATTACATATAATTTTCGTTCAAAAGACATGCGGTCTTTGATCAACGCATGTCTGGCAAGGAAAACCTGACGGATAACTGGTTGCGCAGCCTGAGCTGTTGTCCCTAGGGTGGTATCATCCACCGGAACATCACGCCATCCCAGAAGATTCTGTCCCTCTTCAGTAGCAATTTTTTCAAAAGTTTCTTCGTACGTTTTTCGTATTTCAGGGTCAGTTGGTAAGAAAAGCATACCCACGCCATAATAGCGTGTACCGGGCAAAACAAAGCCCAATGATGCACATTCACGTACCATAAATGTGTGGGGAATCTGAATTAATATCCCTGCTCCATCGCCAGAATTGGCTTCAAATCCACTGGCACCGCGATGTGCTAAATTTTCTAAAATTGTTAAAGCCTGTTCAACAATATCGTGCGATGCCTCCCCACGAAAGTTAACCACAAATCCTGCACCACAGGCATCATGTTCAAATTGGGGATCGTATAAGCCATGTTTGGGAGGTAGCCCGAATTGGAAAGACTGATTTGCCTCTTTCATGCATTCCTCTCCTCGATTAAGATAAACAATTGAAAATCAATTGATATAAATATAGGTAGATAGACCAGCGATAAATGACGACGGGTATACTCAAACTCTTCTATTTCGGCAGATGGATTTAGGGACCGCTGTCTAACTCTATCAAAACTATCATTGCTGATAGGTATATTAATAACTTGTCTAAACCATTATTTACCCCAAATGGGTAATCTTGACATTATAGCATATGTTCTTATGACACCTGATCATATTTCTTAATTAATCGGATGATTTATGTGTCATAACTCTTGCCTAGACAACTGAGGATATTTATGATGCATTTGGGTGACACAGGGAACGAAAGGAGTAATCATTTCAGGGTTTTTATAATCCTTTTGGATCATTCTTCATTTTCCTGAAATGGTAGCAGCCACATATTATACATCATATTTATTTTTTTTGCGAAAAATCCCTCTAGAAGTTTCTAGAGGGATTTTCTGACTAGCGTTTAATTTTGTTCATTAAAATAAGTAATACGCAAACAAATTTAACCGCGATTCTTCTTGAAATATACGTCCACATATACTGCCAGAACCAACACGGCGCCCTTTACCAAATACTGCCAGGCGGGTTGTACATTCATAATCTGCAGACCATTCGTAAGGCTGGTCATAATCATTGAACCAATCAACGCACCAAAAACAGTGCCAACACCACCTAAAGGCGATGTGCCGCCCAAAATGGCAGCAGCAATTGCATCAAGCTCATACCCCTCACCGGCAGCTACTGTACCATAACCAACGTAGGAAGCTAATACAACACCAGCCACACCAATGAGCAAACCCATCAGGACGAATACAATAAATATATTTTTCTTGATGTTGATACCAGATAGACGTGCTGCTTCTCTGTTTCCGCCGATAGCATAAGCATAACGACCAAAACGTGTATTATTCGATACGTATGAAAATATTATTGCAACTACTGCCAACAAAAGCACCGGTACCTGAATGCCGCGATATTGGTTGACTACAAAAACATAGCCAATGAACAATATAGAGAAAAATACAGTAATCAGTAAATCGAGCGCAACAGGTGGCAATTCAAAACCATATTCACGTTTTTTCTTTCGGCCATCAAGCATAATAAGAAACAGTAATACAACAACAACGGCCGCAATCACCCAACTTGCAATAGGCGGAATATATGCTTGTGCAATAACTGAAAATATAGGCTGGTTTGCTGGAATGGTCTTTCCCTGTGTAACCAGGAGAATACCACCGCGCATGATAAACAAACCACCCAATGTTACAATAAATGCCGGAATACTCAAATAGGCAATGACATACCCTTCCAGACAACCATATAACACGCCAACAAGCAAACCGAGGAAAACAGATAGCGCTGCAGCAAGTAATGGTTGATTTGGAATTACGTTATACCAGACATTGGCTTGTAAATAGGCAACAATAACAGATACAAAACCAGCAGCCTTACCTACAGAGAGGTCAATGTTGCCTGTTACGATAACCAGCACCATACCAACGGCTAAAAATGATGTTACCGTCATTTGTCGAAACAAATTTGAGACATTCTGGGCACTCAGGTATTGACCATTTGTAAGTGCACCAAAAAACAACCATATGCCCACCATGGCAAGCACAATGGTATAGGTTTGTATATTATTTCTAACTTTTTTAATGATTTCGGACCACAAATTCATCGTATGTCTCCTTGCAGAGGGATCTTTTTAAAATAGTTTTCAAGCAATGCCAGTCGCAAGCGCCATGACCTTTTCTTGAGTCGCATCTTTGATGTCCAGAACACCTCTAGAGGATCCCTGACACATGACCAGAATTCGGTCGCTCATACCCAACACTTCTTCAAGATCACTGGATATCATGATAATGGACACACCCCTTTCAGTCAATTCATTCATCAACTTGTAAATTTCATACTTGGCACCAACATCAACACCACGGGTTGGGTCATCCATAATTAAAATTTGAGGATTGGACATTAACCACTTGCCAATGACAACCTTCTGTTGATTTCCACCAGATAATGAGTCAACATCTAGCAATAAACTGGGCGTTTTAATAGCAAGACCACTCGCCTGTTCAGTACTTGCCTTAATTTCAGCATTTTGATCTATGCGCATAAATGACGAAAATTGAGGTAAATTCGGAAGAGATAAATTCTTAAGGATGGATTGGATGAGTACCAGTCCCATTCCTTTGCGATCTTCTGGAACCAGGGAAATACCATATTTAATGGCATCGCGCGCGCTTTTAATTTTCACCTGATTACCATCCAATATCATTTTCCCGTCGGTTACGTTCCCGAATTCCCCAAACAATGTCATGGCGAGTTCAGTTCGACCTGCACCCATTAAACCGGCAATACCCAGAATTTCACCACGACGCAAATCAAAAGTAACACCCTTTAATACTTCCCGGCTGGAATCGCGTGGATCTGTTGCCCGTAGATTTTCTACTACAAAAAAAGCATTTTCCGGATGGCGATGTCCTTCGGGAAAACGCTCTTTCATTTCCCGACCAACCATATTTTGTACAAGTTTTTCGTATCATCTCAATAAAACGGGGTAGAGCTAAGATTTAGGAAAAGACCAACCCAAATTAATTTGAGAAGCGC
>JAEKNU010000041.1 GCA_016838895.1 Chloroflexota bacterium
TTATTTTCTATGTACTTACTTTTTTTTGCGCTACAACGCCTATAGACATTAATTCGGCAGAAATTCCGAATAAAAATGGTCAACACTGGCCTTCATTTATGATTAATTCGGGCTATGCTGGATAAGAAACATCTTGACCCGCCCATCAAGAAGGTGTACCATTGATCGTTTGGTCTTCCTTTGGAAACCCACTACATTTTTGAACAGTAGGATATAAATAATATTCTTATTCTTAATAATTATTTTAATGCATTTATATTAATAGTTTGGAGCTTTAGATGAACATAACGGATGTAAAACGAGTATTGATTGGTGAGCCTTTCCCAACCAGTATGGAAATGCATGAAAGACTGGATAAAATACGGGCTTTGGCAATTTTTGCCTCGGACCCGATCAGCAGTAATGCCTATGCAACAGAAGCCATCATGGGGGTACTTATTGTCCTTGGCAGCGGTGCCATTGCCTTAACCTTGCCGGTTGGTCTGGCGGTGGTTAGCCTGGTTTTATTGGTTATTTTTAGCTATGTACAAACCATTTTGCATTATCCGGGCGGCGGCGGCGCCTATATGGTCGCCAAGGATAATTTGGGCACAGTGCCCTCCTTGTTTGCCGCAGCAGCCCTTTTATCGGATTACGCACTCACTGTTTCTGTATCCGTTTCTGCTGGTGTACGTGCGATCACCTCTGCTTTTCCCGAGGCCTTTCATTATCGTATTGAAATTGCACTGGTCGCCATATTATTGATCACCTGGGTGAATTTACGCGGTGTGCGCGAAAGCGGTACAATTTTCGCAATCCCAACCTATGCCTTCATCGGCGGCGGTATTCTGGTCATTGTGATCGGTATGGTGCGCTACTTTGGCATGTTTGGCGCGCCCCCCATTGAAATTACACAAGTAAATATTGCTGCCCAAAGCTCACCGGTAGGATTCGCCTTTGTCTGGATCATTCTGCGTGCTTTCGCCGGCGGATGTACTGCCCTGACCGGTATCGAAGCCATCAGTGATGGTGTCCAGGCTTTCAAACCACCTGAATCAAAAAATGCAGCCACCACCATGATTGCCATGGGCATCACCGCCATGTCCCTCTTTATTGGCATCACCTTCCTTTCCACACATATTGGTCTGGTACCAAATGAAGCCGAAAGTATTCTTTCTCAAATGACAAGGCGCATTGCCGGACCAGGATTCCTCTACTATTGGGTACAAATCTTTACGGCTTTAATCTTACTTCTGGCAGCCAACACTGGCTATCAGGATTTTCCACGGCTCAGTTCTTTCCTGGCTGCGGATAGTTTCATGCCGCGCTGGCTCAAAAATCGCGGTGACCGTCTGGTTTACAGCTCCGGTATTGTCATGCTGGCTGTTATCTCCTCATTATTGGTCATCGTCTTCCGCGCAGATGAAATTGCCATGCTGCCCCTCTATGCATTGGGCGTCATGCTCAGTTTCAGCCTTTCCCAGTTTGGTATGTTCAAACTGATGGGCAAAGTCGCCAAATTAAAACCCGGCGAATCCATGAAAACCAATGTGACTGAAATTCATTACGAAAAACATACCCTCTGGAAACGCATACTCAATGCCGTTGGCGCTTTTGTTACGTTTGTCGTCTTTATCGTATTGCTAACCACCAAGTTTAAAGAAGGTGCCTGGGTTGTTGCCCTTGCGATTCCAGTTTTGATGGCAATGTTTTATACAGTACACCGTCATTATGATCGTGTCGCGGCTGCACTTAGCACTGTTGGCCTGACTGAAGCATCTGTCAACGAGGTCGCCGATGTGGTTATTGTGCCGGTAGGGGATATTCATCGCGGTACTTTATTGGCCCTTACCTATGCCAAGCGGATTTCCAATGACGTGCGTGCCATTACCGTTGTCACATCCCCTGAAATGAAAGATCGTTTCCTCACCCGCTGGAAGAAATTCCCGCACATTACAGATGGCATTGAGCTTTCATTACTCGAATATGATTTCCGTGACGTTTTGGTTCCCCTGGTCGATTATATTGAACATGTAAACAAAACTGAGTTTTGTGATAAATTATGTACTGTCGTTGTACCAGAGTTTATTCCTGAAAAGAAAGCCGCTGCAGTACTGCATAATCAGACAGCCAATCGGCTACGCTCCAGATTGATTGACAATAAGGATATTGTCATCATTGAGGTACCCTTCCATATTGATTCACAGCTGGAACGAATCGCCTGTGAAACGGAAGAAACCCCAAATGTGGACGTGGTTGAAGAAAACACTGAAGAATAAAAACCAAATCAAAAAAAACAAAAAGGAGGCTGCATCATGCAACCTTCTTTTTTTTAAGGATTCGGCGATAATTAATATTATAATTAAGTCTTCAAATCAGGCTATTTGTATAAAGAGGTAGAAATGTCAACGTTAATAGCAAACATCCCGGAAATATCCGGAATCGTTTTATGGCTTGCATGTTGGTTCATTGGTGGATATTTATTAACCATCAATTCATTTCGTGTACAACGCAGTGATGCAACCCTGCTTGGTTTTGGTATTGGGTTAGTACTTCAGGCCTGGCTCTCCAATATTTTTGGTCGCTTCCTGGCACCCGAATATGCGTTTTGGATCAGTTCTACCCTTTTATTGTTTTTGGGAATTCTTATCACAATCTGGAAGAAAAATTGGATGTTGGCGAAAGCCAATTTTTACTTCAAACCATCTTATTGGATTGTCTTCTTCATCATTACGCTTGTATTCTTCAAAGTCGGGCGTGGATTAGCCATATACGACGATTATCAAAATTTGCCGGTCGTTTCTTATATTGCATCAGGGCAAATTCCACCTGGATTTGTACTAAATCCTGGGATAAGTTTTGATTACCATTACCTGATGTTAATCTTCTCCGCTCAATGGATTGTAATCGCCGACATGTTTCCCTGGACAGCACTGGATATCAGCAGAGCAATAACGCTGGCCATGTTATTGTCCTATGTCGGAATTTTCACCAGAAGACTGACAAAAAGCACATTAGCCGGCTGGATTAGCATGTTCTTTGTTGCTTTTGCCGGTGGTACGCGCTGGCTAATGCTCTATTTACCGGCACCTGTTCTGAAATATATCTCTGATTCTGTCAGTATGATAGGCAGCGGGAAATCTACAGCAGATTCGCTCGTATTGGCAATGCAAACTCATTGGGTCATTGAAGGTGTCGGTCCAATCGATTTTCCGTTTGCGTTTGGGAACAGTATTCATGGCATTCCAATCATGGGACATGGCGGCGTGGGCATGTTGACGCTGGCCATTCCAATACTGCTCATGCTTCTATTTGGTCAATGGAAAAACAATTTTGGAAAAATTGTTTTTGCAGTCTTACTGGCAGCCATGGCGCTTATTGATGAAATATGGTTTGGCTATTTTATGGCAACCTCTGGTTTAATGCTGCTCTATTTGATTTTTCGCAAGCAAACGTTTTACGGGGATAAAGCCTGGAAAGTGCTGCTATTCATGTTCGTACCCATTGGCATGGTAGCCCTGGTTCAAGGGGGTGTCCTTTCAGGTGTATCTAAGAACATACTCCTCTCAATATTTGGTACAGATGTCATTAACGCAGAAACCAGTTACTTTACTGCGAGCTTTCCTGTTCGATGGCCGCCTGCAGTAATTTCTGCCCATCTAGGAAGATTGTATCTTACAAATCCTGGGCAACTTCTTGCAGCCATTTTCGAAGTCGGCCCAATTATTCTGGCATTCCCATTCGTTATCCTCTGGGGAAGAAAGGGCTACAAATTCAAAAATTGGCTTTACCCAATCCTTGCTCTCGGTGCCATCATCAGCTTGCTGACCCTGTTTATGGAATATGAAGGTTCTGCAGGAATCGCGGCCAGCGTCAGATTACCAAATTATTGTTATACCCTGTGTAGAATATTCGCTGTCCCATCACTTTGGTATTGGTTAAGAAATAAAACAGCGGCTATGCGGATCGCTGCTGTGATGCTTACCTTTTTTACAATGGTTGGCGGATTATTCTATTTCGGTATTCAGAGTATCGCTGGTCAAACACCCATTCTGAGTACTTTTATTGAACCAATGGATGCTGTCATGGAGAACCGCTACTGGGATCAACTCCCGGAAGATAGCATGGTCTTTGATCCAATGCCCTCACGCTCGGCAACCATTTTTGCCCGTCCTTCTGAGTCACAAAGTTCATGGTATAGCAGAACAGATGAGTTCAACGCATTAACAGCAGACCCCAACCCTTATCAGATTCATCAAGCCGGATATGATTATATTTACTGGAGTGAGGAAAGCTGGCACAATCTTTCAGATCGAGAAAGAGCCAGTTTTGATGATCCTTGTGTGATCATCGTAGATGAAATTACCCAATGGGATAACGATTTTCGCAGACTGCTGGATATATCCACCTGTCAAAGCCAGAATTAACCGGCTTTCACGAAATGCCCCACCTGATAGACTGCACCAGTAAAGGCAGGAATGCCCTTTATATTGATAATGCGTACTTTATCCAATAACTGCTTGGCAGCCTGACTGACATTCAGTTCCGTTGAAAAATGTTCCTGACGGATATCATGCCCCAATACCCGGAACAGAAAAACCATCAGCGGGCGTTCAATGGGCACCCCATATACAACCTGACCGCCGGGTTTCAAAACTCGGCGCATTTCTTTAAAGGCAATTTCTTGTTCTTCTGGCTGTAAATGCTCCAAAATACTGATCAACAAAACCGTATCAAAAGCATTATCTTCATAGGGCATATCCAAAACGGAGCCATTTTTTAGATCAGTCTCTACTTGATGCCGGGAAAACAACTCGCTTATCGCATCAACATCCGCAGTTAAATCCAGGCCATAAATTTTTTCATACTGTTCCTGCAAATTAAGGAAGGTCAACCCCGTACCAAACCCTATTTCCAGAATACTTTGCCCGCCTTTGCATTCAGCCAAACAGTGTTCTACACGGCTGCGATATAGTTTCCCGAATACAGGCAATCGATAATATTTAATAGGATCAAGCTCATTGACCCCGGTATATTCTATTGTGGGTAGTAATTTTAATGCTGGCAAATTTCTCTTCATTAGGATGCATCCTATACAAATTTAATACGTTTAGCGGCAATGCGCAGCATACGCAATAACAACAAGCCATGTTTCCATCGCTCAATATTGGTTGAGCCATAAGTGCGTTCACGATAACGAATGGGTAAATCAATAATCCGCGCATTCTGCTTTACCGCACCAAAAATCAAATCAAAATCACCAAATGGATCAAAATCACCAAAATAGGAACGGTTCGCAGCAATTTTTTCATAATCCAATTTCCAAAGTACTTTTGTTCCGCACAATGTATCCTTGATACTTTGCCCCAACAACCATGAAAATGCCAGACTGAAAAATTTATTGCCCAGGAAATTAAAAAATCGCATGGCTTCTTGTTGCATGGGGTAAACCAGCCGCACGCCGTTAATAAAATCGCCATGTCCACTCATGATTGCCTGATAAAAGCGCGGTAAATCTTCCGGCGGCACGGTCAGATCAGCATCTAAAATCATCAGAATATCCCCTTTGGCATGCTGGAAGCCCATACGGATGGCATCGCCTTTGCCAACACCTCTCTGTTGGAAAATCTGGCAGGGGCGCTCAAAATCTTTTGCAGTTTCCTGAATCATTTCATATGTGTTATCAGAGGAATGCCCTTCGACAAAAACAATCTCTGTTTCGGTACCCATTGTAGGAACCCGTTCAAATATCTGGCGGATATTGCCGGCTTCATTCCTGGCTGCCACCACCACGGATACAGACACATCCTTTTTCAGTGGGTTTGCTTTGGGCCGGGCCAGCATCATGTTCGTCATACAAAAATTGTTAAAAGGCCAAAAACGTGCCAAATAGCGGTTGAAAAAACCATCCAAAAGCGGGATACGAAATGGCATGAGCACTTCATGCCAGGAACGGATCAGCTCCATATCACATAAATGCAATAAATTTTCCATATCCTCAACGGTCAGCCAATTTTGCGCTGCAACCGGTTTGGCAACTTTTATCTTCTGGGCAATTTTCAGCGGAATCTCCCAGAAACGGCTGTAAAAATTAATCAGAATCCTGGATTGATTATGCAATAATGGCCGTATCTGATCCAGCACAGTTTGTACGTCCCAGACATCATTAACCAGATCAGAAAGCACAACAAAATCAAATTTCTCGTTGATCTCTGGCAATTTATGCGCATCTGCCAGCATAAAATTAAGCTGGTCATAGTTCTTTTTTGCATCAGCAATGCGTTGTTCAGAAAAATCAATACCCACGCCATGGGCAGGCTTCAAGGCTGCCAATAAATGCCCTGCTCCACATCCAATTTCAATCATCGAGGACGCTTCCGGGATGATGGTTCGAACCACCTCTTTCAGGCGCCGATGATACTGTTTGCTCCAATCAATTTTTTTCTGCTTCTTTGCCAATGAATTCCATAATGCTTTTCTGTTTTCGCTAAATTCCTGAAAGGCAGGATCTTCAAATGGATCAACAATTGCCATAATTACGAATTCCTCATCATTAAAAGTACTAGCTGGTTTAGTATATCAACAAAAACCAGCTACGAATACCTCAATTTTCTATTATATGGGTTTTAATAAAAATACTACTCAGCGGCATTATTCTTGGATGGTTTGGCAATTTTTACACTATCTCTGCCTGCATCTTTGGCTGCATACAAGGCATCATCCACCGCTCGCAAGAGCGTATCAACCGAATCGCCATGCTTTGGAAATGTTGCAACACCAACAGATATCGTTATGCTATCCATTGCCTGATCATAATGCCCTACATGAATTTTCTTAATGGTTTCTTTCCATTGTAAAGCACGTCGTTCAGTATCTTCCAGGGATGCATCCGGTAAAATAACGATGAATTCCTCTCCCCCAAATCGACAAACAACATCTTCAACCCGCAGATTGTGCTGCAAATATAAAGACATTTCCTTTAATACCTGATCACCAATTTCATGGCCAAATTTGTCATTAAATAATTTAAAATGATCCACATCAATCATGGCAATACTCAGCAGTGACCCATGCCGAACCGCCCGGCGAATTTCACGATGCAGCGTCTCTTCCATATATCGGCGATTAAATAATCCTGTTAATGGATCTCGAATGGATTGTTGATGTAATTTATAGCGCAAGCGTTGGTTGGCAAAATCCAATGCAGCACGTTCCGCCAACGATACACCTAACTGTTTCCAATGTTCAATATCCTGACCCGGTTGTAATTGCAAATAAATGGAACCCAATGTATCCCCTTGGGCAATCAGTGGAATACATATATTTTGAATAAAACCATCCCTTTCATCCGTTTGCGTTATATGATTACAAAGCAAAGTGTTCTTGTTGCCGATCATTTCGTGCGCATGACCTCTACGAATTGCCCAGCAATCTTCCGGTTCAAATTCTTCACTGCTGTTTACCACTTCTCCCCAATCATTTTTCTTTAGTAAGGCCTTGCGTTCCTGATTGTAGATATACAAAGCCCCCGCCTGACCGGCAAATAATTGCTCTGCATATTTTCCAACAACTTTATAGGCTTCTTCCAATGAGAGGCAACTCTGCAGCATATCCCCCATTTCATTCAATAAGCTTGCCTCGCGATTGCGCATTTCCAGCTCATCAATCCATACAGAAAGCTTTTCATTGGCTCTTTGTAAAGCCCGCTCTGAATTTTTATATTGCGAAATATCCCGAATAATGGCCAGCGTAATCAATTGCTCATCTAATTCCAGGACTCGCGCAGAGATATTAACCGGCATCACCCAGCCATCTTTTGTCACCAATTGAACCTCATAGTCTATACACTCCCCTGTTGTACTCAGGCGCTGTATATAATCCTCGCGATCGCTGATGTCAGCCCATAAATTAAAATCAGTAGTTTTTCGGTCTAATACTTCTTCTTTCTGATAACCTGATAGCTTTACAAAACCATCATTAACATCAATTACTTCTCCACCATCTAAATACGTTAACATTACACAATCCGGATTCGCTTCAAAAAGGAGGGCAATTTTTTCCTGGCTTTTCTTAAAAGCGCTTTCCGAGCGCTTGCTTTCAGAAATATCAACCAGGGTAATCAAATAGGCTGGCTGATCTAGCCAATCAATTTCTGCTGCTCGAATTTCCAATACCTGTGGAGATTGTTTCGGTCGATGAAGTTCAATTTCTGTGACTTTTGTAACGGATATTTTGTAATTAAAAGTTTTAAAAGGAATGTCCCCTCCTCCAGGGTTCAAAATATCACGGGCTTTTTTATTGCTAAATACAATCATGCCAGAATGATCAACAATAATCACGCCTTCTGGCAATGTCTTAATCAAATATTCAAATTCATCAGACTGTGTAGAACTATTCTTTTTTGCCATAGAATCTCGATTCATGATTCAAAGTATACTGATTGTTCTATATGCTCGCTATATTACACCAGTTAATTCTTAATAAAGGTACAGTAAATTCAGTTTATCGAAAACTTATAAAAAAAGTGTGTTAAACCTGTAAACTTTTTATTCAAACTGAACTTTTTTACTAATTATTTACATTCGGCAATAATTCCAGCCCGATAAGGTCCTTTGCCAGTATTTCAGCAAACGCTTCCGCGCCCTTTGCAGAGTAATGGATTGCCGTATTGGTAAATTGAACCATCGGCAAGGCATTCCAGTAATCCAGGCATTCCCATCCGGCTGCTGCGCATGAAATCAGTAAATAGTCTCGATACTGATCATACGCCCACTTTGGATAATAATAATTATAGCGAATTTTACTATTTTCTCCATTACTTATCATGATGGGTTCATTTATCAAAATCAAAGGCGTCTCTCCGGCAATATCATATCCTGCAGTGATCAAATCAAAAGCCAGTGCCTCCTCTTCTAATTCAGGAGGGTTCATCTCCGCAAAGGATGTCTCTGCTGGCAGATCAACCTGCGCCCTGGGATACTCTGCCGGGTAAACCTGGTCAATACCACTTGCCCCCCACATAAAGCCCAGAAGCTGCAGGCGGTACAAATCGGCTAGATTTCTGCGCCGACTGATCAGATTTGTTTGCACCCTGGCTGGTTTTTGTAGCCGCTCATCCATCAATTTTGGATATTGCTCACTCATCTGCAAAATCAATGCTGTGTTCTGCTGTACAATGGCTGAATCATACTGGCTGTGCTCCGGCATGGATTGCAAAGTAATGGCCCATAAAATCAGATCCGCTTGATATTGTTTGGCTTTCTCCAGAATCATCAGGTCCTTCAACAATGACAAAGTCGGATACCCCAGATTATAAACTTTGATCTGCTTGTCAGCCTCTGAACCATATCCTGCCAATGACTGCTGCAATTGGGCCGGCAGGGTTTCCTGCGGCTGCAACAATGTACCCCAAATGGAAGAATCACCAATCACAATGATTCGGAATTCATCCTCTGCTTTCTCCTGAGCAATCATATGCGAAGCGAACATGGCATCCAGGTTGGACAGGCTCAGATTATAGGATTGATTGATATCTTCACCAAATGGCAGGCGCTCTCGGCCAGGCCATAACCGGTTATACAAACTGAGTTTACCAATGGCGGCATTGGGGAAAACAACCATCCAGAGCAGGTTGACAGCCACAAACAACAGCAATGCCTTAATTAATACATTGCTGATCAAGCGCCAACCCGTCTTTTCAGTGTTCATTCATGCGCTCCCAAAAAGCGATACAACGCATCCAGTGTTTCCAGCCCTAATCGCGAGCGTAATGCCCAGGCATCCACGGATAGATACACACTATCGCGGCCGCCATCCAGTCCATGATTTTCCAAACGGTTTGCTGCAGCCCAAAAATTCCACAATGGAATCTGATACTCACTGGCCAATGCTGCGGTCAATGCATTGATGCGATGCTGGCCCTCGATATTATCCGCCTTGGTGGATAGCACCGGAATCACACCTTCTGCCAGGCTTTTTTCGATGATGATACGCATATATTTTTCATAGGCTTCCGTGGAAGCATTTTCTTTCCAATTAGTACCCAAATTGATAAATAGAATAGCCGGTTTGTAAAGCCGAAACTCACAATCCAGGGGTGCTTCGGTGGCTTCGCATTGCTCAGGGTCATTCCACATCGCTGAAAGCGCAGTCGGCGGGCTCAACCCGTCTATTACTGTCAGGCTTTCATGGGTAAATGAACCCGCATAATAATCAATTGTTTCGTACAAATGGCTTTCCTCTTCGCTAAACGACACTTCAATGGTTTCATACATGCCCATGAAAACCCCCGGCAGGCTTTGGCAATCGCCCAAAACCGAATACCGATTGGCAATATAGCCATTCTCCAAACCACGCTGATGAACCGCTCGTAAATAAGGATTAAATTCAGGTACATGCGGCCATGATGACCATTGATACGGGTCCAACTCGGAATGATTTTCTTCCATCATCACCAGTTCAGATGCCGTTAAATACCCATTCGCCAATGGCTCAGCAGTAGTCTCAGCAGTTTCTGCCGGTATGTTTTGAACAGGTGATTCAGTGATCTCCTGCATCGTTGTATCAATTCCCAAGCCGGGAAGGGTACCAGTGGCAACAGAACTCAACGTATCATGGGTTTGGGCGGGTGTGATGACCACCTCAGCCTTGCCCTGACAACCGCCAACCACCAGTGCAATGCCCAGCAATATCATAATTTTTTTAATTTGCAATGCTTTCATCTCTTAATTTCCTCTCAATAACACGAAAAATGCCTGTTGAATGGATGCAACATCATGGCTTAAAAAGAAGACCCAACCCAGGCTCACAAATAGAAAAGTCAAACACACATTAATCACAGCCACCCCGCGAAACTGGAAATAAGCATGGCGTCTGCTCCAATCGGACCAACGGTTCTGAACAAAGGACCCCACCCCATGCCAAAGCCCCCATAAAGCAAAGTTCCAGGTTACCCCATGCCATAACCCAATCAATAACATTGTGAATACTTGTGGCATCAGAATCATCAACCAGGCCGGTAATTGCTTTGCATCCCGCCGCAATTTGCGTGTGAGCGGATTGAAAAAATAACCCCGAAACCATTGCGTCAGGGTAATATGCCAATTGTTCCAAAAATGCGATAAATTTTGCTGCAAATAAGGCCGTTTGAAATTCTCTGGTAAATTTATTCCCAATATACGCGCCAATCCGATGGCAATATCGGTATAGCCGCTGAAATCAAAATAGATCATAAAACTATACGCAATCAAAGAAAGCCACATCCAGCCGCTGCCCTGAATCTGAAAAATGCGTTCATCCGTCAGCGCAATCAATGAAAGGCTGTCTGCCAGCACAAATTTCTTAAATAATCCTGCCGCCAGGCGCTGCCCGGCCATTAGAAAATCATCAGCACCCAAAGCCAATTGATCTGACAACTCACTGCTGAATCGCTCAATTCGCTCAATCGGTCCTGCTGGTAGTGCTGGAAAAAAGATCACATAAATCAAGTAATCCATCAAGGAAACAGGCTGCAATCGCCCCGTTTGTCTGTCGCGGATGGTATGCAGCAATCGAAAAGCAATATAAGAAAAACCCAGCCAGTTAAGGTCATAGGCACCTGCCATCCCTGCGTTCTGATGATTTAGCAAACGCAATCCCTGGCTTGCCCATAGTGATAGCTGCGGTATTTTTAAAATTAAAAATAAGAACAGGATAAATCCAAAAGTAAGGGAGATACCTTTGCCATTCTCTTTTGAATATCGATTACCCAAAAACAACAACAATCCCAGGAAAAGCAAACCCGGCAATACATTCAGGATCGTTGGCGGCATACCCGCCATAAGATATTCACTCAGGCCAATGTAGCGCGTAGCGGCCATTGCCAGGCTGGCGATTAACAACGACACGATAACAAGAATATTACCTTTCTCTCTTTTTTGCTCACTTGAGGATAGGTTAATCCAACTGAGAATGACCAATCCCAGTGTGAACACCGGGAACCAATAATGTATACCTCGTATACTGATTGCCGGCTGCAGCCAAAACAAAGCCAATACACTGGCTGCCAGCAGCAATTCGCGCCTTTTCCCCCATACCATACACACGCGCAATACAATTGCTGCCGCCAGCAAAATCAAAATAGTAGTAATCGTCATTAAAATCCCTGATAAATCCAGAGTGGGGATTGATCAGCAGTACAAATGACTAATCCAATAACAATCAGACATAACAAAAGTGCATATACATTCTCTCTACTGAAAATACGCCGCATCAGGGGGCTTCCTGATATCCACACACCAGCCAATTGCCCTGCTCTTGCACAACACGGAAAGAGCGTACATCCAGTGGCAATTGACGTTCTTCATTATTATAGGTCGCTTCAATATTCCCCGTACAGGTCACGAAAACGGCATTCCCAGCTTCCCCGCTCACTGAACAATTCATATCCTTTACAGAGGCCGTTACGCCAATAAAAGCGTCCAGTTCCGTCAGCGCTGTTTCTTCCCAATCCGCGCAGGAAATCGTCAACAGGCGTTCCTGATTTTCATCAACAAGCGCTTGCACATAGCTTTCAACCGCTTCCACCGCCCCGCTCTGCTGCGCCTGACAGGCTGTATTAACCAGCAACAACCCCACAATGATCAGTAAATTTTTCAACCGCATAATAAATTAACTCTCTCCAAAATCTGATTACAATCCAATCTGTGACCGAATGATTAAAAAGCGAATAATAAAGAATGCTGCCGCTGCCGCTATACTAACAGTAAAAATGGTCAGATTTCTTTCCAGTTTTCGTTCCTGCAAACGCATAACCCAAATATTTAGATAGGCAGCCAGAAGTCCAATGAGTAAACCCCATATCTCCAGGGCAACTAACGCAATGGGTAACATCGCCCAAATCCGTTGTCCCCAATTTAATGGCGGTACAACATGATAAACCTCTTCATCCATTTCCAATTGCGGAACAGGATCCGGAAACTGATTGTTGATATGTATAATTGAGCTTAGTCCATCATCACGCTTTAAAGCAATTTCATTCCATTTACCCTTACTCTTGATCACCCTGCGATTAACCCACAATCTTGGTCGTAAAGGGAACCGTACTTCCAGAGCAAGGCTTTGTTCTTCGAAACCTGGCAAAGTAAATTCATATTTCATTTGCGTTATCCTGTTTTCTCGATTTATCTATACCTTATTTTAATCGAAAATCAATCATTTCGTGTATTATTATCCAAACAAATTGTACAATACTTTTCAATGTCCATCACATCAGAATAGGGTAAAATAAATACGAATGGACCCCGCTGGGAAAGTAAATGGAAAACCAACAACCTACTCCTACAATCGAAGATTATCTGAGCCTGATATTTTCCATCGCTTTTGACAATGAAAAAATCACTGGTGCAAAGCTGGCAGAATATCTGGGCGTCTCTGCCCCAACCGTTACCGCAACCTTGCAGCGCATGGAACGCGATGATTGGATAGCCGTTGCAGATAAAAAACAAATCAACCTTACAAACAAGGGCAGGTCCGCTGCTTTGGCTGTCGTTCAACGCCATAACCTGGTGGAATGTCTGTTATATGAAACCTTGGGCATGCCGCTATCCAGTATTCATGATGAAGCACATCGTATAGAGCATGCCATTTCCGCTGAAACACAGACCTATCTCTCCGATAAATTCAGTGATGCTGCCTTTTCTCCTTTTGGTATGCCAATCAACGGACAAAATACAGGTATCAGCAATTGGAAACCACTGCTCTCGGCAAACACCGCTGACAAACTGATCATTCGCAGAATCATCCACTATCATTGCACCCGCGAAGCGCTGCAATTTTTAGAAAATAATCGTCTCCTGCCCGGTGAGCCAATACAGGTTATCGAACATCACGATTTTAACCAGACCTTCACCATCCAAACCGAACATGACCAACAGGAAATCAGTGTGGGGTATCCCATCGCACGTATGATTCAGGTTGAAAAGAAATAAGTCATCAGATCATGGCAGTACATAAAAGAGGCTGACCATTTGGGTCAGCCTCTCTCTTTCTTAAACCGCGATGATTACATCAAATCTTCAGGAGCTTCGGGCTCTTCTGGCAGGTCAGTAACATCTGATTCTTCTTCTGCCTCTGCCGCTTCTTGCTGCATCCCAGGTAATTTAAATTGCATTACCACTTCTCGGAACTTTTGTGCCAGTTGTGATAAGGATTCTGCCGAGGTGCTTACTTCTTCCACCTGTGCCGACATCTCTTCCGCTGAGGCACTCACCTCTTCGACTGCCGCTGAGTTCTCTTCAGAAACTGAGGCAATATTTTCAATTGATTCTGTCACATTCGATGAGCCAGCCGACATCTGCTCCGTTGCCGCAGTATTTTGCTCAATCACCGAGGAAACCATATCCACCGCGGATACCAATTCATCGGCGGAAGCTTCCATTTCATCTGATGCAGCGACGGCTTGTTCCGCTTCTGCATTAACCCTGTTCGTCGCGGACAAAATCTCGTATAAGGCAACACCGGCTTCATTGGCAATCGTCACACCATTTTCTACTTCCAGGGTGCCTTCTTCCATTGCCTGAACCGCTTCCTTCACTGTTTGCTGAATGGTTTTTACCAGATCACCAATTTCACTGGTTGCCGTGGAGGAACGCTCTGCCAATTTCCGTACCTCATCCGCCACCACAGCGAAGCCCTTGCCGGCTTCCCCTGCTCTGGCCGCTTCAATCGCGGCATTTAGGGCCAATAAATTAGTTTGTGATGATATATCATCAATGGTGACCACTATATCACCGATCTTATCAGACCGATCACCCATCTCACGCACTTTATCTGCCGAAACACCCACTTGCTTTTTGATATTCTGCATACCGGTCAAGGTATCTTCAACTTTTTGACTGCCTTTCTGGGCTGATTCGGCTGCAATCTTAGATTCTCGTAACACACCCTGCGCATTGCCGGCTACTTGTTGGATGGCCGCGGAGAGCATATTGGTAATGTCTGCTGCATTACTGGCAGCAGTCGCTTGTTGCTGAGCGCCGTTGGCCACATCATCAATGGCACTGGTCATCTGCCCAACCGATACCCCCGCCCGGTTGACTGAATCAGCTTGCTGAACCGTCCCACTGGCAATTTGTTGCATGGTATTGGCAATCTGCGAGGTGGCTTCACGCGCTTGAGACGATGTAATCGCCAGTTGTCCGGCAGATTCATCCAGCAAATTGGATTGATCAGATACATCACCAATGGTTCGCCGCAAGGATTTCACCATCTGCTCAAAAGCGGTGCCCAGTTCATCTTCTTCCGATAAGGCATTAATTTCGATCCGTAAATCATTATCAGCCAAAGCTCGGGCTGCATTGGCAATAGTAAGCAAATAGCCCTGCATGGATTTAAACGCTGTCGCTAAAACGCCGATTTCATCAGTCGTGGTTACCTGAATTTCTTCCTGCAAGTTACCATTTGAAAAAGCCTCAGCAGATGCTGTTAATTTCTTAATTGGCTTGGTAATAATATTAGATACAATGGATAAAACCGCCAAAGACAATACAATGAGCCCTATTTCTATAACAATCATCAACCACATACCCTGGTTTGCCTGTGTGGCTACAATCGCATAGGGTTGATCAAAATTGACTGCCCAAGGACTTGGGCTGCTCCCAAAATAGATTGGCGCGAATACGGATATGGTTTCCTCATCTTCATCAATGGAGACCTCTCCGGATTGGATATTCACAAGATCCTGCTCCCAATCTGTATGCACAACGGAGATTTGTTCACCAATCAACTCCGGCTTATTTGTGAAGCCAGCAATATACCCTGAATTGGAATAGATCGTCAATGTACCATTTGGATATTCCTCAACCAGTGCATTTGCTCGGTCCTGTAATAAATCCAGTTTTAAATCCACACCCACAGTACCGTAAAATTTATTATTATGAATAATGGGCACCATTAAGGATGTCATCAATACATCTACACCATCAACCGGATAAATGTACGGGTCCATTACCGCTTCTTGCATGGTTGCTTTTGGAACAACATAATAAATATATGCCGGATCATCATCAGCTAATCTGGGTAAATAGGTCAATGCAACCGAATCACCATCCCGATACCAATAGGGAGAAAAATGACCATCGTCTGCCACATTTCTCTTGCCAGCAAACGTTGCATCCTTGCCATCAAAAGCATTGTCTTCCCATTCTGTCGATATGCCAAAAAAGCTTGGATTTTGCTCCAATACCTGTTTCAGCATTAAATTTACCTGCTCACGGGTTAATTGATTCTTATCCGTAATTTGTGAAGAAAATGCGTTCGCCAGCGCCCGGGATGTATCCAGAGCAATTTCTAAATCTGCATCAATGAACGAAGCCTGACTTTTTGCTTCTGTGATCATCAATTCTTTTGTACTTACAAACGCTTTATTGCGCATCGTGATTGCAGCATAGCTGGTTAAGGCTATGGCAACGATGAGTATACTTAGCCCTCCCCCTAACATAATTTTCGTACGGATATACCGTAATTTAAACATATGTACTTTCCTCCAACTTGTCGAGTACCATTATTCAAACACTACAGCAACATTAAATAGAAATATGCATCAGTATCCTAATACTAAATTGTCAAAAATTCTTGACCATTAATATCATATGAAATTTGAGGAAACTAAGCCTAAATTTTTATGTGATGAAATAGTGACTTACGTTATGGCTACATTGTTTTCGGTTGGCAAACAAAACGTAAAACATGTGCCCTCTTCAAAACGGCTCTCTACATTAATCTCCCCCCCATGTGCCTCAACAATGCCCTTACTGATCGCCAGCCCCAATCCACTACCGCCGGTACTGCGATTGCGTGATTTTTCCCCCCGATAAAAACGTTCAAAAACATGCGGTAAATCCGTCTCACGGATCCCTTCCCCAGTATCACAAATACGGATCCCCAGACAATCGGGCCTGCGTTCTACCAGAATTTCAATCTTGCCGCCCTGCGCTGTATGTCGGATGGCATTGCTGACCAGATTGGAAAAGACCCGCCCTATCTTTTGCACATCCATCGCAATCATGTTGGCATCTGCCGTTAAATGCCCATCCAGCGTTACCCCTGCTTCCTCTGCAATTTTACTGAAACTCTCAATCGTATCCGAAACCAGATCCGAAATGGAATGTATTTCTATATCCAGTTTCATCCCGCCGGCATCAATCTGCGACATTTCAAACAAATCATCAATTAAATAGGAAAGCGAGCAAATATCACGCTGGGCAGTTTGTAAATATCGCTTTACCGTTTCAGGGTCATCCACCATACCGTCCGCCAATGCTTCCAGAATCGCCCGGATGGAGGTCATCGGGGTGCGTAAATCATGCCCAACCCAGGCAATTAAATCTGAACGTAAGGCTTCCAGTTCCTTTTGCTTTTTCTGAGCCTCTTCTAATTGAGTGGACATTTCATTAAACAAAGCCGCCAGGCTGGCCATTTCATCTTTGCCATCCACCTGCACACGAATATTAAGTTTCCCATTCGATATGTTTTTAAAAGCATCGCTCAAAATATTAATGCGGTCCGTGATCGCTTCAGAAAGAAAATAACCTACCGAAACAGCAATACCACCTGCGAAAAATAACAATACAGTGGCTAACTGCAAATCATGAGCACTGGCGAACATCAAACGGGCAATGATCCATGTATTCAGGAAAATCAACAAGCTGGCCCCGGCGTATCCGCCCATCAATATCCAGCGGATCCCAGGTGCCTGATGAATCCAGCCAAAGCGATATGCCATGTAAGCAAAGATCGAAGTGACCAGTGCCGTACCGCCCATCAACAGCAGCATTAAGGCAGCATCCGGCATGGTGGGTTTCATCAATACCCAGAACAATACCATAGCAGAGATTAACGGCAGAAATATGGTGCTGAAAAAGCGCCAGATTTTTATTGGCTTATTGCGGATGTTCATTATAGTTTCACTCATGGCTCAAATTTATATCCTACCCCCCAAACAGTTTGAATATGACGCGGATTGGAGGAATCCTCTTCAATTTTTTCCCGGATACGCCGGATGTGCACGGTCACCGTACCCGGATCAATATACTGGGAGAGTCCCCAGATATTTTCCAATAACTGATCCCGTGAAAAAACCTGACGCGGATTGCTCATCAGAAACCAAAGCAGTTCAAATTCTTTGACAGACAATGGGATTTCCTTTTCGGCAATCGTAAGCAAGCGCTGGTTTTGATTGATATGCAATTCGCCCAAAGTAATCTCCGCTTCTTCTTGCACCTGCCCTGCCGGTTGCGCCCGGCGCAGCACCGCCCGTACGCGGCTGACCAACTCCTGCGGACTAAAGGGTTTGGTCACATAATCATCCGCACCCATTTCCAGGCCGGCAATACTGTCGGTCTCTTCCCGGCGCGCTGTCACCATGATAATGGGAATATCGCCATGCTCGCGCAGCCAGCGTGTGATTTCCCAACCATCTACTTTGGGCAGCATCAGGTCCAGCACCACCAGATCAGGTTTTTTTGTCTTTAAAAATGTCAGCGCTTCTTCACCGTTATCCATGTAGGTTACATCGTAACCGGCCCGGCGCAAATACAGGCTGACCACCTCGCCAATGCTGTGTTCATCTTCAACGATCAGAATTTGCTGATTATTCACCTTGTGCTCCACTTGATGGCCTTGTCCGACGCACGACGACGGGTCCGTTCTGCGGCTGATTCGTGCGCGCACGCGCCCGGCGACTCTGTACTATTTTCCTACGAATAAACGGGATACGCAACACCATCAGCAGGATGAAATATAAAGCAAACAGGAAGGGCTGCAGCACATTGCCCTGCAGGGTAAACAAATCACCTTTTTGTACCCAGGCATAATGCAGCACAACCAGCACACCCGCAACATATACAAAGCGGTGCAGATATGTCCAGCCGCGCCCCAAACGCTTCACCCACCATTGATATGAGGTGAACGCCATCAAAAATAGAATCACAATGGCACTCGCGCCGACAAGTAAATATCGCTTACTGAAAATTTGCGGCAAAATATACTGCCAGGCAAACCCGTAATCCCACCACACAAACACCAGCATATGGCTAAAGGCATAGAAGAAAGCATATAACCCCGCCCATTTTCGAACGGTTGCCGTCCATGACCAACCCGTAATTGTTTTCAACGGGGTCATAGATAATGAGATCATCAGTAGAATCAAAGCCGTTTTACCGGTCCTGAAAGTTATCTCCTGAATGGGATAAGCATTCAACGAACCTGTCAGGTATTGAATCAGCAGTAGCAATCCGGATGCCAGTGCAGCAACGTGGATCAAAACCATTTTATATTTCGACAAGAAATTTAATACTGTACTTTTAGAAGTAGACATCGAGATCCATATCCTTGTATAAGTCTGCAACCTGATCCGCGTACCCATTAAACTTCAGGGTTTCTTGCCGTCCGCTTTCACCAATGCGCCGTTCCGTACTTTGTGACCAACGCGGATGGTCTTTCTCAGGGTTCACATTGGAATAAAACCCATATTCATTGGGTGCGATCGTATTCCATAACGTATCCGGCTGCTCTTCCACCAAATCAATACGCATAATCGCTTTAATGCTTTTGAAACCGTATTTCCAGGGTACTGCCAAGCGAATCGGCGCCCCATTCTGATTCGGCAGCGGCTTACCGTACAAACCGGTCGCCAACAGGGTCAGGTCATTCATCGCTTCATCTACACGCAAGCCTTCCGTATAAGGCCAGGGATACAATGGCGTTTGCTGTCCACGCATATTGTCGGGGTCAAACACCGATTCAAAGCGTACATACTTGGCGCTGGCCATCGGTTCTACATCTTTCAGCAATTTATGCAGCGGGAAACCAGTCCAGGGAATCACCATTGACCAGGCTTCCACACAGCGCAGTCGATATACGCGTTCTTCCTGTTCATAACGGCTGATCAAATCATCAATATCCAGCGTCATCGGGTTGTTCACCAATCCACCGACTTCTACCGTCCAGGGACGTGTCGGGAAATCTTTTGCCAGTTCAGCGGGTTTATCCTTGCTCAAGCTGAATTCATAATAATTATTGAAGCCGGCAATATTTTCAAAGGAAGTCAATGCTTCGCCTTCCGGACTGGTCAACACATCACTTGCCGCAGTGGCAATAGATGTAGCACCCGCCTCTCCCACTGCTGCGGGTGTTTTCGGCGCACAGGAAGCCAAAAAAGCTGCTGCCGTCATAATGCCAGTCGCTTTCATGAACTGCCTTCTATTTATATACTTGTCCTCGGGTGTAATTTCCGAAGGTTTGATCGGTTCTGTTCCATATTGTTTCATGATTCACCATCCATATTAATAAGCTTGATAAGTACATACCAAGCATACAAAACAACTATTAAATACCAACAAAAAAAATATTACAAAAGTATTACAAAAAGTCGGATTTATTCAGACTTTTATAATCTAAATAATACAAATATTTAAGCTCATTTTGAGAAAATAAACATATCGAAATAAAAAAACATTTCAGGAGAGAAATCATGATGAAAAAATATGTACGCATTACCTCATTTATCCTTTTGCTGGCGCTTATGCTGGCTGCTTGTGCCCCTGCGGCAAATAATGATATGATGAAAAATAATGATATGGACGCCAAAGACGAAGAAATGACAGAACCCATGGACGATATGTCTGCCCTGCCCGATTGGGGTTCACTGGAATCTGTTAACGTCAACACCGGTGAAACTTTCACCCTGGCCGATTATAGTGGCAAGGTTGTTCTAGTGGAAACCCTGGCCATGTGGTGCTCAAGTTGTTATGCACAGCAGCAGCAGGTTCAGGCATTACATGAAATCCTTGGAGACCGGGATGATTTTGTCAGTATCGGCATGGATATTGACATCAACGAAACTCCCGAAGATTTAGCCGCTTACACCGCCACCCACGGATTTGACTGGGTATACACGGTTGCCAGCAAGGATTTGGCTCGCGGCATCGCCAATGAATTTGGTGCTCAATTCCTCAATCCACCGCTCACCCCCATCTTCCTGATTGGCCGCGACGGTGATTTGGTTGAATTACCCTTCGGTATCAAAAATGCCGAAGATCTGGAAGCAGTCATTACCCCCCTGCTGGACCAGATGAATTAACTCCCTCCTAGAAAGCCCGCACAGTTTGACTCCTTCTGTGCGGGTAATATTCTTATCCAAAAGAGGCAACCATGGATATCAACACTATTTTCACAACCATTTTTATCGGCTTATTAGCCACAGCCAGCCCTTGTGTTTTTCCTTTATATCCGGGCTTTCTGGCTTACATCAGCAGCTCAACCGATGCTGGCGGAAAAAGCAGGAAACCATATTTCATGGGCTTCTTTGTGCTGCTCGGCGTCCTCACCATGATGCTCATCCTGGGTGCCATTATTGCTCTGCTTTCAATTTCAGTCGGAAACGCTCTCTCATTCATTATCCCCCTGGCTGATTTAATTATTGTTTTATTAGGTGTGCTCTTATTATTAAATATTAATCCTTTCAAACAACTGCCCCAAATTCAGGTACCGGTGCTATCGCATCCTTATGTCAATGCTTTCTTGTACGGCATGCTCTACGGACCCATCGCCCTGCCCTGCTCCGGACCATTAGTGGTCAGTATCTTCGCCCTCTCACTCACCGTGGGTGATTTTGTCGGCAAGCTCAGCGTCTTCCTCTTGTTCGGCCTCGGCTTTGGCCTGCCCTTATTGATATTATCCTTCCTGGCTGGCGCCACCCAAAAATGGATCACGCGCTTCTTCGCCCAGCACAGCACCGCCTTCAACCGCATCGCCGGTATATTACTCATAAGTGTGGCCGTCTTCGATTTTGTCACCAACTGGGAAATGATTAAAGCCCTCTTGTTTGGATGATTCCCTGAACACCTTTCCTAAATCATGAATTCACCCTCCCCTGTTTTCGGAATCGAAAATGGGGGAGGCGCATACCCAGGCCTTGTCAAGAATTCACTGGAGGGGGTGTACGCTAATCACAGCACCGCCTTCAACCGTATCGCTAGCATACTGCTCATTGGCATCGCCATCTTTGACCTCGTCTCCAACTGGCCCATGATCAATGCTTTATTATTTAATTAAGCAATCAAAGAGAGATACGTCCACCGTAGGGGCGCGAGGCTCGCGCCCGAATCGGTGTGAATACGCCGATACCCTCAACACCATAGCCGTCTTCGATTTTGCCACTAACTGGCAAATGATTAAAGTAGACTCTTCCAATGTAGGTCGGGCTGAGCGATTCCTTTCAACCTGCACCTTTCACCAACAAATAAGCGAACCCCGACAGTTCACAACAAAACATATTTTCCTATTGGGTCAAAAGCAACGGAAGTCATCCCGCACAACAACTCTTGCATAATAAACCATCACGCGACCATCCCTCCCCTATGGTCGTTTTTTGATCATGGGGGAGGCGCAATCCCAGACCTTGTCCATAATTCACTGGAGGGGGTAACGCCCAACACAACGCCATCTTCAACCACATCGGCTTGATTCAAAGCACTTTCGTGGAATCATGAATTTTTTGCATCATACTACACATAATTATATTAATTCCTGCACTTAACTACATGTATTAACACTAATACGTGTAGTTAAGTGTTTTTTGTATGATTAACCGCGAAATTTTCACTACTATATCCCCCATCCAATGCAACATTTCTTTCAGGAATTAATTAATTCCACCTTCCAAAGTCCGCGCACTGAATTGAGCAGGTATATCTCTTCACAATCAGCCAATTCATCCACCCGAATCACTGCTTCTCGTATTTTTCCATCCGACAACCATTGTGCTCGTGCCGTGCCGGGTAATAATCCACAGTGCACCGGAGGTGTAATCCATTCACCTTTTTTTACAACCACCAGATTCGCGATCGTACTTTCTGTTACTTCGCCAAGCTCATTCCACAGCAGGATATCATCACAACATTTACAATCAGATTTCTGATACATCTTGCGGAATGTCGTTTTGTGGAACAGGAAAGGATTTTGCCCGGAAATAGGTTTGTCCGCCAGGCGTATACGATAGGGTGTCGGCAGTGGCTTTAATTCATACGTCTCTATTTCAATTTCCCCTTCGGCATTAACGCATAGGCGTACACGCTGGTTTTTTGGGATAGTATTTTCACCGGCATGAAATTGATTGGCAAGATCTGCCAGTGTCCGCCTGATTTCATCCACATTAAACGCAAAATCGAAATATTGTGCAGAGTCTTCCATCCGATTCAAATGTCTATCCAGTAATTCATATCCGCTATCCGGCGACCATAATATTGTCTCCAGAAGTGAGAACTGCGGATGAGTCTGTGTCAGGATATTTGCCTTTGTATAGGCTTCCCTAAATTCATCATTCTGTTCGGAATCCCAAACAATGCCCCCACCCAATCCATATTCAACCTGCCCGGAACGTTTATCCACTAATGCTGTGCGGATGGCCACGTTAAACTGCGCCTGCCGACCCGGTGCAATATAGCCAAGGGTTCCTGTATATATGCGGCGCGGGTTGCCTTCAAGTTCCTTAATAATTTGCATCGTTCGCGCCTTGGGTGCCCCTGTAATGGACGCCGCAGGAAAGAGTGCCTGAAAAATCTCACACACACTGGCAGCCGTTTCACACTCCACTGTGCTGGTCATTTGCCAAACCGTTCGATATTTTTCCACATCGAATAATTTGGGGACCTTCACACTACCCACGCGTGCAATTCGTCCCATGTCATTGCGTACCATATCTACAATCATTACATTTTCAGCACGGTTTTTTTCGGAGAGCTTCAGCCATTCGGCCATTTTTAAGTCATCTGCCAGACGCAAACCGCGTGGTGCGGTGCCTTTCATGGGTTTGGAAATCAGCTTTTCGCCGTCCAGCGTGAAAAATAATTCCGGCGAGGCGGAGGCAATGCTCCAGTCTTTTAAATCAACGAAACCCGGATAACCGCTCCCCTGAGCATGAACGGCTCGTGCAAATAAATCTTCACTCTTCCCCTGAAATGGCGCATGCAAGCGGAAAGTATAATTCACCTGGTATGAATCCCCTCTGGCAATATGCTCCTTGATCTGATTGAATCCGGTATTGTACTTCTCCACGTCAATTGAAGCCTGCCAGGCTAATATTGTTTGTTCTTCAATAATAGACGGTGCAGAAATGCTTTGTGGAGCATCAAAAATTCCGAACCACAATAACGGTAATCCACTCCCATCTTCGTGAACAGCCAGGGCTGCATCGAAGGCCGCTGCAGCTTCATAAGTGATGAAACCAGCCGCCCATTTGCCTTGTGCCACTTCCTCCTCAACTGCCCGTAGCGCTGCCAGCACCTCATGGGTTTGATGCACAGCCACGACAGTCAATGGTCGCGAAAACGCCAACCAGGTTTCTAAAAAGTGATCGAATAAAATAATGCGAGGGTTATCATAATTATTTGGCATCGGGGAGATCTCATTCCTGACAGTTTTGAGGACAGGCAATTGACGAACTGATTACGGTTGTTCACCCAGTTGCGGATTATTTTGAGAGCCATCCACACTGATCTCCTGGCTGGATGTTGTTCCATCGATTTGCAACCGGATGTTTCCATACAAATCGATATTCCTTTCCGGTAACTGGAAAATGGCTTTCACGCACACGGATCCGTGCGGAATATTTGCCGCCCACTCAACGCCAGCAAATACGAAACACCGGCCACCACAATAATCGTCGCGCCCGATGTTAAATTGAAGAAATAACTCAGATACAATCCCAGCACAGTAAAAACGATACCCAGCAATACCGATACCAGCATCATCTTTTTCAAATCGCGCACAAACAAACTACTGATTGCCGCCGGAATGGTCAGCAGGGCAATCACCATAATCAAGCCCACCACACGCATCATCATCACCACCGTGAAGCCGATCATGGTTAACAGCATCAGATAAAGGAAATTAACAGGAATATTTTCTACCTCGGCGTAAGGCTCATCAAACGTGATCGCCTGCAGTTCATGATAAAACAATGCCACCAACAAAATGATAATCACATTCAATATGGCCATCAGCAGCAGATCCTGAGCGGGTACCGCCAGAATACTGCCGAACAAATAGGACATTAAATCGGCTTTGTACCCGGGTGTTTTATCAATGAAGATAATCCCAATCGCCATGCCCAGTGCCCACAGCACCCCAATCAGTGTATCCGAGCGTTGTTTTGTCTTGCGTTCAATCAAGCCCATTGCCCAGGCAGACGCCAGGCTGAAAACAATCGCTCCCCATACCGGATTGATCCCCAGGAAATAACCCAATCCGATACCGCCATAGGCAGAGTGCGCGATACCGCCGCTGATAAATACAATACGTTTAACCACCACATACGTACCAATAACGCCGCAGGCAATACTGACCAGTACACCGGCCAGCAGCGCGCGCTGCATAAAAATATAGCCCAGGGACTCAACGATCTGATCAATCATCTTGATGGTCTCCAGTATGAGTGTGACCATGATGGTCCGCCAATACGCGATGCGGCAGACCGTGGGCAATCAGATCCACCGGACAATGATAGGTGGCCTGCACCATCTCCTCAGTAATTTCGTTACTGCCGTGATAATGCAAGGTGCGGTTCAAGCAGCCAATCGTCTTGGTATAGGAGGATACAGCATTCATATCATGCGAGATCAACAGGATGCTGACATGTTTATTTAATTCGTGTAACAATTCATAAATGGAGCCGGAAACCTGCGGGTCCACACTGGCAGTGGGTTCATCCAGTAACAAAATACGTGGGTGTCCTGCCAATGCACGCGCGATATAAACACGCTGCCGCTGCCCGCCGGACAAATCCCCCAAACAGCGGTCACGCAGCGCCAGCATATTCACCTGATCCAGCGCCGCTGCCACGGCTTCATCATCCTCACTAGAAAAATGACGCAAGAGCCCTTTTTTGTGCAAACGCCCCATGCGTACGACTTCCCATACGCTGATTGGAAAATCCCGGTCAAAGTGAATTAACTGCGGTACGTAGCCAATATTTTCCCGGCCTTCACGCACCGGTTGACCAAATATGGTAACTTCACCGCGCATGGGTGCTAATATACCCAATAATACTTTTAATAAAGTGGTTTTGCCTCCCCCATTTGGACCAATAATGCCAATAAAATCGCCCTGGTTTACCGATAAATTAATATTTTCCAGCACGGCGGTTTTATCATACCCTGCCCAAACCTGCTTCACAGCAATCACTTCCTGATTTTCGGTTACGGACATGCGACTTTTTCACCATTCCTTCTCTAAATTGTTACAGATTGTGTTTTCTTGAATTTTATCACAGGCTGGGTTTAATCCAATCCGCCCATGTCATCTACTTTATGGAAAAGGCATCTGCCAATCGAGGCAAATGACGCATAGCAAGAGGAAATTAATGCTGCCATAAACTGTTCATCTACGTGGGAATCGATTATCATCAATCCGTGACCATAAACTTTTCGGATTGATACTCGAATGAAAGCAGAACATAAAAAACCAACAATTATAGCAGGCCGAATCATTCTATTATGCAGTCTGGCTGTGCTTATCATCCTAAGTGTCGGCTTTAGCTTGCTGCCTTCCGCATGGCTAAAACAATTTCTGGACAGTTTCTCCGCCGATGGCAGTATTGAAAGCCTGACCATTTCGCTGCTATCCGCCATTCAGCCCATGGCAATGATCCTTGCACTGATCTTTCTGGCGGGTTTTCTTTTATTCCTTTTGCGTAAATCCTTGTATCAACAATGCCTGGATTGGATCAGCAGCCAATGGCATGCACTTCTACAGGACTGTCATGCTTTATTCAGTGCAATCAATAAACGCCTCAAGCGCCGCGATCTGTGGCTGGATGTCCTTTTTCTGTTCTTCATTGCCGCGCTGCTGCGTTTTATGTGGCTGGAACGTCCCCTGGAACATGACGAAGCCTTCACTTACTATGTGTTCGGCCGCCTGCCCCTGCGCTATGCCATCGCGGATTACTCCTTCCCTAATAATCACATCCTGCACACCATCCTGCTCAAAGCCAGTGTGGCGATATTCGGAAACCACTCCTGGGCCATGCGCCTGCCGGCCTATCTTTTCGGATCAGCCGCAGCCCCTTTTCTTTATCTTTTCGCCCGCTACACCACCCGCCAACGCTGGACAGGCGTCTTAGCCGGTGGACTGGCTGCTCTCTACCCTTATATGGTTTACTACAGCAGTAATGCTCGCGGATACACCATGCTGGCGGCTTTCACGATTTTAGGTGCCCTGTTGGCATCCGCCATGATGCAGCACAAAAACCGCTTGTTATGGATGCTTTTCAGTTTACTGATCACTGCCGGTTTGTATACCATGCCGATCATGCTCTTACCCGCTGGGGGTCTTTTCACCTGGCTGCTCTGGCTGGGGTTCAGTCAACAACATGATGCGCAGTACGGTAGATGGGGCTGGTTGAAATATATGATTTTCAGCGGTGTGCTGATTATCTTTGCTACGCTGTTGATCTATCTACCAGTTTTCCGTTACAGCGGCATCGAAAGCCTGATTGCCAACCCAAACGTTGCGCCATTAACCAGCTCGGCGTTTATCCCCACCTTGCGTGACCGCCTCAAAGATACCTGGCAGGAGTGGCAAAGTGGATTACCGCTCTGGATCATCCTGCCGGCAGTCGCTGCTATGCTACTGGGATTTTTCTCTCCCCATAAAAAAACGCGTCAATCCGGCACTATTATTCCAACTTTTCTGATATTTCTCGTAGTTTATAGTATTGTGCAAAAGCCCAATCTCTGGCCGCGCGTGACCTATTATCTGGTGCCTTTTCTGATACTGGGGTTGGCTTATGGTTTGACGACCCTCTACCAATGGATTACTCGTGGACGAACGATGATCCATACAAAGAAATGGGTGCTACCTTCTGTAATCGTTATCCTGGCAGTGATCAGCCTGTTCAACACCCCCAATTACAACCCGATCGGCAAGCGCATCCTTGGCGACACTGAACAGCAGGCTGAATGGCTGGCACAACATTGGCAGGAGGATCAATTGATCCTCATTGACTACCCCGAAGATATGGCTTTCTCCGTTTACATGGAACGCATCGGTCTGCCCCCTACCGCCATACGATGGGAACAGCCCTTCCGCGGCGCATACGTCATCATCAATAAACCTGAGAAACAAACGGTTGCAGGTGTCATCAAAGAAAATGGTCCGGAAATCACCTTCTTTGATCTATCTGCTGCTGAACTTATCATCGATTACCCCAATTCCGTCCTCTACTACGTCCCTGGTTATTGGGACCTGGTGCAGGACGCCTATCAATAAACAAACCCTCTATCCAGCTGAGTGACGCCGTTTCCACAGGGTTTGCATCAACGTTTCCAGGCGCTCGCCTAAAGCTTCACCCCGCTGTGTTGTCACATCATCCGCATTATCAAAAACCACATACGGAACCCGCACGCCTTTGATTTCCACATAGGCATCATACAATTTCGGAATTTTGTCCCAATCCACATCATGATACAGCTTGTACATCTTCTCATCCGGCAACCCATGTTCCAGAATACTGTCCGGACGATCCGGATTGAACCTCGCCCGGTTCTTGCGCAGGCTTTCCTCAAAGGTCACATCCAGATACAAAATCGCCATGCGGCGCAGAATATCTTTTGGCAAGTGCTCATAGGCCTTCTCATATCCTCCGTGCTCGCTGCCCCTTGAGAACTCCAGGATGGTCGTATACGTCTCGTGATAATTTTCCTCGCGCGTGGCACGCTTGTTGTATTCCAATGCCATACGCTCAATCAGCACATGCCAGAGATGCTCACCCAGAAAATAGCCGTCTTTATCACTGTGCAGCCGATCATAGCCCATCTTCTGCAAAATATCATCTTCCTCGAACCAGGTCCACAGCATCGGAAAATCATCAATTTCCTCAAACTCACCCACATGGAAACGCTTTTCGCGTTCGGCTAACGGGGTACGTTTCAAATAATCAATGATCTCACTCTTGCCTGCCGCCGGACGCGCGTTCAATACGATAATATCAAAGGTTTTTTTCATTTTTTCTCCAGATCAAGGTCTATAAATCTATTATAGCTGAAACATTCCACTCCGCGAAATCAAACACCCCTACTTGAACTTCTAGACCATCCTTCGTAGGGTGGCGTTAAAGACCGATGAAGTTCGTCCAAACAGAAACAAGGCGTCTTCAACCCACCGCTTTTGGCATCAATATATAACACCCCCCAATCCCATATGGCAATCACTATCCTTCACCATAATCCAACCCATATACACACCCTGCACCCAAGTTCTTGCCCCAACACCACGTCCGTACCACCTTTGCAGAACGCCCCGGGCCGAACACAAACCAGCCCATTCCATCTAGAATGGGCTGGTATAATTTTTTCACTTGGCAACTGAGCTGAAGGTTTGATTATGCCATCGGGCGTTTGAAATAGATACAATGTGCGCCGCCATCTCCGATGTTGAATATCCCGGTCCCCATTCCAACCATTTCCCACCCTTGCATACCTAATTCTGATATTTTAGCAGCAATGTATTCACTTTCCGTGGCTTTTTCCCAGCCCTCTGGTCTGGTCGCTGCACCTTTTTTTGTTAGATCCAATTCTTCAGATATTCCGCTATTTGAAAATGTAAACAGGTGTGGATAATGCCCGGAAAAATTTCCTTTGGTAGGGACCATCACACCCGTCAGAACACAATACTCCCATTTGTTCATTGTTTCCTCTCCTGTTATAAAATTTTTTACAAAACTGTTCATGACTGGAATCGTTTTCACCCCCCAACGAAAGGATTCAAAAATCATTTGCATTTAAATTGTACCATAATATTAGTTATTTGTCAACCATTATAATTGACGTGTTTTTGGGCAGTCACCCACGTATTGTTACAGCCTGTTTGTATTAAGTCCTTATTTGCAGGCGGTATCCCGAGCTTATCGGGGGAGCAGATCCCATCCATCCCGTCAACCATCCATAATCTGGTCCACCTGCCGAGATCACCTACCCGCCTGTACGGGCGACCTGCGCTCGCCCTTCCCAGGACAATCAGCCAAAATTATTAAATAATCAATCAAAAATCAGCGTTCATATTCCCACACCCGCACCCGAGTGCTTGCCCCGACACCTGCGCCGGCACTACCATGCTGATATGGATAAAAGTCAACTCAACAAACCCATCACCCGCCGATCCATGCTCAAACTGCTCGGACTGGGCAGCCTCGGTGCCCTGGTCGCCAGCTACCCCATCTTCATTGAGCGCTTCATGCTGGAGCTCAATCACTACCGCATCCCCATCCCCAACTTGCCACCTGCCTTCGACGGCTTCCGTATCGTACAGCTCAGCGACATGCACATCGGACCCATGTCGCCTGAATGGTTTCTACAATCCGCAGTGGATATGGCCAACAAAATCCCCAAAGACATCATCGTCTTCACCGGTGACGCCGTTCAATCCGACGTCCCTGATAGCGATATCGACACCATCTGGAAAATGCTCGGCAGCCTGCAGGCACCCTCCGGCGTGTATTCCATCTATGGTAATCATGATCACTGGATCGGCATCGACAAATCCATGCACTACGCCGAGAAATATAACCGCGTCCTGCGTCATCAAGCTGTGCGCCTCGAACGCGACGGCCAGCATGTCTGGCTGGGTGGTTTCGGTGACCTCTGGGACGACGACCTGGGCGCAGATGCCTGCTTTGCCAACAGCGAAAAAAACGACTGCCGCATCGTCCTCGCCCATAACCCCGACACCGCCGACATCCCCCTCGACTATGACATCGACCTCTACATCTGCGGCCACACCCACGGCGGACAGGCCAACCTGCCCATCATCCGTGACCTGGTCACCCCCGTCAATAACCTCAACTACATCCAGGGACTCGTGCAAAGCGAAAACAGCCAGGTCTTTATCTCAAAAGGCATCGGCTGGGGCGGCTGCCCCGCGCGCATCAATTGTCCGCCTGAAGTAGCGCTGATTGAGTTGAAGTGCGGGTAAAGCGCGCATTGTTGGTGTATACCTACGAGAAAAACGATGGGGGGGGCGTAGGTGATATGCTACGCAAAAATTGAGTATGTTTTTGACTACGGCGGGGGATTTGGTAAGATAATTTAGAGCACCGCGCACTATGGCTCGGCTGATGCCGTGGAAAATAATTCAGGTGTTTGTTCAATCCAGCGTAGGGATAATTCAAGAATTATCCCTACGCCGGATTGACCTCAACGCCTGACGGGAGATTGCGTCGAGCAAAAAAACGCTCTCGCAATGACATGTGATTTGGTTGATTCAGGAAGTAACTTTGTGTGGTCATTATTTTTAGCACGATCAGCGCCAAATGCGGCGGGGAGCACCCCGCTCAACTTTTCTTCCAAATAGTAAATTTCTTCATGATTGACGCTGTGGGCAGGTCTATAAGAATCTGGATATTCCAGCAGACTGTTTTGGACCTGCCCCTACATTTTTTCCAAAATATTTGGTATTACTTCTCCTATCTCAAAATCCGCTCATCGAGTTTCGCGAGGCGGATTCCCATAAGTTTATATTCCCTTTGTCGCCGAGAGATATCGAGATGGTTCCTTTCCTCAACGGCAACAATCCCTCCCAAGCCTCATTGCTGGAATAAAAAATCCCCGCCTCATCAGCGGGGATTTCCAATTACTTTATCTCTTTCAACACTGCCCTTACAAGTACTCTTGAGCGATAACTGCCGCTATCTTCATCATACCCCTTACAGGTGACCAGGGTCAGCCAGGGCAGCTCCTCGTGTTTCAGCATGGCCTTTACATTGTTTGCCGCTACCTGACGTACGCTGCGCACTTCATATACATATGCCTGTCCGGCAAGGTGAACAACAATCTCATCGCCCCACCTCAATGAGCTGAGCTGTTGAAAGGGTCCGCCGGTGTTATCTGCGTTCCAGACATGCCCGGTGATCACCGCATTACCGGCCCAGGTTGGGTAGGCAGTGCCTTGCAGCCAGCCGGCTTTTTCACCCAGCCAGGCCACATCCCATGTCCCGTCCGTTAGCGGTACACCCACAATGGACATATCCACTGCCAGTTCGGGTATCTCCAGCCGCAAGTCATTTTTTGCCGTATAGATTACATCCTGCGGCGGCAGCAGCGTCATCTGGCCCGGCGCGAAACCAGTGGCCGGCAGGAATACGGGGTCACTATTTCCTGTATTCGCTGGGTTTGTTACGTTTTCCACCCTGAAATTAATGGTCGAATTGGCGCGGTTGTTGAGCGGTATACTGCGCAGATTCCAGATGGACTGTGCCCCGCACACATACAATCGATATTGCCCGTCTGCCAGAGGACTGAAAGCCGAAGCGATAGTCAGGGTGGCGGTATGATCGGCAGAGGTATAGGTAATACCACTGATGGAGATTAATTCATCGTCCCCCTCGGGCGTATGGCTGGCATCGCAAATGGCCAGGGAAGTTGCTGCCGTATCAAAAATCGCATTGACACCTGGACGCAGCAGCATGTAGTTAACCAAAGCATTGGCGGCATGGGGGCCGCCGTCACTAAGCATATCCTGGCTGAAGCGGATCATTAATGCCGTCGGCGCTGTGCTCAGTGTAGCCCCTTCGGCATTTGGAACCGACCCCGTACCGAACATCACCGTGGGTGGGCTGAAATCCGGTTCATGTACAAACACATCAGTCGCTCCATTGGTATCCCCGGCCACCAGATTGCTGGCATCGGATTCGAACACAACATAACGTCCATCCGCGGAGATGGCTGGAGATTCGGATTGTGCATTCGCCTGCCCGCCGCTCGAATCCAGCGAGACACGTGTGGTAACTCCAGTGTTGCGATCATGCACGAAAATATCAGCCGCTCCATTGGTATCCACTGCTCCCAGGTTGCTGGCATCGGATTCGAACACAACATAACGTCCATCCGCGGAGATGGTTGGAGATTCGGATTGTGCATTCGCCTGCCCGCCGCTCGAATCCAGCGAGACACGCGTGGTTGCCCCTGTAGTGCGGTCATGCACAAAAACATCAGTTCTCCCATTGGTATCCCCGGCCACCAGGTTGCTGGCAGCGGAATGGAACGCCACATAACGCCCATCCGCGGAGATGGACGAATCTCCGGAGCTTCCACTCGCTTGTCCGCCGCTCGAATCCAGCGAGACGCGCGTGGTTGCCCCTGTAGTGCGGTCATGCACGAAAATATCATACGTACCATTGGTATCCCCGGCCACAAGGTTGTTGGCATTAGATACAAACGCCACATAGCGTCCATCCGCGGAGATGGTTGGTATAGAGGAATCACCATTTCCCTGCCCATTGCTCGAATCTACCGAGACACGTGTGGTTGCCCCTGTATTGCGGTCATGTACGAAAATATCGTATCTCCCATTGGTATCCCCGGCCACCAGGTTGTTGGCAGTAGATACAAATGCCACATAGCGCCCATCCCAGGAGATAGATGGAGTATTGGAATATCCATTCGCTTGAACCCCGCTCGAATCCAGCGAGATGCGCGTGGTTGCCCCTGTAGTGCGGTCATGCACAAAAATATCATCCGCTCCATTGGTATCCCCGGCCACCAGGTTGCTGGCATAGGAGGTAAACGCCACATAGCGCCCATCCGCGGAGATGGTGGGATAGTTTGACCCGCCGCCAATTGCCTCTCCGCCGCTCGAATCCAGCGAGACACGCGTGGTTGCCCCAGTAGTGCGGTCATGCACAAAAATATCGTCTCTCCCATTGGTATCCCCCGCCACCAGGTTACTGGCATAGGAGGCGAACGCCACATAGCGCCCATCCGCGGAGATGGTTGGAGATTCGGATTGATCATTTGCCTGCCCGTTGCTTGAATCCAGCGAGACGCGCGTGGTATCCCCCAATGCCGCGAGGACAATGGGTACACATACAAAAAATGCAATCAGGAAAAGGGTCAGTATTCTTTTGGTTTGTTTCATTCATCACCGCAATAGGTTGAATTTGGAAAGAATTTTTATAATCCCGCTTCATCAATTGTAGAAAATAATCCCTGAACGATATATTAACAATACAAATATATTACAATAAAACAGAGAATTAAAATAGTGTTTTCGGTATGGAATACCCCAATGATATAATACCCCCATGACCAACAGCCAATACTACATCAACCGTGCCCTGATCAGCCTGACCGTGGGCGCCCTGCTGGCCTACTTCACGCGCAACCTGCTGCTCGGCCTGGGGTTCGCCGTCATGCTCTTTGCGCTCTATTATGCCTACGCGCGCAGCAAGTTTTACAAACCCGCTGACCCTGCAGCCAGCACCCCGGCACAACGCACCCACAAACAGGAAATGCGCGGCAAAGCCACCATCTGGGGCCTCAGCGTGGCCATCGTTGTCTTCGTGCTGCTCTTTATCGTGCAGACCCGCTATATCCTCCCATTCCAACCGGCCGGATTCGCGCTTATTGCAGGGGTTTTGGCGGGGGTGTTGGTGTATTATTTGCAGACGCGTAAGAAGAAGTAATCGGCAGGATTCAATTTCCCTATCTATAGACATTTTTATCTGAGTTGATCATCCTAGCGCTTGACTTTGATCATTTTTTTTATAATGACCGACGCCAAAAGCGGTGGGGAGCACCCCTGCCTATGGATACTGCTCAATCCGGCGTAGGGGTAATTCATGAATTACCCCTACGCCGGATTGAATACACCTACGAATAATTATTTGCAAATCGGTAAAAAAATCTTTGCTATCCTTGCGGGAGATTGCCTCGACACTTCGACGACGCTCAGTGCAGGCACTTTGACGACGCTCAGCACTGGCCTCTTTCGGCATCCAAATTCCTTCAAAATAAACAGAAACAGCCTCACGATGCCCTCCCCAAAGGGGACAGGGCCAGCAACCCTGCATGTTTTCTGTTTTTCGTGTATTTCGTGTATTTCGTGGTTTCGCTCTCCCCCTCGATTCCACCCTTCGGTAAACTCAGGGTAAACTCGACGAGCGCTCTTTTTGGCACCATTATTGCAACATTCCAAACATCTAAACCAACCAAAGCGAGTATGGCTATGAAAAAAACACTCAAAAAAATAATCACTTTTCTTATTTTCCTGGTTTCCCTGGGCATCATCGGATACCTGATCTATTCCTTCCTGGGCCTTAACATCCCCACATTGCAATCCAAGGAAGCCCCTCTACCCACCGCAACAGTCGCAACCGGTTACGAAAGGGACCAGATCATCTCCGAGATTGAGCCTTATCTGGATGCAGCCATCGAAAAGAATAAAGAAAAAGTACTCGCCTACCTTCTTTACGAAATCGAAATCGATCATATCGACATCAACGAATCCCATGACCTGGCCCTGGTCTGGCTGGCCATGCGCGATGCCACCAACGGGCAGTTGCTGCCCTCCGAGCCGGGCCTGGCTATCGCCACCCTGGACAGCACCGGACTGTGGCAAATTACTTTGCAAGCCGACGAATCCTGGTCCGGCGTGCTGGACATGGTCCCCCTGGAGATGCTCAGCCGCGACCGGCGCATTCAGTACCTGTCCGAGAACGTACAAAAAGCCATGCCCAAAGACGCAGCCCCTCTTAGCGGCTACAAACTGCCCTGGGCAGGCGGCGAGGCCAAAACCCTGACCGGCAGCATCGGTCATGTTTTCATTTACCGCTCCTGCGTCTCCACCTGTTTGTATGCCTTCGACTTTGCCGACGGCACCATGTTCCCCGTGCATGCCGCCAAAGGTGGCACGGTCAAATATGCCGTCTGGGATTATGAAAATGGCAACACCGAACACGCCAATTACATCGTGCTCGAGGATACCAGCACAACGCCGGTTACTTATCAAGTTTATCTGCATCTCGCCCAGCAAAGCATCCCGGTTGGTCTGCGCACCATCGGTGCCGAGGTTCAGCAGGGTGACCTGATCGGTATCGCAGACGATACCGGCTACAGTACCGGGCATCATCTGCATTTCCACGTGCACACCAACGCCACTTCCTATTGGGGCACCTCAGTGGATATTACCTTTGAGGATGTGGAAGTCAACGGCGGACGCCCGCGCACTTGTATTGAAGCCGAGAATTTCTCGGAAT
Organism: Chloroflexota bacterium; assembly: GCA_016838895.1. Lineage (GTDB taxonomy): Bacteria > Chloroflexota > Anaerolineae > Anaerolineales > Anaerolineaceae > UBA5203. Next base: position 36,044 of record JAEKNU010000041.1, read on the forward strand.
ACGGTGCCGAGTGCCAGGTCGATAATCGCTATATCAGTAAAAATAGCAACGATCACGATTTGCCCACGGTGAAGATCACCTCACCCACTGAATACAGTACCCTGGAACAATCCCAGGTGCCTCTGCATGTCAATTTATCAGATGCCTCCGGCATCCAAAGCGCGGAGTTATACGTCAAACAATTTGCCGGTTGGCAAAAACTGAGCGATTTACCCGCTCAAACCAGTATTGATACCACCCTGGACCTGTGTGCCAGCGGCCTGGAAAGCGGACCCTTCTCTGTCGGCCTGATCGTCGAAGACGGCGCCGGCAATCGCAGTGAGGATCCCATTGGGATTATTCAATTAATCAATAAAAACACCTGCTCTGATCCGGCCAGTACCTGCACCCCGCAGGCCGATCAGATCGCCCTCTTCAGCGGCGCCAAATACAGCGGCGAATGTCAGGTTTTTGAAAAAAATCTTTATAACGAACTTCCCACTGTCCTGCCTGCCGGATGGAGTGGTATTCAATCCATTCTGCTCGGTGAGACTTCGCAGGCAGTGATTTACTCCGGTACCTACACCAGCGGACGCATTGAGAGCTTGCTTTCCAGCGACGCCCTCGGTGAAAAAAACCGCGTGCCCTTCTCGGATATGCAATCCATGAAGGTGCAAACGTTGGGTGAAGTCAGTGAGATCACCCTGCAGGCCCCCCTGGTCAATGATCAGGACGTGGATGTGCTAAATTCCGTGACCCTCACCTGGGCGGGCGGCGAAGGTGCCAATACCTTCAGCCACGTGCTCAGCGGCCCCAACGGCTATGCGAAGAGTGCACAGCACAGCAGCCTGCCCTACTGGTCAGTCGGCAGCCTGCCCGCCGGTGAATATCTGTGGAGTATGCAGGCCGAGCAAAACGGCAACCAGATCAAGAGTGCTTCGCTTTCCTTTACGGTGAGTGCCGCCTCGCTGCCCGCACAGAATGTGCGCCAGGCTCCTTATGCGGAGATCTGGGATGACCTCAACAATCAGGAATGGTTTTCCAGCGGAGACTGGAAACTGGGCACCCTGCAAATCGGGGATTGGTCCGGTGAAGCCTGGATTTTCGGTGACGGTGCTGCCTACAACGGCAGCGGCGACCTGACTTCCCCGCCTATCAGCATCCCCGCCGCGGGCTATGCGATGAACTTCTCATCCTTTATTGACGTGGAAAACACCAACGGTGTTTATGACCGCCGTGAAGTACAGATCTCGGTGGATGGTTCCAACTTCACGCCCCTGCATGTACTCAAGGAAGAGCTCACCCAGCGTGTCTGGCAAAACAGTCCGCTCTTTGATCTGTCTGCCTACGCCGGTAAAAGCGTGCGCTTCCGCTTCCATTTCGATACGATCGACAATATCGACAATCAGCATCTCGGCTGGGTAATCCGCAACTTCAATGTGCAAGCCGTGCAGAGCACCTGTCAGGCGGGCACTTCGTCCAGCAGTGCGATCAATTTTGGACAATTAATCAACGGCACACTTTGTTCCGCCGCTGAAATTCACACCTACCAGATCAATCTGGAAAAGAATCAGGCCATTCTGGTTAATTTCGCTGATCAGAGCAGCACCAACGCCGGATTGCGCGTCAACATCAAGGACGCACTGGGCAATATCATGCTCGCCAATCAGAATGTCGCCTTCGCCTTCCGCGCCGAAAAAGCCGGCACCTATCAAATCAGCCTGCTCAGTGCCCTCTATCCGGACGGCCTCAGCGGTGCAATTGCCTATCAATTGCAGCTAACCAGCGATACCGTCAAACCATCGGTCTCTTTCCAGACCCCGCTCAACAGCGTCATTACTGCCGGTGATACCTTCACCGTACAGGCCAACGCCAGCGACGATCAGGGTGTGCGCCAGATCAACCTCTACTGGCACTCCCCGGATTGGATCAAGGACGGTTGGGTCAAGCTCGGCAGCGATTACAACAGCGCCGACGGCTGGGCAGTTACTTTCAATCAGGCGGATATCAGCCCGATCTCCAACAGTACACTGTGGCTGGAAGCCGTGGATAACGCCGGCAACCGTGCCGATGCCATCCTCTGGAAATTGCGCTCCGATCAATCCCCGCCTGAAACCAGCATGTACGCCTTACCTGAGTTTGTTGAATCTACCTTGATTACGCTGGCCTGGGAAACAACCTTCGGCGCCGACAAGGTTGCCGCCTACGAGATCATCTACCGTGTAAATGAAGGTTCCTGGCAAAGTCTGGCTGATGACATTCCAGCAGACGCCAGCAGTTATGTCTTTGTCGGTAACGGTGGTAATGTCTATGAATTCAACATGCGCGCCCGGGATATTTACGGCAATCTGGAAGCCTACGAGGACAGTGTCATCATCTCCACCACCATCGTGGATGGCTGCACCCGTGATCCGTACGAGGTGGGCAATACCAACGGCGATGATACCTGGCAAACCGCCACCCTTTCAGTGGTGGATACGCCTGAAATTCACAATATCTGTGAAGCCGGCGACACCGACTGGTTCGCCCTTAGCCGCGAGAATGGCAAGTACCAGCGTATCAGCGTGACTCCGCAGCAGCCCATCAACGGCCTGATCGTCACCCTATATGACGCTGAAAGCATGGATGTGCTGCAGCAAGAGAACTCCTACGGCAGCGAAGATGGCATTGAAATCAATTACACTTTTTCCGGTAGCGATGAAATTCTCGTGCAGGTCGAACCTGCCGACGGTAATGTCTGGGGTACCAACACCCAATATGAATGGATTGTCGAGAAACCGCTCTCCATGACGCCCATCGGCCTGATCTGCAGCGGTACCGGGTTGCCTGCTCTGCTGCTCTTGTTCAAATTCTGGAAAAAGAAGGAAGAGTAAAGATTATAAGATCATCGAGTGAAACTTGCCCGCAATAATGTGATTTATCAGCCAGCCATGTTTTGAAAACATGGCTGGTCTTTTTTTTTCGTAGGGTGGC
>JAEKNU010000042.1 GCA_016838895.1 Chloroflexota bacterium
GTAATATCCGCATATCCGGCGAAAATTTTTCCAGCGTGTTTCACGCCTTCTGGAATAAAGTAATGATCGCCGCGAGTATAAGTACGTTTTATACCGTCAATAACCAATTCAATCCTCCCATCCAGGACGAACCCAACCTGTGCAGCATGGGAATGCTCGGGTAATTCCACATCCTCGCGAAATTCCATAAAGATGATTTGATGCTGGGCTGATTGTGATAGATATGCCTTTATCCCGCTTAGGGGAATATTGGCTTCTGGTAAATTTAAAATGGGTTCCGGAAAAATGCTGCTCATGTTCATCTCCACTATAAATTTATATTTTTCTTTTTGTCAGGCAACCAGTGCATGATTTCATACCAAAACTGATTATAGATTATTTTTGTATATCATAGGAGCTATAGGTTTTTTCTCAGAGTAAATGAACCCTATATCATTCGGACCCAACATTGCTGATAACCTATCGCTGTTTTTTTGGTCAAAGCCAAATCCCAATATATACTTCCAGGCATTTGGGATGATCTTTTAGAAAGACTAATCCATTAATCCTGCCTTCAGACGCGCCAGAACGCGAGACTGCTCTTGTGGAAAATTCTCAGTTTCCCGCAGACGGGCTGCAAGGATATGTATATTCCATTGATCAATTTGCTGCTGTTTGGCTGGTCGTAGTTTTAAATAATGTTTCAAATATTGCCTATTCAATACACTGCGGAACAAATTAATCAACAGACGCATGTGTGCAGGTATGCCTGGCGGCAAGCCGCTGATTTGAAAGAGCATGCAGGTACGGGCAACATCTGCCAGAGGGTTCCCGTGAGTTCCAGTCATCCAATCAATAATGATGGGACCGTGCGGTGACAGTATGATGTTATCCGGATGGAAATCTCCATGACAAAGAGAATCACCTTTCGGTAATCTCGATAAATGATTTTGCAGGAAGCGTTTATTTGCATCATTTATCTGTGATGCTGCATCAATTCCATCAGCAATTTGTTTTCGCTGATTTGGAAATTCAGCCGGTGCAAGAATCTCATGCATATTGGTATGTAATTCAGCTAATTGACGTGCAACAGTAAAAAGATTCCAGGGTCTGGCTTGTAATTCATCCAACATTGATATCCCAGTTATGTGTTCAAACACAATTCCAAATCTACCTTCGTGTTGAATGATTTCAAATGTTTTTGGTACAGGGAAACCAGCATCGTAAATCGTTCGGGTGATATTGAATTCTTGTTCAACGACATTATCTGATATCCATTTTTGGTAGAGTTTGAGTATTCTCCCCTCACCATGTTGATAGACATCCGCCGTGCGTCCGCTGCCGATTAACAAATTATTTTTCAAATTTATACCTTGTGTATCATAATGATAGTAGTACTAATGAATTGTTATATAGTCAGCAAGGTATTGGTAATTTCCTGACCCCAACTGCCAATTATTTTCCAATCCCGGTAATCTCCTTCTGCAGGAAATATATCAGATTTGGACATCGTCAGACGCAAGCCTAGCTCCACTTTGGAAAAATCAAGATTTCCGGCGAACATGCCTTTGAGCAGCGGCTGCTTAATTTCGCATAAGGGAGCGAGATAGCCTTCAGCCTCGGCTCGATTCTCAGGCGTATCCTCTACCATGGTCAGGCAGTTGATGAAGTAGGCAGTCTGCATTTGGGCGATGTCATTATTAAATTTATCAACGAATTGACGTGTTTTGGCACATAACTGACCCATGCGGATGGCACTACCCAGAATGAGTGTCTGGTAGCCTGTCAATGTTTTGACATCCTGTACAGGAAGTACATCCACGGATAATCCAGCAGAGATTAATTCCTCGGAAATGGCTTTGGCAACTTCACCGGTTGAGCCACAAACGCTGCCGTATGCCAGCAGGATTTTGTTGTCAGGGGTATCTTCATTTGAGCTAAGTTTGCTGTAATAGTCAATTTTTGGTTGTGAAACGCCTGCGATACCCAATCCGCTGCATAAAACGGTCAGCCCACCGGCAGTGAAAGCCAGTGCTTTCAGGAATCCCCGACGGGTTGTTTTGCCAATGGGATTATCTTCAATTTGATTGTTAATGTTTATCTCATTCATTTTTCTTGTCATCTCCCATTAAATGTATACGCAAAGACAACATTATGGTTGCAGATGGAGGTATAGCTAAGCACTTTAATCCATCCACATTATAGACACTTTAGTAAAACTCAATGGTTGGTAATTGATTGGCAATGGAAAATTTGATATAGTCAATCGCTTGAATCCAAATCATCTTGTGATTCAAGCGATTAACTAATGGACAAATATCATTCCAAGAGTCTTAATACAAGCAAGTGATTGGTGTTGGGCCACCGCCAATGGGCGTGGGGCAACCGCTACCAGATGAACCTGATCCACTTGAACCATCGCAGGTAACCGGCGTAGGACCACCACCAATGGGTGTAGGGCATCCGCTTCCGGAAGAACCTGATCCACTTGAACCATCGCAGGTAACCGGCGTAGGACCACCACCAATGGGTGTAGGGCATCCGCTTCCGGAAGAACCTGATCCACTTGAACCGTCACAAGTAACTGGAGTAGGACCACCACCAATAGGCGTGGGGCAGCCGCTGCCAGGTGATGGGGGAACAAGTGTAGTACAGGTGATGGGTGTTGGGCCACCGCCAATAGGCGTGGGGCATCCGCTATCAGGTGATGAGGGAACAAGTGTAGTACAGGTGATGGGTGTTGGTCCACCACCAACAGGCGTAGGACAGCCGCTGCCTGGGGCGGGATCTTCTTCAGTGCATGAAATGGGTGTTGGTCCACCGCCGATGGGAGTGGGGCAGCCAGGCTCTTCAACGGTTGGTACAACGGTAGTGAGTAATACGGTTGGAGAAGGTGCAGGTGTAAAGATTTTTACACCCTTCATGGGTTTTTCCAATGTGACGAATTCACTCTTGATCCAGACCTGATTTTCTGAATTTCCAGGATCAAGAATTAAATAGAAATCCCCGTCGATATTTGTTCCAAGGAATTCAGCAGATTGGCCTGCCGCAAGCATACCAAGGGGTTCGAATACCTCATCAGGTCCGCTGAAGATTGTGCTATCCATGTTTACGGTGATGTACTGCTTATCGGGAGTGCTGTCTTGTGTTGTGATTGGATCTGGCAGATTGCATGAGGTAAAGAGCAAGGTAAAGCATAAGAAAAATATCAAAATCCGTTTTATATATTTCATTTCTACTCCTTTTTTTTCCTTACTACCGATAAAGGAAAATTTGTACCAGTAGAAATCACTATTCTATTGTAGCCATTTTTTGTGAAAATATTCAAGTTTTTATATGTGAGATATTTTTTATCCATGCTGCGATCACCGTAGAAGTAAAAGTTGAAGAACTCATACTTGATTTTCATAGGAAAAGATATATAATAATAATTAGAGTTCTAATTATATAGGTTGATAATGAAAGAATCCATAAAAACTATCCAGCCAGCCATGATGGGTCAATTGGGAAATGCATTTCTAACCTGGCGCAGATACTTACAAAAGCAGGTAGCCAAACATGAGGTCACCCTTAAGCAGTTTTTTGTATTACGCAGATTGTCAAAAGTGGCATTTTTACATCCCTCACAGGTGGCAGAATTATTGTTTTGTGATCGTCCAACTGCAACAGTCGTGATCAATAACCTGCGTAAATATGGTTGGGTCGAGACAATGAAGGATCCGCTGAATCGAAAGTTCCAGCAAATTATGCTTACTGAGCAGGGCAAAACAAAATTAAACGAAATAAATCAATCAATGACGCTGAACCCTGATCAGTTATTCGATCCATTGGCCTGTTTTAGCACTGAAGAAAAACAGCACTTTGAGGCATTACTGGAGAAATTGACCAATCATCTACAAATAATCGCTTAAGAGGAACAACATGAACGAAACCATCAATACAATCAACAGCTTGTACACCACACATGGAAATTTTTCCACGCAGGATGTCAAAGAAGAGGATATGCAAACCATCCTGAAAACCTGTGTTCGAGCTGCAAATGCTTCGGCCAGGCAGAGTTATTCCATTGTGGTAATTAGAGACCGGGAACGGATTCGTCAGTTATGTGGTTATACGGGTAGCAAAGCACTATTATTCTGCGTTGACTATAACCGTATCATGGATGTGTCAAATCACCTTGGCCATGACTATAAGGCTAGTGGTATCGCAGATTTTATCACTGGCAGTACAGATACGATTTTGGCAGCCCAAACCGCGGCCATTTGTGCACGTTCATTGGGCATTGACTCGTTATTCACCAATGGCATTCAACGGGGGGATATAAATCGCATTTATGATTTAGTTCAGCTCCCCGAAAAAGGCTGCTTTCCATTAATTATGCTGGTTTTAGGATATGCTGACAAAGAACCGACATATCTGAAAGGCCGGTATCGGGGTAAAGGTTTGATTCATGATGAACAATACCAGCGTTGTACAGAGCGTGATTTGCAGAACCTGATAGCGGAATATGATGATCCTTCAAAGAAAATGGGTATGATTCAGGATTGGGAGAAACATGGTTTTACGCACTATTTGGACTGGTTTTTTGAAAAATGGATTGGCAAGGGCGAGCGTCCTGAGAAGAGCCAGATGTTAAGTTTACTGGAACGCAGCGGTTTTCTGGATTGGTAGAAAAATATCAATCCAACATATGTACTAGGTTGATATTTTTCCATTTAGTGAATGAATGCAGCTTTGATGTTTTCCCGCAAAGTCGAGAACATGGCGCTGGTAGGTATTGAAGCTGCTTTCATGCCTAATAATGCAGCGCCGCTAACTGGCGGTACATCCAGCGTGATCAGGTTTGTATTGGGTGCCAGTGCCAAAATGGATTTTTTCACTGGATCAAATAAGATGGAATCTTTTTGGAAAAGACTGCCTGAGAGTACCAGATCAAAAGAGATTTGTTCGAATTGCAATTGCCGGATAACTGCCTTGGCGAGCTCGCCAAGTTCGCTGCCTGCCCAGTGCATAATACTTTGCGCTACTGGATCTCCTTGAGCTGCGATTTCCAGGACATGTACTGCCCAGGCAGGATGCAGGGGAGTTTTTTCCATGACCAGGCTTTCCATGAGTTGTGCCAGGGAAGTCGTGCCTGTGATGTCCATCAAGCGTTGGCTGAGCTGTGTTTCTGGTCCGCGTTTGATCCATTGATAATTGACTGCATGCACGGCCTTGACCACAATTTCCAGCGCGCCGCCATTTTCTCCAAAAAGCATACCGGCTCCGGTGACTCTGCCTTCATTGCCTTGTGCATCACAACCATAACAATTGTTGCTGGTACCAGCGATCAGGTTTACCCCCCAACCCTGAGGTGAACCGGCATATAGACCCAACACAGCATCATTTACCACTTCAAGGGGGCAGGTTAATCCGAGCGATGTTATTGCATTAAGTGTGTCTTCTCTTTCACTTGGCCAATCATATCCGGCAATACCAAATCCGGCGCCTGTGATTTGATTGGGTTGAATATTGTGTTTTTCGGAGGCCTGTTGAAAAGTTGCCTGCAAGGCATTGATCAGGCCATCATATCCAACGGATTCATGGTTGCCTGGACCTGTCTCGCCAAACCCGAGTATTGTGCCATGTTCATCTACTAACAAAGCATGCGTTTTTGACCCGCCAACATCAACTCCAAGATAGATACCCATCAGTTACCTCTCATAATGTCGCGTAGTTTTTTGTAGCCGATGATATGGATCCCCTGATCTTTGATAAATTGTTTGATTTCAGGATTCATGAAGGTTTCATAATTGGCAACCCGGCTGGACCAATCGTTGCTGCAAATGGCACGTAATTCAGGCGTATCCACTGCCGGATGATAAATAAAATGAGTAATTCCGACAGGAATTTGGGATAGCATTTGTTTGGCGATTTCCAATTGTCCCTCTGGTTGACGTAAAGGCATCATCATGATGCCGTCAATTAATGGATATCCCTGTGCATCCAACTGATCCAGTTTTGGCGTCAACATTTTCATTAATGCTTTTGATCCGCCGAAATCTTCAAATCCCACGCCTGTAACACGAGGCATCAAGGCCGGCACACGGTTAGCAATTGCCTGATCGAGATAGTCCTCAACATAATCCGGGGAGAAAATTGTGCCCATATGCGAGTCGATATGGCTGATCTGGATCCCGGCCGCTTGTGCCTTGCTTATCTGGGCGGTTAATTCGGCTGATACAATTTCTTTGCTGGTAGTTGCTGTGGTAGTGGCAGGTCTCATATGCATATAGCCGTCTGCTGCTAATAAACCGGATTGTTTATCCAATGTGGATAGTGCACCCCAACGATAGCTTTCATATTCACAGTTCAGCGTGGCATGAATGCCCATATCCACATCAGGATGAGCACGACAATATTCAGCCAATGCAGGAAACCATGCACAGGGTGTCATCACGGCACCAGAGCTAACCCCTCCACAATCCCAAAGGTCAGCAAAGGCTGTAATGGTTGCCTGGCACATCCCCACGTCATCAGCGTGTAAAATAACCAGCCGATCGGTTTCGGAATAGCCCAATTTTTTGAGCAGTGTTGTCGTAGACATCATATCTCCTTATCAATGTTTATGAAGCATTATTGAAAAATTGTGGCAAATAGGCTTGATGCGTGTTTAGCAAATCATCCAGAACAATTTGAATTTGATCTGCTTGGGGTCCTAATGGGTGGGCTAACAATGCCAAATATGCACTACGCCGATCAGCATGTACTGCCGCCTCGACGGTTAGCAGCTCAAACATTTTTACGGCTGAGATTAATCCGAATTGGGCAGGGGGAAGCGGCTCGCTGGGGATGGGGTGAATGCCCTGACGATTGATCAATGCTGGCATCTCTAAAACCCAATCCTGTGGCCAACCGGGTACTGCGCCACGATGAGGCAGATTTACGACATGTATGGCATTCAGATCAGCATAATGAGCAAAGATCATTTCAGTTGCTAAAGTGGAGTACCAGGCCCCGCCGCGTTTCATTAAATCTTCAGGTGGGCTGATCAGGTCAGGATCGGCGAATTGGGCTAATAAATCCTTTTCAATATCCAGTACTTCTTCGGCACGAGATGGCGGCCATTTTTGTTGTTCTTCCAATTTATGCCGGGTGTTGTAAAAATAATGCAAATAGTAATTGGGAATCATGCCTAAATTTTCCAACAGCATTGGATTCCATTCCGGTTCGTCTTGGGTACGTAATTCTTCCAGGTAGGCTGGAAATATCTGCGACCATATGTCATTGCCAGATACCTTGAATCCGCGATGCCAGGTGAGATGATTTAATCCCAAAGTATCCAATTGGGCATTGGCCGGGGGAATGTCGTTACCCGTTAGTTTTTTGATGCCTTCAAGCATGCTCATTTTGGCTGTAATACCCACATTACACACACCAACGGATTGAATTTTTGGGGCATAGCGGGATAAGGCTTCGGTAATCAGGCCAGCCGGATTGGTGAAGTTGAGTAATAATGCGTTTGGGGCGAGTTCCTGTATATCTTTTGCGATATTCAACACTACCGGAATGGTACGCAAGGCTTTTGCCATACCGCCAATCCCTGTGGTTTCCTGCCCGATCAAACCATGCCGTAAGCCCAGGTATTCATCTTCTCGGCGGGCTTGCATTTGACCCACACGCAATTGACTGATGATATAGTCAGCGTTTTCAATAGAGGCACGCTGATCCTGGCTGAGGGTGACTTTGAAGGGATTGCCTGCAGCGCAGACCATACGCTGCACGAATCCGCCGACCACATCAAGGCGCTGGCGGTCGATATCCATCAACCAGAGTTCTTTGAGGGGTAAATCAGGGGTTAGTTTGATCAATCCCTGAACCAATTCCGGGGTGTAGGTGGAGCCGCCGCCGATGACAGTAATTTTCATAATTCCTTCCTTGTTATATTCTTATTGCTTGCATCCACAGGAGTGACGAAGCATTAAGCGGGTGGGTAGTAAAATATTCTGTTGAACTTCTTTGCCGTTCATGCGTTGTATCAGAGTTTCCACTGCCAGTTTGCCAACTGCTTCGGTGGGTGCCTGAACAGTTGTTAATGGGGGTGAAAAATGTGCAGCGAAGTACACATCGTCAAAACCTACCAGTGAGACATCTTCAGGTACACACACTCCGGTTTCTTTGAGGGCTGCAAAAGCACCGAAGGCAGATCCGTCATCCGCACTGAAGACAGCATCAAACTCGATTCCCTTGTGGATCAGATTGCGAATGGAATCAGCAGCAACTTCAAAGAGGAAATCACCTCTTGCAATAAGCTGCTCATCGTAAGGAAGGCCGTTTTGCTGTAATGCCTGTCGATATCCTTGCTCACGCTGGATGCTGTCATGTGTGTTTTGCGGCCCACGTAAGAAAACGATATTTCGACGCTGATGAACCTGAATTAGATGTTCCACAATTTGCCTGGCCCCGTTTTTGTTATCAATGTTGATACTGGGTAAAGGAATATCATCAGGCGGGTTTTGATAGATCAACACGCAAGGGAAATTGCTTTGAGTAAGATAATGTAATTCTTCATGATTCAGGCTATCTGAAAATACCAGGAGACCATCTGTATTATGATCCCCCAGGGTTTTATATCCCTGGTTTTGGTGTTGAAAATGAGTGGTATGAATAAGAAGGTTATACCCGGCCAGCGCGGCAGCCATTTCTATCCCACGCAGCAAGGGTACAAAGAATACTTCACTGATCCCAGGAACGATCAAGCCAATGGTATTGTTTTTCTTGCCTGCCAGAGATTGAGCCGCTGAGCTAGGCACATAGTGCAGGGCTACGATGGCTTTTTGCACTTTCTCAAGCGTTTGCGGATTGACCACCGCTGTTCGGTTAATCACCCGGCTGACAGTGGCTGAAGAAACGCTAGCCATTCTGGCAACATCATTGATGGTGGCATTACGATTTTTGGATATTTGAGACATGATAAACACACTCCATGTAAGCGCTTACATTAATAGTATATATTAGTTTGATTGGAAATACAAGGAAAAACAAAAAAGGGATGTTGTTTTTCATAGGACTTTGAAACAATTTATTTGAATAGACCTGCCAGGTTTTTAAATCTGGCAGGTCTATGGATATTAATAAAATATTGACTTGACAAATCAATCCATGTTATTTAATATATAAATAGTTATATATAATAAAATATATAATAGAAGAGGTGCTATGGAATCAAATTGGCTGGTCAATCAAGAACTTTGTAAACGCTGCGGTAGTTGTGTGGATGTTTGCCCGAACCGTATTATTCAATTCAATGATGAAGGGCATATATTCTTTCGAGAAGATCGTAAGTGGGAGTGTTTTCAATGTGGTCATTGTATGGCGATTTGCTCAACGAAGGCGGTCCAGGTCCCCGAATTATCCTATGAAAATGATTTTTATGCTGTAGATGATTCACAGGACAATGCCTACCGGGCGTATGATAATCTGATCCGTACCCGCAGGGCGATACGTAATTTTAAACAAAAACCAGTCCCCAGAGCATTGTTAGAAAAAGTGGTAGATGCAATCCAGCTGGCTCCCCCAGGGTTTCCACCCTGCAAAACAGAATTGACCATTGTACAGGATATGGCATTAATACATCAGGCGCAGCCGATGATGATTGTATTCTATGAAAAACTGGTGAAAATGTTGAAACATCCTATCGCAAAACAATTCATCAAAAAGAGTGCCGGACGGGAAAAATATATTACCCTGCAAAATCATTTGCTGCCCCTGATGGAGGAACGTCTGCCGGATTTGAAATCCGGAAAGGAGGATACCATCCTGCGAAATGCACCGGCAATGATCCTTTTCCATGCCAATCGCAATACTGAAAACTATCGTGCTGATTTGTATATTGCCGTAACTTTTGGGTTGTTGGCTGCTCATGCATTGGGTTTAGGTGCAACTGCGATGGATATTATCCCTCCATCCATTGAAAAAGACACAACTTTGCGTGCCCTGTTTCAGATACCAGCAGAAAATGAGGTCGTAGCCAGCATGATATTGGGATTTCCAAAATACAAATATCAACGAGGCATCAAACGTGAGTTGCCCAGTATTCAGTGGGTATAAGGGAGTAAAATGCTTAAATTTGCACTTTTGGGTTTTTTGAGCTACGGTCCGATGACTGGATATGAATTGAAGCAGCGCATGGATCGTTCCACCACGCATTTCTGGCATGCCAAGCAAAGCCAGATTTATACCACGTTGAAAGCGATGGAAAAAGATGGATTGGTTGAATCCGTGATTCGGGAACAGCGTGAACGACCGGATCGACGTGTCTATGTGATTACGCCAGTTGGTACGAAAGAACTGCAGAAATGGCTTGCTGAACCGCTTACAGAACTTAGCCCCAAGAAAGAGCATCTGGTTTTAAAAATGTTTTTCTCGGCTCATCAGGATAAACAAACTACATTGACCCAATTATATACACAATTGGATTTGCATCAGAAACAATTAGTGCAGTACCAGCAACGCGCAGTCAAGGATATTGAGCAAGCAGCCATTGAATTCCCTCAATTGACCGGCGATGTAAAGATGTGGAAAGCGACTCGGAAATTTGGTGAGCGCTATGAGGAAATCTATGTGGAATGGATTGAGGAGATGATCAGCTTGATAAATGAATCATCCTAATTATTATCAAGGGAAATGAAATTACTATTTCTGTATTTGTAAAATGATTCCAAGCCCGCGAGCAGATAATTGCTGCAGTGTGGTCGGAAAGGTCAGGCATTGATCGCCACGTGTTGTGAACCAGCGGATGGCATCATATTGATCCATTGAATTTAGCGCATCAGAATCTGACATCCAATAGGTTGTGAAATTCGCTCTTAGCGTTTTATTATGAAAATTTGAAGGCGTATTGGAAAATAATCCGCTGAAATACCAGAAAATCCGTATTGGCATGTAGGATAGCATTTTTATCCATTTGGAATCCAAAAGAGGGATGATTGCTTTATACATTTTTCCCCAAATATTAAAATCAGCATATCGTCGGACAGGATATCCATCAGCCAACCATGGCGCACAATGCCAGGCGGGTGCCAGCAGTAAAAGTCCCCCGGATTTCAAAACTCTTCTAATTTCTTCCAAACCTGATTGGGGATCGTGTATATGTTCCAGCACGGCATGCGTCCAGAGCACATCAAAAGTATTATCAGGGAACGGAAGCGCTGTTCCGGAGGCAACGCTGAAGGGTTTATGCAGATGCTTGCTTGTAGAGAATGAATAGTCAATTGCGAAATACTTTTCTACGCGATCCTGGAAAGCGCCTCTGCCACAACCTAATTCCAGACATTTTTTATCTTCTAATTGATATTTTGAGATGAAATTATCCAGAATTGGAAAAAAAGCATGTACTTCCATATCAATGGCGTTTGCATATATTTCATCCTGATATTGATGTTCATAGAATTGTTTTGACGAGTGGGTCATATGCTTCCATTATTTCAGTTGACTGATAAAGATAAAGACGTTTATGTTTCATTATTTTTCGGTCCTAATAAACACAACATCTTCAAAACCCAAAGAATCAAAAAATCCTGACATGAAAACTTCTGCATTCTGATTGGCCTGGTCTAGGATGCCATCTTCGATGGCGGCATTGTAAATTTCCTGTTCTGCTGCCTGACGGGCTGCAGTTTCCAGTTCAACATACCCTTTATTGAATAGCCCGGTATCACGATCATAAACATATGATTTCTGATTATCCAATGAGGTAATAAAAATTTCTGCTTCAGGAAGTTCGATAGTTAGTACACCATTGACCATTTTCATGTTATCCGGATTGAGTTGATTCAAGTCAATACCGGCAATCACAACGCCATGGGCAACAAAGAGAATTTTGTCCCCGAATAGGGATTGGAATAATCCCTGATTGACTTCACTAGTGATCACTTTTTCAACCGAATACTGGATGGTCTCCAGACGGGCCAATGCACGTACTTCGTGGATGATGGTGATTGGATCAGGAATAATGGTTGGGGTGGGGTGCAGTATTTCGGCAACCTGTGTACTGATGGCATCATTGGCTTGATTTAATGGTGAAACAGCTTTGCTAATCGTGTTATCAATACTATTGGTGACCGATTGCAGCATCATCCATCCGGCAGCTAGAATTATAACTACCAGAAAAGCGATAAAGAAAAATATCTTGCCAAGGTTACTCTTTTTCTCAGTCATTTGCATCCCTCCAAAAAAATACTTGTTAGTAAACTTTTATGCTTTATTTCCATTTAAAAAAGTTAAATAATTCGTCGTTTTTTTTGAGAAATCAGAGTATACACCCCGATACTCTTCCGGTAATAAAGAAGCCAATTGATACATACACTCATCCATCACATCCTGGCGATTCTCTTTATTTAAGCTATTGCCTTGCAGGTTCAACTTAAAGGGTTTACCAACCCGGATGTTAAAAGGCGTCCGCTTAAAGCGTTTGAAATTATCCCAAAAATTTTCAGCTCCATAAAATGCAACAGGAACAATGGGTACGTCAGAACGAACGGCGATCATAGCAGTACCTGGCAGGCCGGTTTGCAATTTACCTGAATAACTTCGTGTACCTTCCGGCGCTATGACCAGGAATTTCCCGGTAGCCAATGCGTCCAGGGAAGCACGGTATGCTGTCATATCTGCTTCACCACGTCGGATTGGAATAATTTTCCAGACATTAAAAAGGAAACCCTTCAATTTGTTATCCCAGCTTTCAATTTTGGCTAAAGCCGTGATATCTCTTGGAAGAAGATGCGTATAGAGAACAGGTGCTTCCAAGAAATTGACATGGTTGCTGATGATAATCATGGGTCCCTGAGTAGGTATTTTATTAAGGTCACCCGCATCAATTCGGCAGACAATCTGTGTCCATGTTTTTATAATGCCATTCACTGCATATGATGCAACGGTCATGCGGCAGGTTCCTCCATGTAAATTATTTCAAGCGCTTTTGGTATCAGTTCAATTTCTAATTGATCACCAGTTACACACAATGTTTCCCCATCAGCATGGGCGGGTATGGTGCCTTCGATAGTACTGACATGAATCTTACTGGGGTGGAAGTACTTTACTGCCGGATTTTCATGTTGTCTGCCGCTGAAAAATTTTGGAACCAGCATTAGGGTTGCCAATCGGCTGAGTTGATTGACCAGACAGATATCAAATTTTCCATCATTCGCAATGCTATTAGGGGCCATCATAAAACCTCCGCCCATGCGGACACCGTTCATAATGGACACCATCAATGGATTGACTTCTATGGTTTCATCATCCATTTTAATTTTTAATTGTGGTGCTTTAAAATACAGGAAGAGTGTCTCAAGCACACCAAAGATATAGGAAGGGAAACCACCCAATTTTTTGTACTTTACCGCCTGGAATCCTACGACTGCATCAAAACCGATCCCAATGCCATTGCCAAAGTAACGACCATCCGGATAAAGTCCACCGCGAACAAAACCAATATCAATAGTTTTGATGTTTGGATTAATTAACTGCTCACAGCCTTCTTCATATGTCATTGGCATTTTCATACTAAAGGCAAAATCATTGCCCCGACCTACCGGAATAATGCCCATTTTTAATGGTTTTAATCCCATACTTTGAGCCTGCATAATGCCATTTATAACTTCGTTGGCAGTGCCATCCCCACCCATTGCAATGACCGCGTCATAACCTTGCTCTATGGCTTCCTGGGTAATTTGTGCTGCATGCCAGGGATGTTCGGTTGCCTGCATATCGAAAGTGACTTGATGCTTAGTCAGCCACTCTGCGACGACAGGTATCAATTTTTTAGCATTGCCGCCTCCAGATATAGGGTTTACGACGATTTTGTATTTTAAATCCATTGGCTATTTCTTCCTTGTGCTTTAGTGTATTTTTCTGGCATCTGCTCAATTTTACATGATTTTATAGTCATAAATAATTCAGAAACCTATTCATTCGCCTCTTCATCACGAATTTCTTTCTGGGTTGCTTCGCGAATAGAAAGTATTTCTACATCAAAGCGCAGTGATTTATCCGCTAGTGGATGGTTGAAATCAATGGTTATTTGATCATCAGATATTTCAGTCAACCAGCCGGGTAATTCGTCACCATCTTCATTGACCATCTGAAGTTCAGCACCAATTTCTAATGGAATTTCAGATGGGAATTCTGATAAGGGCATACTGATAGTGGCATCTTCTTCACGAAATCCATACGCTTCTTCGGGTGAAACCTCAAAGGTTTTTGTTGCACCTTCAAGGAGTCCTTCTACGTTTTTTTCAAATCCCGGAATAATCTGATTATATCCATGCAAATAGGTCACAGGATCAGGGTCACAATTTCCAAGTCTATTATTATCTACGAATAGAGCGTATTGAAGTTTCACAATTTTATTTTTTCCAATCGATATTTTTGTATCGTTCATTTTTTTCTCCAACACAATTTGGATAATATTTGTAAAATTAACAAAATAATTGTAACATAAACAGGTCTTTGATTCGCATGGACGAATCATTATTGAAGCGCTTTGAATCAGTGGTATAGTTAATAACACGGAAGAATTATAAATGATTCTATTTGTAAGGAGATAACAATGATTGGTGGTTTTCGGATAACTGAATTACTCATCGTTCTTGGCATCGTTGTAATTTTGTTTGGCGTTGGACGGATTGGCAAAATAGGCAGTGAATTAGGCGCTGGCATAAAAGGGTTTAAAGACAGCCTGCAAGGAAAAGACGAAGAAGAGGACGAAATCAATAAAGAAAAAACCACAGATATTAAATAGTAGATTCCTGTTCTGAGGAATAGATTCTTATGGAAATTATCAATATTAGTGGTTTGGAATTAATCGTTGTTGCCGTTATTGCACTGATTTTATTGGGGCCGGAAGGTACTATGAAATTCATGCGTGAAGCGGGAAGATTGATTCGCAAGGTAGTACGTTCTCCAATTTGGAAGGACATCATGTCTACTTCAAAAGAGATACGCTCTTTTCCGGAAAAAATCGTTAAGGAAGTAGACCTTGAAGAAGAATTAAAGGAATTTGAAGCCTGGCGAGCAGAAACAAAAGGATTACAAAATAGTTTGAATAAGATTGAATCTGAATTAAATATAAAACCGGCTGATGTAATTAAATCGGGTATTTTGGATCAGCCGGTTGAAGAAATCTCAAACGAAAAGCCAGAATAAATATATTTAAGGTACTAAAACCTCACAATGAGGGGGAATCTGAGAGCGTGCCAGTGTATCCCAAAATGTAACCATATCATCAAAGTATAGGTTTGTATGCATGTGGTCCGGAATCAAGGTTGTCCAGGGCACATGTTGAAGATTTTGCAAATCTTCATTCTCAACTTGTGTGCAGATCTGATCAAACCATTTTTCCTCGTCTGCTGCCTGTACATATGTGCCAGGAATTTGAATGGCTTGTTCCAGGCTTTCCGGCATACCGGCCATCTGCAGCCAATTTGTGATGTGCAATACACTCAGATGATCAATCAGGATGTATCCGGACCAATTAATTTGATATGTATTTAATTTCTTGATTAACTTGTTGTTCAGTTCTCCATTCGTAGTAACCTCAAATGAATCTTGTATTGCCATATCATCCTCATTTTGATATGGGTGGGGATAGAGTTCTTTCATGGTTAAGCTGGGGGGATCTGATGGAAAAAAGAATATTGCCCAAATCGATACGAGTTGTGTATCCTCTGATTGTAGATCATCTACATGGACAATTAAGAAATTTCGTTGTTGGATTTGGCCTGTATCAGGTGGGGGAGCAGAGATATCGTTGGTTGAAAAAAGCCCCTTAACCCCATTTGTTATCAGGAAGCCAAGGAAGCCAAAAGCGATAAAAAGGATAAATAAGAAAAAAACTTTTGATTTATTCATCTCTGCTATTGTATTTCCCTTTTTCTGTGTTCTTACCGATACCTTCCAATCTTGATGAAAATTATTATTGACTGACAGATATTAAAAGTAATTGTACCAGATGGTTGATGCGCATATATAGCATTGAGCTTTCCCAAAAAGGGATTTTTTCAAAGTTCTTAAAACAAAAATGCCCCTTTAGCTGGGGCACATATCGTTGTCAAAAAGTAACCTAAAAACTAGATGATGGAAGTGAGCAGTATCGAGATTGAGATACCGAAGAAAAGTCCTGATACGCTGATAATACCAATCAGTAGACGATCGGAGGTTAGTTCAGGTTGATGAATTACCTGATAGGTTTTGCGAACAATACTGCGTACTGTTGTATTCTCTGATAATAAACGGACAATAATATTCCAAAATGTGAATTCTATCCTTTCAAAGTACTTTGTCATGTTAATCCTCCGCTAACCACGACTTGTAGTGGTCTTTATGATTTTTCCTTTATCGTTTACGACCACCCGAATATTATGGGTGATGGTTTTGCCATCTGCAGTTTTTCCTTTTCCGCTGAAAACCAGTAGATACTGATCATTTGGACGAGTACTTACCTTGGCGTGTGAGCCGGATACTTCCGGATATTTTTTATAAATTTGTTGCTCAATTTTTTTCTTAATTTCTGCGTCCATTTAAGACTCCTACGAATTGCGAACCATGCGTTTTCTCATAAAAGCTGGCACATCCAGATCAAGATTGGATGAAGAAACTTCCATATCTGTGATCATACGTTTTTCATAAAACTGCACGGGTGCTGGATCAGCGATCTCAACCTTCTTTGGTTCAGGTTTGGCGAAGAGGGCTTCTTCCATGGCTGTCTCAACAGATGATACTGCATCTACTGATGTGGCGCCAATACCGGTAATGACCAAAATGATTTGAACTTTGCCATTCATACGGGTGTCGCTAATGACGCCAGGAATAATATCGACATGATTGCCGGTACGCTGCTGTAATTTGGATAATACATCAGAAACTTCCAGGAAGGTCAGATCTGTTCCACCACTGAAATTAGCAATAATACCCGTGGCGCTTTCAATGGGGATTTGCTCCAACAGGGGGTGATTCAAAGCCTGATCAATGGCTTGTTCAGCTTTATCCTCACCCTGTCCCTGACCGATGGCCAGGAATGATCCACCACCATTTTGCATCATATGTTTTACATGTGCAAAATTAACGTTAATCAAACCAGTTTGAGTGATTAATTCAGTAATCCCTTGAATACCCTGACGCAAAACATCATCTGCCAAGCGAAAAGCTAAATCTAGGGTGAGGTCTTCCGGGGCAACTTTCAATAAGCGATCATTTGGGACTGTGATCAATGTATCGGTAAAGGGTTGCAATTTGGATAAACCAGCTTGCGCATTTTTCTGGCGCTGGCCCATCTCAAATGAGAAAGGTGTGCTGACAGTGGCGATTGTTACAGCGCCTAATGATTTGGCAACCTGGGCTGCTACAATAATCGAGCCCGTTCCAGTTCCGCCACCCATTCCTGCTGTCAGGAAAACCATATCCGCGCCTTCTAACGCATCACGCAGTGCGAGAATACTTTCTTCTGCTGCTGCTTGACCAATACTGGGATTTCCACCTGCACCTAAACCGCGAGTGAGAATAGGTCCTAATTGGATTTTTACATCTGCATCTGAATGGTCCAATGCTTGAGAATCAGTATTAGCAACGATGTATTCAACACCTTCTAATCCTAATTCAATCATGTGGTTAATGGCGTTAGAACCGCCACCGCCCAGGCCAATCACTTTAATGACGGGAAGTTTGGCTTCCAATGGCGTTTTTTGAATGGCTTGTGCCGGAATGGTTGAATTCATAGATCACCTCTCTGCCAGTATAGTTGCAATTTCAGTGCCATCTCCAGTAATGCGACGGACAATACAACCAGCTTTTTGCAATTCACTGTAAACAGATTTTTCAAAGGTATGTTCTCCACCAACCAGAATGACTTGATGGGCTACTTTGGCTTCATCTGTTGAAAAACCGAAAGTTGGCTGAAATTCTTTTATGTAGGGATTCATTGCGTCCAAAAAAAACGCGGATAAGCTCAGATCAGATGTGGGTAGTAATATGTAGTTTTCCAGGGCATGCTTTCCGTTTGATTTCGGCACATGTGCTGTTTTATTTCGGTTTACAGTGACTTGTTGTTGCACGGGGGGGGGAGCCGGTATATTGCGTTTCGCCGGGCTGGTACTATTACGTTTTTGGGGGGATTTGATACCAGTCAAAATTCGTTGTTGCATGGCTTTGCCAAGGCTGGTGGGGCTGCCATTTTCGTTAAACCAGGCTTGTGCGCACCAGGCATCCTCTTTTGTGGCTGAGAGCACCCAAAAATTGCATGCAAGAATATTGGAGGGCAGCGGCAATATTTTATTTTCGGATTGAGATACATCCGGGTGTATCAAATTATATATATCTTTATTACAGGCGATTTGATCATCCTCTGAAAACAGGATTGGATGCGGCAAAAAGGGGTCAGCCGGAACGCCGCAGTGATGCAATACAACAGGCAATTCTATTCCAGTTACATCCCTGCAAATTTCGTTGTACCAGTCAAAAATGCGAAAACCTCTTTGATCCTCAACATCAGGTGGTGAGAAATATGGACGCGCAGCAGGCCAATTGGATGATCCACCTGCCCCCCAGTTAAGGCTATGTTTGCCAGTCCAGGCATATACCGATAAAATGAGTTGATCAAACAGGTTTTCTTCACCACGATCAATGATCATGGTTAGCAGACTGCGCAGGAAAATCGTATCCCAATAGCTGCCACCCGGTTGCAGGGGTGGTAAAATGGTCTTCAGGCCATAATCATTCGCCAATCGAATGAATGGCAATAATTGATCAAGGTATTTGCCAATCATATCCTGATTGGTCCAATCTGCGGCCATCCAACTTGATTTTTCATTTGGACGGTCAAAAAACTGTACTGAATTTACACCCCAACTGGCATAAGCTTGTACCAATGGGGCAATTTCAGAAATGGATGGAATGTCCTTAAATGTGAAATTGAACCTTACATTCGTTGAAATACCAGCTTGTATCAATCCGGCAATGAAGTTCTCCGGGATGGCACGTTCTGTATCAGAAAGCAATGTGCACCAGGTAATGTCCATAGAAGACATTTCTGGCAACCATGATAACAAGTCCAATTCCCGATAATGAAGGGTATCCTCAAAATAATGGATACCAAAATGTGGAGAAGCGTTATTTGTATGAGTCGATTTGAATATATCCATAGCTTTCTGCATCCTGCTAAACTGTTTTCTCTGTACACAGTGGTAGCAAGTTTTGTGCCATTTGATTGGGAAGGGAAATCATGATTCTTATCACAGGTGGAACAGGGTTCATTGGACGTCATCTGGTTCCATATTTATCTGATTTGGGGTATCAGGTACGTCTATTGATCAAACCATCAAAAGACAGCCCACTTTTACCATCTGGTATGACAGTTGATGCTGCGGTATGCAGTCTGAACGATGAGCGCGGATTAATGGCTGCCATGAAAGGTGTGGATACAATCATTCATCTGGCGGGCAGTGAACGTATGGGGGCACGGGCAGATTTAACCGGTGGGGATATTCAGGGTACAAAAACGCTAATCACCGTTGCGATTGCTGCGAAAGTGAAACGTATACTTTATATGAGCCGAATTGGGGCCGATGTATATTCTGCTTTTCCGGTGCTGAAGGCAAAAGCTTTTTCTGAAAATACCATTATTCAAAGCGGAATTCCTTACACAATATTTCGTAGTGGTCCAATCTTTGGGAAAGGGGATCAATTTATTCACTCTTTTTACAATGCCATGCAATCCTTACCTGGCATTATGTTATTGCCAAATAATGGAGAGATGAATTTGCACCCATTGTGGATTGAAGATTTAATGGCGGTGGTTGGATTAAGCTTATCTGTTCCTGAGACAGAGAACAAAATGTTCTGTTTAGGCGGTCCTGAATTTTTACCTTTAGAAGAGATTTTATCCTTAATTATGCAGCATAACGGAAAACGCCGGCTGTTGATTAAGATTCCTCCCACGACGATGCGCATGTTGGCATTGTATGCGGAAACCTATATGAAAAAACCACCTATTTCCATTTATTGGTTAGATACACTGGCAACAGACCGAACCTGTCCATTGGATACATTACCTAAAAAATTTGGTATTATTCCAGCCAGATTGAGTGAGAAAATCGCGTCCATTTTGGAGAATTAGATGGCATCCGATCAAAAACATACCACCACAATTTGTATTCATGGTCATTTTTATCAACCGCCCAGAGAAGACCCGCTTACTGGTGATATCCCGCAGGAAAAAGGGGCAGAGCCATTCCATGATTGGAATGAAAAAATTTTTGCAGAATGTTATCTGCCCAACCTGGAGGCAGGCAATTTCTCGCGCATCAGTTTTAATATCGGCCCAACGTTATTTACATGGATGGAACAGGTGTATCCGCAGGCTGTATCCATGATTATTGAAGCAGATAAATTAAATGTTGCCAGGCATGGCGTAGGAAATGCCATTGCACAGCCGTATAATCATACAATCTTGCCGCTAGCCACTAGAGAAGATAAACAAACACAAATTGCCTGGGGAATCGCTGATTTTAAACAGCGTTTTGGTCGTGATCCAAAAGGTATGTGGCTGCCGGAAACTGCTGTTGATTATCAGACATTGGATTTGATGGCCCAGCAAGGCATTGAGTTTACGATATTGGCTCCTTGGCAGGTGGCCGAGCATGGTATGAATCCAACTTTGCCGTATCAGGTACATCTATCTGAACATCGTACCATGACAGTTTTTTTCTATGAAGCAGAGTTATCCATGCTGGTTAGTTTTGATGGGAATGCTACAACGAATGCAGATGCATTTATCGAAAATCACATGCGCAGAGTCGATCAAAAGTTCATTGTTCCGCAAAATCGAATAATTACCCTGGCATCGGATGGTGAATTGTATGGGCATCATCAACCCATGCGCGAGAAATTTCTGGCATATCTTCTGGAATTCGCTGCACCGCAAGCGGGGTATCAGGTGATGTATCCTGCACAATGGTTACAGAATAATAAGATTTTGTCTTCAATGAACATTCAAGATAGGACATCGTGGAGCTGCCATCATGGCGTATCCCGCTGGAATGGAACCTGTGAATGTACACCGGATGCAGCATGGAAACAGATATTCCGGGCTGTATTTGATGAAATATCGTCCGATTTAGATGATATTTTCAGTGAACAGGCTGGCAGGTTTTTCAACAATCCTGTTCAAGCAAAAAACGATTATTTGATGGTGATGAAGGAAGACCAATCCTGGCATGAATTTCTAACGCAGCATCTGCTTCCAGAGATTGAATTGTCAGAAGAACAAAAAAAACGAATACAGTTTCTTTTCCAGGCACAGTGGGAACGGCAACGCATGTATACATCATGTGCCTGGTTTTTTGAAGATTTCGATCGTATTGAACCTCAGAATAATGTGGCTTATCTGGCACAGGCCATCTGGTTGACGTTGCAAGCCGGCGGTATTGATTTGTCTGCAAAAGCGGAACGATTACTCTCAGAAGTAAAGAGTAATCGCGTGGCATTGACTGCTGATCAGGTATTCATTAAACATTGGAAGCGCGCAAACGCTTACGGATTTAAGAAGAAACAACAGCCTCCATATATTCGTTAATCAATTTTGTTAAGTTATCAAATTGATATTTGCTTTGATCGGCAAAAGATAACATTTTTTGGAGATCAAGGTCAATTTTATTTCCTTCCTGTTGGGCAGTGATGTTCAGATAGAAAATTTTCCCTGCTAATGCGAACAGATAATAGGTTTCACGATTGAACCAGTTAATACCTTCATATTCATTGACTTGCATTAAACGCTGGACACTTAAACGCCCCAGCATGGATTGCATCTCAATTTTTAATGTTTGTGATTTCTCATTGTTGGTATTTTGCATATGGCATATTCCCCATTCCATCAGGAATAATTGAAAGATCACCAGATATTTTTTCTGATCATCCTGCAAATGATAGCCATCCAATAATTGTAAAAGGGATTTTCCAAATGCATTGTGCTGGCCTGGTCGATTTGATTGTGCTTGTAAATCATCCAAAATGGGGTGAATGATGTCGGTTGTCAATTGGCTAAGTGCGAGCAGACCCTCCAACGGCAGATCACTCAAAGGATATTGAGCATCCAGTGGATATTGTGCGTCAAGCTCAATTAACAAATCATGCCATTGTTGATTCGTGAGCAGAGAAATATCTTTTATACTGTATGACGTGGTCAATTCATCATTCCAAGTTTGCAATAGTTTATCCGCAAATGGTTTCGAGGATTGAATGGATGGATAGCCAGGAATACGCGCGGGACCCAGATCCAGAAGAAATACAGGATTGATGGTTGCGCAAACTTTCAACGCTTTAATAAATAGATCGACGGCATGTTCTTCTATGCTATACGTTCCGCTGCCATTTAAGGTGTCATGTAAACGCTGGTAAAAATAACTAGAATCATTTTCTATAATTTGAAAATCTAGAAATGCCTGATATTTGAAAGCCCCGAGTGAGATAAACAGCCCCTGTTGATGTAAATCAGTGCTTTTACGTATATACCAAAGATTGGCAATGTGATCACGAAAAACAACAAATGCCGATTCACTGCGAGGAATATTTAAAGCCTGAGCCAGTGTTTTCGGTTCATTGGATGTATTCCAAGCATTTTGTATCCAACCATTGGTTTCAGCAAATTTATTATGATACAGAATGAGAGAACGTTGATCTCCTGCAAGATTGGAATAGGCATACACATTCTGATCAATATCACCATTTTGGGTATTGAAATCATACATATAGAAATCGGTGACTTCCGAGAACTGATGACGGCGTTTTAGTAATGGGAATATTTCGTGCTCATGTCTTTGGACAAAATCCGTATCCGGCTGCTCATCCAGATATGCGCGACGATATTCCATGCCATATTTTTCCTGGAAGCCCTCTATTTGACCATGTCCAATCATCGGCAATCCGGGGAAAGTAGCCAACATGGTACAAACACCAAAATACTTGTCATCCTTACCGAACTGTTGAACGGCGGTTTCTTCATCTGGATTATTCATGAAATTGACATAACGTTTCAAAATTTCAGGATTGTACTCGAGGGTATTTCTTATCAGGGTGAGGAAATCAGTATTATTCTCATCACGCAGCAGGTGCATAAATGCACTGTTATAAACGCGATGCATGCCCAGTGTGCGAACAAAGTAGCTTTCCATGAGCCAGAATGCTTCTGCCAACAGCAAAGTATCGGGTAACTCCTTTGCAATGCGCTCTACGACTTCACGCCAGAATTCAATGGGCATCAAGTGATTAAAATCCGCCTCTGATAATCCTCGTCCAGCTCGCGAGGGAATATCACCACCATGTCCGGGCACAGGATACCAGAGCCTCTGATAATGCCGTTTGGTTAAAATCATCGCCGCGTCAAAACGAATAATGGGGGACAAGCGTGCAACATGCAAGATGGTTTGAATGACTGCTTCACGAACATTTTCATCCAGATAATTCAGTTGGGCAGTATCATTCCAGGGCATACTGGTTCCATCATTGCCGTGATAAATATAGCGAACCGTACCATTGTGAAAATTCTCAAAACGATATACTACAGCCGCATCACTGCGATCATAATAATGATCTTCGATCTGGATATTGTATGCAGGATCCGTGGAAAGATTTGGGCCATTGAATGAGTAGGAGGGGTAGGGAGGTGTATCCAGTGAAATAAACCAATCCGGATGGTTTTTTACCCAGGAAGAGTCCAGCCCCATATGATTGGGTACCATATCGGTGCCCATGCGGATGCCATAACGTGCGGCACGATCTTTGAGCTGATAATAAGCCTGTTCTCCACCTAAATCATTGGCGATTTGATAATCTTCCAATGAATAGGCGGAAGCCAGTGCTTCGGGATTTCCACATTTTTGCTTGATATCGGCTGACGCGCGGCTGCGTTCCCAAACGCCAATCAACCACAAACCGCTGATACCGCGGTCCGAAAGTTCGCGCAGTGTTTCATCCGGAATCTGATCGAGCGTTCTGATATCACGTTGCCAGATACTCGATAGCTGATTTAACCAGACATGGATATTCTTGGCAATCAATACCAGACGGGGCATCCAATTTTGATCTGCGGTGAAGTTTTCTGACTCACTATCTAACAGGGATGCATAATCGGGTAATTCGACTTGATGACCACCTGTTATCCAAATTTTTTCCTGTTCACGAATAAAATCCATACCATTTAGCAGTAATAAAAAATCATCACCAAGCAAATCCTGCCAATGCGTGCGCATATATTCCATTTGAGCCAGAAGGTCATTGGGGGCTTGTTGGATGGGTTCCAGCAGGAAGGTCA
Organism: Chloroflexota bacterium; assembly: GCA_016838895.1. GTDB lineage: Bacteria > Chloroflexota > Anaerolineae > Anaerolineales > Anaerolineaceae > UBA5203. The sequence goes on from JAEKNU010000042.1 coordinate 24,317, forward strand.
CAAAGTCCATTTTACTTTGCCCAACAGGTTTTTGTTTTGATAAGGTTCTCTTTATATCCTCAATATAGAGCGAGTATGCACTTTTTTCAATCAGGATATGATCCGAGATAAGCGGATTGAGTAATTGCAAAGCAGGGTTTTGATTCGCAATCCAAAGAAAAAGGATTTCTTCGTAATCGGAAATTCCTTCAGGCTGTGTCTTGTCATACAAGTAGTATTGCTCAAACAAGCGGCTTGTGTTGTTTATTTGATTTACAGCTAAGGTATTGTTCAGTTGATCTGCAAGGGATTGCCATATCTGAGTTCTTTGTTCAGCAAACAAACGCCGAAAAAGAATATGATAAACAGTGTGGATTACAGCATGTGCATTAACCAGCCAGGGCTTTAGCAACTGCATTTGCTGAAATGGATCAAATTGTGATTTCAGATGTTCGGTAAGCTGATGGCTGTCAGTAAAGCTGTTAACGGATAATCTACCAGTTTCTGGCTCAAGAAATGGCAGGAGGTTATTTGTTACTGCTGCATTAGAAGATACATGAAAGTGTGGCATTTGCATCCCTTAAATTAGTAATGTCTCTTCTGAAAGTATAGCAGAGTGAACCCAAATTAATATATTGATTTGTATTTTCGGTTGAAAAAAGTCACGCTCTACCAAAGATATGCGTGATGATATTTGAACCAGAACCGCCGATATTTTGAGCCATGCCAATATTTGCATTTTCAATTTGATTCTGACCGGCTTCTCTCCGTAATTGCTGGATGACTTCAAATATCTGATACATACCTGTGGCACCCACAGGGTGGCCGCGCGCTTTTAATCCACCCCGGGTTGCAACAGGAATCCTGCCGCCTGGCAATATCGCTCCATCCAACGCCAGCCTGGGTGCCTGACCTCGTTCAGCAAAACCACTGGCCTCCAGTGATAAGCTGGCCATAATGGTGAACGCGTCATGATATTCAAAAAGGTCAATATCCTGTGGAGTTACTCCAGCCTGGGCGTATGCTTGTTTTGCGGATTTTTCTGCAGCGCTTAGCCATAGTGGATCTTTTCGTCCATGAACAGCAATCGAATCTGTTGCAGCAGCGGAACCCAACACGCGTATGCGATCCTTTGAAGTTGTTAGAACAGCATCTTCTGCAGCAATCAGAATCGCTGCTGCACCATCTCCCATAGGTGATGCGTCGAACAATTGGATAGGATCAGCGACCATAGATGCGTTTTCATATTTTTCAAAAGTCAATGCTGAATGGAAACGTGCCAGTGGGTTATGCAAGGCGTTCTGGTGGGCATTTATGGAGAAATTGGCAAAATGCTCATGTTTCCAACCATACTCATGCATGTAGCGCTGCATTACGAGCGCGTTTAACGCAACAAATGAAACACCATGATCACCTTCCCAATCAGCGTCTGCTGCAGTTGCTAACTCGGCTGTTATTTCTGATCCAGGGGAATCGGTCATTTTTTCAACGCCAATCGCCATAGCGCTATCCACTTGCCCGGAGGCAACCGCAATTAATGCCGAACGAAAAGCAGCAGCACTTGAGCTGCAGGCTGCTTCAATCCGTACGGCTTCATTAAATTTTAATCCAAGCCAATCACCGATATATGAACCAAGGTGTTGTTGATGATTTGCGGAACCAGACATCATATTACCGACATAGATGCTTTCAACTGTTGAGAGACCTGCATCATGCATGGCAGCTAATCCTGCTTCTCCAGCCAATTCTCTCAATGATAATTGCCAATGTTCATTGATGGGAGTTGCACCGATTCCGATTACAATAACGTTTCGCATTAATCAATACCTCAGTTCGTTCAAGATGATTGAATTATATCTGTAGTTGCTATCAAATTCTATCAATTCAGCGGCTCAAATATTCTTTCAGGTAGGATATAATTACCCAATATTAACACCCTGATCAGGAGTGATTTTGTGAATAAGGTTTACAGTCTCATCGTTATAATCATTGTGATGCTAATTGTTGGTAGCTGTAGCCAGATCACATCTGAGAAGGATTGTGAAAATGGTGGTTCAGGCTGTCCCTCTTCAAACAGCAACATCGTTGATCTTGTGGATGCTGAAAAAACAGCACAGTATAATCCCACTCAAATTGTTTTCCCAAAAATTTATATTGCTGAAGCAATTCAATCATCCTATCGTGATCAGATTGAGGGAATGTCTGATGTCGAGATTGTTGAAAGTGCAGAAGAGGCGGATATTGTCATTGATGTTGCTGTAAAATCCACTACAGAACAACTTTCAAGTGATATTGAATGGTTATATGTCATTGCAGTCCCCTTTGATATCCCGGTGATAGATATTGATTCCAAAACGATTGAACGTGCCTGGCAAGGGATTCGATTTGCGACCTTTAATTTTCAACCATTAATGATGTCTGCCGAAACGGCAGCGTATTTCACTGAACAATGGGGTGCCCCCAATATTCATACCGTGAAAATTTTGCCTGCTGACGAAATCTATGCCAAAGGTGTAGATAATAGTGCTTCCTGGGCCATACTGCCGATTGAGGAACTTGATTCTTCCTGGCGAATTCTATCGTTTGATGGGCAATATCCTTTGGACAGGCAATTGGATCGGAGAACTTATCCATTAATAGCGCGTTATTCAATCCAAATGAAATATAACGGCATGGATTCAGATCGCTATGTATTGTCAAATTTTGATTCAGAAAAAATGAGTAGTGTACTGCTGACCGGAACGACAGCTTTTGTACGAAATTTGGCCTATGAGATGGAAACAGAGAGCATTCAATACCCGATTAAGAATGTCAAGGATATTTTTCTATCATCAGATATAACCCACATAAGTAATGAGGTGCCATTTTTTGATGACTGTCCCCCCGCTGTTCCATTAAGGGAGGAAATGCGCTTTTGCAGTTCTCCTGACTATTTATCATTGTTTGATGATTTGAATCTCAGTTTTATTGAATTATCCGGCAATCATCAATTGGATTGGTTTGAAGGAGCTTTTTTGGAAACATTGAAACGCTACAATGAACATCATTTACCTTTTGTAGGTGGTGGGGCAAATCTCTCTGATGCACTTACACCGTTAGAGATTGAGGATCATGGCAATCAATTCGTTTTTTTTTCCTGCAACGCTGTTGGTCCGGAACAAAATTGGGCTACTGAAGATCATGCTGGTGCTGCACCATGTGATTTTGAGCGCATGACTTTTGACATTAGCCAATATCTGGAGGATGGATTTATCCCCATTGTTTTGTTGCAGCATTATGAAGTTGATACGATCACACCTTTTTCATTGCAACGGATTGATTCTGCCAAATTAGCAGAAGCTGGCGCAATCATTATCAGTGGAAGTCAATCTCACAGTCCACAAACTTATGCATTAATTAATGATGCTGTTATTCATTATGGATTAGGGAATATGTTCTTCGATCAAACCTATGAACCTAATTCGCAGAGCATCATGGATCGACATTACTTCTATGATGGACAATATTTAAATACACAAATCATCCCAATTGAAACTGATGGTAATTATCAGGTACAGTTGATGAAAGAGAACAAAATCCCCACCTTTTTAGGGGCTTTATTGGAACAAATGCCATGAAAAGACAAAAAATTAGTTATTTTGTCATCATGTTTTGTCTGGTAGTAAATCTGTCTGGATGTGGTTATTTTAATATCAGCGTTCCAGATCAATCAACTGAGCCGTTCTCTGTTGAACAGGAGGTTAACGCACCTCTGCCGATTGATATCACCCTGGAAATACCAGTCGAATATCAGATTGACTTTACTGATCCTGTGCCAGAACGATTGCTTTCCGAATTAACTATTCTCGAATCAAATGGAAAATTGCAGGCTACAGGTGAAATCAGTCTTCTCTATTCTACCGAGGAGGATGGGATTGCAAACTGGATTTATGTCGCTGCCACGGCCTTTTCAAACCTTGTTGATGTTATCGAAGTTGATGAATTATTAGCACTATGGAAAGGTAATCCAATCAATGAAAAATGGACAAGAATTTATATTCAGGAATCTGATTTGGCGGTACTAAAAATGAAGTTTGGTCTACCTGATGCATCATTTGTTAAAACTATTACACCTGAACTGGCATTAAGTACTGCCTGGCAGGAACCAGATGCATTATTCATTTTGGCATTTGAGCAACTAGAACCGCGCTGGAAAGTATTAAAATTTAATAATGATTCTATTTTTAGCCGTCCTTTTGTCGCTTCCGAATATCCCTTAAATTTTTCGTATGTATTTAATTCAGATATGATTGAGATCAATAAAGCGATTGAAACACCAATAACAAATTATGATCAAAGAAAGATGTCCTCAGTATTGATGACAGGTGTTACTGCCCTGGTTAGGGCTACTGGTGCCAAAATGGAGAGTGAAGGTTTTGTCTACCCGGCTTCAACCATTCAGGAAGTATTGCTGGATGCTGATATTACCCATATCAGCAATGAGGTTTCTTTTGCAGAGGATTGTCCACCTTCTAATGCGTATCAGGAAAATATTATGTTTTGCAGCCGACCGGAGTATTTCGAATTGTTAACCTATGCCGATATAGACTTGGTAGAACTATCAGGAAACCATCTCAAAGACTGGAGCAATGCAGCTTTCGATTTTTCATTGCAATTGTACGATGATGCCGGAGTGGCAACGTATAGCGGTGGTATAAATCAGTTGGATGCTAGAGAACCGTACAAAATTGAACTCAATGGTAATAAGCTGGCATTTTTAGGCTGCAATCCTGCAGGACCACCCAATGTCTGGGCAACAGATACATTATCAGGTGTAGCAAATTGTGAGGACGATTGGTTGTTATATGAGGTGCAAGCATTGGCAGCGGATGGATATTTACCCATTGTTACCATGCAGCATTATGAGACCTATGCTATGTTGCCAAATCTTGAACAGAAAACCGATTTTTTGAAATTGTCTGCGAATGGTGCAGTGATTGTAAGCGGAAGTCAGGCTCATTTTCCACAAGCAATGACATTCATAGGAGATCATTTCATCCACTATGGTTTGGGGAATCTCTTTTTTGATCAGATGGATATTCCGGTTGTAGGTACCCGCAGGGAGTTTTTGGATAGACATGTTTTTTATGATGGACAATATATTCAAACAGAATTATATACAGCCATGTTGGAAGATTTTTCAAGACCCCGTATAATGACCGAGGAAGAACGACTTGATTTTCTGGAGGATATTTTTACTGCCAGTAATTGGATTAAAAGTGAAGATAAATGAAAATCTATGATATTTCTGTATTGGTAAACGAAAAATTACTGGTTTGGCCTGATGATCCACCTGTTGAACTGATCCAGGCCGCATCTATTGAAAATGGCGATGGCTATAATTTAAACCGATTAAAAATCAGTGCACACATTGGGACCCATATTGACGCACCATTGCATTTTTTTGAGCAAGGTAAGAATATTGGTTCTATTGCTCTAGAAACATTGATTGGTCCTGTTCAAGTGGTAGAGATTCCAGCGGAGATACAAAGAATCAATTCAAAAATCATCGATCAACTGAATATAAAACACGATGTAAAGCGTCTCATATTTAAAACCGAAAACTCAAAATTATGGGGGCGAACACAGGATTTTTATGAATCCTATACTGCCTTGGATACAAGTGGCGCAGGAAGAATCGTTGAACTTGGGATAACGCTGGTTGGCATCGATTATTTATCAATATCCATATTTAGTGAAATTACAAAACCCCATATGATCCTATTATCCAAGGATATTGTGATTCTGGAAGGTTGTGATTTATCTGACGTTCCGGCAGGTGAATATCAATTAATTTGTTTGCCGTTGAAAGTAAATGAGATTGAAGGGGCGCCAGTACGTGCTGTATTGATCACAGAAGAATAATTGCATCGTGCAATGCAAATGGCGTCAAAAATTTATAAATAAGAAGATTTACAGATGAGGCAATTGTGAGAAATCTCAATTCAGAAGAAATCGTAGATATTTGTAAACAATATAATTTTTGGACATGGGCCGCTCAAAAAAACGTTGAACTCATGCCAGTAACAGACTCAAAAGGAGTTTATTTTTGGGATGAGGGAGGGAAAAGGTACCTTGATTTTAATTCGATGGTCATGTGTGTGAATGCAGGTCATGGGAATGAATATCTAAAAAATGCAATTTGTGAACAAGTACAACGCCTGCCATATGCAGGCCCGCACATGGCAACCCAACCGCGGGCAATTTTGGGGGAATTGCTTGAAAAAATTACCCCGGATTCTATTCATCATTTTTTATTTACTTTAGGTGGGGCAGAGGCAAACGAGAACGCCATTAAACTTGCCCGTGCTGTTACAGGACGACATAAGATTCTGGCTGGGTATCGCTCGTATCATGGTGCTACCGCTGGCGCTATTGCGCTAACGGGTGATCCACGCCGTCTGGCCTGGGAACCGAACCTGATGGGTGGCGTGGTCCATTTTAATGGTCCCTATTTGTATCGCAATCCATTTCATTCTGAACCAGGAAAAGAGACAGAAGATTATATCAATCATCTTGAAGAAATTATTCAATTTGAGGGACCATCAACGATTGCCGGGATCATTTTAGAAACGGTTATTGGTACGAATGGTATTTTAATTCCACCAGATGGTTATTTGCATGGTGTGCGGGAAATATGTACACATTATGGTATTCAATATATTGCAGATGAAGTTATGACTGGCTTTGGCCGTACGGGGAAATGGTTTGCAGTAAATCATTGGGATGTTCAACCGGACATCATGACCATGGCAAAAGGATTGACTTCCGGGTATGCACCTTTAGGTGCAGTTGGTATGTCGGATGAGATTGTAGATTTTTTCCGATCAAAATCGTATCAGAGTGGATTGACTTATAACGGACACCCGATATCACTGGCAGCTGCCATTGCAAATATTGAAGTACTGGAAAATGAGAATTTAATAGAAGCCTCATTTGAACGTGGTAAGACATTATCAACTGCTTTGAAGAAATTGTATGAGAAACACGCCTGTATAGGTGATACACGCTCTTTAGGCTTGCTAGGTGGTATAGAACTGGTAAAGAATAGAGAGACTAAAGAACCCCTGGCACCATACAATGCAAGCAGCAAGGAAATGCAGTTTATTCATTCTCGATGTATGGCCAAAGGTCTTTATGTTTCAATTCATTGGCATATCATTTTGATTATTCCCCCCTTGATCATTACGGATGAGGAACTATTGGAAGGTCTACATATTATTGATGAAATTTTGAATGAAGTTGATCGTATGATCTAAGCCGATGTAACGTTTATCCATTTATTACGTCTAATAGAAGTGATAGCATTGAGCAATGCAGGAGATAAACATGGAATTAAAATTAAATGATTTTTCAACATCCAGCGATAAAAAAGAACAAGAACAAGTAAAAATGCTGGTTATTGGTTCTGGACCGGCTGGATTAGCCGCAGCATTATATGGCGCACGAGCTGAATTATCACCTGTCGTATTGACAGGTCTGCAACTGGGTGGTCAGGCGGCGATAACGCATGTCATTGAAAATTATCCAGGTTTTCCTGAAGGAGTCGGTGGCGCGGAACTGACTGAATTATTTCAAAAGAATGCAGAAAGGTTTGGCGCTAGAGTTGAATTTGACACCGTAACAGAAGTAGATTTATCAAAACGACCATTTTCTGTCAAAACTTACGGAAAAGAATTTTTGGCAGAGACATTAATCATCGCCACTGGTGCCAGTCCAAATCATTTAAACATACCAGGTGAGCAGGAATTAACCGGTAAAGGCGTATCATATTGCGGTACCTGTGACGGATGGTTTTTTAAGGATAAAAGAGTTGTTGTGGTTGGCGGTGGAGACAGCGCCCTTGAAGAAGGTTTGTTTTTGACCAGGTTTGCAACTGAATTGAAAATAATTCATCGGCGGGATGAATTGCGAGCAGGGGCAATTTTGCAAAAACGTGCCCAGGAAAATGAGAAGGTCTCATTCGTTTGGAACAGCGTGGTTACCGAAATCATTGGTGAAGGTGCTGTTAAAAATGTAAAATTAGAAAATACACAAACCGGCGAAGAGAGTTTCCTGGAGACGGATGGCGTATTTATTTTCATTGGACATACACCCAATGCCGAGCTATTTACAGGTCAGATTGAATTAGATGAAAATGGTTACATAAAAGTGGATTCCCAGATGCATACCAGTATTCCTGGCATATATGCTGCCGGAGAAATTGCAGATTCTCATTTCCGTCAGGTTATTACGTCGGCTGGTATGGGTGCTGCCGCAGCCATTGAAGCAACGCATTTCCTGGAAGCCAATGAATGATTTTATGAATCCATGAAGAAAAAAAAACACAGCCCGGAAATTATTTCCGGGCTGTGTTTTCATATATCAGTAAGTGTTACTCAGATGGTGTTTCAGTGGGTTGGAAGGTTGCCGTAATGACGGTTTCGCTATACCAGCTAAACACACGATATTCACTTATTGCACCCGCAGAATCCCAAATGGGTGAGCCATCTTTCAGTGTTCCATTTTGGCGTACGGGTTCGATGTACCAGCGAATGATGTGTGGACTACTGTCAATGGGTCGGAAACTTGTTGGGACAATAAATTTTGTGTCCGTTACGTATTGAATCAGTTTTTTCCCTTTTCCTTCGGTCAAATCTTCTACAACAATTTTGTATGCTTCGTTCTGCAGCAAGGTGATATTGGATGCCCATTGTAGAGATACTGTATCAATGGAACTAGAGAAAACCTCGCCATCAGCAGGCAGCAACAAGTTGCTGGCAGTATATGGTGGAGGATTGGTTGCTGTGGGAGTTGGTCCTGCAGTTGGTAGACGTTCGCACAAAGGAATACTGAGATGTTCTCCAACAAAAACAGTATCTGATGTTTTTCCGTTGTAATTCTTAATAGATTCCATGCTAACACTATAATTAGCTGCGATACCTGCTAATGTATCAAATTCTGCAACAACATAATCAAATTTCTGGCAGGCGCTATCGGTTGCTTCAGCGATGCTAAGGGTATTTGTGGGTACCGGCGTACTGGTGATCGTTGGTTGGGGTACCAACAATTTGTTTCCAATACTGAGCAGACCACAATCTATAGGTAAATTATTTAGATCCGCGATTGATTTTACTGAAACATCGTAATAAGCTGCAATGCCACTGCAAAGATCGCCATCGCTAATGGTGTATTCAATGGGTGGTAATTGTGTAAAAGTTGGTTCAGGTGTCCCTGTTTCAGTAGCAGTGGGAGTTGCGCTTTTGGTTGGTGTTGCTGTTTCAGTGGGTACATCGGTAGGATTGAGACTGATGCTCCCAGGTTCGGCATTTGCGGTCAAAGCGTAAACAACCCCAGCACCGATTGCCAACAAAATGACCATGATTCCCAAAGCCAGAGGCAAGTTTAATGTAACCTCAGGCATTCTGGGTGATTTAATAGTGGATACGCTTTCTTCCTGCTTGGTTGGTTTTTTATCTTTAATACCGGTTCCACAAACCAAACATCGTGTTGCGCTGGATTTTACAGGGCTGCCACAGGTGGGGCAGATCGTTGTATTTGTATTTTCAGGACTCATGAGTTGTATTCCTGTATCTCAAAATTCGTTTGATTATACCATGTCCACTGTGTTCTAATTATTAGACAATGGCTGACTATACACTACTTCCTGCATATGTTATGCTGTGATCATGGTTGATCAATTTAGTTTATATATCCACATACCGTTCTGTCAAAAACGTTGTTATTACTGCGATTTTAACACACTTGCAGGAAATGACGGCAAAATTGAACCGTACGTCAAGGCATTAAAACAGGAAATCGAAGTTCTGGCAAGGAATTTGAATATTCAAATTCCTGTTCACAGCATCTATTTTGGTGGTGGAACACCAAGTCATGTATCTGAGCACTATATTTCTGAGTTGATGGATGTAATCAGAGAAAATTATGACGTAATGGATGAAAGCGAAATAACAATTGAAGCTAATCCAGGAACCTTGACAGAGGAAAAATTAACTGCCTACCTATATTGCGGGATCAATCGATTAAGTTTGGGTGTGCAATCAACCAATAACACTGAACTGGAACAATTAGGAAGAATCCATTCATACGAAGATGTATTGAAAAATATTGATGCTGCCAGAAAAGTTGGATTTGAAAATATCTCCGTTGATTTAATGTTTGGTCTTCCAGGACAAACCATGCAAAGTTGGATGGATTCTTTACAGAAAACTAGTGCATTATCAGTGGAACATTTATCCATTTATTCACTAACGATTGAAGAAGGAACACCATTTAGGACGTGGGTTAATCAGGGAAAAATGGCTGTCCCGGATGATGATTTTATGGCCGATCAATTTACTTATGCACAAGAATGGTTATCTGTAAACGGGTATCATCAATATGAGATATCAAATTGGCGGCGCAAGGATGCGCATACTGACTATCGTAGCAGGCATAATTGTCAATATTGGTTGAACGAACCCTATATTGGATTCGGCCTTGCAGCGCATAGTTGTTTCAATAAACAGCGTATAGCCAATACACCGATCATGGATCAATATATTGATGCGCATTTGAATCATCGGGTGGGAAAAATCGCCGGTCTGCCAGCCAGCATTACATGTGATGTAGTAGATAAAGAACATGAAATGAAAGAAACAATGATGCTTGGTTTGCGATTACTTGAAGAGGGAGTTTCAAAGACTCGCTTCATAGAAAGGTTTGATGAAAGCATGGAAGATGTGTTTTCGTCAGAAATTAATGAATTAATCAAGTTGGGTTTGGTTATATGGATAGATGATGAACGATTGATCCTATCAGAACGGGGGGTATTATTGGGAAATCAAGCATTTATGCGTTTTGTATAAGAATGATTAACTGACAGTCACCTGAGTGCCATAGCCAGTTGTTTCAATCTTGCCTTCTTTTGCCTGAAAATCTGACCAGCGATAAAGCCAGAGTGCTTCATCAGAACGCATATTGATGCAGCCATGGCTCATAGGAATGCCATAGTTATCGTGCCAATATGTGCCGTGGAAAGCAACACCATGCGGGGCAAAGAAACTGACCCAGGGAATCCCTGGCAATTCATATGCTGTAATATCATCGGTGATGAAACCGTCTCCCATATGTGTAGATGGTTTTTTTGAGGCGATATTAAATATGCCAGTGGGAGTCCTGGTGGGTACGGTTCCAGCAGGAACATTTGCCTGATTTATGCCTGATGCGATATTTGTTTCAAAAATCAATTTATCATTTTCATACGCATACAGCATTTGAGTGGCTAATTTGACCTCTATCTTTTTCTTATTGAAGGGCACATCTGTTGCAATTGGACTGTATTCTTCCGGTGCAATTAACCGTAAGTGTTCTGCCTGAACAAGATACGGAATGTCCAACAATTCGTCGAATACTTTGTACCAGGGAGTGCCATCCGGGCCTTCTTCAACACCAATTACCCAATGCACAGAACCGTAATATAAGCGATATATTGGTTGCCATCCATAAACCGTTGTGTTTCGTTTTATTTGTGAAACAGGTACAGTTAACTCAGCCAGAACGCCTGTTTCAGGAACATCGTAAATCACAGGGTTTGTTCTGAAATGTACTTTCTGAATTCTGGCACTGTGAACATAACCGCCCCAAACGCGATACCAGCGCGGATTGTAATCCGGGCCATCATCTGAGATAACGTCATAATATAAATGGATTATTTCATTGCGGTATCGTTGGTAAAGAATTTCACTTTTATCAGATGGCTTACTGTAAATCGAAACAGACTCAATACAGACCCGCCCTATATCCATACTGTCTTCATTACTATTGTTGGCAATATTATACGGTGAAAATGCCAAGCCAGCCAAACTGAGCGCTGAAAGGGAAAGAAATTCTCTGCGGTTCATTTTATTATCCATGTGCCGATTATATCATATCGGACAAATTATGTGGGATTATGATAGGGTTGATACTTCTAGTTTATATTTTGCAAACGAAGCATAATTGAGCATTTCCATTAATTGCAGCACAGGTACAGGTTTTGAGATGAAATATCCCTGAATGGATTCACATCCAAATTGTTCTAATTGCTTCAGTTGTGATTGTGTCTCTACCCCTTCGGCGATCGTTGTCATTCCTAATTCATGAGCCAATGATACAACCGTACGAACGATTTCAAAATTATTATGGTTGCTTTCCAATTGACTGATGAATGAGCGGTCAATTTTTATCGAATCTACCGGGAAATCTTGCAGGTATTTGAAGGATGAATAACCCGTACCAAAATCATCAATATGCAGGCGAACTTTTAATGCACGCAGCTCCTCAATGAGCTTTGAGACCATTTCGGACTGATTCATTACTACGGATTCTGTTATTTCAAGAATCAGACTACTTCCTGATAAATTGTTGGTGTTGAGCAACATACGAATCTTGTCGACCAAATCTGTCGTCAATTGTGCAGCAGATATATTTACACTCATGGTTAAAAGCGAGGATTGTGGGTATTTCTTTCTGATTTCTGATAATTGATAGCAAGCAGATTCCAAGACCCATTCTCCAATTGGAATAATCAAACCTGTATCCTCTGCAATTGGGATAAACTCAGCAGGTAAAACCAGACCTCTGATTGGATGATGCCAACGAATTAATGCTTCTACGCCAGTAATGACCCTATGTCGTACTGATAGGATGGGTTGAAAATACAATTCAAATTCATTATTTTCAATGGCTTTACGTAAATCACGTTCAATATGGTGACGACGAGTTACTTTTTCACGCATACCTTCATCGTAAATAACCTGTTTTCCCTTACCCATTGTCTTGGCATTGAACATGGCAATTTCAGCTTCCTGAATAATGTCATCTGCAGATTCAATCTCAGGATGGTAGAGTGCGATACCAACACTTGCAGTAATATATATTTCATTTCTTTGGATCCAGAAAGGCGTATGCAGCCTTTCCTGAATTCTTTCAGCAATGATAAAAATATTTTGAATTGAATTCACACGCGATATTAAAACAATGAATGTATCCTCACTTAATTTTGCAACGCCATCAACCATTCGCATGCATTTTTCAAGTCGTTGGGCAAATGTTTTTAGAAGATCATCACCAATAGCTCGCCCAAGACTTTCATTAATCGCGTTAAACCGGTCAATATTAAGAATCAGGACTGCGAAATGAATATCTTCTTTTATCGGATTATCTTCAATCAAGCCATTTATTTGTTGGCAAATCGATTTTTTGTTTGGTAAATTCGTTAATGGATCAAAGGATTCGAAGAATTGGGATTGCCGTTCATATTGAATATGTTGTGTAATATCGATAATGGAACCATTGATTCTAACAGGTTGACCCGATACATCATCCTGACGATAAGCCTTTATTTTTAACCACAATTGCGTATCTCGGTCAATCATTGTGCGTACAATGTGTTCGAAATACTCATTTTTTCCTGTAGATATATCATACAAAGCATCGCGTAAAATCTTTTTATCACCACTGTGCAATGTGGTAATAACTGGGGCATATCCATGAAATGATAGAATCGTATCACTCTGATGCGTATGTATACCAAGCAGGTCTGCTCCTTGACGCGTTATCTTGAATGCATTATCAAAAATATCCCAAGTCCATAAAGCGATATCAACTGCATTAATGACCATTGAGTATTCTTCAACAGTGGAAAATAAGTTTTCAATATGATTACTCTGGCGCAATATTTTTGGAACATCATAATAAATGGTTATTACTGTACCAATGACAAGAAAACTAACCAGCCAGCGATAATTTATGATCGGGATAATCATTATTGGATTTATCGGAAAAAACAAATTGGATTGAAAGATAACTAATAGGAAACCCAACAGAATTGAAAACCCTACAAAGTATTTATTATTTAATTTTGGCCGGGAGAGGCGATAAATTGGAAATAATAGAAAAAATTCAATGGGAATAAATGGTGTAGCCATAGTGCTTGAGATAATTATGAATATCATGGCTAACAAAATAGAGGTTGATATCCAGGATCGTTTTTCAATAATTAAAAGGACTGGAATGGAAACAACAAATGCACAGCCAACGGCTTCAAGCAGCATTGGCACGAATTGATCTGTTCTGAAATTGAAAATTATTGTTAGTATTGATCGGAATAGTAATAAAAAACTTAAGAGCAAGAACTTTAAGTACTCGTCTTTGAATTTACTTAATCTGGCATTCAGTGTTGTTAGCATAGGAGGTCTCTTCGATGCATTTGTAAACAAGACGCCTGTATCATATTATTGCTAGGTATACAGCGGATATTATTTTTTAGTTGGATATGAAGTAGTATCTATTCCACGTATTAGTGTACTGTTTACAGGTTTTTTACGTCCATGAAATTGATGTAAATATTTCTTTATATTTTTTTTGTATCATCTCAATAAAGCGGGGCAAACGAAAAAGAACTGAAGCCTATTAATTTTTATCATAGGCTGTTAA